>JBAZTS010000001.1:0-120859 GCA_041661795.1 Minisyncoccota bacterium
TCTTCAGGAAGCTGACGCAGCTACCAACAACACAGCTCCAGTTATCGCTAACTTAACGTATGCCGATAACGTTGCTAACGTTGACGGAGACCTTGACACAACATTTATCGCCGGAAGCGATACTATTGTCAGAAAGTCAAAGCCAACTGTTGTCTCTGCGGCCACAGCTGGAAGCTTGAGCAATGGTGATGACACCTTGCTTGAGTACACAATTTCAGCCACTGGTTCTGATGACGTAGCTCTAAAGAGATTCCTCTTCAACTACTCTGAGACAGGAACATTCACATCCTCTGACTTCAAATTCTTTGAAGGAGGAACTGATATTACTTCTCAGGTGGCTATAAGAGCTGTTGGTGACTTTGATGCCAACGAAGCTTTGGATCTGGAACAAGACATTGATTCAACCGCCGGTGACATTGGTGTTACCGATGGTGGAGCAGCTGTTGTTTCAGTAACATTTACCAATGAGAAAACAATCTCATCTGGTTCATCCAAGACATTCTCTTTGAGATCATCTGTTGCCGGAGCCGGAACTGGAGAATCCATAACCGTTTCAATGAGAAACGACAACACTAGTTTTAAAAACAGCTCTGCTTTAGGATCATACAGGAATATCCAAATTTACTATCAATCAACCGATAGTGCTTTTGATGGCAATGGCGCTGAAGACACAATCTTCTTTGACTTTAATGGAAATGGTGCCGAAGATGCGACTGATGCTATTATTGACGATGCTCAAATTGATAACGAGGCCTACACAGGAATTGGGGAATTGGTAAGCACCACTGTTCGTAGACTGACCGGATCTTGTCTCTTGGTTGTTGATGCTGGAGATGAAAACAACTTTGTTTTCGATCTTAACTGCGACCAAGCTGATGCTGCCGGAGAGCCAACAGTTACCCTCGCTGCTGAGGTATATACCGGACTTGATCTTATGGATCTAGCTCCTTATGCCTTCAAAACAGCTGGAGATACAGTTTTGTATCTTGATATCAACGACAGTTCTGCCGACGATGCTACAGAGCCAACATTTGTTGTTGCTGCTGGACACACCCAGAACGTTTCTGCTGGTGTTGTTTCCAACTTTGCTTGGTCTGATTCTTCAGCCGACATTCACGCAGAAGCTACTGCTGATTGGGCTAACGGATTCTACGTTAATGCTCCAGCCAGCTCACTTTCTAATGTGAAGAAAACATTGAGTTTATAAATTCTATGACCAATTTTACTAAAACAATAATAATTTTTATTCTCTTTATTCTCGGTATTAGTTTTTCTGGTGCTGTAGTTAGCGCCGAATCATTTCCAGATTTTCCAATGGCTTTTTGGGGAACAGCAACTTTGAATGGTCAAGCTTTGCCAAGCGGAACTAAAATAAAAGCTTTTTGCGAAAGCGTTTTAATCGGCGAGATAACTATGTTAGAGGATGGATTCTACGGATATGCTGAATCAACTAAAATAAAATTATTAGTAGCAAATTGCGATGGAGATATTTTGTTTAAATATCTTTTTCCTGGAGCATCGGATCCATTTACCGGAGGAACTGAAATAAAATATACTGGTGGTTTTGAATCTGGAAAAACGATAAATAATGATCTGGGGTTTATAACTATAAGGTCATGCAATGTAAACAACGGAACAGGGAATGAAATATGGACAGAAACAGGATGGGGAGAGTGTTCTGTTGCTAGTTGTAATAATGGATTTACCCAAAGTGGCAATATGTGTATTGCTGTTAGCTCTTCTGGTGGGAGTGGTGGCGGTGGAGGAGGTGGAGGCGGTGGTGGTGGCGGGACATCACCGACTACATTACCAACGGCTAAATTGGGCGATATTAATGGAGATAATAAAATTGATAAATATGATTTTTCTTTGATGATGGCCAACTGGGGTAAAACAGGAACTAGTAATTCTGACTTAAACAACGATGGGAAAGTTGATAAATATGATTTTGCTTTACTAATGTCAAAATGGGGAATATAAAAATAAAATTAAAAATAAGAATATGAAAAAAGCAAAAATTATATTATCGGTTTCTATCTTCTTGATTACTGGTTTTTCTGGAATAGTAAACGCTGCCGAGTCTTCCTTGTATGTTTCTCCTATTAACTTAACAAAGAGTATTGGTGATGTTTTTGATGTTTCTATTGGAATCAGAACTTCTGGAAACAAAGTTTGTGCAGTTGAGGGGACTTTGATTTTGAATAATTTGTCCTGTCAAAATATGACATTATCAGGTGATGTCACGCCACAAACCTCTCCCACATGTTCGAATCCTCATTTTTTGATTGGTATACCAAGTTGCACAATAGTAGATAAAACTTTATTTACTGCATCTATTAAGGGGACTGCAACAGGAGCATCTTCTGTTGGATTTACAGGTGTTGATATAATAGGGGAGGGTATTTCGCTTGGTTCAGTGTCAACAGTTGGAAATTACACTATCAATCCTATTTTAACAGTAACACCAACTCCAATATCTATCCCGACACCAAAATCAGAACCTTTATCAAAACCGATAGAAGAACCGAAAACAGAGCCGGTAACTCCAGAGATAGCTCAACAATCAACTGAAGTTATTGAAGTTACTGCTAGCGAAGGTCCGAATCCATTTCTTGCTACGATAAGTAGCTTTATAACTCTTGGAACTGGAAATAACATAATCGGGATAATTATCTTATTTGCGATTGTTTTAGCCATCTACTTAATCCCTTCTTATTTTGAAAGAAGAAAGAAGATTAAATAATTACTTGTTATAGAAGGGATAATATTAATGATTTAGTTTCAAAATAAAAATACCAGTCAAATAGAACTGGTATTTTGTAATACAGAAATTCTATAGGATCACCACTTACTAAGCTATAGAGTAATTCCTTTTAAATTTATTATAGATATATCGGCTACGTTAAAGCTATTTGGTAATTCATAGATAAAAATAACGGGGGTTGTTTATAGTGGAAATCTATAGGGAAAAGTGGAATAATAGACTATCAATATTAGGTTGCAAAACAAGGGTTGTGGATTTAGGACAATGCGAGCATAAAATATGTATAAGATAGATGATAAGCAAGTAACCATAAGTTTTAAAAAGGCACTAAAGGCTACCATTTCTAAACTTCAAAAGGAAAGATACTCGATAATAAACGAGGACGATTTTAAGTGTTATTTATTTGCAAGCCTAAGTTCGGATAAAGTTCTAGGAAAGGAATTTGTTTCTAATAGTGGGGAGAAATTGAAAATTATACATTCTGAATATTATCATCCAAATTCTAATGGATCCGGCGCTGGCAGTTTTGACATTGCCGTTCTTGATCCGAACCGGTTGCATGAAGATATTAATATTGGGAATAGGAGTATTCATAATAGAAAACCAGTTTTAATTGGATGTGAAATTAAATGGAGACGTAACAGTTATAGGGAATATATTGAATATTGGATAGAGAAAGATTCGGCTAAATTTATTCCGAATAAAAATTTTACAAATTTTGCTTCGAAACTAGGGTATGTTATATATGTCCATTTCGCAGATAACAAGCTTTATCAGCACAATAAAAGAGAAATAGATAATCTAAAACTATTTATGCGTAATATGCAGATGAGATTAGTAAAATATGGTCAAAAAATAAAGATAATATATATTCAGGTGAACAAAAGTGATACTAAATTTGAATATAAAATAGTCGAAGTCTAAAATTATTAGAAGAATTAATCTTTCATTAGAAGTTCGTATTAAATATTACAACCATGGCCACTAAAGTTCATATTTATCCAAAAACATTAAAGTCTATAGCAAGAACGTTGGTGCATAACGTCAGTTGTAGGTGTGCGATCAAATATCACTAACACAAAACTATATCATATTTAATATAATAAAATTATATAGGATAAAATGGATATAACTTTTGAAAGAATATATATAAAATTTTCAGAGATCTTTTATGATCACACCATAAACTTAGAAAATTGGGGTTGGTGTGATCCATGGACGATTGGTTTGGTTTGCCTTAAGGCCATTGAATATAAAGACAGCCAAGATAAAAAGTTAATCTTACCAAAAGATCAAGACGTGGTTTCATATTTAAAAAGAATGCATCTCGATAAGTTCCTTAGTGAATTGGCATATGATAGTTTTCTTAAGCCATTCATAGAGAAGGAGATGAATGAAAAAGAAAATCAAAATGTTTTAGAGATTCTGCATTGTGAATCCAGAGATGATTTTGATGCCCGATTATCTTCAAAAATCAGGATGATGTTCAAAAATTTTGGTATGGATATAGACGATGAAAGCAGAGCCACGTCATTAGTTGGAGAGCTGGGTAATAATGTTTTTGATCATAATGCAGGGTCATGGCCGACAAATATAGGAGGCGCAATCATTTTAGCCCAACTCAATCCGAGAAAAAAACAAATTGAAGTTGTTGTAGCGGATCCTGGAATAGGATTTCTTGGTTCACTAAAGGTTATAAATCCTCCCCCTCAAAATGATATAGAGGCAATCAAGCTTGGTTTAAATGGTGTAACTGGAAGAATTGGAGAGAAACGTGGTGATGGATTGAGAATAATTCAAGATTGGACAATTAATAAATTTGATGGTATAGTAAAAATCCATTCTGGAAGTGGTCTTTTTATAGTTAACAAAGATGGTCAACATCCCCAATCTGTTTTTCCTATCCTAGGAACTTTGGCCTCGTTCGTGGTAAAATATAAATGATCACAAATTATATATGACTATACAGATGTTAAAATTTAATACAGTTCTCAATGGAAGACCCGCTGCAAAAGAGGCTGCTTCGCGTATTCAGCAAATCGTTAATGGATCAGCGGATAAGGAAGATATTATTTTGGATTTTGAAGGCGTTGAGGTTCTAACGCCATCATACGCCGATGAGATTCTCCAAGAACTTAAGAAAAAATATAGCTCAAATAAGATAAAGGTTATAAATACATCTCCAAGCGTATCAGAAACGATGCAAGCTGTTAGTAATACCTAATATGTTTTTTCTTGTATGTATGTCTCAAAAAACTCCTCAATCGGGAGTTTTTTGATTAAATATACCACTTCTTGCCATTCTTTATTTTAAAATCAACAAATATAAACTGACTAGACTATCAAGATATTCATTTGCGGTATTTCCATCAATTTCCTGACCGAATTCCTTTTTAAAATATTCTTGTATCTTTAATTTTAGCTCTCTTGAATAACACATGAGAAATTTTAAGTATGTAAATTTTCTTTGGATTTGTGACAGACAATATATAAACCAAGTAGTAATCCAAAAATAGGTCCCAAACTTCTTAATCCAAAAAACATCTCTATGCCATTCATTGTTCCAAGAACAATGAATGATATGCAGAATATTATATATAAGACGCTAAGTATTATAGCTGTTATAAATTTATGAGTTGGAGCAATTTTAGATCCTACTAAAACAAAAAATAACGCAATCACAAATGGGGAAAGTAAATATTCAACTGATTTATACGTTTCTGGCGGTAATTCAATAAAACCTAGAAAAGTTCCATTATAGGTAAAGATTAAATAAAGCATCCAGTGCAAAGGAAAGGTCACTAAAAACCCAGAAACTAACGCTGCTGGTAGCAATATAATCCATCGAAATAAATCTTTTTTATTTTTTTCTCTGGTGTTCATAAAAAAGAGATATAAAGAATATTATGGTAGCCATAATATCTAAAATTTGCCAGGTCTCTTTTAAGAGATAGAAGGGGATTATTGGGTTGAATAAAACTGCAATTGACCCAAATATCCAAATCCACGTATTTCCATGATTTTTATTTGCTAAATATGCAGAATAAATACCAACAATACACACAACCCATCTTAAAATTTGATAGTAGCCATAAGACCAATCCCAAAATGCACCTAGTAAAAATAAGATTGCTACTATTTTGAACCAATTTTGTTTTATCCAATTTTGCATATCTCTATTTAACAATGGATAAGCAATAATCAATACATTGTTTTAATTCAGGAAACTCTCTACTTTTCCCCAAGCAACTGAAACCCCCATTATTACATCCATTATATTTGAAAATTTTATGCCACGATTCATATTCACAATCATATTTACATTGGGAAACACTTTTTTGATGTTCGTTCCAAAAATAAACACCGCCAGCAATAATCACAATCAGCACAAAAATTACCTTAAACCAATTTTGTTTGAGCCAGTTATTCATATGGTTTTTTACTTATCAACGCCATTTTCCCGTAGGCATTTCTTGTAATAATATATAGCGTCTTCTCTGTCACCCTTTTTTTCTTCTGTGCGATCCATAGAAACTTGCTGACATTCGCTTACAATTTGAGCAGATCTCAATTCAAACCAGTAGAAGAAAAAAGATATTGCTATAATAATAGCCAATATCACAATCAATTTAATCCAGTTTTTCATAGATTCATTATATTACTTATTACAAGTTTAACAACAAAATCCTGGTTTGTTAAATAGTCTAAAAATGTAGGCAAATAATATGAAAAAGAGAGAATGATGTATTTTTTGTTGATCTTGTTAGTCAACAAGAAATAAACAGTTTATTCAGTCAGGCGTATTGCGTAAGTTTTTAAAACGATCATAATAAAATTGAATAGATAAGCCCCGCTTACCATATTTCGACTGTTCTCGCATAAGTATCGGCATGACAACTGGGCCGTGAAAACGGCGAGGAGGAAATAGTCGATCCTTCCGGAGATAAGTATAAGTAAAACTTACTTTCCCTCCAGGTAAGAGATAAAAGAATATGGACGCACCAGGAATGAAGGGGTATCGATCGAGAAATCTCTCAGGTGAATTGAGAGACAAAAGAGACGATACTCACATTGGCACTATCGAGAAACAATATAATATTGATCTCGGAGTGAGAACTAATATGCACCTTGGAACATATCTCAAGGAGCATAAAATAAAATCCCTCAACGATTTAATTAATAAGGATCGTTAAGGGATTTAGCAGAGCGGGGCTATCTATTTAATTCATTATAGCATGTCTAATATAATTGCATGTGGATAAAGTTATTTCTTATAGCATTATTATTTCTTGTGCCAGTTTTAACAGAAGCTCATCCTGGTAGAACAGATGCTTCTGGTTGTCATACGTGTAGAACTAATTGTGCTTCTTGGGGTTTAAGCACTGGCGAATATCATTGTCATAATGCGAAAGCATTGCCTCAACCAGAAGAGCCAATAAAAAGCACTTATGGAGAAAATGGAACTGGATATACCCAACCAGCTCCAGAATATAAATCTCCATCGACTCCCATCTCTATTCCAACAAATATTGTAAAAACACAAGAGCAACAAATTAAAGAAGCGGTGCTATTAGAAAAAGACAATTATTCCAAGAACCCTCATTGGTTTAGAGAAAGATTATTTAAACAACTTGGAGACCATTTTAATAATAATTTTCTGGTGGGATATTATATTTATACAATATTAACTGATATATATTGAAATTGTTTATGAAGAAGATAATTTTTTATTCTTGGCAATCTGATTTACCAAATTCAACAAATAGAGGGTTTATCGAAGATGCACTCTTGAGTTCTGTTAAACTAATTTCCAAGGATCCGAATATAGAAATTGAACCAGTTATAGAACGTGACACTAAAGGAGTGGGGGGATCTCCAGATATATCAAAAACGATTCTTGATAAAATAGACAGTTCTTCTATTTTTGTGGCAGATGTTTCTATAATTAATAACAATAATAAAGGGAGACCAACTCCTAATCCGAATGTTCTAATAGAGTTAGGATATGCATTAAAAGCCCTTGGTCCAGAAAGAATAATTTTACTTATTAATAAATCTTTTGGTGGCCCAGAACTATTGCCTTTTGATTTGAAGATGAGAAGAGTTTTAGTCTACGAAAACAATGGAAAGGATGCAAAAAGTGAATCTAAAAAAGATCTTATTGGATCTCTAAAAAGTCAGATCACACTTGTTCTTAATGAAATAAATAAAAACAGTGAAAAAGAAATTGATTTACACGCTAAAACATTAGAAGCCATTGGATCCAAATCTTTTGGTAGAATCAAGATCATAAGAGGATATAATAAATATCTTGTAAAATCGTTTAAAGATTTGTATCCGGGATCTGCGGTAAATAGGAATGATTATGATGATAGTTTATTAGACAGTATAAATAAAACTGAAGAAATTATCTCAAATTTTGGTGAAATAATTGAAGAAATAGCCATATTTGAAGATGAGTCAAGTTTGAGAGAAATATTAACGGTTTTTAATGATATTTTAATCTGTTATGATCTATCAAAAGATTTTAAAGGAGGAGCCTATGATAAAAGAGATTTTGATTTTTATAAGTTTATTGGAGATGAATTATTCGTTGTGTTAGTATCCATTTTGATTCGTGAGCAGAAGTGGCCTTTAATTGAAAAGGCTTTAGAAACCAGATTTATATTGAGTGATTGGAACGGAAACGAAAAAACATTTGATTTTGAATATATTTCAGAAAACTTATTATCTCTAGTGATGAGAAAGGAAAGATTAAAAAGTAATCGCATTTCTATTCATGCGGATTTACTACAAGATAGACACTCAAAAGATCCTATGTCTAATATATCTAATTTTGAGGATTATATGAGTGGTGATTTGTTTTTATTCTTAGTTAGTGCATCTAAAAAATTTAAAGAATATAATTCCTTTAGTTCGAGTTGGTTTCCTTTTAGTTTGCTCTTTATTAAAAAAACTCCTAAATTCTTGCTGCTAGCACAAAGCATGGAAGTAGCTAATCAAATTATGAAGATATTGGGTTTTCAAGACGTTAGTGAACTAAAAGAGTTTTTAAACAAAGCGTATCTTTCTATCCAAAAATTATGGAACTATGAACCATGGATTCTTTCTAACTTTGAGAAAGACATTAATGATGTTGGGAGTTATACTTGAATAAACCAATCTGTCCCATCAAGTATGTTTTAAGAAAACATTTTTATTTGCTTAGCCTCCTTTTTCTCTTTTAGTAGTTTAGCTCTATATTTTCTCAATCTAATCTGATTCCACACCTCCACCACTTCTTTATTTTCTAAAAATATAATATCTTTTATTTTTTTTATACCCGCATAATCTTTTAAGTGTTTTGGGATTGTTATTTCTCCGTCATTGCCTCTATCTATTTTCACTACCCCCGAGTTTATTAAAAATAAGGCAAATTTCTGAGTGTTAGGGTTGTTGAACTTCATACTCTCAATATTATGGATTGAAACTTCCCAGTATTTTTCCGAGATGAGAAAAACACAACCGCCCACACCTCGAGTGGCTATTATTTTATTTCCTAATTTATCGTGATATTTAGGAGGTATTATTATCTTCATTTTTAAAGATTTTATTAGAAATCTTTTTGGTAATGTAGATGTTTAAAATGATAATAAATATTACACCCCAAGATACTGAAAATGAATTCATTGGGTCATCGCTTGTTGATAAATAAAACTTTCCCCAATCATACAAATCTATATTAATCCAATTTAAAATACGTCCTTCTATCCAAAAAAGTGACAGGAAGATGATTAAAATAACTACTCCACTTACTGTGACTTCTGCTATTTCTTTAATTAGTTCATTGCGCTCTTTTTCTCGTATTTCTTCCCACTCTTCTCTTGTATATTTCTTTTCTTCGAAGTCCATACTTTAGTTGATAAAACATAAAGCTCCCAGCCAGCGATGTCTTGCGACACCCACATCCCTTTCGAGATATGACGTTCAACGCGTGCTCTGACTAGGAGCTTTTTGCGTTGAACGTTTTTGTGCCATATCTCATGGAAAACCATAAGGGTTAGGCAATATTCAATTGTTATCTAATCATAATTCATAAAAATCCTTTTGCAACAGTTATCCACAGATACACATTGCAATCCGTTTTAGTTAATAGTATCATCCAAATTAGAGAACCTTAAAAATTTAAAAACCAAGTAAATTATTTTCGGGGAGTATTATACTTCTTGAAGAGAAAGAAATTAGCGAGAATAATAGATCCCATTTTCTTTGGGCAAAGTATTTTTGTCTTTCTCTTTTGAGTTGTTTGTGGTGGCATCCGAAAATATAGAAAACCATTCAAAGAGTTTAAAGAACTTTGTTCGAACTTTTTGGATGGTTTTTTTATTGTTCGGCGTCAAAAGTTATTACTCAAAGCCCGTTTTATGCTGGGCTGGTCGCTAACGTAATAACTACCAGCTAGGCATAAAGCGGGTTTTCTGTTTTATGGAAATATATGGAAATCCATGGAAAATAAACGTGCTGATTTAGTAAAAATTAAATATAAACAGATCAGCGTAGATTCTAATGAAATAGAACTGAAATTAAGCAGGGCTTTTGGAATTCTCTTTGAAAAGACACTGGAAGCAAATAAATCTGTTAAAAAATACCTTATGCCCCTTAGAAGAACACGGATTATAAATAAAAATTAAAACAATATTATGAAATCAATACAGAGACGATTTAAAAAAATATTATTAAGGAACCCTTACTGGAGTTCATATATAAGTTTTTGTGAGGCGATAAGATCCCAGAAGTTTAGCAAAAAGACCATTGCTATCTGGTTTAATAAATTAGTTGAAAAAGACGATTATGACAGTAAAGAGAGAAGAGACATATTAAGAAGACTGTCGGTTCTTTCTAATCTGCATGAGGAGGGCTGGTTTGGAGGTCTAAATGACTCCCTAGACCGTTCTAATAGTAAAGTTGATAAATTCTATGTCCCCCTGGAAAGAAGACAAAATAGGGCGAAAATTTACTCATAAACACGTAAAAATCAGCAGTGCAAAATAGACATAACTACCAGTGCAATTTAGACATTACTACTAGTGCAGAATAGACACACTAATAAGAAGAATCTTAATAAGAAAAAGATAATAAGATAATAAATTTGTAAAATGAACAAGGCCGATACTGAAAATGTTTTAAAAAGAGTAACGAAAAACAGTCCGTTGAGATGGAAAAAGATGGGATTTACCAAAATCCCGAATTCGATATTTTCTGATGATAGGTTAAATAAAAATGGCCTGCTTGTTTATATTGTGTTATGCATGCACCAATTTCAAGGAAAAAGAAATTGTTTTCCCTCGTTGGCAACGTTGTCTAAAGAGACAAGACTATGTTGTCATTCTGTTATCGAAGGGATAGAGCAATTAGAAGTGATTGGATACATATCTAAAGAAAAGAATCCTGGAAGGTCAAATATATATACTGTTTTAAGAATCACTCAAAACCTCATAAAACTTGATATCTAAAAACCTATAAAAACCTAATAAAACCATATATTTAAAAACCTCCAAAAACCCAATAAAATTAATTATCTTTTGTAGGAACAACAGATATGGTATATAATAACAATGGACACAGTAATAGAACTAGCGGGATTTGCATTCAAAGAGGGGTAATCCTGTCTACAATTCCCGCAAGGTTATTGTGTCCAACAGGGTTATCCCTTTTTGGATATAATTAAAATATATTTATGGATCAAGACGTTAATAAAATGAATAAGTTAATAGCTGTATATGCGAGAGTATCTACGGCAAAGCAAGAAGAAGAGGGGACTATTGAAACGCAACTTTCTGCTGTTAGAGATTTTGCAGATAAAAGTTCATTCAGTATTGTTAAAGAATACATTGATAATGGTTGGAGTGGTGATATATTAGCGCGGCCACAGTTAGATCAACTCCGTCAAGATGCTAAAAACAAAATATGGGAAGCCGTGTTGATTTATGATCCGGACAGGTTAGCTCGCAGATATTCCTATCAAGAATTGGTAATGGATGAATTAAAAGAGGCGGGAACTGAAGTTCTTTTTGTAACAACGCCATCTCCCAAAACCGGAGAAGAGAAAATTTTGCATGGAGTTAAGGGTCTATTTGCCGAATATGAGAGGATGAAAATAACTGAAAGATTTAGATTGGGAAAACTGAGGAAAATTAAAGAAGGGCACGTGCTCACCGAGGCTCCTTATGGATACAAATACATACTAAAAAAAGATAAAACACATGGGTATTACAAGGTTAATCAAGATGAAGCGAAGATAGTTAATATGATGTTTAGGTGGCTAGTAGAAGAAAAGCTGACTATCAGAGGGATAGTTAGAAAGCTCCAGAAATTAGGCATAAAACCCAAAAAGAGCAAAAGAGAAGTTTGGAGCACTAGCACGCTATCTCATCTTTTTAGAAATAAAACTTACATCGGAGAGGCTTATTATGGGAAATCTTATGCGACTATCCCAGAAAATCCATTCAACAAAGAAAAATACCGCAAGATGAGAAAGACGAGCAGAAAAATGAAACCAGAAGAAGATTGGATCAAAATACCAGTTCCGGCAATTATGGATAAAAATCTATTTGAGACAGCTCAAGAACAATTAGAAGAAAACTATAATATGTCTAATAGAAATAAAAAGAATGAATATCTCCTGTCCGGAAAGATAAGATGTGTTTGCGGTAACACCAGAGCAGGAGAAGGGCCTCAACATGGGAAACATTTATATTATCGTTGCACGGCAAGAGTTCATAATTTTCCATTACCAGCTAAATGTGCAGAAAAAGGTATTAACGCCAGAATTGCAGATAAGTTGGTTTGGTCAAAAATTTCACAACTCATGAGTTCTCCTGGTTTGTTGATAAAGTATCTAAATCAGTGGGTAAACAATAAAAACAAAGAAATCAATAATTCTGGAGTAAACACAGAATATATAAAAAAAGAGATTATTAAACTTAAAAACGAAGAGGACCGCTATACCAAAGCCTATGGGGCCGGTGTTTTCTCTGTAGAGAAACTAAAAGAATACATGACTCAGATTAGAGATAAGATTTCTACACTTGAGAGTCAGTTGGATCAAGATAAATTAAATATGATAGAAATTGGTGGAAATATACCGGGCGTAGATAAAATAGAAGAATTTTCTAAAAGAGCTGTGAAGGAACTTCAATTCTTGAATTTTTCAGAAAAACAAGCCATAGTTAGAAGTGTTATAGATAAAGTCATAGGAACTCAAAATGAATTAGAAGTATTTGGCTATATTCCTATAACAGATACAAATTATGTCAAGTTTCAAACTATCCATCGGAATTGTAGGATTGCCGAATGTAGGAAAATCAACATTGTTTAAGGCATTAACCAAAAACGATATTCTTATCGCCAATTACCCGTTTGCAACAATTGACCCTAATGTAGGCGTAGTTGCTGTTCCCGATGAAAGAGTTGATATTTTGTTTAATCTAAGTAGGTCGGCTAAACGGATTCCGGCTATTGTTGAATTTTATGATATTGCTGGACTTGTTAAAGGAGCTAGCGAAGGTCAGGGACTGGGAAATAAATTTCTTTCTCACATCAGAGAAACAAACGCCATAGTTCATCTGGTTAGGTGCTTTAAGCAATCGGATATAATTCACGTTGAAAACAGCATAGATCCCATAAGAGACATTGATACAATAAATTCTGAATTGATATTAAAGGACTTAGACACGATAAAAAAACGCCTAAATGCTCTTGAGGCCGAAGCTAGAACAGGAACTAAAGAAAAAACAAAAGAATTGGAATTGGTAAAAAAATTGGATGAGAGTTTAGGTCAAGAAAAACCACTTTATCTTTTGGATAAAGAAACACTGGAAAATCCGGCTGTAAAGAGTTTAAACCTGCTTACGTCAAAACCTGTCTTATTTTTATTAAACGGAAGCGAAGAAGATGTCACAGAAGAATTGAAAAATAAAATCAGCCAACTTAAGTCCTCTTACATCACGGCTAATTTAGGAACTGAAGTGAATTTAAATTCGCTTATAAAAAAGGCATACGAGATCCTTAATTTAATAAGTTTCTTTACCACTGGAGAAGATGAAACTCGCGCCTGGACAATTGTAAATGGATGGAAAGCTCCGCAAGCTGCCGGAACCATACACACTGATTTTGAAAACAAGTTTATTAGAGCCGATGTTGTTTTTTGGAAGGATTTGATTGATTGCGGAGGATGGTCACAAGCCAAACAAAAAGGGCTTTTACGTACAGAAGGGAAAGAATACGTAATGAAAGATGGAGATGTGATAGTAGTCAAACACGGGTAGTTACTACTGCTAGAGAATACGGATTGTGTACGGATATACAGATTATTCGTATATCTGTAAATAATTCGTAATCTATAGAGAAATTTTATCTTCCAGATAAAATATCACAGCGTTTGGGTCGGTGATATCTTTTTCCTGCTCGGAAAGAATGTAATACACATTCTTTTCTTTTTGTTTTTCAGGGGTGAATGTGTCTGTAATAAACATTACAGTTTGAGAGGGCATAGGAATACCTCTGACATCAACTCCTCCGGTATTAACCACGACATATTTTTTTATGGCAGGGGATATATCTCTTATTTGTCGGCCAATTTCCGTATATCTGGTTGAAAAAGCATATTGCAGATTAGGATTTTTACCCCAGGCGATAAAGTAAAACAAATATGATTGAATTATCATACCCACAAAGAGCAATCCAATAACCGGGTAGATAATCTTTTTAGAAACGTGCTTTAAGGAAAAATTATATACAAAATAAAATCCCAAAGCCGATATTATATAAACAGGGGGAATCATCAAGATAGCCCTTAGGGCGTGAGGAATTCCTTCGTTAGAGATAACAACGGGCAAAAACGCCACTAAAAGCCAAAACAGAGAAATAGCGAATAAATAAGGTAGAGAGTAAAGAGTAAAGGGCAAAGCGTTAGTTTCGGATTCAGAAGTATTGTAATCGTTTTTGAGCCTTGAATTTCTGAATAAAGAAATAATTCCGATAATAATTCCTAAGACAAAGAATATTCCTACCAGCCAGAAAAGTTGAGGAGAGCCGGAATAATTGTGTCTCCAGTTTCCGTCACCTCTAAAATTAAACATGGCTAAAGTTCCCAATGTATTTTTAGCTAAGTTTAGAATAGGCGAGTCGGAAGCAAAAACTGAAACTTGGGAAGTTCTTCCCATAAAATCCTGCGGATTTTCCAAAAAGTAAGCGCCCAGTGGAGCAAAAGCGATTAAAGCAAAAACAACAAACACAACAAAATTAATAAATATTTTTTTAAAACTAATTTGTGTTTTATTAACCCACCAGTAAATTAGATAAACAAAAATTATCAAAAGGGGAGTGGCTCTGTAAGCGATATAGGAATGCATTCCGGCTCCATATACAAGGCCGGCTAGGGCCGATAATAGTAGTTGGTATTTAGTAGTTAGCAGTTTGAGGGCTTTGATTACAAAATATAACGACCAAGCCAAAAATGCCGAGGCCATAATGGCGCGAAAACCAATGCGAGAAAAATTTATATGCCAGAAACTTATGGCGATGAAAAAAGAAGATACAAAAGCCAGAATAGTAGCTTGTAGCTTGTAGCTTGTAGCTTGTATTTCAGATTTATTACGGAGAATTTCTAAAACAAGGAAGTAAACACCTAGGGCGGTTAAAACTCCAAAAACGGCGCTGGCGGAACGGAGAACCCATGGTTCATTAACTCCAAATGTTTTTAGCAGGAATGCTTGTATGTTTATAAAAAGTCCTTCACGGCCGTTATTTTCCGGGTAAAAAATCTTATAATCTCCGGTGGCTATGGATTCTAAAGCATTATTTCCGTTCATGGCTTCATCAGGATAAAGCCCAGGAGGAGTGGTATTTAAATTGTAGAACCTGAAGAAAACTGATATAATTATCAAAATAACAACAGGCAACCAGATTTTTATTTTTAATCTGTCTAACATGGATACTAATCATAATATCAATTACGAAGAGATTGCTCAAGCGGTTCAAGATAGGATTGACAGAAACACAGAAGTTAAAGGATTGTCACATAAAGAAATCATATCCGACATAATTAAAGAAAGAATGTCTTCTTTGCCTCCAGCTCAACAACCACAAACAACGCAAGTTACTCATGAACCAAAAAGAGACGACTCTAAAGATTCGTCTTTTATGCCCGACTACGCTTCTGCTTCAGATGAAAAGACCAAAAGCCGAGTTTATTATCTTATAGAAAAAACTTTAGAGAAAGGCCTAACAGAGGGACTAAAAGAAGCCAGAGAACAAGACCCTTTTATTTTGGATTTATATCACGATTCTTTGGTGGACAAATTATCCGATGAGATGAAAAAAAGAGGATTGATTTAAAATATGGATATAATTCTTCTTACTATAAGCATTATTATCATACTGGCTCTTCTGGTATTTTTTGTCATCTGGCAGTCAAAAAGAATGAGGCGGGAGAGAATAAGAAAATCTCTAAACTTAAAACTTCTTCTAATACGACTTCCACACCCGGACTCAAAAAAAGAAGGCCAAGGCGGAAATTTTAAAGAAGAAGTAAACTTATCTGAACAACTTTTTAGTATTTTGTCGTCACTTAAAGGAGGAGCTACTTTTGAGGCATCTGTCCATCACCTTGGAGAAGAAATTCACTTTTATGTAGCTGTGCCGGAAAAAGACGAGGCCTCTGTCAGCCGACAGATAGAGGGTTTGTTTAAAGACGCTCAAATAGAACACGCTTCCGATTATAATATCTTTCAACCGGGAGGATTTAGCGATGGATTTTATTTAAAACAAGATAACCACTACGCTTTGCTTTTGAGAACTTATTTGGAAAGCGACATTGATACTTTCTCTCCGATTCTAAGCAGTTTGTCAAAAATTAACGAAGTAGGAGAAGGTGTTTCGTTGCAAGTCATAATCAGGCCGGCTCCGGATTCTTTTAAAAAAAATATATTTAATTTGATAAACCGTTTGAAAAAAGGGGAGAGTTTTAAAAAAATCGCTTCCCAAAATTTTATCAATATAAAAGAATGGGGATCGCTTTTACAAATGGAAAATAAAGATGGCAAAAATCCTTCCATAGTTGACGAATCGTCTATAAAAGCATTAGAGCAAAAGGTGGGAAAACCGCTTGTTAAAGTTGATTACAGAGTTCTGGTTTCAACTGTCAGTAAAGAAAAAACAGACGCCATTATAAACAGTATTTTAGGGTCATTCTATCAGTTTGAAGCGCCGTTAAAAAACAAAATAAAAGTCATTAAAGCAAAAAACATAAACAAGTTTGCCTATCAGTTTACGTTTAGGGAATTTGACGACTCTCAAGCTATGATTTTAAACACCGAAGAATTGACCGGGCTTTTTCATATGCCCTCATCTTCAACATTGGCTCCAAGAATAAAATGGCTCAAATCAAAAGAAGTTCCTCCTCCAAGCAATCTTTCTTCGGCAGGAACAAAAATAGGGGATAGCATGTTCAACGGAATAGCTAAGCCCATTTATATATCGGACGAAGACAGAAGAAGGCACGTTTATATTATCGGACAAACTGGAACAGGAAAAACAGCTCTTATTACCAATATGGCGGCCGATGATATTGCAAAAGGCAAAGGAGTGGCAGTGATTGACCCGCATGGAGATTTGGTTGAAAAGATTTGCTCTCTGGTTCCAAAAGAAAGAGAAAAAGATGTTATTTATTTTGACCCGGGGCATTTACAAAAACCGATAGGATTAAACTTTTTGGAATATGATTTTGACAAACCCGAACAAAAAACATTCATAGTCAACGAAATGTTGGGAATATTGGACAAACTTTATGATTTAAAGACCACCGGTGGTCCGATGTTTGAACAGTATATGAGAAACGCTCTTTTGCTTTTGATGGAAGACGCGCCCAACGAACCAGCTACCCTAATGGAAATTCCAAGAATTTTTTCCGACGAAGAATACAGAAAAAGAAAAGTGGCAAGAATCACAAATCCGGTTGTGGCTGATTTTTGGACAAAGGAAGCAATTAAAGTTGGAGGAGAAGCGTCTTTGGCAAACATCACTCCTTACATCACATCCAAATTCAATAATTTTATTGCTAACGACTATATGCGTCCGATTATCGGGCAAACCAAATCTTCTTTTAATTTCCGTAATGTTATGGACGAAGGTAAAATTCTTCTTATTAATCTTTCCAAAGGTAAGGTGGGGGATATCAACTCATCACTTTTAGGTATGATAGTGGTGGGGAAACTTTTAATGAGCGCTTTTGCCAGGATTGATACTCCCGAAAACGAAAGAAGGGATTTTAATCTTTACGTAGATGAGTTTCAAAACTTTGCTACCGATTCTATTTCCACAATACTTTCGGAGGCCAGAAAATATCGTTTGAATTTGGTTGTTGCCCATCAATTTATCGGACAACTGACCGAAAAAATAAAAGATGCAGTTTTTGGAAATGTGGGCTCCATTGTTTCATTTAGAGTTGGAGCAGAGGACGCAGAGGTTTTGTTAAAACAATTTGAGCCGGTGTTTAGCCAGAATGATTTAATAAACATTGACAACTTAAACGCTCTGGTTAAGATATTGGCTGGAGGACAGACGACAAAGCCGTTTAATATAAAAACACCTTTGTATCCGTCTATGGATATGCCTCTTGCTCATAAAATAATACAGGAATCGTTTGAAAAATACGGAGCCGATAGACAGGCAGTGGAGCAGGATATATTAACAAGATTAAGAAATTAGAGGACTTGACTTTGTGTAAATGATGATTATAATAAGATTATATTAAGATTAACGTAAAAAATATGGAAAAACTCGTAGCTTTGAGAGATTTAAGAGAAAACACGGAAGAATATATAAAAAAGATCCAAAAAGGACTGTCTTTTGTTATTCTCAGAAAATCAAAACCAATCTTTAAAATAGTTCCTTTAGAAAAAGAAGATGGGGATTGGGAACCAATTATTGACTTCACGAAAATAAAAAAAGGCGGGATAGCTATAAAAGACATTCTCTCTAGAATATAAATCTCATGGACAAAATTGAGAAAGCTTTATCAAAATTGAGTCCTAAAGAAAGGAATTGGGTCAGTGTCCTTCTTGGATTAATTCTTCAAAATAAATTAACAGGAATAGACATTAAAAAGCTTAAAGGAAGAGAAGATGTTTTTAGAGCAAAAAAGGGAAAGATAAGAATTATTTTTAGAGTTAAAGACAAAGAAATATACATATTAGCAATTGAGAGAAGAACGGACACTACCTATAAATAAATGCCAATGTAGCTCAGCTGGTAGAGCAACGCTTTCGTAAAGCGTGGGTCGTCGGTTCGACTCCGACCATTGGCTCAGAATTAAAATTAAAATAATTAGGTTCGAATTTTAAATATCTAATGAATAAAACTGAACAAAGCCAGACTTCTGGAGAAGGAAATGTGAATAACAAGGAAAATCAACTCAAAGTAGCATTGAGAGAGTTAGAAAACATGGGAATTTCACTCGAGAACTTGGTTGATGTCTATAAATTAGAGATAGGTAGTAGTATATCAGGTAGAATTGGAAATATGATCTGGGAATTGAAAAGAGAAGATAAGGAAGAATATCATGTTTATGTAAATAGAAAAGACGATGGAGTTTTAGAAGCGGTCGCAGAAAGAGATAAAGAATTTGAAGGTTTAACCGAAGAAGAAAGGGCAAAACGCTATTGGGAAATTAGATTAGGCGGTGAAGTTAGAATAGAAACACCACAGAATCCTCAGTGCGAGTTTGCTTTTGTGGTTCCTGTTTATAACGAGAGACCAGAAAGAATTTTAAAACAGATTCAATCTCTCAAAAATCAAAAAGATATAGATCCGAGTTTATTTGAGGTTATATATGTTGTAAATAACGATCTCTCAGACGGTGGCGCTAGATTTCAAGAAGTATTTAAAGCGAATCAAGCTGTTATAGAAATGTTGCGTAATTTGGAAAATATTCCATTCCCAGTATATGTTATAGATAAGAGTTCGCCTGGAAATGAAATTGAAAATTGTAATGTTGGAAGAGCAAGAAATCGAGGAGTAGCCGAGGCCAGTGTTCGATTTTATGAAAACAAAAATAATGGAGTTTTAATACAAACTGACGCCGATACATATTTTGAAGATCCTGAATATTTATCTAAACTTCGAAAGATAGTCAAAACTGAGCCAGATATTATTGGCATAGCCGGTGGATTCTTTTTTGAGTTTGATCCTGAAACCACAGATGAAATAGAATTAGCTGAATTAAGAAAAAAAGTCAAATATTTTATATTGAAGAAAAAATGGGATAGATTAGTTGAGTTTTTGAAAGACACAACAGAAATAGAGCCCGACAATCATTTTTCTGGAGTCAATATGATTAGTAGAAGTTATGAAAGTGCTGCGATAGGTGGGCTAATTGATGGCGCTTCCGGCGAGGATCCACAGTTTGGAGAAGATTTAAAAAGATACGGAGCAGGAAGAGGGCAAAGGGTTATAGGCATGAGAAATGATTTGTTTGTAATCACAGCACTAAGAAACTCAGATAGAACAGCTGCTTCTTTTAGAAAAGATTTCGACGAAATTGATCTTTTAAAACCATTTATGGTGCCTAATCCACTTGTAAACGAAACATTACCTGATTTTAGGAATAAAATAAGAAAAAATGTAGAAAAGGCTGTGTCTGACGAAACAGAATTAAGAACTTTATTGACAGAAAATGGAAATTTGATAGTACCCCGGCAATCTTTTGATGAATTAATTGGACATATCAGAGAAATTGGTTACCAAGAGGATGATCCATTCTATCGAAAGTGGATAGATGAAAATTTTGGTAAGGGTTTTGATTTAATGCGAGATTTATACAATAGAAAATATCCCCAGATTGCAATAACCGAAGAAAACTACCAACTAATTGTTGAAGAAGTTATGAAAAAGCCAGGAGGACCCGAGCTTGTAAGAAATCTAACCCAACTTGTTAGTAGATTAAAAATGGAATGAATTTAGTACAGAAAGAATAACTGCTCATTTGATTTAATCAAATATGTTACAAAAGGACTATCAATTAAAACTACAAGAGATAAATGAACGCCTCCTGACTCTGGGAGGCTGGCTTTGACCCTGAGAAACAACAGAACAGATTAAAAGAAATAGAATTTTTACTTCAAGATCAGGATTTTTGGAAAGATAGAGCAAAAGCCGATACCACTTTAAAAGAAATGGGGGAAACCAAAGAACTCCTTGATTTGTTTTTGGATGCTAAAAATTCATTTGAAGAAATTTCTAAAAATCCGGAACAGGTGGAAGCTGATGAAATTTTCAGAATAGAAAGAGTTATAAAACAGATAGAAATAAAAAGATTGTTTTCCGGAAAATGGGACAAAAACAACGCTATTATTTCTATATATGCCGGCGCCGGAGGTCAAGACGCAGCCGATTGGACTCATATGCTTTATCTGATGTATAAGGCCTATGCCGAGGGCAGAAAATGGAAAGTGATAACCATTGACTCAACCGAAGAATCCAGCGAGGGAAGAACAGGAAGGGTTCCCTTAAAAAACATAACTTTTGAAATTAATGGCGACTATGTCTTTGGATATTTAAAAAGAGAAAGCGGAGTCCATCGTTTGGTCAGAGTTTCTCCTTTTTCGTCCCAAGGTATGCGTCACACATCTTTTGCTTTAGTTGAAGTAATGCCTTTTATAGAAGAAAGAAAACTTAATATAAAAGAAGAAGATATAAAAGTAGAATTTTTCCGTTCATCAGGTCCGGGAGGTCAGAATGTTAACAAAGTTGAAACAGCGGTGAGAGTGGTCCACGTTCCCACTGGAATTGTTGTTTCTTGCCAGGTAGAAAGATCTCAATCACAAAATAGAGAAAAAGCCATGGCAATTTTGGAGGCCAAACTTATTCAACTGATGGAAAAAGAAAGAGTTGATGAATTGGGAAAACTCAAAACAAAAATAAAACCGGAATGGGGTAGTCAAATTCGTTCCTATGTCTTAAATCCATATAAATTAGTAAAGGATCATCGCACTGGATATGAAACCACTCAGGTTGATAAAGTTTTGGAAGGAGGGGATTTAGATGGATTTATTGAAGAAGAGCTAACTAAAGTTATATAAATATGTTACACTTATTAGGTTGCTGATTTATTGGCAATTTTATTATGATTATTTTTCAATCTGTCTCAAAAACATATAAAATCAACGGACACATGTCCATTGCTTTAGACAATGTCAGCTTTAAAATAAATCCTAAAGAGTTTGTTTCTTTAGTAGGAAGGTCCGGGGCCGGTAAGTCAACTATTATCAAGCTTTTAACCGGTGAGGAAAATCCTACCAAAGGAAGGATAATATTTGGGTCTTGGGATGTTACCAAGCTTAGACAAAATGAACTCTATAAAATGAGGCGTCATATCGGAACTATATTCCAAGATTTCAAATTGCTTCAAGAAAAAACCGCTTATGAAAATGTTGCTTTTGTTTTAGAGACCTCAGGAAAGCCAGAAGACGAAATTCATGGATTGGTTCCAAGGGCCTTGGATATGGTTGGCCTTTCGTCCAAATCCAATCATTTTCCAAGAGAGCTTTCTGGAGGAGAAAAACAAAGAGTAGCTATCGCAAGGGCTATGATAAATAATCCGGATGTTATAATAGCTGATGAACCGACGGGAAATCTTGACCCGATAAACTCCAGTGAAATTATCAAACTTCTTTTGAAAATAAACGAACTGGGAACAACAATAATTTTAGCTACTCACAACAAGGATGTTGTTAACGGTATTAGTAAAAGAGTTATAAGCTTGGAAAACGGACAAATCATAAGAGATGAAGAAGAAGGGAAATACATATTGTTCTAATATAATTATTTACGAATTATGATAACAACTTTGACACGTATAATAAAATACGGCCTTCAAAATTTTGCCAGGAACGCTTGGCTTTCAACGGCTACCATTGCTGTTATGGTTTTGACTTTGATGGTTTTTGGAGGATTGATTATTTGGAACGTTGCCACTAACACTATTATAGATAGTGTCCAAGATAAAATAGATATTAGCGTTTATTTTAAAAATGATTCTCCAGAAGATGAAATGCTTAGAATAAAATCAACCTTAGAAACTTTGCCGGAAGTTAAAGTCATAGAATACGTTTCCAAAGACGAGGCGTTGGCAATATTTAAAGATAAACATAAAGACGATTTAACAATTTCTCAAGCCATAGAACAGCTTAATGAAAATCCTTTGTTGGCATCGCTAAACATTAAAGCCAGAAATTCTAACGAATATTCAATAATCGCAAGCTATCTTAGCAACGACTCAATCAATCCTTTTGTGGAAAGGGTCTCGTATAGTCAAAATGCCACTGTTATTGAGAGGTTAAATAAGATTTTATCTATCGCTAAAAAGGGAGGATTGGCCCTTACTGTGGTTATGGCTCTTATAGCTATTTTGATAACATTTAACACTATTCGTTTGGCTATCTATTCAAGCAGAGAAAGCATTAATATTATGCGATTAGTGGGTAGTTCCAATTCTTTTGTTAGAGGGCCGTTTCTTGTGGAGGGTATAATTTACGGATTGATCTCGGCTGTTATTAGTATGATTATTATAGCTCCGGTTCTTTATTTTGTATCTCCTTATACCAGTATTTTAGTTCCGGAATTAAATGTTTGGAACAATTTTGCTTCAGGTATGTTTGTGTTATTTCTATATCAAATGCTTTTTGGAGTTGGATTGGGTTTGACTTCAAGTTTTATCGCAATAGGAAAACATCTCAAGGCCTAATTAAAAATTGAAAGATGAAAGGTCTCTTTTTATTCAACAAACCGGTGGGAATAAGCTCCGCTGGTTTTTTAAATAAACTGAAATCCTACTTCGCCTCCTCCTTCGTTAAAACTTTGGCGGACAAGAAAGCTTCGCAGGATCAATCGTCAAAACGATTGAAAATTGGCCATGGAGGAACGCTTGACCCTTTTGCCGAGGGACTTTTGGTTGTTGGAGTGGGAAGAGAATATACAAAACAACTTCACGGGATACTGAAAAACAAAACTAAAACATACAAAGCAGAAATTATTTTAGGAGCCAGTTCTGACACGTATGATATAACCGGAAAAATATTTGACGCTCCATTTATAAAAACACCAATAGAAAAAGAAATTATTCTGGCTGTAGAAAAGATAAAATCAAAAAAGACACAAATTCCACCTATATTTTCGGCAATAAAAATAAAAGGAGTCCCGGCATATAAATTAGCTAGAGAGGGAAAAGAGGTAAGAGTAGAAAGCAAAGAAGCGTTATTGATAAATTACGAAATTTTTTCAATAAAAAAATCTGAAGATAAAATAATATTGGATATTGAGTTGGAGGTCTCGGCTGGTTTTTATATTAGGAGTTTTGCCCATGATTTAGGGGTAGAATTGGGTTCTGATGGATATGTTTCTAAACTAATTAGGTCAAAAATAGGAGATTTTGATATAAAAGACGCTTTGACTTTACAAGCCATAGGTCTTGAATAATCCTTGTTTTGTGGTATTCTCTAGGTAAATTAACAAGACAAAAATATGAAAAAGACCCTATTTACCTTGATATCAGCCATATTACTCACGTCTCTATTCGGTGGAATTGGGGCTGTTTTCTCTCAAACTTATTATTACGGCAATTTAACGGTTCAAACCACTCCAGCCACAAACGTTAGTTCAAGTGGGGCGGTTCTTAATGGAGAAATAAACGCCAACGGTTATTCAACCACATATTATTTTGAGTATGGAACCATGTCTTCATTCGGAAGCGTTACTCCGACTCAAAGTATTGATCCCTACAATTACAACAAATTCGTTTCTTATACTCTTTCCAATCTTTCTAACAACATTACTTATTACTACAGATTGGTCGCTTACAACAATAATTCGGGAACTATCTATGGATCAACTCAGAGTTTCAATACCAACACCGGAAATTATTATTACAATAATTCAACTTCCGTTTCCACCAGCCCGGCGCAAAACATTGCTGCCACATCGGCTAGTTTATGGGGATTGGCTTATGCCAACAGTAATACCGGAACTGCCTGGTTTGAATACGGAACATCAGCTGGTTCTCTAACAATAACATCACCCCAAATAACCATCAATTCATCCGACTATTACAACTCAAATAATTTAACACCCACATTTTGGGCAACTGTAAATAATTTAAATCCCAACACTACTTATTATTACAAAGCTGCGTTGAGAAACGGAGGGAACACGACTTATGGACAAGTTGTCAGTTTCATGACTACAAATTCTTACGTAAACCCCATAAATACTTATCCGACAAACTACACCTATCCTTACTATCAATATCAAGAACCGCAAATAAAATATGTTTACGTTGAGGACACTAATTACGATACTAATTATTCTCAACAACAACCCACATCTTACTTTCCACAGGTTCAATACGGATGGACATATCCTTACTACTATCCGACCAACCAAGTAGGCAGTAGTAATGGTCAAATGTATAGCACAGGCCAAAATTATCCTCTGCGGGCATCTGTCTCTGACACTATTAATAATTCTAATTTAGCTGTTATTGGGGTAGCGTTGCTGGCAATTTTGGTTGTATTAACGGGAGTGATAGCGTTTAAGCGTGCTTAATTTATAACTAATAACTTTTATAAAAAAAACCGCCTTTGTGGCGGTTTTTAGTTTGGGTTGGAATGAGAAATAAGTAGTGGCATAAATTTTTACCTACAGAGCTGGGAGACTAGGATTCTCCGCCAGAGGCGGACTCGTCCTTTGGCGAGGAACCTAGATCTTATTAATTTCGTCCGGAGCTGCGGGACTAGGATTCGAACCTAGATGACATGATTCAGAGTCATGTATCCTACCATTAGATGATCCCGCAGCTCTGGACAAAATTTGACTTAATTGTTTACGACCTTGACTAGATTTTAAAAATTTCTCTCGTTTCATCGCCTCGCTTCGAGTAAGAAAACATTCTTTATATACAAGAAACCAAGGCATACGTCCTTTTGTATATTTCACTTTACCCTTATTGTGTTCTTCGTTTAAGCGTTTGTTCGGATTTTCTGAACTGCCGATATAAAAATTACCATAAGACAAACTTTTTAACACATAAACATAAAACATACTTTATCAGAATTAGGATTCTCCGCCAGAGGCGGACTCGTCCTTTGGCGAGGAACCTAGATACATGGATTCAGAGTCCGTGGTCCTACCATTAGACGATCTCCCAGCTCTGTAGATAAATTGATAAAGATTTAATTGAAGTTTATATCTAAAATGACTAAATTTCAATGTTTTTTCAATATTGACCAAATCAATAATTATTATTAAAATCTAATCAGTTTGTAAATCAACTAACCCCACAAAAGGGGAGAAAGAAGGGAAGAGTATGTCTGGATATCCTGAGGAGGCATACGCATCATCACATCTCAGAAAGGGCGACAAGGTTACCAGGAGATTCAGTCCTGGTGAAGTACTGGTCGTGACAGAAGTTAAGGAGGATGACGACGAACAGGAGTTCGTTCGTGTAAACGAAGGGTTTAATGGATGGGTACACGCAGGTTACTTCGTCAGGATTCCGTAAAACCGAAAGGAGAAACGAGAGATGTTCACCAAGATCCGCACGAAGATACGGAACGTGGTGGAAAAGTGGTTGCTACCTTTCAGAGTCGGAGACATCGTGACTCCTGTCGGTGGCACCGGTTCAATGTTGCTTCCCGTCAGACAAATCAAGAAAGAAGACGGGAAGTGGTGGATACTCTTTGACCTCGTTCAGAAGAAATGGGGATATGATATCGGATTTTTCGAAAGGGTGGTCCCACGATGATCACCACGCACACCAACGCTAACAGGACACGGGGCTCGCCACAAACGAGCCCCTCAACATTTATAATATTAGTTAATTTATCCTTACAAAATGGAAACGCCCCGCAGGTTCGCGAGGCGTCGTTGTTGTGCAGCTCTGGGTAACTTAGAAACTGTTACCCAGACCGATGAAGAGTTTCCTGGTGGAGGAGTTGTTCGGATCGGTGGTCCCCCAGAGCTTCGCGTAGAAGCCATGGGAGAAGTGGAACTTGATGACGGGGCCGATGTCGACTTGGGCGTCGGACCCATTGGTTCCGTACTCCCAGTAAACTTGTTCTCCGCCACCCACTGAGAGATACGGTTTGGCCTTCCATAGGCATTCAGCCCAGTGGTAGGCGAAGTCGGGGCTCTCGTCGTTGAAACCGAACGAGAGTTGGTTTAGGGTGACCCAGCCAACCTTCTCGTTACCTCCGAAGGCCAGAACCTGAGGCGTGTACGATTTGTACAACTCGCCCCAGATGACGCCGGCCTCGGGGATGACGGTGGTCGTCGATCCGATCTTGAAGGACTTGCCCACATAGAATGTGAGCGCGTCCTTCCAGTCGAAGTTTGCTCTGGTCTCCAGGAATACGAAACCAGAGTCGTAGGTGAACCACGGAATGATCTGGGGTCCACCGCCGCCATTGGACATCTTGATGTAGATGGATGCGTCCGCGCTCTGGGCGGACACCGTGGCCGGGATGGCCAGTACCAACATCATCAGAACGAGCATCTTCTTGAACATCACTTCCTCCTTTTTGTTCTTCTTCAGTTGTTGTGTGTGCTTCTTAAGTTTGTTCTTAGATTATAGCACTATATAATTAAAAAGTCAATGATACAAACGAAGCACAAAAACAACAACAAAGGACAGAAACTAACGCAACATTTATAGCTCTAATTTTTTGTGGTAGAATTAATCAAATGATACCAGAATTGATTTCCGGAGTGCTTTCTATAAACTCGTTTCTTGGTGTTATTCTTTTTATTATAGTCAGAGCCATAGCCATAATAATACCCCCTATTCCGGGAGTGATTGTGGATTTACCTGGAGCAATATCCTTTGGATGGCTACTGGGGCTTATCTATGGAGAGATAGGAATAATGTTGGGAGCAACTGTCTCCTTTTTTATAGCAAAAAGATTTAGAGAACCACTAGTAAAAAGATTTGTTTCTTTACAGAAAATCCACGCATGGGAAGATAAACTTTCTGAAAATGACAAATTTTGGGGATTATTTTCAATAAGATTATTCGCAAATCCGATATTTTTTGATGTGATAAGCTATGCAGCCGGTCTGACCAAAATAAAATTTTCCAAGTTTTTTATTGCTACTTTTATCAGCAATGTCCCATATATGTTTTTGATATATTATTTTGGGGAGGCCTCATTTAACATGGGAATTTATTACTTTATATCATTTATACTTGCCTTATTTATTATTTGGGCAATATTTGGTAGGTTTATAAATAAATTGGTATTCAAAAAATAAATGAATCAATTTCCCGAATTAGAAAAAAAGGAACTCCCAGAACCGATATCTTGGAAAAAATCCATTGGGGTGGGGATAGTTGTTATGGGAATGGCTGTTGGAACAGGAGAGATAATACTCTGGCCTCATTTGGTGGCTAAGCACGGCTTAACTTTGTTGTGGCTGGCTTTACTTGGCATTACGTCCCAATATTTTATAAACAAAGAAATAGCCAGACATACTCTGGCTACGGGTGAAAGTTTTTTTACTACATCAGCAAGAATTTTTAAGTGGTCCGCTCCTTTTTGGTTAATTTCGGCTCTTATTCTTTATATATGGCCGGGATGGGCTAGCGCTTTAGGGACTATTTTAAAAGAGTTATTTGGATTTGGAAATTATGTCCTTTGGTCTATGGCTGTATTGGTTTTAGTTTTAATCATCACATTTATCGGCAGGGTAGCTTATAATGTTTTGGAAAAAACTTTAAAAATAATCGTGCCTCTGTTTGTTTTAATGTTAATTGGCATTAGTTTCTTTAATCTTGATTTAAATATTTTAAAAGAAGGATTAAAAGGACTGGTGAGTTTTGGAAGTATTCCCGGAGGAGTTGATATAAATATTCTTTTGGGAGCAATTGTTTTTACTGGAGCTGGAGGAATGTTAAATCTTTGTGTTTCTTTGTGGTATAGAGATAAACAATTGGGGATGTGTAAATACGGCGAGCCGATAAAAAATCCCATTACCGGAAAATCACAAATATCTTCTGCTACCGGACAAACATTTGAAACCACTCCAGAGAATATAAGCAGATGGAAAGGATGGATGAAATACGTAAAAATAGACCAAGGAATTATATTTTGGCTTTTGGGTCTTGTTGCTTTGTTCCTTTTGATTTTAAATTCTTATGCAGTTCTTTCTCCAAGAGGAATAGTTCCCGAAGGTTTACAACTAGCAGTTGTACAGGCGCATATATTTGGAGAGCAATGGGGAAGTTTGGGATTTGATTTGTTTTTGGTAATGACATTTTTAATGCTGTTTTCTGTGATGTGGACGGTTATTGACGCTCTAACAAGAATAGTCAGCGACATACTTTACACTAATTCTCATACGGGCCCGTTCTCAAAATATCTGCCTGGATTTCACAAAATATCTTTAAGTTCATTATATTACGCAATTATTATCGGAGTGGTTATCGTCGGGGCAATTTTAATACCCCTAAAACAACCTTTGGTATTTTTGGTTTTATCGGGAGTTCTGGGAGGTCTTTCTATGGCTCTTTACACTCCTCTTTTGATTTATATGAATAATAAAAAATTGCCCAAACTTTTGCGCCCCAGCTGGACTACTAATGTGGCTATGGTGTTAATCTCAATTTTCTATATAATATTTTCAGTTAAAATAATAATCTCTTATTTTTCATAAAAACATGAGACAAGTTGTTCTTTGTTGGATTGTAAAAGACGGACAAATTCTTCTTGGTATGAAAAAGAGAGGATTTGGAGCCGGTAAATGGAACGGTCCGGGGGGAAAACAAAAAGGAGAAGAATCTCTGGAAGAAATAGCCGTAAGAGAAACAGAGGAAGAATTTAATATAAAAATAGAATCTGGAAAATTAGAAAAAGTTGCCGTAATCAATTTTTATTTTAAAGATAAGCCTGAACATAACCAAACAGTCCATGTTTTTATGGTTAGAGAATGGGAGGGAGAGCCGAGAGAGTCGGAAGAAATGGCTCCTAAATGGTTTAAGACGGGCGAAATTCCATACGATCAGATGTGGATAGACGATAAATATTGGCTCCCGGAAGTTCTTTCTGGAAGAAAAATATTTGGAGAGTTTCATTTTTCCGGTGAAGGTGAAAGAATAGATGATTTCAAGATAACCGACCTTTCCGAACCAAACGAAAATTTAGAACCGCATTAATATTAACAAAACACAAACAATGCGAATATATGCGAATACCGCAAATAAGATAAGAATTTCGTGGTGTTCGTGTAAGTTAGCATAGTTAGCATTATTTATGTATATTTCAAAAAATTACGATAATCTTTTGGGGTTAGAAGGTTTTAGCGAGAACGCTTTAAAAACTCATTTCACTCTTTATCAAGGGTATGTTAGTAATACAAATAAACTTGTAGAGAAGTTACAAGAGGCAAGAGAAAAGGGGGAAGTAGACACCCCAGAGTATGCTGAAATTCAAAGGCGACTTGGGTGGGAATTTAATGGGATGCGTCTTCACGAATATTATTTTGAAAGCATGTCAAAAGAGACAAAAGTTATGGACCCAGATTCGGCTTTAGTAAAAAAGATAGAAAATGATTTTGGCAGTTTTGAAAATTGGGAAAAGGATTTTAGAGCTACGGCTTCAATGCGAGGAATCGGATGGGCTATCCTTTACTACGACAAAATAGGGGATAGATTGATAAATTTCTGGATAAATGAGCATTACGTTGGACACCCGGCCGGATGCGTTCCTCTACTTCCTTTAGACGTCTTTGAACATGCCTTTATGTTGGATTATGGGACAAAAAGAGCCGATTACATCGGCGCTTTTATGAAAGTAGTTGACTGGAATATTATTCAGAATAGGTTCAAATAATAATATTAACCAAACGTTCGGGTTTTCCTTCAGGAATAATTTTAGTGATAATAACTTTATTATCCTCATTTATTTTTGCTTCCAAAAGTTTTATTCTCTTGCCGTCAATAAAAGCATAGACCCCGGGGTCTGGATTTAGAGCTCTTATTTTTCTTTCAATTAAAATATGGTTGTCTTTCTCTAAATCAACAAATCCATCTTCGGTTGTAAATTTTTTGGTAAAAGTCGCCTGAGCTTCATCTTGTTTTGTTGTTTTTATCTTACCATTAATGAAATCAGGCAATATTTTTACTAACATTTCCCCTCCCAATTCCGCTAATCTTTCTTCTAACTGTGTATAGTTAAAATTGGAAATTGGAAATTGGAAATTGGAAATTGCGAGAATCGCCCCGCTATCCATTCCCTCATCCATTAAATATAGAGTTAATCCAATATTTTCTTCTCCTTCCAGAATCATTGATTGTATGGGAGAAGCGCCTCGATACTTGGGAAGCAGAGATGGATGAACACCTATAACCCCTTTGGGGAATACGTCCAGAACTTCTTTTGGAATTATTTTTGAATAAGCGGCCACTATCGCAAATTCAGAATCGCCAAACTCTCCAGACAAGGCCATATCAACAAGATTTTGTTTTTTTAATGGCTGAATTATTTTTGTTTCAGGTGATTTTTCTAAAATAAATTGTTTTGTCAAAGGTGGAGTGATTATCTGTTTCCTTCCCACCGGTTTATCAGGATTACAAACCAAAATTGAAGGAACATATCCGTTTTTAACGAGATTTTCTAAAATTATTTTGGCAAATTTAGGGCTTCCAAAAAATACAAAATTCATATTATTTAGTGGCATTATAAAGAGCTAAGATTTCTGAAGCTGAAAAAGCACGATTATAAACACGAAAGTCATCTATTAAACCAGTCGGAAAATTCCCAGAATATAAGGTGTAATCGTTGGCTATCATAAAATTACTCCTGCCATTACTAACTGTACCAGAATCAACAGAATTTGAGAGTTGACCGTCTGCATATATTAATGTTTTGCCCGATGATGTATTTACTACACCAGTAATAAAGTGCCAGGTGTTATCAAGGACATTGGATAATGTTGTAGTCGTTATATAATCTACTGAATTTCCATTTGCAAAATATACTTTGTTAGGATCAGCTGAAATACCAAAGGCATAGCCACCTGAATATCTGGCTAAATTACTAAATAAAACTCTGTAGTATTGAGTAGTCCCGTTAACCCAAAAAGAAATTGTAGCATTTCTCATGGTAGCAAAATCGTTACTACCGGTACTTATGTAATCACCATTTCCACTATTGAATTGTCCCGCATAAGAACCAACTTTGCCTGCAACATAATGAGTTCCTGTACCACCCCAGGTGCCCGTGTTGTTATTCCCGGAGTAATCAATAATATTATTCTCAAATTTATAATGGGCAATGAGAGAGGTATCTCCATAATCTATGGGGGTGAGAGTTTTATTGGTTCCAGTTTCAAAAAGTCCGGTGAATTGACCTCCATCAGTAGAGGCCTTGTCATTTGATCCTCCCAATTTAAACTTATTAGATTCTAAGGCGGTTGTTAATTCCCAAGACCCTCCCGGTGTGTATGTATAGTAATTACCCGTAGAAGCTGTATTGGTAGGATCTATTGCCAAAGCAGACAATTGAATAACAGCTTGAGTAGTAAAGTTGACAGGAACCCAACCTGTACCATTGGTTTTGGTGAGATTAGCTGTTGAGACACAGTTGTATGTATATCCTGAAGGAAGATTGGGTAATCCTAAGGTTCCACATGTAGAAGAAGCATCATCTGGGATGGAGACATAGACGGTAAGAGGAGTTCCAAAGGATATAGTAGGATCTATGGCTTCTAGATTCTGGAGAGAGTTGTTTAAGAGGGAGAGATCATTCATTCTTCTGGAGTCACGAGATTGGGAGAGGAATTCTGTGGGGTTTAATACAATAATGACTGCGGTGGTTAACACAGCAAGAATACCTATGACGACTAGAAGTTCGACAAGGGTGAAGGAATTGTTTTCGCGAATCATAGTTGTTTTGATATTATTTTCATTATATCATTCTACAGTACCAGATGGAAATAAAAGAATATAAAGAGGAACTTAAAAAAAGAGCTAAAACTAGCCATGTTTATAAAAAATACCAGATGGTTGGGCTTGAAATTGCTCAATTGCTTTCGGATGAAAAACATAGAGCTCTTTATATGAAATTGGCAAAAAGCATAAGCAATCAAAGATTAATGGAGATAGCCAAGGACGTAGCTGATAGAAACTTGGAAAAACCCGGAGCTTATTTTATGACAATTTTAAAAAATAAGAACTTAATATCTAAAAACAAAGAAGTTAAAAAGAAAAATGCTAAGCGAGGAAAATAAAAAAATCTGGACTATATTTGACAAAAAAGAGGAAAAACTGCTCAGAAAGAAAATGAGCAATTTTAATTTCTCAAAGTATACAAAAAAGGAAACAGAAGAATTGGTAAAGTTTATGAGAAAAATGATGATTATAAATAGGGGAGTGGGGTTGGCGGCTAATCAAATAGGTCTTAATTTAAATATTTTTGTGGCGCAACTACCCGAAAGAAGAAACGAGAAAGGAGGTTACGTTGGAAAATTTTATGCTGTTTTTAATCCAAGAATTATTTCTCAGTCAAAAACAAAGATTGAAGAACAAGAAGGATGTTTGAGTGTTCCTGGGTTTTACGGGGAGGTGGAGAGAACAGAAAAGATAGAAATAGAAGGATATGATAAAAATCAAAGAAAAATAAATGTAAAAGCCAATGGTCTTTTGGCAAGAATTTTTCAGCATGAAACCGATCATCTAATCGGAAGATTGTACATAGACAGAACCAAAAAGGTTTTTAAAATTGAGGATAAACCTAACTCGTGATAGAATTATAGTATGAAGTTTCCTAAATTATCAGATGAAGTTAAAAAGAATTTATTTTTCCTACTTGGAGCCATAGTGGTAGTTTTAGTTATTGGAGGTTCTTATTATACGGGATTTACCAATGGTTCAAGCCAGACAAAAAATATTATAGTTGAAGGAGTAATTGATCCTCAAAAAGGAAACGCCACGGACTTTTCCACTTTTTGGGAAACCTGGGGTATTATTAAATCAAAGTATGTTTCTGCAGAAAAAACCGAAAATAACCAAAATTTTTTGTATGGAGCCATTTCAGGACTGGTTGATTCTTTGGGTGACCCCAATTCAACATTCTTTCAACCCAAAGATGCTAAAAAGTTTAGCGATGAAATAAGTGGAGAATTTGGAGGAATAGGAGCTGAAATTGGGATGAATAAAGACAAACAACTTGTGGTTATAGCCCCGCTCAAAGGTACTCCGGCAGAAAAAGCCGGATTAAAACCTCAGGATTATATAATAAAAATAAATGATGAAATCACCGCTAATCTTAGTGTTGATGAGGCGGTTAAAAAAATAAGAGGTCCCAAAGGAACTACCGTTAAATTGACTATCTTTAGAGATGGATGGACGGAGGAAAAAGTTTTTGAAATAGCAAGAGACGTTATTCAAATTCCTACTTTGGATTTTGAAATGTTGGATGGAAAAATTGCTTATATAGCCCTTCATAATTTTTATGAAAAAGCGCCATCTCTTTTTTATCAAGCAGCACTTAAGACCATAGCTGAGAATTCAGAAGGAATGATTATTGACTTAAGAAATAACCCCGGGGGATACTTGGAAGCCGCAGTCAATATTGCCGGATGGTTTGTGGAAAAAGGACAAATTGTGGTTACAGAAGAATTTAGAGATAAATCAAAAAATGAGGTTTTTACATCAAGAGGACCTTCTTTACTTAAAAATATTCCGGTGGTTGTCTTAATCAACAAAGGATCTGCTTCGGCATCGGAAATTTTAGCCGGGGCTTTAAAGGAAAATAACGGAGCAATTATTGCCGGGGAAACAAGTTTTGGAAAAGGGACCGTACAGGAATTAATTGGTTTAAGCGATGATTCTATGGTAAAAATAACCATAGCTCACTGGTTGACTCCGAAGGGAAATATTATAGATAAAAATGGAATAACTCCCGATGTAAAAATAAAAACCCCAGAAGAGGAAAAAAACGAAGATCTATATTGGATAAAAGAAGCGGTAAAATTATTAAAAAAATGAAGGTACTATTCTTACAAGAAGTAAAAGGTGTTGGGAGAAAAGGAGAGATAAAAAACGTCTCTGACGGACACGCCAGAAACTTTTTAATTCCAAAAAGAATGGTTGTTGTCGCTACTCCAAAAATTATTAAAGAATGGGAATTTAAAATAAAAAAAGGAGAAACGGAAAGTCAAGAACGCAAAATTGCGATAGATTCGGTAACTTCAAAAATAGAGGATAATCAATTTCAATTCTCGGTAAAGACAGGAAAAAATAACGAGGTGTTTAATTCAATTCATCAGGATGAGATAAAAAAATCTTTGGTTGATTTTTTGAAAAAAGAAAACAGTTCTTTGTTCGGGGAAGAGGATGTCCATTTGGATGTAAAACCGATAAAAGATTTAGGAAGTCATAAAGTTAAAGCTAAGATAGGAAGAGGAGAATATATTAAATCGGTTGAGATAAAGATAGAAATATTGCCCGAAGCCAAATAAAAAATCACCTTTTCTTGGGTGATTTTTTATTTTACGCTGATTTTGGTGGCATACCTGCGGTTTCCGTCAAACTTTGTTTTTTTAACTTGCTTGAATTCAACCACGCCGGCTTTAGCGGCATACAAAGTATTATCAGCTCCCATTTTTACGTTGGTTCCAAAAAGATATTTGGTTCCTCTTTGTCTTATTAAGATTTCTCCGGGTTTTACCTTCTGGCCGTGTTGTCTTTTGACTCCAAGTCGTTTTGACTCTGATTCACGTCCTAAACGGGTAGAACCCAATTGTTTGGTATGTGCCATATTTGTTAATCGGCTCATTATATCTTATAATTTCTTCATATGTCAACTCAAAATAAGCTGGTTTTTGATATTGAGACTATAGGCAAAAACTTTGACGAATTGGATGAAATTTCCAAGGATTTTATGCTCAAGTATACCGAAGGAAGCGAAGAAGAGCAGGAAGTAAAAGAGGGAACTGCTTTCTATCCTTTGACCGGGGAGATTGTAGTTATTGGGATGTTAAATCCCGATACCAATCAGGGAAAAATTTTGGTTAATGTAAATCAATCAGTTGAATTACCAAATGAACTGGAACCGGGAATAACCGTTGAGAAGGGGAGCGAGAAAGAAATAATTGAAAAATTTTGGGAAACAGCCAAATCGTATGAGGCCTTCGTTTCTTTTTATGGAAGAGGATTTGATGTTCCCTTTTTAATGATTCGTTCGGCTATTTTAGGAATAAAGCCATCTAAAAATCTTTTGGCTAATCGCTATCTTAACTTACAGCCAAGTTATGCTAAACACATAGATTTAGCCGACCAACTTAGTTTTTATGGCGCCTCAAGAAAAAAATTTAATTTACATATGTGGTCCAAGGCCTTTGGTATAGACAGTCCCAAGGACAAAGGGATAACTGGAGATAACGTTACAGCTCTCTACAGCGAAGGGAAAATTCTGGACATAGCTAAATATAATTTAGGAGATCTAAAATCAACCGCTAAACTGTACGAATATTGGGAGAAATATCTAAGCACATAACACGTAACACATAACATGAATTTTATTTATTCTTTAATCAGCGTAATTATAGTTAGCGCCATTTCTTTTGTGGGAGCTTTAACACTGGCCCTTAATACTGAAAAATTAAAAAAGATGATTGTCTTTTTGGTTAGTTTGGCTGTAGGAGGTCTTTTGGGAGATGCCTTTATTCATCTTATTCCCGAGACCTTTAATGAATTAGGGAGTGGATTTATGTCGTCTATTTTAATATTAGGAGGACTGCTTTTGTTTTTTGTTATGGAAAAATTTATTCGCTGGAGACATTGTCATTTAGATATAGACGCATCGGAAAGCCGTTTGCATCCGGTTGTCACTATGAATTTGATAGGGGATGGAATTCATAATTTTATAGATGGGGCTCTGATTGCCGCCAGCTTTGCCATAAACGTTCCATTGGGAATAACCACCACTCTGGCTGTTATCCTACACGAGATACCTCAAGAAATAGGGGACTTTGGGATTTTAATAAAAGGAGGACTGGCGCCTAAAAAAGTTTTACTTTTTAATTTTTTATCTGGACTGGTAGCTGTTTTAGGAGCTGTAGCCGTTTTTGTTATCGGCTCAACCGTTGAGAATTTGTTTGTTTATCTTGTACCCATAACCGCCGGGGGATTTATATACATTGCCGGTTCCGATTTGATTCCAGATCTGCATCACAACCACGGAGATAAACCGAAAACCTCAATCATTCAGCTGTTTGCGATAATTTTAGGTATAGCAATAATGGCAACACTTTTATTTATTGAGTAGTTTGAGTCGTATAGCATATATGCTATACGAGAATAAATAGCATGAAGAGATATTTTTATATCGCTAAAGAATTCATAATAAAAAACAAAAAGGATATTCTCCTTTTTGTGATTGCTCTTCTGATCATATTTTTAGCTTTTGGACTGGGATATATAACGGGTAGAGATTTTTCCGAAACTCCGATTATTATTAATAAATATTCCAAATGAGTAAGGAATTTCCGGAGGAGTTAATAAGAAAGGTTTCAAAAACAGTTATTCACGCTTCAGAAAAAGGTAAGCGGTCTTTGTTTGAGAGATTGACTTCTGATAACGCCGAAAAACTGGAAGAGGTATCAAAAGAAGAACCAATTCTTTATGAAAACAAAGAAGGCGCTGAACAAAAAATATTATTAGATGATGAAATAGCTGGACTTTTTCCAGAAGATTTTTTTGAAAATCCAACAGAATGGATTGAATCGCAAAAACCGGTAGAAAGGGGACACAACATGCTGCCAGTAAAAAGTATAGAAGGATTATGGGAATTTCCATACGATGTTAGTAAGGTTAAGCAATTCACATTGGAACTTCCTGATGGACAAAAAAAGATTATAGTTTCAAAAAGAATAGACCGCAGACAATTGGAAGAAATAAGAATAGCCAGAATGGCTTACCAAAGCGGAATTCCCACTCCTAAATTACTAGGAGAAATTATTGACAGAGGAAATACTTATGCTCTATTTGAATATGTACTCGGAATTAATATGCTTTCCGCAAAAGAAAAAACTTGCGGAAGTATAGAAAATTTTGACCTTCTCTTTGATGCTTTGCCAAACGACATTAATTATTTAGATGATCCAGGTGAGAGTGATGCTCTTGCAGATAAGTTAAAATCTTCACTGTCGGGAATTATCAGTAGCGATAAGATTGAATCTCTGATAAATGATTTGATCAATTTGCGAAATAAATATGCGATACATATATTAAGAAGAGAAATATTTGTAAGATTAAAATGTATAGAAGCAAGAGATCAACTTGAAGAAATAAGAGATATCAAAAATTGGGGGCTTTTTAAACGGTTTGGTAGTGAATCGGTCCAGACCGAAAGTAATCAAATACTCATCGCATTAGGTTACAGAGATTTAGAAGATTATATAATCAGAGTTTCTAATTTATCTAATGAAGAGAAGGATGAATTATTAAGAAAAATAGACGGTCTGATAAAATCAACGGTAAACAATTATATAAATGAATTTATAGCATCTATGAAATCAAGAGTCATGGAAACATTGTTTGGTTTTGATGTTTTTACTGAAATGAATATACTAGAAGAATTATGCACTAAAGCCGGAATACCTCATAAAGATTTTAGCTGGAGAAATTTAATTATTCCCTGGGATTTTGATAAAGACAAACCAGCCGTTGAAGGGGGAGATAAACCAAAACTTTATGTAATTGATTGGGAACAAGAAAAATCTTCAAACAAAAAATAATAATCTGTTAAAAATATCCAACTTGTTTTAACCAAAATTCATTTTCCCATTCCCAAAGTTTTTTAGCGCCCAAAAATGCTTTAAAGTCGTCCTTCCAGTAGGGGAATTCCTTAAGTTCCACTTCTCCTCTTAAATCAGACCATTCGTGCTCGCATGTCTCCGATTTAGCTCTAACACTTTTATCTTTGGCATTCCAAGCCAAGCGAATTTTATCTCGTCCGCCTTTTGGTCTTAGAGTAGCTTCGCATTTATAACAAATTTTATTTTGGTCAATTCTTAAAATCCATCGGGTCTGCAGAGTAGGGAAGTCCTTTTCCAGGGCCCCCATATAAGCCGATGTCTGAAGGTTATAATCCCGATAAATTGATTGGGATGTCTTTATGTCCAAGACCCCGAATTTACCGTTTATAATGGCCATGGCGTCCAATGTGCCGGCATATCTTTCGTCATAGTTAACTACTCTTTTCTCAATTAACTCCGGATCTACTTGAATCTTGTTCTTATCAATAAACTCCACAAAAGCATCTATAGCGGGCTTAATAGAGGGGTCTAAAGACCCACCAGCTGGCGGATTACCTATCAGAAGAGCTTCTACCGTCTCGTGTATTAAAGTGCCCTCAGAGGCCGATTTTGCCTTAATATCCTCACCCTGGGCAAAGCTATTCATCTCTGCATAGAACTTATAAAGGGCTGGTTTGGCCTTGATGTCAACTATCTTAGTTACTCGGGGATACCAGATACCGTCAATATCATATCCGGCCATTTCCTTAAAATGTTTAACGTTAAAATAATCCATAGGAATAGTATACCGTATATCGTATACCGTAGATAGTATAAAAAAAAGATGAGCAATTTCCAGAGGGGAAGTGGTTGTTTGACAATATACTAAGTGACGCACATTAATGCTTTTACGTCACATACATTATATATAACCCAAAAGGCGTGGTTTGTTTTACAACAGATAAAACATACCTTGAATAAAACCAGTGTTATTTAAACAATCCTCCCAACCAACTGAACACATCAATTAAAACATTAAAAAGAATTATAAAAAGTTCAATGATAAATTTAATCAATTTTATTATCAGTTTAAACACATCTCTAAGCACCACGTTGGCATTGAGCCAGTTAAAGGATATTATCAACCAATGGGATATAAAGTTATAAGCGGATACAAGATAATTCCAAATATCCTCTTTTTTTAAGAACTCTATCACCGGATAAAAGAATTTATTAAAAAAATCCCCCAAATTATTCATATTTAATATTATACTACAATGAAAGATAATTTCTTGGATTTAGGTCTCCACCAACGGGCATTTTAGGTCCGCAAGAAACACTTGGTCCGACTTTAAATGTTTCTGAGTCATAAACGGTAAAATGAAGATGAGGCCCAGTGGCATATCCGGTTTTACCTAAATATCCTATAATTTGTCCCCTACTGATTTTATCTCCTTCGTTGACTGTATACATGGAAAGATGAGCGTATAAAGTGGTTAATCCCATAAAATGTTTTATGGCCACATATTTTCCATAAGCGCCTTTATAGCAATACCTATCTTGGTTTTCAACAGCTACAACTATTCCGTCAGCTGAAGCGTAAATTGGATCTCCAAGCGGACCTCCAAAATCCAAACCATTGTGCCATTTGCCTTTATAGGCCTTTTGAGCGAACTTTGTTGCTCCGTGTTCTTGAGTAACCCTAACTGTATTAACAGGAAGCCCCAAAAGTCCGGGAAGGTTTTTAGGAAGATTTTTATAATTAATCTGAGACCTAAGCTCTGTTTCCATCTTTTCTATTTCCAAAGCTATATCCAACTGCTTCTTTTCCAATTCTTTTAATGAATCTTGATACACTTTTTCTTTGTTTTTGGTTTCTTGTAAAAATTCATTTTTCTCGCTCTTTAGATCATCGGCTATTGTTTTTTTGTTCTGTAAAGTATTACGTTCAATCTCTTTGTTGTTTTTAGTAACGAAGGTTTTATCAAGAGATTTATTTAATTTTTCCTTAGAAACATTTAATTCTTCTATTTTAAGAATCAAGTTATTATTAAAATCTTGCAGTGATTGAATCTCGGAAATACTTTCTGACAGAGTTTTATTTTTCAAAAGCAGAAATAAAATTCCATCTCTATCCTTGTCCTGAACTTGTCGTAAAACCTCTCCTAAAGCAGATTGTTTTACATCCACCTCTTCTTCCGATTTGGATATATCATCTTGTAAAGACACAACCTCTAAATCAAGTTTTTCAATGGTTATTTTGCTGGATTTTATATTCAGGTCTATTGCTTTAATATTTGAGTCAATCTTTTTAACTTCATTTGCCAAAGAATTTTTCTGACTTTGGGTTTCTTCCAACTTCTTTTGTTGTTGGATGATTTCATTATTTATTTCTTTGAGCTCCTGACTTTTTGCTTCAATTTTGGCTTCAACTTCATCTTTATTCGTTTGTTGAGCCAAAACTAAGCCCGGAGAAGAGATTGATGTCAGCACTAAAGAAACAAAAAATATTCTTGTTATAAAAAATAATTTATTCTTCATTTTTAGAAATTAAAGACGCTTTTGTTATCGCTTCGTCAATTCTTTTCAATGATTCTTTTTCTCCTAGAACTTCCATGATTTCAAATGGTCCGGGAGAATTTTTCTTTCCAGAAAGAGCTACTCTTAGAGGCCAAAGCATCTCTCCCCTACCCAGAGCATCGGCAAGAGACATAAGCTTTTCTTCAAGGATTAACTTTGTAAAATCTTTTTCTTTAACTTTTTCAATTTCGGACTTGACGTTATTAAGATTGGTAACAACATTATTAAAGGACATTCCCTGCCATTTTAAAAGTTCTACGTCCAATTCCCCTCTTTCAAAAAAGAATTGAGCTAATTCTTTAAAATCGGAAAGTTTTACTAATCTGTCTCTCTCTACAGCTAACGCTCTTTTTAATTTTTCTTTATCTTCAAGCCATTCCTTTGGAATAAAATCTTTTATTTTTTTAAATAATTCATTTAAGGGAATATTTTTTATGTACTGGGAATTAAACCAATCCAACTTTTCAACATTAAATATAGCTCCTCCTTTCTGGACTCTTCTTAAACTGAATTTGGATATTATCTCGTCTATATCCATGATCTCTTTATCGTCTTCTGGATGCCATCCCAATAATATCAAAAAGTTCAGAAGCGCTTGAGGTAAATATCCTTCTTTAAGGTATTCAACAAAAGATGTCTCCATTTTTCTTTTGGACATCTTGCTTCTGTCGGGAGCCAAAACCAAAGGCAAGTGGGCATATTTAATTTCTTCAAATCCAAAAGCTCTCTGAATTAAAATTTGTCTGGGAGTGTTGGGAATATGATCTTCGCCCCTGATAACATGGGAAATTTTCATTAGATAGTCATCTATAACGACGGCCAGGTTGTACAAAGGTGATTGCAAGTCCTTGGCAATCACAAAATCATCTATCGTGTCCGAGCTGGTAGAAATTTTACCTCTAATAATATCGCTGAATTCAATATTTAACCCCGAAGGCACCGCCAATCTGATAATTCCATTATTTCCATCTTTTATATTTTGCTTAATTTCATCTTCACTAAGAGATCTGCATTTTCCGCTGTATTTTGGAAAAATTCCGGAAGCTAACATGGCTTTTCTTTCTTCATCTAAATCCTCTTTACTGCAAAAACACCAGTAGGCCTGCTTGTTATCAACTAGTTTTTCTATATATTCTTTATAAATCTCACCTCTTTCGCTCTGCCTATAGGGAGCAAAATCACCTCCAACGTCCGGTCCCTCATCCCAATCGATTCCAACCATCTTCAAGCCAGCTAAAATATCTTCCTCATAGATAGGTAAGGATCTGGAGGTATCCGTGTCTTCCATTCTGACTATAAACTTACCACCCTCTTTCTTGGCAAAAACATAATTAACCAGGGCTGTTCTCATAGTCCCTAGATGCAAATAACCCGTAGGAGAGGGCGCTATTCTCACTCTAATGTCATCATTTTCAGCCATTTTTGTATTATATCACAAAAATAGCAGGAATAAAGATCAATTACTTAGAAACAGCCAATCTTACCAGTTCTTGGGCTATAACTAAGGCCGCTTGGGGCTTGGCAAAGCTTTCGGAGGCCTCCGACATTTTTTGACTCTTTTGCTTATTTAAAAGAATCATGTCCATCTGGATAAAAAATAATGATGGTTTGAGGTTGTCTTCCTCAATAACTAAAGCGGCTCCAGTTTTAGCGTATTCATATGCATTATATGACTGATGGTTTCTGGCCGATTCTTTAAGAGGAATTAGAATAGACGGTTTTCTAACCATGGCTATTTCAAATATAGAACTGCTTCCTGAACGAGATATTATTAAATCTGAAGCGATCATGGCTTCTTTGATATCCTTTTTTAGAAAATCAACAATTTTGTATCTGGCTTTTTCCTCAGGAATCAAATTCTTGGTAGCCACAGCAATCTCTGCTTTAAAAGAGGCAAAATTTTCCATTCCCACCTGATGAAGAACTTGATATTTAGAAACAAGCTCTTTGATATTATCCAGGAGAAAATCGTTTATTCTGACAGCTCCTTGAGAACCTCCCAAAATCAATATCAATGGTAAATCGCTTTCAAAACCAAACATTCTTTTGGCTTTTTTCGGGTCTAAGTCCTTATCTTCTTCCAGAAAAAGAGATCTGACCGGATTTCCTACAACAGCCACTCGAGGACCGGAAATAAAATCAAGAGATTTGGAAAATGACAGAGCAATCCTTCTGGCCATCTTAAAAGATAAAGAATTTGTCGCTCCCGGAATAGAATCTGACTCGTGGACAAATATGGGAACATTAAATATATAACAGGCAATAACTACCGACAAAGCTCCGGTGCCTCCTTTAGAAAAAATAACATCAGGCATTACTCTAAAAATTTTCCAAAGGGCTTGAAGAACCGAAAATGGAAATTTGATGATATCAATTATGTTTTCCAGTGAAAAATACCTCCTAATCTTAAAACCAATAATGGGCATGATTTTTATTCCCAAAGAAACAAAATCCGCTCTAAAAATTCCAGGGTCACCAAAATAAAAAAGTTCAAAGGTATTATCTTTTTGATAAGAAATGATTTTCCTAGCTTCTCCGGCTACAGCTAAAAGAGGATTTATATGTCCCCCACTCCCTCCTCCAGTAAAAGCTATTCTGATATTTCTCATGTTTAGATTATATCATAATTTAAGCAGTTTCATAAAAGGTTTTGAGACCGTGCGGAGGCCGACGGGCTGAGCTTGAGGGATTTTTTAGCAGAAAAATACCCGTGTCTCAAAACCCTTTATGAAATAGCGTCATATCAACGAAGAACGTTTAGAAATACCCGCAATAATGCCAAACATAGTCAAGGTAACCGCCAGAGATGTTCCTCCATAACTAATAAGAGGCAAAGGAACTCCGGTAAATGGTAAAAGCCCTGAATTAGCCGCTATATGAATTATTGCCTGGATGGAAATAACCGAAATAAATCCTAAAACGCAAAGCTTAGCAAAATCATCATGGCTTTTTTTGACTATATAAGTTCCCTTCCAAAAAATAAGAGCGTAAAGAAAAATGATAAAAACAGAGCCGATAAACCCAAATTCTTCTCCAATAACGGCAAAAATTGAATCTCCCATGGGTTCAGGTAGAAGATTATATTTACTGGTTGATTGCCCGAATCCGACCCCAGTGAGTCCTCCGCTACCTATAGCCATTTTTGACTGGTCAATATGAAAAGTATCAGTTGCCTCAATATTAATTTTAAAAGAAGGAACTGCGCCTCCGATAGTAGAATTCCAGAATGGAGCAAAACGATAAAATCTATATGGAGTGACTGCCACTAAAAAACCAATCAAAACAACACCAATAAGACCAGTCAGTAAAAGTTGTTTTACGGGAGCTCCGCTGTAAATATACATAACTACTCCGGATGCCAAAATTATAACAGCCATGGTAGTTGCCGGTTGTAAGAATATTAGTCCTCCGGCAATAGCGCAAACAAAAACAAATAAAAAATAAGCTTTCCATCCCTGCTTTAGATTTTTCATATGTGAACTGGAAAGTAAGGAGGCCAGATAAATAATAAAAGTTATTTTTAAGAATTCCGAGGGTTGGAAAGAAAGTGGACCTAAATTAATCCATCTAAAAGACCCGTGGGCTTGATAACCAAGCGGAGTAAAAACCGCCACCAAAAGAAATATGTTTATAAGAAAAAGAAAAGGGGCAAACTTTTTTAAATAGCGATAGTAGATAAAATAACCCAGAAGAAATCCGGCAACTCCGGGCAAAAATCCCTTTAAAAATTGTCCCTTAATGAAATGATAAGTGTCGTTGAATTTTATTTTACCCAAATCCGAAGAAGCAGAAGAAAGAATTAAAAAACCGGCCAACAACAAAAAAAATAACGCTCCTAGAATAATATAATCGGGATGATGGCCCGAGAGCAATGATTTTCTTTTCCTAAAAAACATAAATCAGCTAATATCTAATCTGTACTAATTTACTAATTATAAAATTCCTATTCGTTTATTTGTATCTATTAGTTATTGGTTGATTTTCTCAATACTTTTCCGCCTCCTTTGAAGTTTTTATTAAACTGACTATTCTCAACAGCCATCTGACCATTAATCATTACCATAGAAATATCAAAATCTTTATTCATTAAAACCAAATCGGCAAAATAACCACTACTAATAAAGCCCCTTCCGTCCAAGTTTAATATTTTGGCTGGAAGTCCCGAGACCTTTGAAACCGCCTTTTCAATACTCAATCCAAACCCCGAGGCCTTCTTAAAAAACTCCGGAAATGTTTGATAAGATCTTTGGGGCTTAAAGGATAAAAGCGTATCGTCAAAATTAGGACTATTTGAAGAAATTAAAGAACGAGGTGAAAGAATGGCCTTTTCTATCTCTTTTTGGTTGAGATTTTCATAGAATATTACTCCTCTCAACTTAGTTGCCTCCATTAGGGAAACAATTGATTTAGATGCCGGAATATCTCTGTTTTGGGCAAATTCGTAAAGGGTCTTTCCATTTAGGAATTCAACTCCGGGAGCGTTTAATATAATCACTTTCTGCGGGTCAATTTTTGGAAATTCATCAATAAATTTTTTAGCTATTTCTTTGTCTTTTATTTTTTCCAACACCAATCCCCTGTCTCTGTTTTTAAAAGAATCTGGGATAAAAGAATCAATGGGAACGGCGCTTGAGGAAAATGGGTTGGCGTCAAAATAAACTTGGGCGGTGGCAATATTTTCCTCTATAATTTTTATTGATTCTTCAAATCCTTTTTCAAATCCAAAAAAGGGTCTTAAGTGACTGATAATTCCGGTTATTCCCAATTCACGACTCAGTTTAATAACTTCCTGAACAGAATCAACGATGGCCAGTTTTTCATTTTTTAAATGAACGGTAAAAAAACCTTTTGATTTCTTAACAGCGTCCAAAAGAGCTCTTATCTCATAATAAGTAGTTTGTTGATAAGGAAAATATCCAAGACCAAATGATAAGCCGAAAGCTCCCTCGGACATGGCTTCCAAAACAACTGATCTAAAAACCCTAAGTTCATTAGCGGTAAGATTTCTAAACTCTTCCCGTTCTTTTATAATATCTTGCCTAATAACCATATGTCCGGCCATTGTTCCGATATTGACTCCGGGTTTTATATTTTTTTCAAGAACATTTAAAAATTCTTTTACTTTCTTCCAGTTGATATTGACGTGATTTGTTTTTGACCAGCTCCAAAAATGGTCCAGTGAACCATAGAAAGATGGCGCCAAAGAAAATCCGCAATGACCAATAAGAGCGCTGGTTATACCTTGAGAAAGAAAATCTTTATGCAAAGGAGAAGAAAATAAAGTCATATATCTATCAGAACTGGCATTCATGTCAATAAATCCGGGGAAAAGATACGACTCGTTTCCAAATATTATTTTATCGGCTTTGTATGAAGGAAAACTTCCAATGGCCGCTATTTTTTCATCTCTTATTAAAACATCTCCTTTGAAAGGAGCTTTACCGCTTCCATCAACTAAAACTATGTTTTTGATTAAAGTGGTCATTAAATCGTATTCCGGTCACCGAATACCGTATACCGGATACAACATTTAGTATACAACATATAGAATAAAAATTTAACAATCAAAAAAACCGACGCCTAATTTTTTGTCAATAAAAGTTCAATAAATTACTTAATTAGTACCAAAGCTATTTTCTATTATTTCAAATCCCGTGTATTTCTGTAAAGCTTTAGGAATTAAAACACTTCCATCTTCTTGCTGATTGTTTTCTAGGATAGCTATTATTGTTCTTCCGATAACTATGCCAGTGGCGTTTAAGGCGTGGACATATTGATTCTTGTCACCTACCTTGATTTTTGCTCCTATTCCTCTGGTTTGATAATCAGTAGTGTTTGAACAGGAAGCCACCTCTCTATATGTTTTTTGCGAAGGAACCCAGGCCTCTATATCAAACTGTCTGGCATCTGTCGGACCCATATCACCGGTACAGATTTCAACAACTCTGTAAGGTATATCCAATCCTCCCCATATCTTTTCCTGCATTGAAAGTAAAAACATATGTTCTTCTTCGGATTTTTCTGGATGTGAAAAAGAGTACATTTCAACTTTATCAAATTGGTGAACTCTTAAAATTCCTTTCACATCTTTTCCATAACTTCCCGCTTCCCTTCTAAAACAAGTTGAAAAACCAACGTATCTTTTGGGTAAATCCTCTTCTTTGAAAACTTTATCCATTCCCAACGGTCCCATGGTATGTTCGGCGCTTCCCACTAAATATACATCGTCTTTTTCCAGATAAAATCTTTCTTCTTTTTGATTTTCCGAAAGACGCCCCATTTTTTTATAAACATCCGGTTTTATCATTACCGGAGGCACAACCGCCTCAAATCCTTCTTTAACCAAAAGATTAAGAGCGTATTGAATCAGAGCAAATTCCAAAAGAGCTCCTTGTTTTTTTAAATAAGCGAACCTACTTCCGGAAACTTGTGAGGCGGTTTTGGTATCAATAATATCCAACGCCTCTCCTATATCCAAATGGTCTTTGGGTTCAAAATCAAATTTAGGAATATCCCCCACTGTTTTTATTGATTTATTTTCAGATTCGTCTTTTCCTTTTAAAACATCACCAAAAGGAATATTGGGAAATTCTAAAATTAATTCATATCTTCTTCCTTCAATCTGAGCGATTTCACTCTCTTTATCTTTTATTATTTCTTTATTTTTCTTGGCTTCCTCTATCTTTTTCTCGCTGGAAAGTTTGTTTTGAAGGGCTCTGGCCTCATCCAATTGGCTTGTTAATTTTCTCCAGTCCTCATCAACGGCCAAAAACTGATCAACTAGTTCTGTTTGCATATTTCGAGCCACAAGCATTTCTCTTATTTTGTCGGGATTTTTTCTAACAATTTCAATATCAATCATATAAATAGTAGCTAGTGTATAGTAGTTAGTATATAGGGTTGAGACATACTAATCAATATTCTAATACCAAATACTAATTCCTATATACTAATTTTAGCGGCTCCCTGTCTCAAGACCTCTATGTCCCCTTTCTTGTCCAGTTTTATGAGAGTTGAGGGAATATTCTTCGCTTCCTTGCCATCTACATAAAAATCAACTTTATCCCCAAAATATTTTATTGCCTCTTTTATGTTTGATGCCGGTTTTTGACCTTCCGGATTGGCGCTTGGAGCCGAAATTGGTCCAACTTTCTTTATCAAATCAATCAATTCTTTTTTGGCAGGCATTCTAAATGCCAGTGTTTTTGTTCCACGATGAAGATAAGAGAATTTTTTATAGGGACATGGCAATATCACACTAACTTTGTTTGGCCAAATATTTTTCAAAATGTTTTTTATCTTTACGTTTGGTTTTACATTAAAGAGTTTTAAATCGTTTATTGAAGATATAAGAATAATAAACGGTTTTTTTGGATTTCTTTTTCTTAATTTATACAATTTTTCAACTGATTTTTTGTTAATAGCGGAGCAGACAATACCGTAGATGGTATCTGTTGGGATAACTCCAATTCCGCCATTTTTAAGAATGTCAACGATTATCATGGTTTTAATATTTTTTTAACCTCCTTTGTATTTTTAGCGCTCATAAGATCTGAACGAATTTCTTTGGCTTGAGAAAATCCCGAGATATATGAAGCCAAGTGTTTTCTTAAATGATGGAAATGTTTAACCCTCTTAAATGTCTTTTCAAAAAGAACAGAGTGTTTTATAGCCAGTCCCTTTCTTTCTTTTGGAGTTATTTTTTCTATTTCCTTTCCAGAAAATATCCAAGGATTTACCAGAGCTCCTCTTCCTATCATAATTCCGTCAAGATTATATTTTCTGGATTTTTCTTGAGCTTCCTTTAATGTTTTTACATCTCCGTTGCCAATAGATATAATTCCGGCTTTTTTTATTATTTTACCAGCTTTTTCTATCTCATCCCAATGGGCTGGTACTCTAGACATCTCTTTTTTAGTTCTTCCGTGGACTATAATCGCATCTGGCTTTGCTTTAACAAGTTCTTTTATCCATTTTGCCGTTATTATTTTGTCATAACCAATCCTGGTTTTAACTGAAACAGGAAGTCCTCCTGCCCCCTCCTTTGTTCTTTTGATAATCTTTACAGCCAACTTTGGGTTTAATATCAATGCCGCTCCCCCTCCGTTTTTAACGACTGTTTTATCTGGACATCCCATATTTATATCAATTCCGTCAAATCCCAACTTTTTTATTATTCTGGCTGATTTATAGAACTTTTCAGGATCACTTCCCCAAATCTGGGCAATAATAGGTTTTTCTTTCTTGGAATACCTAAAATAATGTTCAATTATCTTTTTTTGTGATTTTGGGTTGCATATTCCGTCCACACAGATAAATTCAGTAAACAAAACATCGGGTTTACCGCATAAACAAATAATCTGCCGAAAAACTGTATCGGTAACGTCGTGCATTGGAGCCAGCGTCATTATCGGATTTTTTAACTTTTTCCAGGAAAACATTTATATAAACAAGACGGAAAGACCAAGATAGTTAACAATTATATTTCCAAACACTACACCGATTAAACCAGCCAAGACAAATGGAATTCCTAAAGTAGTATATTCTTCTTTAAAAATTATCTTTTTTACCAATGAGACAAGAATTATCATAATAAAAAGAAAGACAAAGAAAACAACAAAAGCAGGCCACCCGCAACATAAACAGGCCAAAAATCCCAAATTGGTCTCTCCTTCATAAAAAAACCTTTCTTGGTATTTGACAAGATACTTTAATATAAAAAGCCAAACAAGAGAAAGGGCTAAAACTAATAAAGAATTAATCCAAAACCTGTTAAAAGCGTAAAAGAGAAAATATCCCATCTCTCCTCCAAATATCTTTTCCAAAACAGGACTTTGATTTATCTCATCAATATTTCCCAAAGAAGCCGAATTTTCCAAAAAGTTTTTGGCAAAATCATTAGACGACCAAAGACGATACTGTAGAAAACTTGTTACTAAAGGATAAGCAACGTAGAAAATAATTACAATCCAGCAAAATATCTTCAAATACTTTACTGATTTTTTTATATCTTTGTTTTTATAAAAAAAGAATAAAAAAGATCCCAATAGCAACGCAATAAACAAAAAAAGATTGTAAGTGGTTATTTCAATCATTTCACTCAACCGTAGGGGCAGAAACACTGGGAAGCAATAGCCCTTGTTCTTTTACTTTATCTTTAATAGAAAGATACAAAGCGATAGCGACAATAAAAACAACAACAAGAATTATTGTAAGCACAATTGATTTTTTTGACATATTACAGCCAAATAATTTTATTCGACAGTATCAATATTATAAATATAGCCAGCCAAGCAATGGTGGCAAAAATAACTCCGGCAATAAATCCAGAAAGAGAAGAAGCAATAAGCTTGCCTATTTTATATTTATATTCTCTTGGCTCATGGGAAATGAAATCTTGTAGCATATTTTTGTTTTTATTATTAGTCGATCTTTTGTATAATTATAGCATAGAAAAAATTAAAACAAATGGAATATGGGGATAATTATATATATAATAATTTTATTACTTATGGTTTTGGTGCTAATAGGGTCCCTCCTTTATCAATGGAGTTTGATTTCAGAGGCGCCCTTTATTCCAACACCTCAAAAAGCCATAGAAAAGATAGCCAATTACGTGGAGATTAATGATAATGACGTTGTTTTTGACTTAGGATGCGGAGACGGGAGGTTTCTGGAAATTTGTTATAAGAAAAACAGTAGAGCGTCTTATATCGGCATAGAGAAAAAGTTAGTCCCCTTTCTTCTGGCTAAACTAAGGGTATGGAGAATGAAAAGTCCTTTTAATATCAAAATAGTCAAAGGCAATATTTTCAAGCAGGATTTTAGTAAAGCCACTTTCATATATACATATCTTTTCCCCGAGGTTATGGAAAAACTTGAACCAAAGTTGGAGAAAGAGTTAAAACCGGGAGCAGTTGTTATATCCTGTGATTTCAAGTTTAAAAATAAACAACCAGAAAAAATAATAAACTTAGGAAGAAATAAAAAACAATTGGCCAATAATTTAGTTTTTTACAGATTTTAATATTGTTTCCAATCTCTCCAGAAACTGAATTTGAGATGGAAATATTTTTGTTTTGGCTTCTTTTGTATTAAAAAACTCTCCTCTATCAACTTCGGGCCATTCTTTCATAAAAAGAAACGGGATTTTGGCTTTAACCATATTGCTTTTGGTTCCAATTTTTTTATCTCCGTTTTTTAAAAAGTCAGAAGCTTCAACTCCCCAGGCATAAATTGTTTTTCCGCTTTTTGTAACAATATTTCCCAACTCAATGAAATTTCCATCAACTTCAAAACCAAGTTCCTCACGTGCTTCTCTTTTAGCTGCCGAAAAATATTCTTCTCCATCGTTAACACCGCCCTTGGGGATATCCCAAGAGCCAATATCTTTCTTAGACCAAAAAGGTCCGCCGGGATGGACCAAGAGAAATTCAAGTTCTTTATTATTATTTCTTCTGTATATTAAAATTCCAGCACTTATTTTCTTCATAATATTGACTGTATATATAAAAGTTTCGTTTCGCGAACCTCCGGAATCGTTTTGGCATGGTCTAAATTATGCTGTTTAGCATGATTTAGCAAAACGATGAGGACAAGCAAGCGAGTCGCTGGTCAAAGCGAAGCGGGTTCAAGAAATGAAATTTTTATATAATAGGTGTTACTCAGTTGTCTTTCCGTCAAAATGCTCTTCCTGCGCCATCGCCTCCGCTTTTGTGACCCTCACTACTCCGTCTTGATGCTCTGGAGGAGAATAAATTGTGTAAAGTTTTAACGGTTTATCAGAAGAAGTGTTTATTATGTTGTGCTTGGCTCCGGCCGGAACCACAATAGCAAAACCATCGGATATTTCATGCTCCACTCCATCTAAAACCGCCTTTCCTACTCCTGCTTCAACTCTTAAAAATTGGTCTAACGTATGAACTTCTTCTCCAATGTCTTCTCCCGGTAAAAGAGACATCAAAACTAATTGACTATTTTTAGCAGTATAAAGCACCTTTCTAAAATTTTCATTCTCCAGAGTCAACTTCTCTATATTATCAACGTATCCTTTCATAATATTTTTTTTATTATTTTTTACGACAAATTAATTATACAGAAACAGCCCTCTTTTGGAAAGGGCTGTTTTATTTTTCGTAATATCTGCGATGTTTTTATTTACATCTGTCCTTGACTTTGGTTGCCGTTCTTATTCTTTCTGTTTTTATACCAAGAATTAGCGGACTGCCAGATTCCATAAAGCGCCAAAAGAATTAAGAGAAGAACCAACCAACTTACCCAATTGTTTCCGCTTCCTAAACTTAAAATGTTAGCCATAAGCAAGCTACCGGCTGCCGGAGGATTTGGAAGAGCGCTCAATTCTGCCTGTTCTAACACATTGGCTTGTAAATTATCTCCTCCAATTTCAGGATTTGGAGTTTCTGTTGGAGCTCCCGGAGTTAAAATTCCTTCTGGAGCCGGAATATTTCCACCTGCGCCTTCACCAGCTTCACCTCCAGTTGGTTCTATTACTCCTTGAGGAGCCAGAACAACTATTGGGGCAGGAACAAATTCTTTAGTGGTAACCACGTGCTCTTCAACTCCAAAAGCCAGTGAGCCGTGAGATACAGTCCTGTAGTAGTAAGTCGTACTCGGTTCAAGTCCTGTTATGGTTATAAAGTGAGCCAACACCGGAACGTCAACATTATATTCAGGTGTAGTTCTGGCATATCCGTATTTTGGAGGAGTTCCGGAATTATCATTCAAATCAAGAGTATGAACCTCTCCTTCTCTAGCGTAAATTACTTGGCTGGTTGATTCATAACTGGTGTTCCAAGCAATACTAATAGAAGTGTCGGTAATTTCTCCAATTGATTCATTGGATACGGAAAGTTCCGGTCTTGTGTAACCACCTCCGCCACCGCCACCTCCACCACCGCCTCCACCTTGCTGTTGTTGCTGAGCAATGTCGTCGTTAGTAATCGTACAAGTTTTATGCTGTCCAACGGTAATAGGACCGGAACAATTTTCACTCATTTGCGTAGTATACAGAGAATCAGCATCTTCAGTTACCGTGTAGTTTGTGGCACCGCGGAAATAGACCACGGTTCCTTCTTCATCCCCCAAGAATGTGGTAGGAGCAAATAAATGATCCAGAATCACTGTCGCATATGCCTTTGTGGTTCCAAAGAAGCTAAGAACACTGTTTACAATTTTATTCAAAACAGTAAGTTCTTGCTGTGGAACATTTACATGAATAGTAAATTCTCTTGCGGTTTTTGTGCCTCCGTTATCATTTATAACGTGTTTTATCACCGTAATTGATGTCTGGTTTGTATTGTTGAAAGTACAGGTCACGGAATCGGCATTTCCAATGACTATATTTTCTCCATTCGGAATATCACTACCAACACCTCTGTCGCCAGACAGACAAGACACGCCGGTTAAACTCCATCCTTCTAATGGATTCTCAGTCACATCATATGAACCGGCATTCAACATAATAATTTCAGTCTGAGCAGACCCTCCAATTGTCGTGACTTGAGGTGATATTTGAGTTCCGCTTATTGAGAAATTAAATGTTCCATCATCACCATCGGTATGTTTGACGATAGTGAGTTCCGCCGGCTCTGCTGTGTTGGTAATCGAACAAGTTGCATTTTGTCCAAGATCCAAATGAATATAGCTTCCGTCGTTCTGAACACCTTCACAATTCCATCCTCCAGGAGTGTATCCGGAAGGTCCTCCTGATTCAGAAAGAGTATAGGAACCGACATTTACACTTACATTCGTAACAGCTTCGCTTCCTGTAACACCTGAGATATCTGTCGGACCAGTGGCTGAAAGCGTCCATTGATCTGCGGTTGCAGACCCGACACCTTCTCTATTATTAACATTTTTTATAAGAGTGAGTTTTGGAGCAATATCATCGTTAGTGATCGTACAAACCCATGCCTGTTGGTCATCTACGTGAATAATTCCATCTGTATTATTTTGTTGTCCGCTCACACAACTTATTCCGGTATTTTCATATCCAAGAGAAGTTGGATCATCTTCACTTACTGTGTAATCTCCCGGAGCAAGAAAGTTGGCTTGACCGCTCGAAACACTACTCGGCTCGATTCCAACAGAAGTAATTTTTAGAGAAAAACTGCTTTGTGTAAGAGTTCCGCCGTTATCATTTATAACATTTTTTATAACCGTTATTGCTCCTTGTCCTACGGGAATATCACTGTTAGTAATGGTACAGCTTTCTGTTTTGTTGCTTGCAACCCCGATAATTGTACATGAACCTTCTTGAGAATCGGAAAATGAACCTGCATAACCTTCACGGCTTGGTTCAGACACCGCATAAGCGCCCGGATCAACATCAACGGTATTTTGGCCAGTCATCGCTCCTTCTTCTGCGGTAAATGGAGTTAATGGACCATCATTTAGATTAAACGAGAAATCGTTGGCATCCGCAGTACCAATGCCGTGATTTATGACGTTTTTTGTAATAACAAGATGACCTGTTTTTTGCTGATTGGTAATTGTTATGTCGGTGTTTGTTCCGGCACCTACGGTAATCTGCGCTCCGTCTCCATTGTTCTGATTTTCATCAATACTGTACGACACAAATGTATAATCGTCATCCGGATTTTCTGTAATCGTGTATGTCTGACCGGGATCAAGATTAGAGTAAATGTCCGCTGAATTTTCTCCCACTCCGTGTTGGTTGGAGCCGTTAATCATTACATAGAACGTGTGTGAGTCGTTCGCATCACCTCCAGTCGGACCTACGACATCTTTATAAATTGTTATGGAACCGCGTTGAGTATTGTCAAAAACGCAGTGTATTTCTTCACCCGGATCAAGATCTATATAAGCAGTCATACCGTCTGTGGTAGTGCCCTGGTCTGGATCAATACAAACCAAACTACTCATATCCCATCCGGTTTTTGTAAGTTCCGCAACGGTATATGGTCCTGGAGCCAGCCAAGCGCTGATATCCGTTTCCATATTATTTAGGAAGAAATTGGATTGATAACTTGCTGAAAATTCAAATTCAGTAGTTGTGTCATCGTTAGGAGTAGTTTGTTTTTCAATAACAATCTTCCCCATCTGTTGGTTTCCAAAATCCTTTGCTGTTTCATTATTTCCACCGCTGATTGTTGTATCGTGTCCGAATATTGAACCATCACAAGATGGTCCGGAACCGGGAGATATTTGTCTCCAACCGGATTGTAACGCTTCACAAACTTTGTAATTTCCATTTCCTAAACCGAGGAAAGAATAATTTCCGTTTAAATCAGTAGAAGTAGAAGTCGTTGCCGTTCCGGATAAGTTCATTGTCCATCCGGGGAGTCCGACTTCATCTTGGTCTTTTATTCCATTGCCGTTCAAGTCATTATACTTCTGACCAGAGATAGAACCAGAACTTCCAATAACAATATCGTCTACTCTAAAGTTTTCATCTGTTTGACTTGCATTAGTTCTTAATCTAAGTGAAAAAGTTGAATTATTAACAGGAGCAGGAAAATTAAAATTCACTTGAGAACTCCATGATAAATTATTTAATGAGTGAGAATTTATATTTGTCCATGATGGACTTCCGCTTGTACAATCTCCCAAGCGATATTCCACAACTCCATAATCATTGGATTCAGCATCCGAATCTCCTTTCCAAAAATAACTTAGAGCAAAATTAGTATCATCAGAAGCGTCAAAGGTTCTACAAATTGAACCAGTATCTTCTATTTTTACAAATTTATTAGAAACATTGCTGTCTTGAGTTTGATCTTCTCCACTGGTAGTACCAGTAATTTGAGCTGGCTCACTCTCAACCCACCCTGAAACAGTAGCTGAATTAGTAGTACCAAATGTTTCTGTAAATGGAATTGGAGTTGGAGGAGTATAGTAAACTTTTACTCGTAAATGATCTAGCCACGCAGAATCTCCTCCAGAAGTGGCATCCATTTGTACTCTAAAATTACTGCTATTTATTATACCCGTAGTCCAAGAACTATATCCCCAATCATTTGTACTATTTCCAAGTGTTATAATACTATCACTAGTACTTAAGGCCCCAGTATTTTGTGGAGATGTCCAGTTGGTACCATTATTCCATGACAAAGAAACATCCCAAGTTCTACTCGAACCACTATCTCTACGTCCTTCAACGCCAACTTCAATCCCATTAATAATAGAACCGGCGGGAATACTAAATCCAAAATTATAATAAGAGTTTCTATCACTACTTGAATTATATTCAGCTCTGCTATCGTTTGATGAATAAGCGTTTGCGGGACTACCAACAGAAGAACCGCCAAAATCAACATTACTTATTGGTGAATTCCATCCGCTATCCGCAGCCCAAGCTATTCCCGTAGGAAAAGCGATTCCGAAGACAAGAGTGATAATAGTTACATAAGCCGACAACTGACCGAAAAACTTTTTTGTGTGATTCATATTTGTTTTTTTATCTTAATTTTTAATAATAAAAAACGAACAAGTTAAATAACCTGTTCGGTGTTTAAAAAGACGACCACTGCCTTGTTTTATTGTTATTTATGTTTTTGTAAACCAATCCGGCCTTTAATTAATAGACCTCATTTACCCAAAAACTATACAATACAACCTCAGATAAAGTCAAGTGGATAACAAAAAACCCCGTTATAGGGGTTTTTTGTTAGATTTACAAATCTATATTTTCATTCTTAAACGCGAGTTACACCGGTTGCGTTCATTCGTCCGTCTCCTTTGTCGGATTCGGTTTTTTCAAAAGATACTTTATCACCAACTTTGAGGTCTTCAAAGCTTACGCCTGTAACCCCATTTTTGTGAAAAAATAAATCTTTTTCTTCTCCTTCAATGGCAATGAATCCAAATTCTTTGCCTTCTGGGAGAGATTTTATTGTTCCTTCCATAATTATAAATTTAACTTTATTAATGTTTTAAGGTTTTACCCTAAAGCTTAGCTCCTTGAATAAACTCGACGAAATTTTTATTAAGTAACTATCTTAATTGCTATTGTTAATACTAGCACATAACAGTCAATAAGTCAATCTAAAAGATCTGATTAAGATTTAGAGGCCTTTTTAACTGATTTTTTGGTTTTTATAACCGGAACTGTTTTTACTAACGGTTTGACATTTGCCATAGCTTCTACCGCCTTAATGAGTCGGTCCATCTTTACATTCAACATCTCTAACTGATTCTTTACCTCATTATTATCGGTTCTAACGGGAGCTGAAAATCTGTCATCTCTAAAATCTCTATTGCTTCCTGTCTCTTTTTTACCTCCAAAACAGGCGTTGCAATACACCGGTTTACCGCTACTTGGTCTAAAAGGCACTTCACATGGCTTTTTACATTCATCGCAAACCGCTTGGTGCATAGTGACTGGTCCACGATCTCTGCCTCCACCAAATCCACCTCTGCCTCCACTTCGTCCACCAAATCCTCCACCACGTCCCCCACCACCACCGAAACGTTTTCCACCGCCTTGTCTAAAATCTCCCATATGTTTATATATTAGTTATTGTAATAATAAACAAAGTATACACCGTTTCTATTCAAAAAGCAAAGGAGAGCTTCATTTTTTCGTGCATATTTCCCAAAAATAAGGTACTCTCACAAAATGTTTAAAGAAGACACAATCCTCAGATTTAAAGACGTAAGCTTTGAATACGGAAATAATAAACAAATTCTAAACGAAATTAACTGTTCCGTGCGTCAAGGATTAAAAATAGCAATCATGGGTCAAAACGGTTCGGGCAAAACGACCATTTTTGATTTGATTACAGGAAAGTCAAAGCCAGAGTCGGGCACAATAAGCGTGAACAAAGACATAAGCATAGCAATCGCTCGCCAAGTTATCCCCCGTGATGAACTTAACCTCACTGTTCGGGAATTTTTTGTTAAGGCGTTTGATGATTCCGCGTCTGTTGGCTTACGTAAGGCCAGTGGGAAAATTTATGATATTGACCCGAGAATAGATAAAGCACTTGAGATAGTAAACTTGAGCGGTCACGAAAAGCTCCATGAGCGTATTATTAAGTCCTTTTCTGGTGGTCAGCAGGCTCGCATTCTTTTGGCGTCCGCTCTTATTCAAGAGCCCGACCTTCTTCTTCTTGATGAACCCACTAATAATCTTGACAAGGCCGGTATTGAGCACCTAAGACAATTTTTAATTGATTATAAAAAAACAGTCATTGTGATTTCTCATGATGCAGAATTTCTTAATGCATTTACCGATGGCGTTTTATATCTTGATGTATTTACAAAGAAGCTTGAACAATATGTGGGAAACTATTTTGACGTGATGGAACAAATTACCGCCCGGGTAGAAAAAGAAAATAGAAAAAACGCTCAACTTGCCAAAATAATTCAAGAAAAAAAAGACAAGGCAAATTTCTTTGCTCACAAAGGCGGACAGATGCGTCTGGTTGCAAGACGTATGCGCGATAAAGCTCAAGAACTTGAAGAAAAAAAAGTAGATACACGCAGAGAAGATAAAACAATTCGGCCTTTTACTATTATGAATCAACCCGATTTATCCGGTGATATCGTAACCATTTCTTCATTAAAAATAATGGACCCAAAAACCAATAAATTTGTATCTAAAAAAGTTAAAATTGTTTTACGTCGCAATCAGCGCCTTCTTTTACAAGGTCCAAACGGTATTGGTAAAAGCACGTTACTTGAATCAATTGTAAAAGGTGAACTGGAAACTGCAAAAATTATGAAAGACATACGAGTAGGATATTATAGACAGGATTTTTCAACGCTTGATTTTGACGCTACGGTATATGAGGCCCTAATGTCGGTTATGGAAATAAAATCAGAAGAAGACATGCGTTCTGTTGCGGCCGGTTTTTTGATAACAGGCAATATAATCAACACAAAAATCGGCGATCTATCTGAAGGTCAGAAGGGACTGGTCGCCTTTGCTCAATTGGTGCTACAAAAGCCGGGATTACTCATTCTTGATGAACCGACAAATCATATAAATTTTCGCCATATTCCGGTTATCGCTCAATCTTTGAATACCTACGCTGGCGCGATGATTCTTGTAAGTCACGTTCCCGACTTTGTGAATAAAATAAGGATTGATGAGGTGCTTGATTTGGGAAAGTAATACAATCTAAGATCGTAACTTTTTATTTTCTGCCACGCTCGTTCCCGCTACAAAACCAGTAGTCCAACATAACTGCAAACTATATCCTCCCGATGGACGATTGATATTAAGCGCATCACCGATGATATATATCTGTGGCACGATGCGTGATTGCATTGTTTTGAAATTTATTTCTTCAAGCGCAACTCCCCCAGAAGACACGATGGCTTTATGTGCCCCCAACAGTTCCTTGACGTGCATTGGGATTGATTTTAGACATTCAACAATTTTTATTCTGTCCTCATGTCGTATGCTGTGATTTTTTGTTTCACCATCTATGCCGGTTAATGTAAGAATTGTTGGAACAAGAGCTGATGTGACAAGTTCTCCCAATGTATTTTTTAATTTCTTGTTACTTTCGGAGATTAGAATTTTTTGAAGATTTTGCCTAAGCGCTCCATGGTCAAGTTTTGGGAATAAATCAAGAACAATAACCACTTCTCCGTTGTATAATAACTCTCCAACATCTTTACTCATATTAAGCACCGTTGGCCCGCTTATTCCAAAATGCGTGAATAATAACTTTCCTTTTTGAACGCTTTGTTTTTTACCATCTTGCAATACAGTGAGCTTAATATCATTAAGCGTTACTCCCGCCAATCTTTTTACCCATCCATTTTTTATTGCAATAGGAACAAGCGCGAAATTGTTTTCTGCAATCGTATGTCCCATTTTTCTAAGCCATCCAAACCCTTCTCCGGTTGAACCTGTTTCTGGGCGTGACGTGCCTCCCGTGGCGATAATACATGATTTTACTGTCAATGCTTTTCTTTTTTTGAGTTGAAGCGTGACACGTTTTTTATTTTCATCAAGAGAAAAATCAACAACCGTTGCATTTGTTTTCACTTCTACTCCACCCTTATTCATATATTTAATCAACACATTCAACACCGATTCTGATTTATTTGAAGAAGGAAACATTCTTCCTTCCGCTTCTTCTTTTGTTTTCATTCCTTTGTGATTAAAAAACGCAAGAGTTTTTATAACGTCAAATTGTGAGAATGCGGACATAAGAAATTGATCGCTCCCTTTGTATTGCGTGGCCAAAGTACGGATATCTTTTTTATTATTTGTCAGATTACATCGTCCCCCGCCGGTTATAAGCAATTTTTTTCCAAGTATCGGATTTTTTTCAAGCAACAAAACAGAGCAACCCAATTCAGCCGCTCTTCCTGCCGCCATCATTCCTGCCGGACCTCCGCCGATAACAACAACGTCATATTTATCTTTTTTTACCATAACCAAAACGGCCCGATGACCTTCTCGTATTAAATTGCTGATTTGAATCGTATGGAAGATTGGGTAATTTTGAAACAGGCAAACGAAGCCTGGTTAATTTCTCTATTTCCCTGATTTTGGCTCCTTGCTCGGGCAGAACAAAAGAAATGGCTTTACCGCTCATGCCGGCTCTGCCGGTTCTTCCGATACGATGGACATAATCTTCTGAATTTTCAGGAAGGTCAAAGTTAATAACCAACTCAATGCCTTTTACATCTATGCCTCGTGAAGCGATATCGGTTGCCACAAGCACTCTGTATCTGCCGAGTTTGAATCCTTCTAACGCTTCTTTTCTTTGCCCAAGTGATCTGTTTGAATGTATTTCTGTGGCAGAAATTCCAACATTACGCAACTCATTACAAATTTTTCTTGCGCCAAATTTGATTCTTAAAAAGACCAGAACGCTTCCTTTGTATTCTCCAAGTAATTTTATTAATAGTGAAACTTTTTGATTTTTTTTAACAACAAATAATTCGTGCTCAATATTTTTAGCGGTAGTTCCAGATTTGGCTATCTCTACTCTAATAGGAAGCTTCATGTGGTTGCTGGCAATTTTTACAATACCTTCAGGCATGGTTGCCGAAAACAGCATGGTTTGCCTGTCTTTGGGCATTATTTGCAGTATTTTATTTATCTGCGGAGCAAAGCCCATATCAAACATTCTGTCGGCTTCATCAAGAACCAGGATTTTAACATCATTCAAGCTTAGAGTTCTTTGTTCAATATGGTCAATGATTCTTCCTGGAGTACCAATAATAACATGAGGATTGCCACGGATTGCCTGAATTTGAGGACGAATAGGAGACCCGCCAATTAGTACAACAGTTTTTATACCAAATCCCCTTCCTATTTTTTGTATGGATTCATTTATTTGCAAAGCCAATTCACGAGTTGGCAATATAATCAGTCCTTTTCCCTGCCTACCGGCAGGCAGACCATTTCCTATTTTTAAAATCTGCTGAATTAAAGGAATACCAAAAGCCAAGGTCTTACCCGTACCTGTTTGAGCTATACCAATAATGTCTTTGCCATCAATAGCTGCAGGAATTGCTTTATGTTGTATTGAGGTTGGGATTTTAAATCCTAATTTTAAAAGCACGTCAAGGATTTTGGGAGCTATTCCAAGACCACCAAAAGTCATTTCTGTCTCATTTAATAGAGGTTTATCCGTTTGTTTTGATATCATAAAAATGCAACTAGTTTTGTGAGGTGATCTTATTTATGCCTTTTGTTTTTCTTTGCTTCCAACATCAGTCGTTTTACCGCCAACCGCTTCTTGGTTTTGTGGGAATGTGTTTTTTTAGGTTTACCCACGCCAGTGACTCTTTTTGCCATATGCGTATTATATTGATTAGTTAATTATTCTTTGAGTGTATCAGAAAATAACAGCAAAAGAAAATAGCGCCAATAATATGGGCGCTATTTTCTAGGTTACTGCTTTTGGTCCTAGGAAAGATGTTTTGAAACGAGTTTTGTCATCTCAAACATATTAACAGTCGCTTTGTCACCAAAAACTTTCTTTAGTTTTTCGTCGGCGTTGATATTTCGCTTGTTGGCTGGATCTTGGAGGTTATTCTCCTTGATGTATACCCACAGCTTTTTGACGACCTCTGACCTGGGCATTGGCCCCTTGCCGATTACAGCGGATAGCTCTTCGCTAACGTTCATCGGCTTCATGAACGCAGAATTTGTTTTTATCATTGGTTTAGTATACCAAATTCAATTTGAATTTACCAGAAGACAAGAGAAAGTTAAAATGCTTTAAATGTTTTTGTTATTTCTACCGCTTCGCCCTGTCCCAAGACATCAGTAAATCCTACCCAACGTGGAGGAAGGGCAAAAATATATTTTTGATTTTCGCCTAATTTGCTTGGACCAATCGGCGCAGCGCTAACAGCTAAATTCTCTGCTTTGATTAATTCCCACTCTGCCTTGGTGAAGATTAATATGGGAACATCCTGCCAGGATTGTTCTTTGGTCCATTGCGGACTTCTTATAATAATCTTTGGGCCATAAATAATTTCATCATTATTGGACAAAATTCTTCCTTCCCAAGATTCCGTTATAATCGAATATCCTTTCCAAATATAAGTCAGTGTCAACTCAAATCCATATTCATCATTTATATACTTTCTAATGAATTGGTCTGTAAGCACATCTGGAGCGAATTTTTTAGAAGACGAATCATACCACAACCATATTCCCCCACCAACTAATATTATTGCTATTACTAAGATTAAAATAATTTTTTTGTTCATATTTCTTTTTCTACTGTGCCGGTCTTTTTATCTATAGTGTACCAGCCAAATGTTGCGGTATGAGACGAGCCATCTACCTCCTTCACTATTTCAAACACGTGCGCTCTCCAACTATCATCTCCTTCTTCAATTTCAATCGTTGCTTTCTTATCAGATTGGGCGAGCATTGTTTCGTATTCTCTTATTTCTGGTAATAATTGCACTTTTATGCGGGCTGATTCGGCTCTATTTTTTGTCGGCCAATAACTTGAAATTATTTTGTCTAGAATCGGACCATATTCTTCTGCAAATTCAGCAAGAACATTGCTATCGTAGAAATATATTGTCCCATCTGGGATAAATACAACGATTTCTTTAAAAAGCCACTTAGTACCATTTTTATCATTAAAAGAACCGGTGGCCATATAACTATTCACATTACTTTCCGCATCTTCATACTTCCACTCAAATGTATTTATACTAAATTGTTTGTCTTCCGTTAATGATTTTTCCGCTTCCATCATTGCTACTGCTCGCGATGAAAAAACCTTAAGGCGTTCATCGTGTCCGGTTTGTATTCCAATAAAGGCCTTTCCTGACGGTTCAAGAATAAATTCAACAGGTCCCGATTTTTGGGAAGTATCTACTATCCAATCTTTTGGATAACTCATGGTAAAACCATATTCTGAACTAAATTCTGTGGTTTCATAATTTAACGGCTTTTCCATTTTGGATTCATCACCGGAGCTGTTCATTGATACTTCAAAGGTTAAAATACCGCTAGCAAAAAGCGCTACCACAACAACCACAACAACACCCAAAACAATTAAGATATTTTTTGATTTTTTCATATTTTTATTCTACCGCGCCCGTCAAAAGCTTGCAATTTGTAAATTTAGCTCAGAGTTGTCTTGTTTTTTATCACGCCCACAATACCGATAATAAACACCAAAAGTCCAAGCAATTGCCCTCCGGGACTATCGTCAATTTCACCATATACAAACATAAACACCCCAAATAATATGACTAGAATGAAGAATAATATTTTACCTTTATTCATTACAAAACTAGATATTACTTTTTTTCACAGACAACCTACCTAACATTATTCCGACTAATAATAGAACAATCGCCACAAACAATCCGATTAAATAATAATACATATTATTAGAGTCGCTATCAGTATTTTGGTTGGGTGTATTAGTGTTATTATTTTCAATATTGCTGTTTAGTTTGTCTGGCTCAAAAACAACTAAAGTGCCTTCGTTGGGCGCCAGAGCCCAGTCACCTTTGTAATAACCACCCGATATTGAGCTTTTATCTAAATTATCCACTCCTCCAACAACGTACAAAGTTTCATATGTATAACCACTCTCCCAACAATCACCCTTGGTTGAAAGCAATAAAACTATTTTTTTATCAAAACCGGGTATCGCATATCCTGCAAAAGTGAAGGGTTGCTCTAAATTACATCCGGTCACAGGAAAATTGGTTACTTCTTTGCCGTCCTGATAAACTGAGGCCTTAAAATTAGCTAGAAGGATTTCGTCAGTATTAGGATCGTATTTTTTATAATCTACAAGATTTACATCAATAGAGATTCTGTTTTTGATTAAATTGATAGGAGTTAAATCCTTAAAACCGGAAGTGATATTACTGATGATTAAATTAACGGCAGAAACGTCATTTAATTTTTCTCCTTCGTCACAAGAATAAACCATTTGGGACTGACCGGTAGCCAATGACATTTTCATTAATTCCGGAGGACAACCTCTCCCACCTTGGTCAACTCGTATATAGTAGACCGATTCATCTACTGGATTATATTTAAATCCGTAAATAAAAGTGGGTCCTCCCACGGTAGCTTCCACGTCATTTACCAGAACACCCCCAAAAACCAATACTGCGAACATTGCCACTAAAATATATTTATAATTCATATTTAGTAATTTAATATTAATTATCGTTATTTCAATTATATCAAAGTTCTAACATCTTATCCAGATATAAAAAACGCCATAAAGACGTTTTTTATTCTGTCCCATTCTTCAATTATTGCATTTGTGCTTTTAATGCGACAATTTGAGTTATTAAAGAATCTCGTGTTGCAGTATCAATGGTATTGTTTAATTGATTCTGTAAAACACTGATTTGCTTTGATATGGCGTTAATTTTATCTCGGATTGCTTGTACTTGCGCTTCTAAAGTAGTAATTTGCGTTGTTAAATAATCTCGCGTTGCAGTATCGGTAGTATTATTTAATTTATAATATAAGGCGCTAATTTGCATCAATAAAGCGTTTATTTTTTCTTGATTAGTTGATGAAGCAGAAATTACTGGGGTTTGACTCTGGGAGTGTAAGCCAAGACCGTTGGTATTTATTGATGTAGCTGAAATTACTGTGGTAGTAGTGTCGGAAGCGCCTTGAAGTATTTTCACTTGCGTTTTTAATGCGATAATTTGCGCTATCAAAGAATCTCGTGTTGCAGTATCAATAGTATTATTTAATTGATTCTGTAAGATACTAATTTGCGTCTGTATATTAGCTATTTTATCTTGAGTGGCAGACGTAGTCACAATTGTACCGTATCCTCCTCCGCTCGTTGTCGTAACAGGAGAAGATACCGAAATAGTAGGAGTGGTGACCTGAGTATTATTTTGTCCCGCTATAATACTAAATTCCGTATCGCTGAAATCGCCAATATAAGAAATCACATCACAAGAAGCATAAGAACCCTCAACATAAATTGATATTGTATAATTGTTCCCCAGGCCAGGCCATGATTGAATGTTACTTGGAATCGTATACGTATAACTTTCCAAATTTGTGGTAACTCCTATTAATTGACTGCTATTCACCCCCGTTTTAGTTGTCGGCGCGTCATATCCCTTGTTTAAATAAACCAACAAAGCTTTATTTCCGACAATATCTTTCGCAGAATATTTTATAGTATACGTTTCGCCAACCTGCCACTGCTCCCCTCCGTTCGGAGAAAGAATCTTAATAACAGTAGGAGTGAATGGAATTTGAACGCCCACTGGGGTTTTGCATGGCGTGGCTGGGGTTGTGGAAGAAAAATTTGATATCGATGTGATTGGTGTAGTAGATATAGCTGGTGTGGCTGAAGTTGCCGAAGTTGCTGGTATTCCTGTTCCGGAAGAAGGAGTGGCTGGTGTAGCGGGAATAGCGGCCACAAGAACATTTAATTTCTCTTGAGTTTTAGGTCCAACCATTCCTACGGACTCGATACCGTTCTGCTCCTGAAACTTTTTAACAGCTACTTGAGTAAGTGGTCCATAATATCCAGTAATCAAGCCGTTGGGATAGCTACCTGTAAAGTTTTTTAAAAACTCCTGTAGTTTTTTTACATCGTCTCCAGTAGCTCCTTGTGCCAGGGCTCTACTAAACTTAAGTTCAATTTTTACAGTTTGAACCTCAATTTGAAGATCTGCTATCTGTGATTGTAATGATTGTATCTGGGTTTGAAGTTGTTTAATTAAAGCTTGTAAATCAGCCGTTGAGTCAGTTGTTTGAGCGAACGTTAATAATGGAAACATTAGAGCTAGAACAAATAAATATTTTTTCATATTTTCAATTATATCAAAATTCTAACATCCTATCCAGATATAAAAAACAACCGCCTCGGGATAAACCTTAGCGGGAGCAGTGGAATCTGCTCAGTCCTAATGTGCTCGGTTCTACTGGTAGAAAGTCAACCGGAACTTGTTGCTGATGTGATCGCTCACTCCTCCTCCCTTGGGACAAAACGTCATCCTCCGCCATTCACCCCACCCGCCTTGGAACTCCTTGGTTCCGTTGATGAGAAACTTCTCTCCGATCCTGACGATCACCCCTTCCGGATGAGACCGCCACTCGTTGAAGTTGCCTTCGTAGATCAAAGTTTTGCCGTTGAGGAGAAGCCTCCTACCCAGTCGAATGATCACTCCTTCGGTGTGCCACCAGAAAGAATCCCAGGGACCCTCGTAGAGGACAATGCTGTCCCCTGGTTGGACTTGGGAGAGTAACTCATCAAGAGTCTCTCCTGTTGCAACAGTAATTGTTCTCCTTAGTTGCATCGCTTTCTCCTTTCCTTACAGAAGTTGATGCGTTCAGTGTTGCTTGTTCTCCTCCACTGTGATCCCGAAAGCATCCTGGTGGTTGAGAATAAGATTTCCGATAGCTTCGTACAGGCTCTTGCCACATCCCCAGATTCCGTTGTGGTCATCCAGGCAGACGTGATAGTCATCACTTCTGCGAGTTACGATGATCTTCATGATCACCTCCTCTCAACAAAATAGCACATATAGTGCTATTGGTCAATCTTTTGCTCCGACTGATGGACAATATTAGAACTTGTTTTTACAACTCCTGCATTATTTACCCAAAATAAATTTTATATTATTCATACTTATTGATAGAATATAGTTAATGACTAAAAAAATAGAGTGGTTAAAAATTTTAGGTCTCCTTGGCTATGTCTTGCTTGCTTGTATATTTATACTTATTTTCCGACCACCATATATTCTGACGATAATAATAGTTTTGGTCCCACCAAGTATTGTTAATTTTTTATGGCTTAAAAATTCTAAAAAAAGAGTGTTGATATTTTCTATCGTTACCGCCCTGCTTTTTGGACCACCCATCGAACTCGCTCTTCGCCTCGCAAATGCGTGGGATGTTCAATCATTCTTTTTCCGCCCCCTCGGAATTATACCTTTAGAAAATATGCTTTTTGCTTTTTTAAATTTTTTCTGGGTAATAAGCTTTTATGAATATTTTATAGACCGATCCAAAGAGCAAAAGATATCAAGAAAATTCAAATTCCTTGTTGGACTATATATTCTCTTATTAGTAATTGTATTCGGCACATTTATACACAATCCTACTTTAATTGCTATTAATTATGCAGTTGCTTCTATACCTATACTTATAATCCCGTCCCTGATAATTTATTTTAAAAATCCAAAACTTCTTAAAAAAATAGTAATACCTATTCTTTTTTTCGCAATAGTATTTTTTGTCTATGAAGTAGTGGCATTAATAATTGGTAACTGGTGGTGGCCCGGTGAATATATTTATCCCGTAACAATATTTGGTAAAATATTTCCCCTTGACGACGCATTTATCTGGTATTTCCTCTCAACTGCTACATTAATTGGTGGCTACGAATTTTTTGTTGATGATTTCAACTAAAAAATAACCAGTATTTAATCTGATTATTTTCAAAGCTCCGACTGATAGACGACATTACTCAATTATTGCCAAGGACTTCAAAGGTTTCTGGATTGTAATAAATGCGATCATATATTTCAAATGGTTTTCCGATCAAGCCATCTCTTTCAATTGGTACGTCTAGGTCCCATCTGTCCCAATAAGAAATGTAAGAACCATTTTTATCCTCCCCAGCGGAGATGACATAATTTTTCATAATCCATTCGGCAAATCCGACACTGACAAACCAATCATCCCATTCGTAGATAGATTTTCCTTTATTCCTATGAGCGCCATCTACTAATCTTTTAATTGTTTCTGGGTTAAATTTAGATAATTTTTCTGAAAAACTGTTAATTTTGTAATAATAGATATCATCCTTGCTTTTGCTTGGTTTATAGTCAGAAATTCCGAATGTGTCGTTTCTTTGGGGTAAACCCAAGTAAAGACGCCAGGCGTCCTCGCGTCCGCCTTCCGCGTTCTCTGATATAGCTCTTCCCTCAATGAGATTCTTTAGGATATCAGCGCCATGCGGTTTATAACCAAATGGATGAACTCCTCTATGCAGCACATTGCTCATGATCGGCTTATATGTTGCCGCTTGTTCGGAAGTAATTCCTTTTGTCGCCATCTCAATTTTTGCACGCTGAACCATCTCATCGAATGTCTCCGGTTTCTTATGAGGATTATCACTGGAAACATTAAGAGTCAACCCAGTAAGTATAACGATACGAACGTAGGCGAATATCGCTTCCCTAAACTTGCGACCCAAAGACATGATCATTTTTTTCTTTGCTGGATCTAGTTCTTGGGAAATTTTAGCTTCAACGTCTTTATCTATGCTATCAATTTCTTCCACAGAAAGACCAACGAGATTCTTGATCTCGTCGGATACTACTTCCACTTCCGGTCTTTCGGCCACCTTATTTGTTGGGCTTTTTATTTCTGGTGTTTCTCTCATCGTTAATAGTGATAATCTCGTCGTTATTTAGTTGATTAAGTTTTGCGACAAAAGAACGATAAAGTTCTTTAATTACCTTTTCTTTTTGCTTTAAGTCATTTTTTATTTCTTCGCTTAACGGCATAAATTAATTTAATCATAATTTATTTCCAGAGTCCATATTGAGTTCAACCAAAAAGTCGGTTTTATCTGGTTATTTTTCAATGCTCCTCGGGTCCTACTTCGCACAAGGCTACGTACGGACACTGTGGAAACATTATTATCTATTTTTTAAATACCTTTTTATATCTATAATTTTGCCACCAACCTCTGTATAACAATTTTTGCATAGAATGACGGGGCCATTTGATGCTTAGTAAAAATTTGTCTACCCAGTTTTAACACCATCTCCCCTTAATTCATCTTCTACTTGTTTTAGGAATTTAATTAGAAACAAGTGCCGTTTCTTAGCTATTTTTTTACCAGTTCCAGTCCGCATCAGATCATAGATTTTTAGTAATCTCAAAAAAAACAGATCTACATCAAATTCCGTGTGCGGAGGAATAGATTTTCTTCTAAACGGATCTATAGGATGATAGAAACCTCTATTCATTTGTCCACCAGAAGAAAAAGTTCTCAAGATAGAAATGGCTCCAGTTGATTCGATTCCATCGGCATCCTGCAACACTTTCCCTTCAATTGTTTTTGAAATAATTCCCTTTCTAAATGAACACTGCTGAATACAAGTTTTAACTAAGTCAATTTTAGTTTTTGGATACCAAGACAATGAAGATAGGACTTGTTCTGCCACCTTAGCACTTTCATCTGTTTCATTTAGGCTGTTGCTGGTATTTTTTTGATAAACAATAACATCATGAAAAATCGCCGCAGGGATAACAACTTCTAAATCAGCTTTTTCTTTCTTTCCGATTTTTTCAGCAAGATGTAAAACACGTAAAACGTGATTGAAGTCATGAGAGGGATCATTCTTGATTTGTTTTTCTTGAGCTATTTTGATTAATTGATCTTTGTACTTTTTTTGCATATATCAATGTTCTGATTTTCTCTAAAAAGTTAGTATCTAGTTTATTTGCTCCGACTGATAGACGACATTAGAACCTGTTTATAAACTAAAGAATATTAATACCAAACTTCTTAAGTTCTACGGATAATGAGAAAATGGGAAGGCCAATAATATTAAAATAATCTCCTTCTATTCTTTCGATAAATAAAGACGCTATGCCCTGCATAGCATAACCTCCACCTTTATCCAATGGTTCTCCAGAAGCAACATAAGCGTTTATTTCATAATCAGAAAGATTTTTGAAATAAACTTTTGTTTCTACTGATTTAGAAACTTGTTTATTGGTTTTGGTATCAATTATAGCAAAACCGGTTATAACAGAATGCACTCTACCACTAAGTTTACTCAACATGGCCTTAGCTCGTTCTTCTGTTTTTGGTTTACCAAGAAATTCTCCATCAAGAACACAAAATGTATCCGCTGCGATGATGATTGAATCTTTATGTTTCAAAGCTACATCTTTTGCCTTACCCAAAGACAAATATTCAGCTAATTTACTTGGCTCCATTTTTAAGCTCATATCTTCTTGATAATTACTTGGATCTACTTCAAATTGTAAACCAACTTGTGAAAGTAATTCCTTTCTTCTTGGAGATGATGATGCTAAAACTATTTTTTTCATATTTTTATTCTATCAAAAAATCGCCACAAAGACGATTCCTTGAAAACATCCGCTCCCTGCCTACCAGCAGGCAGGCGACTAATAGACGACATTACTTGTCCGCCCGTAGCTTTATGCGAAGGAGGAGAACTTGTCTGAGATAAGTATTATTGGAGTTTAAACTCTTCTTCTTTGTATCGTTTAACCAATTTTTGATATTTATTTTTTGTGTCTTCACTAGAAAGAAGAAAAGCGCGGTCTCTTATTTCACCTTTTAAATTAGGTCTATTTTCTCCGAATTGGCTCTCAGAAAAATCAATTTCCTCACCGTTGGGTAAGCAATTCCAGTAATGATTACCAGACCAGCCAGTTCCCTCAAGAGATGCCCATAATATCTCTCCTTTTAAAATATCTTGAGCTAAAAGGGTTATTACTGCACAATGGCCCTGGAAAGGATTGTTAGGATTCCATTCTTTTCTAGATTGATGAGTATCTGCAGAACATATTTTCGGAAATATTTGTTTAAGAATTTTTATTTCTTCTGCGAATTCCATGAACAAATTTTACCAGAGTTCTAACGTCCAGCATAGGTATAAAAATAACCAGTGTTATGTCTGGTTATTTTCAAAGCTCCGCATGCTGAACGATGTTAGAAACTGTCTTAGGCAATAGCTAATTTACTTTTCTTCCAAGCACTCTTCATAAGCTCCATCATAATAACTTTTGAAAGATATTTATTATCTTTATAAAGTTTTATTCCCTTCTTATGAAAACCGAGCTTTTTATATGTACTAATAGCATTCTTGTTTTCTGGCCTGACTTCAAGATAAGCTTTTTTATAATTTAACTTTACAAACCCCATTTGAAGTATTTTTCTAAGAGCCCAAGTTCCAACCCCTTTTCCTCGATGCTTCCGTTCTCCTATAATTATGGGAGTCCTGAAAACGGTCTTACTTTTTCTCCTAACCATAATGTGTCCAATCGGTTTTGTGTCAGCTAAAATAATAAATTGAGGATTTTTTGACTTCAATAATTTTGGAAAGAATTTAGCAATTTTGACAGGATCTTCTTTTCTACCGCTTGTCATACTTATTAAATAAGGATCAGTCCACCACTTAATAAAGTATTTTTTATCGGAAAGTTTTGGTGGTCGTAAATTTAAGTTCATATTTCTATTCTATCAAAAAACCGCCACAAAGACGATTCCTTGAAAACATCCGCTTGGGCTGTTAGACCAAGTCATAATTTTATTCTTGAAATATTCAATTTTTTTTGTTAATCTCTTAAACGTATTCCCCGGTAGCTCAATGGTAGAGCGGATCCCTGTTAAGGATAAGGTTGTAGGTTCGAGTCCTACCCGGGGAGCCAATATAAAAAATACGTCAATACGGCGTATTTTTTATATTTATTCAAATATTAATGCTATAATAATATTATGGATAAAAAAATTATTTTCCCAATAGTTGCCCTCTTGTTGTTAGTCGGGGCAGTTCTTATTTTTCAAAGTCAACAAAAAGATACAGATAATGGAAACATAGCTTGTACTGAAGAAGCCAAGCTTTGTCCTGACGGATCCGCCGTTGGTCGCACTGGCCCTAATTGCGAGTTTGCCGCGTGTCCCCTAGTTGAAACTTCTGACAAACAAGAAAAGTTTAATAAATTAATCACTATGCGTGTAACCGACAAAATCTTTTTTCCTGATAATTTATCGCTTACTCTCAAAGAAATAAATGATTCTCGCTGCAAACCAGATGTTCAATGTATTTGGCAGGGAGAGCTTTCGGGTGTGTTTTCTCTATATATGGAAGGTTCTTCAAGAGAAATCCAACTTGGTACTGTTAATAATAGAGAAATTGATTTAAAAGATTATACGCTTTCTTTAGAGGGCGCTACAGAAAATAGCATGACAATTATGATTTCTGTAAATCCGGTGAATAACAACATAGGCAGTATTAGCGGTTACATTCATGTGGGTCCGGTATGTCCAGTTCAAGAATATCCAGAAAATCTAAACTGCGCTGACAGACCATTTACTAACGCTCAAGTAAATATTCTGGTTAAAAGCAGTGGCACTTTGGCAACTAGTATTAAGTCCGACACAAATGGTAATTTTAATGTCAATCTTTATTCAGGTACATATTTGGTTAAAGTTTTACCTGAGTCAAATGGTATTTTGCCGAGCTGTTTTGGAAAAGAGGCAATTGTAACGGCAAATAAGGTTACGAATTTGGATATTTCCTGCGACTCTGGGATCCGTTAATAAATTGAATAAAATAACCAAACTTTTATGAAATCTTTCTGGGGCAAATTTTTTGTTACTATAATCATTATTTTGTTGTTCTTAGGTTTTGGTTACTACTACAAAGATAATATTAATTATCTTTTCCAAAGTTTCTTAAATAGGTTCCAACCTTGTCAACAACCAATAGCATATTCTATCGCAGATATCGATCCACGGTTTAATATAACAGAAGCAAAATTGTTAAATAATATCATGCAGGCCGAAAAAATATGGGAATCATCAATTGATAAGCAATTATTTGAATACTCCCCTACTGGAAACTTAAAAATAAATCTTATTTACGACTACAGGCAAAAAGCCGCGGATGCATTGAAAGAACTGGGAATAGTCATTAATGATGACGAATCTACTTATAACGCGGTAAAAGCTGAATATGATTCACTTGTTAATTTGTATGATAAAGAAGAAGCGTATATAACTACTCTGATTAAAAGTTATGATTTAGATAGAAAAGTTTTTGAAAAAGATGTTGACTATTGGAATAGTCACACCAGAGCAACAAAAAAAGAATATGACGCATTGGAACAAAGAAGAATTGATTTAAATAATCAAATTGCCATTATCAATCAAAAACAAGAGTCACTTAACAAATCAGGTGATATTATAAATTCAACGGTAATAGTTCTTAATAAATTAATTGCTGAGCTCAATCTTCAGGTAAATACTTATAATACAATCGGCACGTCAACTGGCGAGGAATTCAGCGAAGGCAGTTATACAAGTGATACAAGCGGTACAGCAATTAATATTTTTCAATTCAATAATGAAGATAAACTTATAAAAATTCTTGCTCATGAATTGGGTCACGCGCTAGGATTAGAACATCTTGATAATCCTAATGCTATAATGAATCGTTTAGATGCGGGCATAAATGAAAAACTAACGGCAGATGATATTACAGCTTTGAAAGAGAAATGTAGAATAAAATAAATGTTATACCATGCTTATTGATGATGTAAAAATACGAGTAGCGGCGGGAAACGGAGGAGACGGAACCGTGTCTTTTAATAAAAATTTGATGACCCTGGGTCCGGTTGGCGGAAGTGGAGGCAAAGGAGGAAATATTTATATTGAGGGCGTTTCCGACTTAAGCGCATTAAACAAGTTTCGTTTCAGAAAAGAAATTCAAGCAGAAGACGGACAAATCGGACGTTCACAATTTAGAGACGGCAGTGATGGAAAAGATTTAGTATTGATAGTTCCTGTGGGCACAGTGGCTCACAATCTAAACACTCAAGAAGATATTGAAATAACCAAAATTGGTCAAAAAGAAATAATCGCCAAAGGAGGAAGTGGAGGAAGAGGAAATTTTCATTTTCGCGGACCCCATAATACATCTCCAAAACAATTTGAAAACGGAAAACTGGGAGAGTTGTTTGAATTTCATTTTGAACTGAAACTAATTGCCGATGTGGGATTTATAGGACTTCCCAATGTGGGGAAAACAAGTTTGTTAAACGAACTGACCAATGCTAAGAGCAAAGTAGCCAACTACCCTTTTACAACTTTAGAACCAAATTTGGGAGTTTATTATGAATTAATACTAGCCGATATTCCCGGGCTTATTGAGGGAGCTTCTGTGGGAAAAGGCCTCGGTATCAGATTTTTACGGCACATAGAACGCACTAACGTGTTGTTTCATTTCGTTGCCTCAGATTCTTCAAGTCCGGTGACTGACTATAAAACGGTCAGAAAAGAACTTGGAAAGTACAATAAATTGCTTCTCAAGAAAAAGGAATATCTTTTTGTCAGTAAGAAAGATAACGTCTCTGAGAAAGATGCAGTCAATATCGTTAAAAAACTTAAAAAGCTGAACAAAAATATAATACCCGTTTCCATATTGGACGAAGAGAGCATTGACTCGGTTAAAAAGATACTCAATGAACTAATTTTAGAGAAAACCGAGAGTTAATATTCTTTACATGAATCTAGACAAATTATTATTGATATTTTCGGCTTTTGACAAGGATGTTCTTAAAAATAAAGTTGGATTTAAAAATCCTTTATTTAAAAAGGAATATTTTTGTGACAACTCTTCGGAGGCATATATATTACTTGGCCCTTGGCATGCCAATTCACAAACGTTTTATTTATTAAGAGATAAAATTATAAATTCCGGTTACTCATATATCCAGTATGATTTTATCCCCGACATCTTATCACCCGACATTAAAGGAACAAAAAAATATTTTGAATATATATCAGAAAATATAAAAAAGGACATTGAGGAGATAAACAAAAAACACAAAATAGACAAATTTATCGTCATGGGATTTAGCTTAAGCTGCGTGACAGCAAGTATGATTTCTGGGTCCAACAAACTAGTCAAGGGAGTGATTTTAGTCGCTCCGGGAAACACCCTTGCCGAACCGATGTGGTATGGACTAAGAACCGCCAGCATCAGAAAAGTCATGGAGAAAAATAAAATTGACCTTCCGTATTTAAAGGAACAGTGGGAAAACTTAGCTCCCGAGAAATATGCTCCGGGTCTAAAGGGCAAAAAAGTCAAAATAATACTTTCGCAAAGCGACCTGATAATCCCCTATTCTTTTGGAAAAGAACTTGCCCAAAAAGTAAAAAAATACGTTCCCAATATTGTAGTTAAAGAAAATAAGCATCTTGGGCACTATGGAACGATTATAAATTTCTGTTTTATATCAAAAGACATAAGCATATAGAAAGCTTGCTATTATGATGGAAATAAGAGATAATCAGGTTTGGATGTAAGTTTCAAAGGAACGAATAGACAATTAGTCGACTTACTCAAGTAAATTATTAAAAAATAAATATGGCAAAAAAATTATTTGTCGGCGGATTGTCTTATGACACCACTGATGGGACCTTAAAAGACACTTTTGCAGAAGCCGGAACTGTTGAAACAGCAACTGTTATTATTGACAGAATGACTGGACGCTCAAAAGGATTCGGATTCGTAGAAATGTCCACAGAGGAGGAAGCCCAAAAAGCTATTGAAATGTTCAATGGCAAAGATATTGATGGAAGAAATATTACCGTCAATGAAGCCAAACCAATGGAAGCTCGCCCCCCAAGAAGAGATGGAGGAGGGTTTAACAGAGGCGGAGGCGGAGGAGGCGGAAGAGACAGAGGAAGCCGAGGAGGATTTGGCGGAGGTAGCAGAAGAGATTACTAAACGTAAATAAAAAGTCCCCTTCTATGGGGATTTTTTATTTGTCATTTAATTATAAACGTGATAGAATATAGCCAATGACAAACAAGACAAAGAACGGACTAGACAAGACGTTCCAGAAGGTCCTAAAAACACCGGCTGGTTTTGATTTTTTTATGGCAATTCATGACTTTATTGAGCATATTGAACTCAACGCCTCCCTTCTAAAAGACCTCTCATCCCGACTCAAAATAAACAAAGATTTGAAAATTCCGGGGAAATACGAGCATTTGAAGAAAATTTATCAGGGTTTAGAGGACATCAACAATAAATCCAAGTCCGATTTAGGACATAATAGATATGTTGTGATTGTGGAGCTAAATAAAATCAAAAATAAGGACGTTTCGGAAAGTAATTTCTTTTGGAAAAAAAGAGAGTTGTTCAGAAAATCAGTGACTGAAATATATAACCGACTAGTTCCGGAATTAGCATAGACAAATATAAATTGTATTAATAAATATGAAAAATAAAATAATTTATGTAGTTTTGACAGTTATTGTAGTTATAATTGCCATTGTATTGTTCGCTGGTAAAAATAACAATCCTCAACCAGAAAATAATCAAACCAACGATCAGATAATAGAAAATATTCCCCAAGAAAATAACCCAGCCAAAATCAACGAATACACTCTTTTGCAGATATCGGGACATAAAGATGCTACAAGTTGCTGGAGCGCTGTTAATGGAGGAGTTTATGATTTAACTTTGTGGATTGCCAATCACCCTGGAGGACAGAAAGCCATATTAAAAATTTGTGGAAAAGATGGGTCAGCTGCTTTTAACAACCAGCACAGAGGGATGGCAAAGCAGGAAGCAACGTTAAAAACGTTTAGAATTGGAGATTTGGTTTTGTAAATAGACAAGCTAAACAGGCATTTGTGTCCATCGGGGGCTTGTCCTCGTTCCGATAAGTCGAAACTGCGGGGCCCCACTCAAAACACAAATGCCTGTTTTTTATATAGATAGAATTACGGAATTGACTTTTGTGGCGGAATAATTTAGTATCTTAATAATGCAAGTAAATCCATCACAACCTAAACAACTGTTAGGTGTGAGGATAAATTGGTTTTCTCCCTCTTTACACAAATAAATAAGTGTAAGTGGTCAAGTAGAAAAATTATTAAGTCGGCTTGCTAAAAAATTTGTGCAAAGAATGGCTAAGAAATTATATGTAGGAAATCTTTCCTACGAAACGACTGATGAAAAATTGAAAGAAATTTTTTCTGAAGTTGGAGCCGTTGATTCCGCTTCTGTCCTTGTGGACAGAATGACCGGAAGATCAAGAGGATTTGGATTCGTCGAAATGTCTTCAGATGACGAAGCTCAAACCGCTATTGACACACTCAACGGAAAAGATGTTGACGGAAGAAAATTGACCGTTAACGAAGCTAGACCTCAGGAACCAAGAAGATAAGAGGTTTGGAAATCAAAAAGAGCTCGAAAGGGCTTTTTTTGATTTGTTTTTATTTTGAATATATAATATGACCATGGATACACAATATAAAAGACCCTCTTGGGATGAGTACTTTATGGAAATAGCCCAAGTTGTAGGCAAAAGATCAACTTGCGACAGAGGTAAAAGAGGTTGCGTTATTACTCGCGACAAACAAATTTTAGTAACCGGATATGCTGGATCACCCAAAGGATTACCGCACTGTGATGATATGGGGCATCTTTTTAATGAAACAACACACGAAGACGGATCTAAAACACAACATTGCGTCAGGACAACTCATGCCGAACAAAATGCCATAGCTCAAGCAGCAAAATTGGGAATAGCCATTAATGAGGGAACTTTGTATTGTACCGTAACTCCTTGTTTTATTTGTGCAAAGTTGCTTATAAACTCTGGAATAAAAAGAATCGTTTGTGCTAAAAAATACCAAGCGGCTATAGAGTCAGAAAATATGTTTAGACAAGTAGGAATAGAACTCAGTTATTTTGATGAATCAGTTGAACAATACGAAAAACAATAAAACTGAAATAATATCACAAAGGATCTTTTATTTTTTCGGGAGAATTTCTTGATTTTTCTATTTTTTTTGCCAACATAGAAGTTATTTGCTCAATATCTTTGTCGGGCAAAAGAACAATAAATTCGTGTGATATTCTATTAAGACAATTTAATATTTGTTCCGAATCGCTACCCAATGTATATGTCTCATCCACATGAAGATGAAGAGAGCTGATTCTTAGTATTTTTTCCAATCTATTTTTAGTAACATAAACCGAATCTACTTTGTGGTAAGGAACGGCATCGCTTTTGGTTGATGTAGTTCCGCATTCAATAACAAATTCGGAATCTAAAAATTCATACCCGGAAAACTTTGACCTTAAAAGAGCGACAAAAAGTCCGGATACAAAAACAGCCAGCCACAAAAGAATAAATATGTAACTGGCTTTAACTATAAAAAGAAAGATAATCCCTACGATAAAGACAAAAGCGAGTCGAATTAGAACATCCAAAAAGTAGAAGCATTTGGCCTTATAACACAATCTATGGATGTGTTGGAATAGAACCATAATAATAAGGAGTGTAGTAATATTCTTTTACAGAACTAAAATCATTATACCAGTAGTTCCTAAAAGAACAATCATTGGACTCAAAAGCCCCCGGATAATTTGATTGGTTCTGAGAGCAAATATCAACCCCGTTTTGACCAACTACTGTATCAAAACCTAATGTATAATTGGGATTATAGATTGAGGCGTATTGATATCCACCTCCAAAATTACCACCAAAAACAATGGCCAAAAAAGCAACTAACGCAATTAAGGCGAATATTCCAAATTTATGTCTGTTTTGCATAGTGATATTATTCTAAATACTGCCTTTATATAATATCACAAATGGAATGGATATGCAATACCACTTGTTATTTCTTTTTAGAAAGGATTTTTTTGATATCTACTACGTCTTTATGAATTTCTTCAATGTTTGACATAATCTTTTTCAAACGAAGATCTTCCTCTCTTATTTCTTTCTCAGTTTTTTCGTCCGTTTTCTTTTCTTCTTTTAATCCGGAGATTAAAAGCTGTTCTCCAATAAAGAAAGAAACCAACGTTCCAGTAAGAAGCATAATAACCACACTAACAACAATAGCAATCCAAGGAGTTATAAAACTAGACGAGCTTACCAACCCCTCCACTCCGCTCCAAAACAAAACTATTCCAAAACCGCCTATTAAAGCATAAAAAATAGGATGCTTACTTAAGTTGTGTCTTATTTTATCTTCTAACTTATCAAAAAATCTTACAATGAATTTAAACATAAAATACTATTATTTTGTCCGCCCACCAGGATTCGAACCTGGGACCCTCTCCTTAAAAGGGAGTTGCTCTACCAACTGAGCTATGGGCGGATATTTAGAAATATACCACCCTTTACTCTTCCTTTTCAAGTTCTTTGGCCAGTTCCTTGGCTATCTTTTGGGCCTGGTGGTTTATTTTTCTAGGCGTCTTAAGAGAGATTTTGACTATTAGATCCCCTCTTTTGGATAACCCAAAAGAACCGCCTGATTTTTTATACATACCCTCTCCTTTGGCTATGATTTCTCCACCGATAACAAAGCTCTGAGGAATTTCTATTTTAGTCTTTTCTCCGCTTATAGTTTCTATCTCTATTTTATTCTCCAATAAAATATCGGATACAGAAACAGTTTTTTTAATAATTAAATTATCACCATCCAATTCAAAATTTTTATCAGGCAATATGTTTATTTTAATATAAAGATTACCACCTCCAACACCTCTTAATCCGGCCTCCCCTTCTCCATCAATTTTTATCATCTGCCCATTATATATTCCCGGCTTTATTTCAACGATAATCTTTTTCTGAGACATAATTCTTCCGGCTCCGGAGCATTCACTGCAAACTTTATTTGGTGCCTCACCAGTTCCAAAACATTCCTGACATTCCCTAACCTGAACAAAATTCCCAAAAAAAGACCTGCGCTCTTCTTTTATTTTTCCAGAACCATTGCAATTTTGACAAGTTTTTGTTCCGGCTGACTTATCATATCCGGCGCCAAAGCATTTTTTACAAGAAACAAATGTCTTAAAAGATATTTCTTTTTTCATTCCAAAAAACGCCTCTTTTAGAGATATGTCTAATATTGCCTGGATATCATTTCCCTTTGTTTTAGCTCCTGATTTTCTGTCTCCACCAAAAAAACTTCCAAATATATCCCCGATATCTCCGAAATCATCGAGGTCATTAAAAGAAAAATTATTAAAGTCAAAGCCACTACCGGAGGAAAAACCTCCAAAAGGACCCCCTGCTCCAAACGGATCGCCACCCATCCCCGAGTCAGAGAATCCTTTTCCAAATCTATCATATTGGCTTCTTTTCTTTTTATCTGAAAGAACCTGATAGGCCTCGTTTATCTCCTTAAACTTCTTTTCATCACCCCCTTGTTTGTCAGGGTGATATTTATGAGCCAATTTCCTGAAGGCCTTTTTTATTTCATCTTCAGATGAGTTTTTGGTAATTCCTAAAATTTCGTAGTAATCCATAAAATTAGTAGCTAGTATTTGGTAGCTCGTATTCAGTATCATACAAGATACACGCTACAAACTACAAGATACAAAATTACGGCAGAGATATTGTTTCTTTGCTTCTGTTTTCAAAAACTACCGCTCCAAAACCGATAGCTAAAAGTACTTGATAAATTACAAGACCAAAAAACGAAGCGACTATTCTAATTAAAGGGGAAACCGCTTGGACAGCTAAGAAAAGAAGAACCGCCAACACCGTTAAAACTGAGGATTTAGACGACCCACCCAAAGAATTAAATTTATTAATTATTCCCTGATAAATAGCTAAAGAAAGTTTGATATTGGGGTCTAAATTAATTCCCAACATGGAAGAAAATTGTTTTTGATAAGCGTCGGTGCTTTTTTTTATTAAATCATTTTTTATGGCAGGAGGAATACTCTGGTCAACAAGTTTAGCGGTAATTTCGTTTAAAGATAGAGAAAAATCAACGTCTCCTAAGAACTTACCTATAATCCCAGATATTCCCCTAAAACTTGATTCAAAAACGTTTTGAGGAAGAAAAGGATTATTATTATCCAAAGGACGCGTAAGAAAACTGTTATAAACCAAAAAAGAGGAAAAAATAGCTATTCCGATTATGACTCTGGACATTATTGGTTTTACTATTCTAAAAAATTTTATTTTTAAACATCCGTCTATTTCATTTCTTCCCATAATGACCGAAACCATTAAAAACCCAGCCAGAATTAATCCGGCTATTGCTATTCTCTGATTTAGATCCGGTAAGAAAACAACAAAAATAAAAACAGCGGAAAGAAAAGCTATGAGCGTCATAAAACTATTTCTTGACACAAACAGCGAAGTAACGGAAAAAAAAGATAAAAAAATTAGTAGAAAAATAAGAAGGAAAAAACTGTCACCTGTCATATTATTTGACAGTCCAAAGAGAACTTTTTTAAGAAAAAAACCAAAAGCAAGAGCCGAAACGCAGGTAAACAATCCCAATAAAGATGCTTTCCAATAGGAAAATCTACCCTCATAAACACTAAAAGATTCTTCCTTGGGAGGAGATGAGTTTTCAATCATAAGAATAGGGGTTAGGGTAAAGAGGTTAGGGTATATAAAATAGAAATTAGGAATCAGAATTTTTATCACCTTCTCCCGTTCCCTTATCCTGATTATACATCGTTTGCCCTATTTTTTGAAGCTCCGAAGAAAGCTCCGAAGAAGAAGATTTTATTTCTTCAACATTTTCTCCTTTGAGAGTTTCTTTAAGTTTTTCTATCTTTCCAGATATGGAATCTTTTATTTCCTGAGATATCTTTTCTTTCCATTCTCCCAAATTTTTCTCGGCTAAATAAACAAGTTGCTCCCCTTGGTTTTTTGATTCTATCAACTCTTTTTTCTTTTTGTCTTCTTCCGCATGAATAGCCGCTTCATTTTTTAACTTTTCAACTTCATCTTTAGAAAGCTGGGTAGAGGCCTCAATTCTTACGGTCTGAACTTTTCCAGAGGCCTTGTCTTTGGCAGAAACGTTTAAAATTCCATCGGCATTAATATCCAAAGAAACTTCAATCTGAGGAACACCTCTTGAAGACGGTGGAATGCCGTCTAAAATAAATCTTCCTAAAGTTTTATTGTCAGTGGCCATGGGTCTTTCTCCTTGTAAGATGTGGATTTCAACCGAGGTCTGATTGTCAGCGGCGGTGGAAAATATTTGGGATTTAGACGTGGGGATGGTTGTATTTTTTTCTATAATCGGAGTAAAGACGCCACCCAATGTTTCTATACCCAAAGACAAAGGAATGACATCCAAAAGTAAAACATCTTTTACATCTCCCTGAAATATTCCAGCTTGAACTGCCGCTCCAATAGCAACCACCTCATCAGGGTTTATCCCTTGGTGAGGATCTTTGCCAAAAAGTTTTTTAACTTCCTGTTGGATAAGAGGCATTCTGGTCTGACCCCCAACTAAAATCACCTCGTTGATATCGGAAATTGAGATTTTGGAATCCTTAATAACCTGTTTAACCAAATTAATTGATTTTGTAACCAGATCTCCTATTAAATCTTCCAATTTAGCCCTGGTCATTTTCATAAGAAAATGTTTTGGACCGTTGGCATCAGAACTTACATAGGGAATATTAATTTCAGTTTCCATAACGGTAGAAAGCTCATGTTTAGCTTTTTCAGCCGCTTCTTTTAATCTCTGGGTCGCTAAAGGATCTTTAGATAAATCAACTCCTTCGGATTTTTTATATTCACTGACTAAATAATCCATCACAATTTTATCTATGTCATCTCCTCCCAAGTGAGTATCTCCTCCCGTTGCTTTTACTTCAACCGTCTGTTCTTTTGTTTCCGAATCATATCCAATTTCAAGCACCGAGATATCAAAAGTTCCTCCTCCAAAATCGTACACCGCAATTTTCTCGTTTTTCATCTTATTTGCCCCGTATGCAAATGCCGCTGCGGTAGGTTCGTTGATAATTCTGCGAACCTTTAAACCGGCGATTTCTCCGGCATTTTTTGTCGCCTGTCTTTGAGCGTCATCAAAATACGCGGGAACGGTAATAACCGCCTCTTCTATTTTCTCTCCGGTTTTGGCTTCGGCATCGGCTTTGAGCTTGGCTAAAATCATAGCCGAGATTTCCTCCGGTTTATACCATTTATCAGCCATATTTATTTCCACTCCTCCGGAAGAAGATTCTTTCATGTCAAAAGGAAGCCACTTAGCATCATGCTGGACCTCACTGTCGGAAAATTTTCTCCCAATCAAACGTTTAACAGAAAAAATAGTGTTTTTGGGATTTACCACCGACTGGCGTTTAGCCAAAAGTCCCACTAATCTTTCTTGCGCTTTGTTAATAGCCACAACCGATGGAGTAGTTCTATTGCCGTCGGTGTTTTCTAAAACCTTAGGTTCTCCTCCCTCAACAATCGCCATTGCTGAATTAGTTGTACCCAAATCAATACCTAGTATTTTTGACATAATGATTAAAAATATTAATTTATAAAAATTATTTTGCTACTTTTACTCGAGACGGTCTTACTAATCTTCCATTGAGAGTATATCCCTTTTCTATTTCTTCAATAATGGTTCCGGAAGGTTTATCCGACTCTATGGAAATAACAGCTTCTTGCAGAGCGGGATCAAAATTTTGTCCGGTTGAAACGACAACTCTTTCCAATCCGTATCTTTTTAAAACATCCTCCAGTTGGGCCCTGATAAGAAAAACTCCTTTTTCCACCCCAGTAGTAGAACTTTGTTCACTACCGGGCTTCGCTTCGCTTGCTTTGTTCATATCCGTATCAATCCGCGCTTCAGAATCTGTGTTAATCCGCGTTTGGCGTTCCAACGCCAAAATGGCTAAATCAAAACTATCAAGAACCAAAACGGCATCTCTAATTATTTGTTCATTGGCAAACTTTAGAACCGCTTCAAATCTTTTAGATTCATCTTTCTTATAATTAGCCAAATCCGCCTTGGCCCTCTTCCAGCCATCCAGATATTCCTCGGCCTGTTTTGCAATATCCTGACCTTGAGTTGGCTGGTCTTGTTGATTTGAGTTATTTTTGTCTTGTTCGTCTTGTGGCATACCAGTAGAATTTTAGTGATTTTGAGGCCATTGTCAACAGGCGCTTTTTGTTAAATCACTCTTATCCATGTATAATTAGGTAATTAATATTTAACCATAAAAATCATAAATATGATTATAAAAAAAGGGAAAGTTCAATGGATCAACCTGGTAAAACCGACAGAAAAGGAATTAATATCCTTAAAAAAAGAGTATGGTTTTCACCCTATTATAGTAGATGAGTTAAGAACCACTTCAGCCAGATCCAGAGTAGAGATATACGATGATTATATGTACATCATCTACCATATGCCGATATTTGACTTACAGGAAAAGGTTTCTCGTAAAGCAGAGATAGATTTTCTTATCACTAAAAAATCAGTTATTTCGGTAACTTATGAAGATTTGGAACCAATAGAGTTAATTTCCAAAAAAATAGAAACCGACAACAACTACAAAGAAAGAATTTTAAACGGAGATACCGCTCGTTTGCTTTATTATCTTTTAGAGGCCTGCTTAATCAACGGACTAAGACAGCTAAGACACGTAGATGAAAAAATAGAGGATATTAGAAATAAAATATTTAATCATCAAGAAAAAGAACTTTTAGAAAAAATCTCATATGTGAAAAGAGATTTGTTGAGTTATTTTTTGATTACCAAATCCCAAATCAGTATATTCAATTCTTTAAACAAAGTCGGCCCTGATTTTTTTGGAGAAAAATCTACCGTGTATTTGTCCGACCTTGAGGGAGATTTCTTAAAAAACATTCAACTTTGTGAAAATTACAAAGAAACAATTGAGGCCTTTGAAAGCACCAACACCCAGCTCCTGACAATAAAAATGACCAAAGTTATGCAAAGATTTTCGGTCTTGGCATTCTTAACTTTCCCCATAATGGTCTTTTTGGCTCTCTTTACCATAGATTCCAATTCTCGACCGATTATTGGACATATTCAGAACGACTTTTGGGTTATGGCGGGAATAGTAGTTCTGGCAATCGTCGTAATGGTGACTATATTCAGGAAAAAGGATTGGCTGTAAAACAGTATACCGGGTACCGTATAACGTATACCGTATATTAAATGCAAGAATACTAATTATGCGAATATTAGACACATTGACTGGTAAAAAGGTTGGAATAAAAAAAACGGCTAAACCGCTTAAGTTGTTTGTCTGTGGACCAACCGTTTATGATTATCCTCACATAGGAAACGCCAGAGTTTTTGTCTTTTTTGATATTTTTGTCAGATATTTAAAATCGTTAGGCTGGAAGATTTTCTATCTCCAAAACATAACCGATATAAACGACAAAATTATAGATAGAGCCAAAAGAGACGGAATGAGATGGTCCGAAGTTTCAATAAAATTTGAAAAGATATACCATAAAAACGAGGAGAGTTTAGGAATAAATTCGGTTACCAAATACGCCAGAGCCACCGATTATATACCTCAAATAATAAAACAGTTAAAAGCCCTAATAAACAAAGAGTACGCTTACAAAATAGAGAGAGATGGATATTATTTTGACGTTTCCAAATTCAAGGACTACGGAAAATTATCAAAGAGAAATTACTTGTCGGCCGAGGATGCCACTTCAAGGATTGATGAAAGTATAAAAAAAAGAAATAAAGGAGATTTTTGTTTGTGGAAATTTTCAAAAGCTGGCGAGCCCTCCTGGGACTCTGATTTCGGCAATGGAATGCCTGGCTGGCATATAGAAGATACAGCTATAACCGAATATCATTTTGGACCTCAATATGATATTCATGGCGGAGCGGTTGATTTAAAGTTTCCTCATCATGAAGCGGAAATTGCCCAACAAGAAGCGGCCTCCGGCAAAAAACCATTGGTAAAAATCTGGATGCATCCCGGGTTCCTTTTGGTTGATGGTAAGAAAATGTCAAAAAGTTTGGGAAACTTTATAACCATAGATGATTTTTTAAAGACACACAGCGCCGATGTTTTTAGATATATTGTTCTTTCTCATTACTACCGCTCCCCCATTGATTACAGTGACAAATTAGCCAATCAATCAAAAAATTCACTACACAATTTACAAAACTTCATATTAAAACTTGGGATGTTAAAGACCAACGGAAACGTATCCAAAAAAATAAAAAATGCGATTCTGCTGTCATCTAAAAAATATGCCAAGGCCATAGATGATGATTTTAATACTCCACTGGCTTTATCAGAAATATTTACCCTAATAAAAAATACTGAGAAAATTATATGGAAAATGAACGCCAAAGAAAGCCAGTTGGTTAGGGACTTTATATTGAAGAACCTTGGTATTTTGGGAATAAACATAGAAAAAAGCATCAGAATACCTCAAAAAATAAAGGATTTGACCAAGGCAAGAGAGTTATTAAGAGGAAATGAACAGTTTGTCCAGTCAGACGTATTGCGTCAAAAGATAAATGAGTTAGGATACAATGTAGAAGATACTCCGCTTGGTCAACTAGTTACCAGAAAATCTTAAATTTTAAATTATGCCCATAGCTAAACTTCCTCCACAAGACACAGATTCGGAGAAATCAGTTTTAGGTTCTCTGATGATAGATAAAAATGCCATCACTAAAGTGGCCGATGTTTTGTCTTATAAAGATTTTTATTCCACCGCTCATCAAAAGATTTATCAGGCCGTTACCGATCTTTTTAATAAAAACGAACCGATAGATATTTTGAGCGTCACTAATGTTTTAAAAAATAAAAAACATTTGAATGATATCGGAGGATCTTCATATTTGGCCGACCTTATAAATACAGTTCCCTCTTCGGCCCATATCGCCCACTATGCCAAGATAATCAGAGAAAAAAGAATATTAAGAGATTTAGTCACTATATCGGCCGAAATCAGCGAATCGGTATTTGAAAAACAAGGAGCGGTAGAAAATTTGATAGACCAGATAGAACAGAAAATATTTTCCGTTTCAGTACAATCGGCCAATAAAAATTTTGTCCACGTCAAAGATGAGTTAAAAGCCGCTTACGAACGCATAGAAAAACTCCACCAAGGAGAAAAGGGCTTAAGAGGAGTAACCACTGGTTTTGACGATTTAGACAATTATCTTTCCGGATTTCAGGAATCGGATCTAATTATTTTGGGAGCCAGACCTTCTTTAGGAAAAACCACATTGGCTCTGGACATGGCAAGAGGCGCCGCTTCCAAAGGAGGTGTCTCGGTTGGAATATTCTCAATAGAAATGTCGAAGGATCAGATAGTTGACCGTCTTATCGCTTCAGAAGCTCAAGTTCCGTTGTGGAAATTGAGAACCGGAAGATTGAGTACCGAAGAAGAATTTGAGCTCATACAAGGGGCCTTAGACCGACTTTCTAAAATGTCAATCTACATAGACGACTCTCCTTCTCCCAATGTTATGCAGATACGCTCCATTGCCAGACGCCTTCAATCAGAGCATGGCTTAGGACTTCTAATTATTGACTATGTCCAGCTGATACAACCGCTCACCTCTTCTGATAATGTCGTGCAACAATTTACCGAAATCAGCCATCAATTAAAGGCCCTGGCTAAAGAATTAAATATTCCGGTTTTAGCCATTTCCCAGTTAAATAGATCGGTTGACCAAAGAGAAATAAAAGTCCCCCGACTTTCCGACCTTAGAGAAACCGGGTCTTGGGAACAAGACGCTGATGTGGTTTTATTAATTTACAGAAAAGACAGAGACAGATTAGAACCTTCTTTGGAAGAAGACAATACGGCATCAATTATTATCGCCAAACACAGAAACGGCCCAATAGGAACCGTTGATCTAAAGTTTGACCAAGAGAAAGTGACATTCAGAGCCATAGAGAAAAAAAGAACGGTGGAGGAATTCTAGAACTAGTAGATAGTATTTGGTAGTTAGTATTTAGTAAAAACTTCCGAATCCTATATACTATATACAATATACCAACTACTAATTTCATGTTGCCAGAAGAAATAAAAAAATTTATAGAGGTTTTTGAGAAACTTCCTTCTATAGGACCACGCCAAGCTACGCGACTGGCTTTTAAGATGGTTGGAGGAGGAGTGGCTCAACTGGAAGAAACCGCCAGAGCCATACTGGGCTTGAAGAAAATAAAAAACTGCCCGAGGTGTTTTTTTATTTATTCTGGGCAATCATTAACCTGTGAAAGATGTTCTGATGTAAACAGAGTAAAGGATGTCTTTATGATAGTTGAAAAAGAAACCGATTTAATAACCATAGAAAGAACCAGAAAATACAACGGAATGTACTTAGTGCTCGGAGAATTAACCAAGAGCGGCAATCTAGAAATTCATCAAAAATTAAGAATTGGACTTCTTAAAAAGATTATAGAAGAACTCCCAGATAAAAGAGCCAAGGAAATAATCATCGCTCTTAACCCAACCACTTACGGAGACCTAAATGCTTCTATTATTGAGAGAGATTTAAAAGATTATTCGCAAAAAATAAGCCGTTTAGGAAGAGGAATCCCAACCGGCGGAGAAATAGAGTTTGCGGACGAGGATACGTTGTCGCATTCGCTCCAACGCAGAGAATAAATTATTTTACTAAAGTAATCTTAACTTCGGTGAAATGCTGGCGGTGGCCCTTAGTTTTTCTTACTCTGGCTTTGGAATGATACTTAAAAACAATCACTTTTTTATCTCTGGCTTGTCTTATAATTTCTCCTTCAACTTTAGCTCCATCAACTACAGGTTTTCCCACTTTAACCTGGGAGTCGTCAAAAACGGCCAGAATGTTATCAAAGGAAACTTTGTCCCCTGCTTGGCCTTCAATTTTTTCAATTTTTAATTTGTCACCAGAAGAAACTATAAATTGCTTTCCACCGGTCTTTATAACAGCAAAATTCATTGAATCCAGAGTATCAAATAAAAAAGGAATTGTCAAAAATACCAGTTAATGTATAATTAAATTGAGATGTTAAATAAAAATCAGAAAAAGTTTTTTATCATACTTTTTATTTTTGGCCTTGTGGCCCTGTTACCAACTTTAATAGTTTCAATTCTAAACATAGCCAATCAGAGAGAGATGATTAAATCATCAATAGAGAATGAAGCGTTCAGATTAGCTAAAACCATGGCTTCTCAAGAACAAAAGAATCTTGATACAATCAAAAACGTTTTAATTAGCTTATCCAAATATGCAGAGATTAGCGATAAAAACAACAACGATTGCAATAGATCAATGAAAACTCTCCTTGATTATTTTAATGAACCGTTTCCTCTTTATTTTAATTTAACAGTGGCTAATATCAATGGAGATGTTATATGCTCAGCTCTGGATGCATCAGGAAATGTCAATCTTTCAGACAGGTATTATTTTAGGCAAACGATAGAAACAGAAGATATGTCTTTCAGCGGATATTCAATAGGAAGAATAACAAAGAAACCGGCCTTACTCTTTTCTTATCCTATTAAAGACGAATCCGGCAGAATAAATCTTGTCGCAGTCATTTCTATAAACATTGAAATGTTAAATAAGCAGGCAACAAATTTAAATTTATTAAATAACGACCCATCAATGACAATGACTTTATTGGACGACAAAAATTATATAATTATAAGACAACCTGAAAATGAAGACCTCATAGGAACTATCTGGCCAGAAGGTAAGATAAGTAACTTTAAAGAAACTCAAGAAGGGGTCGGAGAAGGAGTGGATTTGGATGGAGTCAAAAGAATATTTGGATTTACCACTATACCTCAAGAGTCGGGACCAAGTCACTTCAATTTATTAGTAGGGCTGTCTCAAGACAAGATTAATAAGGAAATTATAGAAAACAAGAAAATAGACATTATTATATTTGTGGCTGGAATAATAATAGCCGTTCTATCATCCTGGTTAGTAGGGAAAAAATATTTTGAATAAACCCACACACCTAATGAACTTTTAATGACTGGCTTATTCTCTGCTTGAGCTGACTAAGTGCATTAGCTCTTAATTTGAGATTGTGTTCTCTGTGGCGAGCATCGCTTTCATCAGCATAAGCTTCATAATAAATCAACATAAATGGATGACGTGATTTTGTTGAAAAAACTTTTCCGGAATTATGTTCATTAAACCTTTTGACCAGATTATTTGTCGAACCAGTGTATAACTCGTCATCCTTTTTACTTTTTAAAATATAGACGTAATACATAAGTCCATTAGGTGTGGGGGTAAACTTATTCTTCTATCTTCTCTATATCCGACTTAATTTTCTTTTCTGCCTGGTAAAGATATTTTTTGAATTTATTTAAGATAATCTCCTCTTCTTTTGTGAGCTCTCTTTTTGACTTAGTTTTTTCAAGAACCATAATTTGATCTCTTAAATCCTCTTTAAGTTCATCAAAAATCTTATGAACGTCTTCTTCTGCCAATCTGATGCTTGATTTCATTCTTCTTCTAAAAGAATTTATTTTGTACCAGAAATACCAAAATATAATAACAATCAAAACAATTGCTCCAATAATAGGAACTATAATATTCAATGTATTAATAGCCGATAATCCTAATTTAAAGACCTTAGGTTGTTCAATTAGTAAGTTAAATTTTTCGCTTGGCAGACTCTTTAAACCTGAGTCATCTATGGCTCTTACCCAAATTTTATAATTTCCAGGGTCAATCTTTTCTTCACTGACAAAAATAAAATTTCCGTTTTCATCGCTTCTGGTGTTATAAAATATAGGAATTTCATTAGCTCCTTTTTCAATCCAAAGAGTCAAGGTAAGATTAGGTTGAGACGTCCCTCTAACTATTAGAGGTTCTCCGGGAGACAACGTTTGAGGATAACTGGTTATTTTGGGAGCTTCTTGTGATTCAATACTAAATTCAGTTAAAGAAGTTTCATAATTACCAGCCCTGTCAAAGGCCTGAACCAGAACAGAATATTTTCCGCTTTCCTCTTGATCTAAGGTGTAGGGATTGCTTTTTACTTTATCGCTGGTAACGATAACAAAATTTCCATTTCCAACCTTAACTTTATAATATTCAACCCCCGAAGAATTGTCAGTGGTATTAAAGAGCACAACCGGTTTTTTATTTTTAACAGCGTTTTCATCTAAACGAACAATAAACTTATCAGGAGGAGTTGTGTCTATTTGAATCCTAAAATGTGAAACCGCTCCCCAGCCGTTTTTATTTCTAAATTGAACATGAAAATACCAAACACCATCATCAAGATCTTTTATATCTTTTGAGCTAATAACAGGAATATAGCCAACGGTAGGAGTAGCGTTAGGAATCTTTCCGATTAAGGTCTTGACCTCTAAAACGTCACTAGGGACCTGCCAAGACAGAGAAACATCTCCGGATGAATACCATTTATTTGGATCAATGTGAGTAGAAGAAAATATTTGCGGAGCCACGGGAGTCCCAACAACTATAGATGGAGAGGTTGATTGAGAAATTGATTCTCCGGAAAGATTAAAATTTAGAGCAAGAGGTATTAGATTTTTCAGAACGTTAGTCCCGGTTCCATCATTGGCCAGAATAGAACCGGAAGAAAAATTAAAGTTAGCTGTTCCGGGGTTTTTTGATTTAAAGTTGATTGTTAATATTTTTCCTTTGGCTCCTATAAAACCGGGATTTAAAATAATTCCTTCAAAATCAACTTTTCCTGTTTGATTAGAAAAAGACGGTTCTTGAACCCAAAAACTTATAAGCGACCCTGATTTTGATACCGAGCTAACATTAACTTTGTCATTGTCGAAAGAAACCGATCCGGAGACGGCGTTAACAGATTGATCAGGGCTGGCAACATAAACATCTACAGAAAATGAAGAATCAACTGAATAGTTAGATGAAGAAGATTGCAAAATTAAATCGGCCGCCAATGCTCCAGAAGTTCCTGCAACAAAAAAAATAAAAGTTAAGAATAAATTCTTCCAGCTATTTTTCATCATTTTTATTTAAAATAAACTTTCTTGCCAAAATAATCGCCAAAACAAGTATCACTATAATTATAAACCAAATAACATAATTTTGGTAATAAAATCCTCTGGGTAATGGTTTTACCAAAGCCAATCTTTCATTGCCTGATTTATCAACCGCCTTAATGTAGATAAAATTTGATAAACTCTGGTCTTTAGGGATATAAGGACTTTCTGTTTCTTGCCATTTGTCAGAGGGTATTTTCTCTGGATTATTTCTTGATTCAAAAACAAAGTATTTATCAATCCCCGACTGTTTATCCTGAGTATCAAAAACAATGAAGTATTTTCCATTTAAAAATCCATCCTGTTGTGATATAAGAGGATAAAATATTTCCGGAGGAGTGGAATCATCGTCTTCTAGTGTTTTAACAACTGAAGCGTCAAAAACTGAATCCAAGAAGAGATTTGAAAAAACTTCCAATTTACTTCCGTCTCCGTCATTAGCCAAAAACTCTGCTTTATCTACATGAAAATTTATCAAACCGATTTCTTTAGGTATAAATGTAATTGATAATATCTCACCTCTTTTGCCACTAAATCCTCCGGGAATTATTCCGGAAAAAGTAAAATATCCCTGTTTATTTATGAAAGATGGCTTGTTAATCCAGAAATTAATTAGAGAGTTTCCTTCGTTTATTTCCTTTATAATTATTTTGTCTTCGGGATAATAAATTTTAATATCTATGGCATTGAACGGCTTTTGGCTGTCCACCACAAGAAAAACTCGGCTCTCTTGTCCGACATATACCTTATCGGTAGAAAAATAAAGATTTACATCCTGAGCCCTGGCCAGCTTAAAACCAAGCAACAAAAATAAAGATATAAATAAGAGTAAAATTTTTATGTGGCCTTTCATATTATCTTTTGTGTTATGTGACTATTACCCTGTCCAATAAAAAGCTAAAATACTAAAATCAACCAAACTTACTTTACCATCTTTGTTTAAATCAATATTAGCCGGAGGAGAAGATCTCTTATACCAATAAGCGGCGACCGAAAAATCTATCAAATTAACTTTTCTATCGTTATTGATATCCCCTTTTGCCGGAGTTTTGGTTTGTAAAACCTGAGCTAAAATATTTTGGCTTCCTACTTTGAATCCAATGGATTTGCTGAATATACTTATTTCATCCTCATTGGATGCTTTTGACCTAGTAGTATGGTCCCCTAAAGAAATAAAAGAGGTGTCTAATTTATAAAGATAGGCACCTTGATTATCAGCGTTAGTTTTAAAAAATAAATCTTCTTCAGAATTTACAGAAATTATTACCTCGCTTTGAGGAAATGTTTTTCCAAAAATTGTTAGATTGTCCCCTTTTTTAACCTCTGTTTTATCAACCCCAATAGTAGGAGAGACAAATATTCCACTAATTCTTGTTACTATTCCTGAAGTTACGCTGATGGGGAAAGTTAAAGATGAAGAGCGATTGCCATTACTATCCTCTCCGTATATAGAAAAAATATAGTTTCCTCCAGAAATTCCAGATAAAGATACTTGGAAATTAGCATCGGCTCCGGCTAAGGTAGTGGCTGCCACTTGAGCGTCTTTAAGAAGAATTACCGTGCTGTTGGGATAGGCCTTTCCATAAAAAATAACTTCGGTTTGAACTGTTGGAGGAGGAGTATACGTGCCTCCTCCACTACCCCCACTACCCCCACTGCCTCCACTACCTCCACTACCTCCGCTTCCGCCACTTCCAGCAACACACGAGGTGGTTACAAAAGAACAGGCAGGATTACAACTTAAAGACCCACCTCCAGCAAAACCCAAGGTGTAGCAACTTTGACTATTTAAGTCGGAACCATCGCAACTTTCCGAATTTTCTCTGATACCATTTCCACACCCAGGAACTATCGCAACTATATCAACATTTCCCGAAATAGATAAAACCGCTTGAGTAAAAAATACCGTCAAAACTATACAAAGTATCAAATAGGGTAAAAATAACTTTTTCATCCATTTTATCTGTTTTGTGCTATGTGTTATGTGTTTTGTGTCTGGAAATAATCCAATGATTATATCTTTTCAGACCAAAAACAAGAATGAGAATAATGATTAAGACAATTAACAAAAGTTGCCAAGGAATTACAAAAAATAAAAATTTCTTTTGAACCGTCTGCTGATCTGATCCATAAATAAGATTTAATTGAGCTGTATATGGACCTAACGCAAAGTTGCTGACTTGATTTCCAACTGTTTCAAAAAAACCCAACTCTTCTTCATTATTAGGCAATGAAGGATTAGTTGATTTTTCTTGATTCTTGGTTAGCCAGACGACGTCAAATTTTCTTATACTTTTTGGAAGAACATTTCCATCTCTTGAGTTGGCCTGTAATTTTACTACTTCTCCTCCAAAAACATTTTTTACAATTATTTCACCGTCCGGTTTGATTCTCACCGCTCCATCATTGGAAAAACGATAAGAAAAAATCATCGGAAAACCAGTGGTTACTTTTTTATTTTCCGCAAGAGAAAAGCTTAAAAGACCCCCGCCTTGTTCCGTTTCTCCAGAAACAGTTAGAAGAACCAAAATCCCTAATTTTCCTCCGATTGATACCTGACCCCCATCTTGCGACTCCGGAGGTGAGGTTCCCCAAAAGATTGCGGCAAAGTATCCCCCTGGTTCCACATTTTGAGGGATATTAATGGAATAAGGAACAACCATCCTTTCTCCTGAATCAAGAATAATACTCGGCTGAGTGGTTATCCAAGTGGATAATCCGCTTTTTTCAGAAAGAAAATAAGGAGACCCTGATTCTCCTCTGGCTTCAAAATTGGCAAATGAAGAATATAGAGTTTTTGTCTCTTTCTCTTCGTTGAATAACTCAAATTCTCCTGTAATAGCACTACCAGGATCACCTGAAAGTTCTAATTTTACAGGCGAAATAGTTAAGGCGTTAACAAAACCAACAGATCCCAATAAACAGATAAAGGTTACAGCAATACGTATGTTGCGTGTGTATTTCATATTATTCGCCAAGATATCAAACGGTAAGCAAAAAGCAAGTTAGAAGTTAGCTGTAGCAGCGTAAGTTAATGTGGCAGAATAACTTCCAGCTTCAGTGTTAGGAGCAATGTTAGCCAAATAACGTAATGAGTAAGTTGTGTTGGCCGATGTTCCAGCAGAAGAAGCTAACTCATCAGGAAAAGCGGCTGTGTCAAAAGCAAATCCCGCAGCTAAATAAGGAGCGCTGACAGTTCCACTTCCACCAGAAGAGTTGGCTCTTAGACCAAACTGTTCTGTCCCAACAGCAGAAGCTGTGTTAGAAGGACCAATGGCATTAATTGAATATGTTGAAAATGTAAGAGTAGTTCCTGTGGCAGTCAAAGTATATCCATTAGCAGCATTGGTGCCAACAATAATATTATGAGATTCTACTTCCGATGCAGAACCAAGAGCATCACCTGTCGCATATCTTGCATTTGCCGAATCCAAAGTTCCAAAACCAATAGAGACATCAGAAATAGAAAAACTAATTGACTCGGTAACGGCAGCGGTAACAGAAACTTGGTCATCAGGAATAATTTGAACAGCTACGTCTCCCGAGTCACCAATAACTCCAGCCACGGCAATTATGTAAGAAGCGGCTACAGTTATATCTGGATTTGTAATTTGTTGATCTCCAGTTGTTCCGGTTGATGCGTGAGTACCAATTTTTACTCTGACACAAGCGTTAGCGGCAATAGCAGCTACGCCAACTCCATCAGTTGGAGGGGTAAGAGTTATTGTGTCTGTTCCGGTAACTACGCCGACTCCCCAATCAGAAGCTGTAGCAGTAGCTGCCAGAACTTCATCGTTGGTATAAGTTGGACTGGTACAGTTCGCTTGAGCTCCAGCGGAGTGAGCCAAGTCAAGATCGGTATAATCTAAAGAACCAGGAGTTGTAAAAGCAGTTCCCGCTCCTTTATCAAATTCAATTGTAATAGTATCGGTTAATTCAGCCGCTCCAGTGGGAGTTCTAAAAACAATTGTGTGATTGGAAGCGGTATTGTCTTTAGACGAAGACATTGTGTCCGACTTGTTTAACAACGAAGCCGCATAAGCGACATTGATAAAACTTGAAAGACCGCCAAAACCCAAGAGAAAAGCTACTGCCAAAAACAAACTAACTAACTTGTATGACTTAAACATATTTTTTATTTTTTGAAACGACTATTATTTATTAATTTAAATACAAAAGAGATTTTTATCTCCAATGGTTATATTATATATCATTTAGCATATTAAAACCATATAAGTTATCCACAGTTAGAATTGTGCAACCGCTGTATAGATTAAAATAGCTGAATAATTACCACCTTCCGTATTATTTGAAATATTACTCAAATAACGAACAGAATAAGTATTGGCAACGTCATTTCCATTAGAATCCGAAGCAACTTCATCCGGAAAATTAGCCGTATCAAAAACAAATCCCGAAGCCAGATAAGGAGCACTGACTGTTCCGTCGCCTCCAGAAGTTGTCATCCTTAATCCAAATTGTTCATTTCCAACAGAAGGAGAGGAATTGGTTCCTCCTATAGCGCTTATAGTTCTTGTCCCGTAAGTAAGAGTTGTTCCATTTATAGTTATTACATATCCATTAGTGGCATTGGTAGAAGCTATAATATTATGAGCTTCAACTTCCGTGCCGTTTCCGTTTCCGTCTCCCGTGGCATAACTGGAAGCTGAAGATAAAATATTTCCAAAGCCGATTGTGTTATCGGAAATGCTAAAAGAAAGTGTTTGAGCTCCACTAGCTATAATGGCTTTGGCGTATCTGGTATAAACAAAATCGGTAGGAGAACTGGCATTGGTAACTCTAAAACAATAAATTGCCCCATCGGTTGCGGCGCTAAGCGCTTGAATGGCATATTCTATTTCAACAAATTGATTACTGGAAACACTCAAAGATCCGGTTTGACTTGTTGTTTCTCTTTGTCCTCCATTAGGAGATAAAAATAAATTATTGGAATTGCTAACTCCTCCAGTTGAAACAGCAACATTGGTTGTGTCAGATGTATCAGTTAATTGAGAAGAAGACATATCAAAGTCTCCTCCCACAGCTCCAATGTCAGTGTAAGAAGCCGAGGAACAATTTCCTCCTTCCAAAGCATATTCCAAACGAAATTGCTGTGAAGTATAACTTTTTATGGTTCCACCGGTATTGGCAATTTCCATTCTTAATCTCTTTGCTGTCAGTTTTGGAAAATCTGTAAAGGTTGTGTCTTCCGATCCACCAGTTGCCGAAGTTGCCACTGATTCATTGCCATCATCATTACGCCAATGAAAATGAGTTTGTTCATAAACGGGTCTTATGGAAATTATTGAGGATGGCAAGTTTCCTCCTTTTATTAAAAAACTGCTACTAGTTGAAATTCCCGCTCCCACTCCCCCGCTGGTTGCTTTATTTTTGAAAGTAGTTGAGGTTGACGAACCTCCGATAAAATCTATTAACTGTCTTACAAAAAAACTAGTGGAGGTAGCGTCCAGAGCTACAACATTATTGGAAAAAATAGAAAAACACAGAATGGTAAAAATGGCGCTTAATTTTATTATTCTGTTAGTCATTTTTGTTTAGGATTTTGGCCATTTCCGATAAATTATCAATAATTTCCCAATAGATTACCGACTTGTTTTTGACTGTTATTGAATCGTCCTGTTTTGCTAAAAAGAATTTTCCTTCGGTATTGGATGGTGTTTTAACTGTAAAATTCTGGGAAACACCCTTAATATCTTGATTTTCAACTTTATCTTCCGTTTTTATAAATTTATCAAGGACATAGACATCTTTTAATTCAAAAGCGGTCAAGCCGATTGAAGAAATATGACCATATAGAGTTCCCCCATCATCCAAATAAACCGCCACCCATTGGCTGGGAATATTGGTTCTATAGCTTAATAAACTCCCTTTTTCCGGAAAAATAAATATCAAAGACAAAAGAGAGAGAAAAACAACTAACAGCAAAAAAATAAAAAAGAAAATAAGCCGTTTTCCTCTTTTTTCCAGAACATCATAATCAATAACTTTTAATTTTGTTTCCATCATCTTGGATTATACCAAATTCCCGTCTCGTTTTGGTCAGCAATAATAAAATAATAATTTCCGGGTAAAAGTAAATTTTTTATCTTTGAGTTTAGTGAAAAAGAAAAAGTTTTTTCCTCAAAACATTTTTCTGATTTATTTATAACCGCCCGAGAAGGGTCGGCTCTGTAATCGTCAGCGCTGGAAAAAACAATAAAAGCATAATAATTCCCTTCGCACTTATCGTTTATAATGATATCCAAATCTACTTCTTTTTGATTATTAACAAAGAATTTTCTAAAAGAATCTGGAGAGGGATAGTTCTTTAATGGAGAATCGGATGGAATATTGTTGGAACTTTGATTTTTAATACCAGAGTTTTCAACCAAAGGAAGGTTAGATTCTTTTTTTCCGTCAAAAAAATAAAAAACGGACGTTATCACTAAGATAATAAAAGCAAAGAAAGCAATTCTATAGATTTTTTTGATAACCTGATTATCATCCATTTCTGTCAATTAATATTCCTTAATCACTTTCAATTCAACCAACATATCCGAAACCACATTCCAGTAATGTTGCTGGGCAAATTGTCTAGCTTCCTCTGATTTTTTATCCCAAGGAGGGTTAAAAAAGACCGCCATTTTATCAACATTGAAATTTGATTTTATCGGATAGTGGTCAAGTTTGTTAGCCACTCTCCAATCCTTGTTAAAATACATCCAAGTAGCTTCTGATAATACACGGGTGTGGGTAGGGTCTTGCCAAGCCCGTATAGAAGTATAATAAGGTCCGAGTATGGTTATCTTGGCATCATGAGTGCAAATACGCCAAATTTCATCCATAAATTTCATTAAGTCCTTGGTATGTTCAGCATAATGACTGACATAGACCTCTTCAACCGAATTGTCTTTTATCGGCCCCCAGGGATATTTTTCCAAATCCCAAACAATATCCACCCCCGGTCCAGGAGCGATATCAATTCCGGTAAATCCTTTTTGCTTATTTTGCCCGCAGGCGATATCAAGTTTCATAATTTTTGCTTTTAAATATTATCTGATTTTTTCCATTTTTTATATCCTCTAATAGAAAGATAGGCAAATATTATATTAACCAAAAACAATCCCCACAATGACAATCTATAATACAAATACATAGAAATAATTTGAGCCAATAAATAAGCTATCCAACCAATTTTTTTCTTTTCACTTAATAAGTAAACGGCTACCAAAGCCACTATCGCTATCACCCAAGATAAATAATCATTCATAATTCTATCTCCTATTTATTAATTATTAATTACATAATCATAAACTGCCTCAGAAATTTCTGACATAAATTCAGCCGCTTTTTGTTCATCGCCTCCATTTGAACCAAGACACAAAATATAATGCCGGTTCGGGGCATAGACAATGCCACAATCGGAAAAGGTTTCGTTTGGCACGGAAACTCCAATTTTGTGCGAAACCACAATATTCTCAGGTACGCCAGCAACTATCTTATCATTAAAAGGACTGTTGCTCAAAAAAGTAAGTATTTTGTTTGAATTTTCCGCATTGATGTATTCAGCATTATAAAGAGAAATAAACATATTAGAAAGGGTTTTTAAATTGATTTCCTGATAATTTAATGTTTCTCCTATTCCAGGGAAAATATCCCAACCCATAAAGGCATAGACATCGTTAAAGGGGTCGTTTATGCCGATATTTTTTAAAACATCACCTAGTGCATCTGCCGCCGTATTATCCGACTGCTCCAGCATAATTTTTATTAATTCCTCAATAGTGAATTCTTTGTCGGGACCAACTTTGTAAAGTTCACCGAAATTTTCGTCCATATTTAATTCTTCAAGTGAATATCTGTCTTCCAAGTTGAATTTTCTTTCCTCAGCGGCTTTATAAATACTCATCGCCAAGGGTACTTTTATCATGCTAGCAGCTACAAATAATTCTCTCTCATTCAACCCCGTCCAACTTGCATTGTTTAGATAATCAAAATAAATGTAGGTCTTCTGCGGATATTTATTTTGGATTTTTATGAGCTCTTTTTTAAGGGGTCCGAAGTTGATAATGAAATGTTTATTTAAATTTGAAGTAACTGCCAGATTTATGAATTGAAATTCAGAAGGAGATGAGGACGAAGAAAAAGGTAAGATTCTTGAAGCAAAAATTCCGGTGATTATCCCGATTCCCAAAAGTACCATTCCCAAAAATATTAAAACAAGTCTCTGTTTGTTCATATGTTAAAACCTACCATACTATGTCTTGTTCAAAAGAGTAATGTCCGACTTTTACGCGCGTATCACAAGCAACCTTATAGCTAAGTTTTTTGATTTTTTCAAAGAAATAAAGATCTTGGGTGTAAACTTTACAACCCTTTTGAGAATCCCATTCCTGACAGGTTTTAAACCACGGTTTCTCAATTTTAACATCTTTAAATAAATCTAATTTGAAAAGGGTAAAACCCATACCTAATCCGTTGCATTCTTGAATATCTTTAACCGGCATTTGAGGCCGAAAATTAAGTTCCTTGTCCTCGGGATCACCGTAAATCATTGGCTGACCACCTTCACCCTTGGTCCAATAGAGACCACCAAGTGCAGCGTAATCATCAATATTTTCATAAAGTTTTATTAATCCGTCGGGTGGCGGGATATTGTCCTCTTCAAGGGTGAGAACATATTTCCAGTTAGAAAGATCCGGATTGTCGAGAATAGTTTCGATAGCGGCATTATAGGCCTCGCCCACTTCCATACCAATCATAAAAATCCGAGTAAATTTTTGATTCATCGGAGCAATTAATCCCATCCAAGCTTGTGTTACTTTTGCCGAAATCAGACCTCTCGTCGGCACAATGCAAATAGTGGACAAGTCGCGATAACCCTTGCCTTTTTCCAGTCGTTCAACGCTCTGTAAAATATTGGCGTTATTAACGCCTTGAGGATTATAATTTTCTATAACAATTTGCGGTTTCATATTTATAAATTTTATTGATTCGTTTATTGGGTAACACTCAACATATAAATAACAGGGACTGGTGATGATATTGCTCTGGCTATTTGGGTCATTGATACTGCAACCGGCAAGGCACCCGAAGTGACGCTATAACTTCCAAGACCAATATTGCGTCCAATATTAAAAGCTGAAACATTGCTAGTCGCCACACCGATAGCCGCGTTTGTCAAATTCGTGATACCAACGTAGCTCACAGAAAGAGCGTTGGCAATTGCACCACCCGCTGAAGAACTGCTGTTTCTGATAGCAAACCAATATTCTCCAGGCGTTAATGTTGTGTTCCATGGCATAATAAATTCTCTGTTACTGTGGATTAAAGAGGATAAGGCGATACCGTTCGTAGAAGTAGAGGCGGTCGTGTTGTATGAAGTGCTGTTACCAACGGCCGTTATCATACTTAAAGCCATAGAAGTGTTGGAATTCCATGATGCCGCCAAGGTATAACTTGTTGAATAGTGTTGTGTTAAAATAGTACTGTTTGTTGCGTGTCTTGTATAAACACCAAAATTGGCCGTAAATCCAACCTGACGGCTGGCACTCGTATTGGAAGAAGCCAAAATTGACACGGGCATTTTTATAACCGAAGCCACGATATTAGCATTTATAATTTCAGGAAAAAAATAAACACTGTTCTGCCCTAATGATGTCACCGTTGATGCTCCAGCTAATTTTTTTCCGAGCACGGTCGAATAATAACTTTGAGCTGCTCCACCAGCGAACGTAGCGGTTGCGGTTATTGTATTTCCGTTAATTCCAAAAGAAACGTTATTTGAATTTGAAAAGTTAATAGTGCCTGAAGTCGCAGCTGTTCCAGAGTTGGCATTAATAGCCGAAATGATAGCCGCTGGATTGCTAATCGCTTGGATAGCGCTGTTCTCACAAATTAAAGCCCGAGTATTCCCCGAGTTATACCAGATTGCTCCATTATCAGAACAAGCTCCGCCAATAGTATCAGCAACAGTTTTGACATCCAAAGACAAAAGTATTTGTCCCGAAACCACTCCCCATCCGGTTCCTATTTGAACTTTGTTAGTAGAGGTTCCGGTTCTAAGAAGATCGCCATAAACATTAGCTGATGATATTGAAAACCCGGAAGCCGTGATTTGCTCTCTTGGAGTAAGAGGTTCCCAAGACCCGGAACATGTTGTAGCTACATTATTGACTTCAACATTAAGATAAGCGGTGCTGGTTGAAAAGAAATCAAATGTTAAAGATTCCGCTCTTCCTACTTGATCGTTAAAAACTCCATCAGTTACGGTAGTGGTTGAATTAACCGGAGTTCCTGATGGCCATAATTTATTACCCGCAGAAACAGCGTCATATATAGAATACCTAAGACAATAATTAGTTCCGGTACCTCCTAAACGATTTCCGGAGCTGTCTGTTAATACTCCCTGATAGGACATTAATTTAGGAATACCTGCCGCTGACTTGGCCTCTGGCATTTCAAAAACTCTCCCGGCAAAAGAAAGATAAAGAAAAAATGTGAAAATCGCCTCAATCGTCAAAACAATCATCAATATAAGACGATTCTTATTTTTTGGCTTATTTATTTTTACTCCGTTTAAACTTATGGACATACTAAAGAGAAAGTGAATTTATGGTTTTATCAACTTGCAGATATGATTCTTTAAATATTTTTTCCATTTGTTTTTTATCGGGAAGAGAGTTATCTCCAAAATGAGCATTGTAATGAACTTTTAATTCTATGGGAGCGGTGATTTTCAAAAAATATCCGTCCATTCTTTTAGCGTTTTTATAAGAAACAGTCCACTGCCATCCAAAATCAAGCAAGTCAGAACCCATCGTAGTCAGACCATCGGGAGATATTTTTTCAAAAGCTCCTTTAATATCCAAAACATTTCCAAACTGATAATAAATATCAAAATTAAATCCAAATCCGCTAAGAGCAGTTTTTTGTGGAAATAATTTGGAATATACTTCATAAACTTTTTCTATCAGAATTGATTCTTCGGGTTCTTTTGATGATTCATCTTCTATTCTTAATCGTTGTCCTTCAAGAACTACTTGTAATTGAAGCTGAGGCACTCTTAAAATTTTCGACTGAATAACGGGGTCATCAAGAAAATTCATTCCTTTGCTTAGTTCTCCGGAAAACAAGTTAGAAAATTTTTCATTATCCGGTAGATCCGTTCCTTGGGGGAAAGCCAAAACGCAGTTAACGCTATGCAGTGATTTGGATGTAAATAGAGGCATTTTATTTTTGGGTAATAATTATTGGATAAATAGGAGTAGCCGGAATCCAAGGACCAGTTTCTTTTTGACTTCCGATCATCAAGTAGTAGGTACCGGAAACAATAGTTTTAGGAATATCTTCTGACTTAAATTGATACTGAAATAATTTATCTACACAAGGAAAAGATTTATTAATAATCGCTCTAGTTGGGTCTTGGGCATATCCATCAACATTAGAAAACAACAAAACGTTAAAATATTCGCTTAAACATTTTCCCGACAATTTTATTTCTTCATCATTTTGTCCATTAGCAAATGAAATTTCTCCCAGTTCTATGCTGTTTTTTTCTTTAAAAAGATCTTCTTGTAGATTAGGAATCTTAACGGGATTTGCCTGTGCTTGAAGAGAAAATTTGATTGTTTTTGGCTCATTTTCGTTTTGAGCAATATCCGGTTGTGTTATTTCTTGATTGTCATCCGATGTAAAAATATCTTTTACAAAACTCAATAAACCATCAGACGTGTCCGTAACAGCTTCAATTGCCGCTTCCAAAACATCACTGGTTGCATCAACTAAAATGGTAGCAATAGTATCTTCGTATTGAATGTCTAAAGACATTCCATCTAAGTAAATAGCCGGTTTATCTCCCAAGAAAAGAGAATTTTGAATACTTATCTGAACATTAGAAAGTGACTCCCAAGAATTAATCGGCAAAGAAAAAGATGCGTTTTGCCAATTGGAAAATCCTATTTTGCCAATTTCCTGCCAATTTTTTCCATCAACAGTGTAAGAAACAATTACAAAGTATTCTTCTTGAGGAATAATTTCTTGAGGGATAACTTCTTGAGGAGCTTCCGGTTGAATAATTTTTGGTTCAGAAATTTCTGGTTCTTCAATAACTTCTGGTTCAGGAGTTGTTTCCTGAACAGGATCTTCTTCAACAACAGGTTCTTCAACAACAGGTTCTTCAACGGGTGGTTCTTCAACGGGTGGTTCTTGAACTGGCGGTTCCTCAATAACAGGTTCTTGAATAATAGGTTCTTGAACTGGCGGTTCTTGGACAACTGGTTCTTGAACTGGCGGTTCTTGGACAACTGGTTCTTGAACTGGCGGTTCTTCAACAACTTCTTGAGCTAAGGCCTTTTTTAAAACAAAATTAGGAATCCACGAAGTCGGAGCAAATTCTTCTTCAATAACTTTTTCTATATCATTAAGTGACTTTTCGTTTATAATTTCAGGATTTGAATTTTTGAAAGACCAAATCAAATTAAGCTTAACTTCTTTTATATTAATACCATTATATGTATCTCCGGTAAAATTTCCACAAAATATTTGACTACCAACCAAACTCCCAAGAACAGCAGAATTATCTTCATTAAATTCATCGGGAGATGAATAGAAAGACAGATCAGGAGTTCCTTGGACCTTTGAAGAATTTTGCCATCCTCCCAAACAAACATTGGGATAAAAATTAGCCGTTCCTGCTTTAACAAAAATTCCGTTAGATAGAAAAAAAAGCGTGACAACTAAAAGAAAGCCAGCGATTATTTTATTTGTTTTGTTTAGTTTCATACCAAAAAATGCGCCTTGTCGTTGGTTGTTAAGATTATAGAACAAAGATGGTTAAAATGGTAGTGGAAAACTCTACCCCCACACCAATTCTATTGGTGTGGGGGTCAATTTTTAGTTGATAACAGTCAGAGAATATATAAATATCATCCCAAGTAAGCTTATCCAGACCAAGGAAGAACAAACCACATAAGAAAGAATCTTTTCTCTCGGATACAGCGACCAGGATATAAGAGCATTAATGACTATAGTCACCAAAAGAAAGATTAGAATAAGTATAATTCCTCCCCTGTCGGATAGAAAATCAACCTCTCCGGCATAGTTAAGATGGATGATAATGTTTTTCTTATATTGAGATAAATCAAAATAAAAAACAGCCAGAGCAATCAGCCAAAGAGCCAATCCAGCCACAAGAGGAATATAGACAAATCTGTCTTTTAGAAATAACTTTATTTTGTTATCCATCGCTATAATTTTATGACAAAAGTTGAATTTGGGCAAATCTACCACTAACAAACACTTTCTGGTATTATTTCTATAATATGAAAACGATAGTTATAGATAAATTAAATGACTATGAGCTTTTGGATTCGGGAGACGGATACAAACTGGAAAGATTTGGAAAATACATCGTTTCTCGCCCCGACCCCAACGTAATTTGGGAAAAGAAAAATCCTTCAATTTGGAATACGGCTGATGCTATTTTTAATGTAAATAAAGTTGATTCCTCACGCTGGGATAATAAAAACGTAAAAAGCGACTGGATGTTTGAATTTGAAAAAGTGAAAATGATTTTGAAATTAACTCCATTTAAACATGTAGGAATTTTCCCTGAACAAACAGAAAACTGGAAATGGTTTGGTGCTTTACTAACCCAAAACTCAAAACACGCAACTCATAACAATCCGAATATTTTGAATTTATTCGGATACACGGGAGGGGCTACGTTGTATGCCGCTTCTTGTGGAGCTAAAGTAACACACGTGGACGCTTCAAAACCGTCGGTAATGTGGGCAAGAGAAAACCAGAGATTAAGTGGTCTAGATAACACTCCCATAAGATGGATTGTGGATGATGCCAAGAAATTTGTGGCTAGAGAAGTAAAAAGAGGTATTAAATATGATGCTGTTATTATGGATCCGCCGGCTTTTGGTAGAGATCCCAAAGGAAAGATTTTTAAATTTGAAAAAGATGTTCCGGAAATTCTAAATTTGATTTCTAAAACCCTAAACCCTAAACCCTTATTCTTTCTTATTAATAGCTATTCCCTAGGATATTCCCCCACTGTTATAAAAAACATGCTGGGAAATATCCTGCCTTTGGAAAAAATTGAATGCGGAGAATTGCAAATCTCGGAAAAAAGCGGAGAGAGAAATCTGCCTTGCGGAGTGTTTGCTCGCTACGAAAATTAAATTATTTCAAGAATTGTAAAACTTTTTATTCCTGAGGGAAGTTTAATTTCAACTTCATCTTCCTCTTTCTTGCCTATTAGTTCTTTTCCTAAAGGAGAAGACGCTGATATGGATGTAATTTGAATATCACCATCGCTTACAATTATCCCACCTCCTACCGAAGGAAGAAGTATATTGAATAAAATCTTGTCCCCTTCTTTTATTTTTATTATTGAACCTTCTTCAATTCTGTTGCTTTTTTTATTTATGTCTATTTTTTTAAGCAGTTTTATAGATTCGCTTATTTTATCGTAATCACTTTGAAGATTGGCAGCTAATCTGCTGAATTGAAATTTAGAAGTATCGGAATGTGACTCCATGGCGCCTGGGGCTTTTATAGCAAATTCATGATTATCTTTTATTTCCTCGTCAAGAGATTCCAATCTCTTTTCCAATTCAGAAATTATTTTTTTGATTATTTCCGATTTATCCATATTTTCATTATAAAACAACGGGCTGGCGCAATACCAGCCCGCGTTGCAAGCAAACGAATCTACTTGCCATTGTACTTTTTCCAGAGAGGAAGCCAGTCGCGCTTGAAGACGGCCAGAAGAACCTGATCCCAGTACCGGCCCTTGCGAAAGAACTGTCTCTTTCTTACTCCCTCAAGTTGGTAACCGCACTTGAGGTTGTGGCCAATACTCCTGCCGTTGTAGGAAAAGGCCGAGGAGCAAATCTTCCGGAGATTCAAGGTGTTGAAGGCGTAGTCAAGAAGAGTCATCTTGGCGTCAGTGCCAAAACCCTTACCCCAATATTCCTTCTCTCCGATAAGAGCTCCAGTGGTAGCGGTTCGAAAAACCCAGTTAATCCTGTGAAGCCCCATCGTTCCAATTGGAATTCCATCTTCCTTGGTTTCAATAACAAAGATGATATTCTCATCATTCTTGCCAATTCCCTCCACCCACTTCCTTTCTTCCATAATTGTCACGGGAAGAACAACAGCCAAGAAACATCTTACCTCCGGGTCATTGATCCATCTGTAGAAGAGTTCAACATCAGTTTCCACGTTGGGTGGTCTTAGGATCACCTTCTTCCCCACCAGTGACACAACTCTTTTGTTTTCCATTTCCTTTTCCTTTCTCCCTGGTTTGTCAGGGTGCAAAAACTGCCCTTTGACAGGGCAGTTTTTGTTTACTTGATTTGGTTTAGTAGTTTTAATTAAACAAAGATTGCCCCATCAAAAATAGCTGTTTTCCAACGCAGTTGGTAATAGGCGTATTTAATTGGGACAATTTAAATGCTCTCATATATTTCTATACATAATATAACGACACATCTGTCAAATTGTTTCAACCACTATGCTATAGCACAGTGGTGATAAACAGCTCATTTATCGCCCACAAACAAATTGACAATTACCCACTGGAGACGTAAATTTATAAGAAAAGAAGGGCCCCTTCGTCTAGCGGTAGGACGCCAGGTTCTCATCCTGGAAACATGGGTTCAACTCCCGTAGGGGTCACAATAAATTTATGGTGCTTTATGTACCAAAAATTTATTTGTACCTTTTTAGGAAGTTGAATAGAGAGGGGTCGGGAGATGCTTAATCTCCCGTGTAGGAAATTATTCAAAATCGAGGGTTTTGAAAGAGTCCGCCTTGGGCGGACGACGTGAAATTCCCTAGGGGTCACACTTCGACAAGCTCAGTGTAAACAAGTATGAAAATATATTTTGTGGCACATGCCACCACAACAGACAACGAAGCAAAATTAGCTTCGGGTTGGAAAGATGTTGGTTTGTCTGAATTGGGAATAAAACAAGCCAACGAGCTTAGAGATCAAGTAAAAGACCTTGATATAGATTTGGTTTGTTGTTCCGATTTAAAAAGAGCAACCGATACCGTTAAAATTGCTTTTGGAGATAAACTGCCTGTTATTATTGACCAGAGGTTAAGAGAATTAAATTATGGAGATTTGAACGGTGCTCCAAAAGAACAAGTTGAAGCGCTGAAATTAAAAGCCATTAATGAACCCTACCCAAACGGAGAAAGCTATAACCAAGCCATAGAGAGAACTCATGCTTTTTATAAAGAATTAAAAGAAAAACATCCGGATAAAATAGTTTTAGTTGTAGGCCATAGAGCTACACAATATGGTTTGGATACTCTTGTAAACAATAAAAATCTTGAGGAATTAGTATCTACTCCCTTCAAATGGCAACCATATTGGGAGTATAAGATTTAAAACAAAAAATATGTATAATCTTTTAAGTAAATATAGAAAAAAGATAATACGCACGATCTATGTAATCCTTCTTATTATTCCGTGTTTAATTATCTACTCTGGTATTACTTCGACTATTTTTAAAGAACCAAACGTATATTTTTATACATCAAGCACAATAGTTCAAGGTTTTGTTGCCCTAGCTGCGCTTCTTGGAACTGTTATTATTTTTAAGATTCAACTTGAAGATCAATCAATGCAAAGATTGTCGGATAGTGTAATAGATACTATCTCTAATTATCGTAGTTATGCACTAAGCGTATCATATACACCAGTTCAAATGATGCAAACATGCAAAGAAATTCTAGAAAACAATGAGAGGATTGACGATGATGACAACAACATCATTTTAATAAAGAAAATTTATAATCAAATGAAAGATACGTATTCTACTCGAACAGAAATCAGAAGTGCATTAGTAGACTTCGTGACTTATTCATTCTTTAATGTTGGCATAGCATTAATAAGTATTTTTCTCACACCGATATTTGTTTTACACTGGTATATTGGTGGATTTTTGCTTTATGCAAATATTTGTTTTTCTGTGTTCATATTAAGCAAGGCGACACAATTAGTAAAAAAATCAGTGGGATATGATTTCCATATATAATTAAAATCTCTTTAATCAAATCAAAAGTTCGTCAACTTATTCACCACCCTCTCCAATCCCACCGAATGGGACCCTTTCACTAATATCAAATCCCCTTCCTGAATGAGGGGAGTTATTTTTTCTAAGGCATCGGATGTTGAGTCAAATAAAAATAAATTGTCTTTATCAAGTCCTGATTTAATAGCTTTGCTTGCTATAAACTTTGCTTTTTCTCCAACGGTTATTAAAACATCAACACAGGAAGTAATCATTTCCCCTATCATTTCATGGGCTTTTTGGGTGTGGTCTCCCAGTTCTGTCATATCCCCCAATATAGCCACCTTGCGTCTCCCAGACACCATTTTGAGCGTTTCTAAGGCGGTTTTAAGGGCCAGAGGAGATGAGTTGTAGCTCTCGTCTATAATCTGGGTATTCTTTATTCCATCCAAAATAGTTGACCTTCCGGAGACAGGCATGTAGTTTTTGGATATAAAATCAGAAACAGATATAAAGTTTATACCAAAATATTCAGCTACTACAGCAGAACAAGCTGAGGCGTAAGCGTGAGATATGGAAAAAACATCGGCAATATCAACTGGAACCGATTTTCCTTCTTTTTCCAGTTTGAATGTAATACCGGCTATCTTACCGCACTTTTCTTCACCATTACATTTAGAACGATCGTTGTAATTGTAATGGTCGTTAATAGCATGAGAGACAGAGTCATGAGAAATAATATGAGAGAAATGAGAAATTCTAATATCACAATCTGGAGAAGTGCCAAATGTTTTTATTTGAGAGCGAGTTCTTTTTTTGAGATTGGAAAGCCACGGATCGTCTCCGTTGATAACAGATAGTCCCCCGGTAAATGAATCGGATATGAGATTAGCTTTTTCTCTGACCACCGCTTCAATAGAAGAATAGTTTCCAACGTGAACAGGAATATCGCCGATGGCAGTTATAATTCCGATAGTAGGCTTGGCAATTTTAACAAGCTTTTCAATATCCCCTGCTTTGTCGGCTCCATACTCCAAAATCAGTATCTCTGGATACTGATTCGCTGACTTACGCGGACTGATTATGCGGACTAACGCAGACAGAATTATCTTCAGCCAAAATAAAATGGCGGGTTTTTTTATTTCTTGAGCGTCACTTATTATCGTCAGAGGCACTCCCAGCTCGTTATTAAAATTAGCAGATGATTTTCTGACTCTTTTGAAGTTTTTTAAGACGGCATAAATCGCCTCTTTGGCAGAAGTTTTTCCGGCACTTCCAGTTATGGCAATAACTGTGGGTTTATATTTCCAAATAGTCAGCTTGGCCAATATCCCCAGTTTAAATCGTAGTATGTTGATTAAAAAATGTTTCATAAAAAGTAGTTAGTATTTGGTAGTTAGTAGTTGGTATAAAATTTCAACCTATATACCATATACTAAACACCATCTACCATTTAAAGTATTCCCTTAAGAATAGACACGATAACTAAAATACCTATAGAATTCAAGACGAGAGAAAGAAGCAAAAAGGGAGCGGTTTTCATTTTAGAAAATCCCATCAAAGTCAGGCCTATTTCGTCCGGGATAGGAGAAGCAATAACTAAAATCCCCAGCAAAGGAGTCAGCCACCTAATCCATTTGGAACGGAAAATAAGAGAGATTCTTTCCCTGCCTTTTTGTCCCAAAAGATACTTTATGTCTTCAAAAAAAGAGTCCCTAATAAACTTGAATATAATAAAATCTCCAACCATTCCGCCAAGCCCGGCAAAAATAGCTATTTCCCAAGAGGGAGCGGTTTTGGCAATTTCTGCCAAAACCACAGATGCCGGAGCAACCGTAAAAATAGAAACAAAAAACATTCCCACCAAAAAGCTTCCCAAAAATTTTACGCTTCCAAGGGCGTTGAAAAAAACTTCCAGAACTCCGGTTTGAGCTAAAAGAAAAGCAAGAAAAATACTAAAAGCAATTATGGCAAAATCTTTTTTTATGTGATATTCCTGGGACATAAATAGTAGTCAGTAGTTAGTAGTTAGTAGTTAGTATAAATTTTAATACCATCTACCATATACCAACTACTATTGAGTGGTTTCTCTGTCGGGGGCAATGCCGTAGTAATTCAAAAGAAACTCAGACATCTTTTTGAACGCCGGAACGACAGTTTGTCCTGCTAAAGGAGCGCCTGAAGGATTTTCCAATTTTACTAAGATAGTAAATCTAGGATTAAAAGCAGGAGCAAATCCGATATAAGTATTAATAACATTATCCGTGTATCCGCCTTTATTGAAATCGGGAATAAAAGCAGTTCCTGTTTTTCCGGCAACATTGTACTGATTGATATGAGCCAATATATTAACATCAACGGCTGAGACCATCATTTGAGCTACCTTTTTTGAAGTTTCAGGGCTCATTACTCTTTGTATGGCTTTTGGCTGTTCATCTTGCAAGATTAAAGGTTTCATCAAAACTCCTCCGTTAGCAATGGCCGAGAAAGCCGAAATCATTTGTAAGGGGGTGGCTGAAATTCCCTGACCAAATGAAGCCGTAGCGTAATTTATATCCTTTCCTCCATCCAAAGTTTTAGTGCTTCCTTTTATTTCTCCCGGTAAGCTGATGCCGGTTTTTTCTCCAAGACCGAATTTCTTAACATAATCATAAAAAATCTGATGCCCTGTGGTTCTCTCCGCAAAAATACTTCCTGTGTTTAAAGATCTTTCTAGAACATTAGTCATTGTCTGGAGACCGTATGATTTTAAATCCCAGTTGCGAATAGTCCTCTTATTTAAAGTAACAAAACCGGTATCGGTGTAGGTTGTTTGTGGAGTGATTTTTCCCGAATCAATTCCAGCCGACATAGTTAATGGTTTAAAAACAGAACCGGGCTCGTAAATGAGCTGAACCAAGGGATTGATAAAATCTTTGATGTTATAGAGATTGTATTGGTTTGGGTCAAAATCGGGTAAAGAAGCCATAGCTAAAATTTTCCCGCTGTAGGGATCCTGAACAATAATTCCAGCCGAGTCGGCTTGCCATTCTTCCATTAATTTAGCGATTGTTTTTTCCGATTCGGATTGGATACTTCTGTCTATGGTTGTATATAAACTATCGCCATTTTTTGATGGAGTACCTTTTAATTTTTCGTTAAATTGGAGCTCCAAGCCATATTTTCCTGTCAGCGAACCGTCTTGTGATGACGAAATAAATCCCAAAAAATGAGATGCCATTCTGCCAAACGGATAATACCTAAAACTCTCGTTTCTTATGTAAATGCCTTTTAGGTTTAATGACTTTATTTGATTGACTTGAGAAGAATCGGCTTTTTCCAAAAGAAGTTCATAAAGATCGTTGCTTTTGGAAAGTAATTTTTCTATACCAGTTTCATCCAATTCAAGAATCGGAGCTAAAAGACGAGAGGTTGTTAACGGGTCTTTTATTTCTTTAGGAACGGAGTAGATAACGGCGTAGTCCTTATTTAAAACTGCCGGAGTAGGATTGTTATTTTTATCGGTAAAATAAATAACTCCACGAGAGAGTTTGAAAGAATCATTTATCCCTTCTTGAGCTTGGACCTTCTGGGCGTAATAGTCACCTTTGTTTATTTGTATAGAATAAATTTGGGCAATAAGAACGATAAAAAATGCGGTAAAAAATAATCTTATTGTCCAAAATTTATATTTCATAATAAAAAATTAATCGGCCTTAGAAACCTCCAGGGCGTTTTTGATATAAGACGGATTTTTGTCAGAGACCAGACCTCTGGATTCTAAAAATGATTCTCCGGAAAAACTGTCTAATATTTGATAAAGCTGGTTTTTAAGTTCAACGTTTCTGACTTGGCTCTTTTCAAAAGAGTCCTGAGTTTGAGAAAGATCGTGCCTGATACCGATTAACTTATTGTATAGAAAAACTCCAAAAACAACAGAGACGGCGATAAAAACAACAAAAACAGACATCATGAAATTTATTTTTAAATCTTTTTTTCCAAATTCAATTACAGTCATAGAAATGGTATCTAGTATTTAGTAGTTTGTATTAATTAATAATTTCCAGAACTCGGAGCTTGGAGGAGCGGCTTTTGGGATTAGCTATTACTTCTTCTCTTGTCGGAGGAATGGGTTTTTTAGTTATTATTTTCCCCTCTCCTTTTTTGGCTATTTCCCTAAATGCTCTTTTGACTATTCCATCCTCCAAAGAATGGAAAGATATAATCAGTACGCGACCTTTATTTTTTAATATTTTTGGCAAATTGCTTAAAAATGTTTCCAGATTATCCAGCTCTCCATTAACAAATATCCTTAATGCCTGGAAAACCTTGGTAGCTGGGGATATTCTGGCTCTTCTGTAAAAACCCGGAACCGAACTATTTATTATCCCCGTTAGTTGTCCGGTTGTGGTTATTGCCTTTTTCCTTCTGGCCTCCACTATATTTTTAGCTATTCTTCTTGAAAATCTTTCATCTCCGTATTTGTAGAATATGTCGGCTAAATCTTTTTCGGAACAGGAATTAATTATCTCGTATGCCGGTGTTCCCGAATCGGTGTTATATCTCATATCCAGCAATTCATCCTTTTGAAATGAAAATCCTCTTTTACTTTTGTCTATATGCAAGGAAGAAAATCCCAAATCCAGAAGGACGGCATCGGCTTTTGACAGTTTATTATTTTTCAGAATCTCCGGCAGATTGGCGTAGTTGTCATTTACGAAAATTACTTTGTTCTTTCCCCTTTCCTCTTTCCTCTTTCTATCAAACTCTCTTTTAGTGTTCTCTAAAATCTCCTTGTCCCAATCCACCCCAAGAAATTTTCCTCCCGGCATTATTTCTTTTATTATTTCCCTAGCATGCCCTCCACCGTTCACAGTCCCGTCTATAACAAATTTTCCTTTTTTCAAATCCAGACTTTCCAAAACTTCTTTTAAAAGTACGGGAATGTGATTCATGTGTTTATATCCCGAGACCCTCTAATTTTTCTGCTATTTCATCGGAAGCGCTCTCGGTTTTCTTTTTATATTTGTTCCACTCCGTCTCATCCCAAATTTCTATTCGGTTATAAACTCCGGTAACAATAATTTTTTTAGTAAGGGAGGCATATTTGCGAAGTGGCTCTGGTATTAAAATTCTTCCCTGCGAATCAAATTCAACATCGCTGGCACCAGAAAGCATTAAACGCGCAAAAGCTCTAGAGTCGGATTTGGAAAGAGGCATTGCAATAATTTTTCCCGCCAACACTTCCCATTCTTTTTGAGGAAGAACAAAAAGACAATGATCAAGACCTCGGGTGATAATTGCTCCACCAGAAATTTTTTCACGAAACTTAGCCGGAATTGCGGCTCTGCCTTTTTGATCTAAATTATGTAAATATTCTCCAAGGAAAGGCATAACAAAAACAACTTAATTAATGGTATTTTGAACAACCCACACAGTTATCCACTTTTCCCCACTTCCACTTTATTATGCTCCACATATCCCCTTTTTACAACAGTCCATCTGTGGATAACCGTTCCGACTTTAGTAGGAACGGTTATCCAGCTGTTTTTAAACGGCTGGAAACAAAATAACAAAAATCCGCCACGATTTTCCGGAACGGACTTTCTTCCCAATATTTACGTCGTTCAATGACGCTAATTTATTCTTGTATAGCATATATGCTATACAACTTCAGCGTTATAACAGGACTCACAATATATCTTGAATACTTTCTGTTTATCCGGAGAATAAGAAGTAAAAATATCTTTTTGGCACTTTTGACAATTTGATTTCCAAAGTTTAGATGGATTCCTATTTTTAAGCCGTTCAACCATTCTTTCGTAAGGATGCCTAGTAGGAATCGGGAGGTTATTTTTTCTGTAAAAATCTAATTCGGCTTTGATAATCCTAAATGGTTTTCCGCTAACTTCGCATATTATCGCTTTTTCTAAGATATCATCCTGGACATCTTTTATGTCAACTGGTATATCTTTTGTATAAATGAGTTGAATATTTTGAGTATCAATTTTGTTATCGGTTTCGTGCCACTGCCATCCTCTTTGTTCTACTTCTTCCTTACTTAGCGGAAATTCAATCATGGCATAGGTATCATTATAAGCGTGGAGAGCCTTAGTTAGAGGAAAGAATTGGCCGTATTCTTCTTTTTCAAGCATCTTTGTTTTTATCTCATCAATTTTATCCCAATATTCTATTTCAGTATAAGCTCTGTTTAAAATATAAAAATTTTTACTTCTAAGACCGACACAGCCAAAACAATTTTTGCAATCATGACACTCTAAGCAATATTCAAGATTCAGTCCATTTTTAATAAAATAAGAAAACTTAACATTACTGCAGTTGACAGCTTCTGTAATTTCATAACTCAATTCAATGTTGGGACCGACCAGATACACATCCATTGAATCCTTTGCTAAAGCAACATCTTGACAATAGCGTAGATTTTCTAAATTCCATCCTCTAAAAACCCAATAACAATTTTTACCTAAACGAATACTATCACCCGTACAATTTATATTTTTGGAGTCGTTACTTATAAGAGGTTTTCTTATGGCCTGCTTAGAAAATTCTTTAAATCTGTCTTTGTATTCGTTAAGAATATTTCTATCGCCTAGATTAATTTCGCTAATTTTTTTCAAGTATTCCTCTTTTGACAACTTTTCGTTTAAAAAATAGTACTGTTTATTCCTTAAATTAAAACATCCAAAACAATTAGAGCAATTCTTACAGTCAAGCATAAAACTACTATCAAGACATTCTACGCATAGGCGACAAAATTTACAGTTGTAACATTTGTGACATTGAACTGATTCATAACAATTTTCAGACCCGTCAGTATTTAAAAGATCCAAAGAATCTTTTGATTCTATTGCCCAATAGGAATAATGAACATTTTCAATAGAACCAGTAACAGAACTAAAATAACAATTTTTTGTACTAATAGCAGAGATTGTGTAAGGGCTATTTACTACCCCTTTCCAATAATGAGTGATTGCCGGATGGGGAACTTTCAAGCTTAATTCTTGAAACTGGTCTAGAAAATTATTATTTGGGTTATAATCTACTTTATAGTCCTCCCCTCCCCATTTGTCCGACCACCAGTAGTTTAAATCAAAAATTTTGTAGTGGCTTTCAGGAAAGAATGTTGAAATTACCTTTTCTTCTGGGTGGGCAAAACATTCTTTTTTATAAAACTTTAAAATATTATTATAGAATCCAAACCTTCTTTGCATTCTACAATCTGGACATATTTTCGGAGGAGGAATACGGAGTTTTCTATAAAACTCAATATCTTCTTGAAAAATTTCAAAATTGGTCGTACATTCGTCGCAATTTTTGAAATGAGGACCTAGGCCAGAAATTATTTTATCCAGCGCCTCATCAAATTTTGGAGTTTTGGAATTCATATTGTGGTGCGCTCTGTAGGGATCGGCCCCTAGCAGTAGAAACCTAGTTTTATTTTAATATTTCCCGAACCGAAGCATCAGCAAAAATTCTCATGGTGTCAAATATTTTCATTTTGGCATGACTAGGAATGAGTAATTGTAAATCTGTGCAGGCCAAAATAACATGATCAATGCCTCTCACTTCAAGGTCATTAATAATACTTATCAATTCCTCTCTATCTTTGTTACTATGCCTTTTGGAGACCAGATTGTGAATAATTTTTCCGATTTTGGCCTGCTGAAAATCATCTGGTTTATCTTGTTCGATATTGTTTGCTACAAATGAACTCTCATATAATTTTTTATCAAGTGTTATCGAAGTAGAAATAATTCCGACCTTAGTGATTCCTTTTTCTTTTAAAAATTTGGTTGTTTCTTCGACTATGCTTAAAACCGGAATTTTTACCGATTCTCTAATTTGGTTAATAAATTCATGCAAGGAATTACAAGGCATAACCAAAAAATCAGCACCGGATTTTTCTAGTCGTTTCGCAGCGTCGGTAAGTAGAGGAATAAGACGTTCCTCTCCTTTTCCTCTGGCTATAGCATCTTCTTCGATTGCATATGAGATCGGGACACTATAAATTAAAATTGGTGGTCTGCTTGTCTTGTTATTTTCTTGACAAGCAAAAGATATCTCCGAATAAAATTCGGAAGTCGTTTCTGGTCCCAATCCACCTATAATTCCAATAGTTTTCATAAAATTATTTGCCTGTAAATTTTGGGCTGTGGGCGTTACTGGATTCGAACCAGTGACCTTTGCAATGTGAATGCAACGCTCTAACCAGCTGAGCTAAACGCCCTTTACTAGAAGAATACAAAAAAAGGTGCCTCCATACAAGAAACACCTTTTTCGGATTCAATTTTATTGAAGCTCCACAACGGCGCCAACAGCTTCCAATTTCTTTTTCATCTCTTCAGCTTCTTCTTTCTTAACATTTTCTTTAATTGGTTTTGGAGCTCCATCAACCATATCTTTGGCTTCTTTCAAACCAAGACCGGTTATTTCTTTAACTGCCTTAATAACATTGATTTTCTGATCTCCTCCGGCCTTCAAAATAACATTGAAAGAAGTTTTTTCTTCAGCAGGAGCGGCGGCAACAGCAGCAGCCACCGGCATAGCGGCAGAAACACCGAATTTTTCCTCTAAGGCCTTGACCAAATCGGAAATTTCCAAAGAAGTCATTTCTTCTACCTTTGACATTATGTCTTCAATTTTTTTATCCATTTTAGTTTGTTTAATTAATAATAATTATTTTTTCTTAGCTATTTCGCTTAATGTGTAAGCCAGTGATTTTAACGGAGCTTGGAGCGTTCCAAGAAGTTGCGCCAATAGAATTTCTCTTGATGGCAACTGGCCGATTCTTTTGACATCATCGGAAGCAAAATAAGTGGAAGATAAAAAGTCGTATCCGCCAAGCATTTTAAATTCCGGCAGATCTTTTTCTCTCTCCTTAAAAAACTTCCAAACAGTTCCGGCAGATTCTGATATGTCTCCCCCGCCAAAAACCGTTGCCAACTGAGAATCAAACTGAGAAACATCAACCGGGATATTTTTTTCTTTTAAGACCAATCCCAAAAGACGCTTTTTGATTATTTTGTAAGAACCTTTGGATTCGGATAATTTTTCTTTAAGAACTCCAATTTCTTTTGTAGGAGTTTTAGAAAAATTAATAAAAACCAAGGACTTGGCGTTTCCTAAAAGTTCTTTGCTTTTTTCCATCTCTTTAGCTTTTTGTTGTTTGCTTTTCATAAATTGAAATAAAAATAGCGACCTTTCAAGATCGCAAACTAAAAAGTAGATATCCTCGGCGGGAGATTAAGACCTTTTTTAGGCCACCCGTCCCGACGCACTATTTAATTTAAAATAATGAAGTCGGGACCCCGATTTCTTACATCGGGGCTGTCTGCAGATCTTGGGATAAGATTAACTCATGAAAAGAAGAAAGTCAATAATGTAAAACCTCCCATTTCTGGGAGGTTTTACGGTCTCACCTATACCACTTGCCACAAATTTATTAAGTGTGCAGACAAATGGTACAGAGCACTCACAATGAAATAGGGATTAGTATTTTGTATATAGCATATGGCTCATAAAGATATCCCTATATACTAACTACCAAATACCATCTACTATTTTAGGCCTTCAGAATATCAATCCTTTCTTCCTCTTCTTTTTTGTTGAAGAAAATCCACCAAATCAAGAAAAGAACAACCAAGATAAGAAGCAAATCAAATATCCAGTTTCCAAGAAGCGCGGCAAAAGAATCAAAGACAGAAGCGGTCAATGTTATTCCGGCTCCAACCAAAGCGGTCAAATAAGCGCTGACTGATTGGAATCTTCCTTTAACATCGTTGAAGTTAAGTACAGAACCAAATATCAAGGCGTCTCCGGCTCTAGCCGATTCGTTTACCACTCCCCTGATGCTAATAGCCGACTGGAAGTTTGGAGACAAAACTCCAAGATTGTAGGAAATTCCATTGGCGTCTCTGTTAAAGAATGGATAGTTGGTAGAAAGGAAATTAGTTCCAGGAGGCAAAATAACTTTAAGGAAAGAGTTGGATATATTTGAATCACATCCGTTTCTATAAGTTATGTTGTAAACAAATTCTTGTTTGACTCCTAATTGGGAAACATCAAGAGAAGGAACTAATATCACACATGAAGTTCCGCCCGTTGATACTGGGACAACAACAGTTGTTGGTGTCTGGGGATAAACGGGATAATAGATAGGAGTAACTGGAGGATAGACCGGCGGATAGACGGGAGGATAAACTGGAGGAACATAAATTCCTTGTGTCTGGAAACTTAATACCTGTCCATAAACATTTCCACTTCCGCAAGCGCTTCTGGCAACCGCTCTGACATAGTAAGTGGTATTGGAAGTTAAGTTAGAAACATTTTTAGAAAAGTTACTTTGATAATTGTTAGACGAAATCAATTCTGAATTAGTTGAGTAAGTTAATGAGTTAGTGTTAACTCCGTACTCAAACCATGTGTAAGCTCCGGATGAATTTGAATTTCCAGAAGTATACACTTGTCCGTTTAATGTAGTAGAATTATCAGAATTGCTGTAAGCATTATTTGTTTGAACCGTAGGAGCATTGCATAATCCTCCGCCACCTCCGGTATTGAATGAGAGAATGTTTCCGTAAGAAGTTCCGTACTGGTTGGAAGCTACAACTCTGTAGTAATAAGTTGAGTTGTAACTAAGTCCGGAAATATAAGCGCTGACATCCGAATAACTGTTGTTTGATCCCAAAGATTGAGACGCAGTACTAGATCCCAAGCTTATTGTACTTCCATATTCAAACCAATCAGTCGTATAACTTCCGTTGGAATTGACAGACCCTCTGAGTGTGGTTGAATTTTGACTTATATTATCAGCTGAATTCGTATTGGCTATCGGAGCATTACCTTGACTTCCCCCACCCGTAGTCGTAAATGACAAAATAGATCCTTGAGCTGAACCGTATTGATTTGTAGCAACAGCTCTGAAGTAGTAAGTGGTGTTGGCGGATAAACCTGAAATATATGAATTGACATTTTGAGCTGATGTTCCTGAACCCAAGGACTGTGAAGCGGTTGAGGCTCCAAGAGAAACGGATGTTCCGTATTCAAACCAGTATTGAGTAGAAGCTCCATTGGGATTTACAGATCCGTTGAGAGTAGCTGAGTTCTGGGAAAGGTTGGTAGCGGAATTGGTGATGACGATAGGGGTGTTACCTCCTCCTCCACCTGTTTGAGTTGTGAAAGACAAAATAGATCCTTGAGCTGAACCGTATTGATTTGTAGCAACAGCTCTGAAGTAGTAAGTGGTGTTAGCGGATAAACCTGAAATATATGAATTGACATTTTGAGCTGATGTTCCTGAACCCAAGGACTGTGAAGCGGTTGAGGCTCCAAGAGAAACGGATGTTCCGTATTCAAACCAGTATTGAGTAGAAGCTCCATTGGGATTTACAGATCCGTTGAGAGTAGCTGAGTTCTGGGAAAGGTTGGTAGCGGAATTGGTGATGACGATAGGGGTGTTGCCTCCTCCTCCACCTGTTTGAGTTGTGAAAGACAAAATAGATCCTTGAGCTGAACCGTATTGATTTGTAGCAACAGCTCTGAAGTAGTAAGTGGTGTTGGCGGATAAACCTGAAATATATGAATTGACATTTTGAGCTGATGTTCCTGAACCCAAGGACTGTGAAGCGGTTGAGGCTCCAAGAGAAACGGATGTTCCGTATTCAAACCAGTATTGAGTAGAAGCTC
>JBAZTS010000001.1:120959-230710 GCA_041661795.1 Minisyncoccota bacterium
ATCCTTGAGCTGAACCGTATTGATTTGTAGCAACAGCTCTGAAGTAGTAAGTGGTGTTGGCGGATAAACCTGAAATATATGAATTGACATTTTGAGCTGATGTTCCTGAACCCAAGGACTGTGAAGCAGTGCTGGCTCCAAGAGAAACGGATGTTCCGTATTCAAACCAGTATTGAGTAGCAGCTCCATTGGGATTTACAGATCCATTGAGAGTAGCTGAGTTCTGGGAAAGGTTGGTAGCGGAATTGGTGATGACGATAGGGGTGTTACCTCCTCCTCCACCTGTTTGAGTTGTGAAAGACAAAATAGATCCTTGAGCTGAACCGTATTGATTTGTAGCAACAGCTCTGAAGTAGTAAGTGGTGTTAGCGGATAAACCTGAAATATATGAATTGACATTTTGAGCTGATGTTCCTGAACCCAAGGACTGTGAAGCAGTGCTGGCTCCAAGAGAAACGGATGTTCCGTATTCAAACCAGTATTGAGTAGCAGCTCCATTGGGATTTACAGATCCATTGAGAGTAGCTGAGTTCTGGGAAAGGTTGGTAGCGGAATTGGTGATGACGATAGGGGTGTTGCCTTGCTGTTGAGCAACCGTAGCATAAACATCGGCAGTTCTGATGATGTTTCCGTTCTGACCATTTACATTTTTATGATAAGTAGAACCTCTTTGAGCAGAAGAAGAAACATTCAATGTAAGGTTTGATGTTTGTCCAGGAGTTATAGAAGAAGGAGAGAATGTTCCGGAAAGAACGTTGTCCCCTGTTCCCATTGATAAATTAACAGATTGATTGAATCCTCCTATTGGTTGAACGCTTATTCTGTAAGTAACATTTCCTCCCGGCTCAACTGTAGTTGAAGTTAAAGGAGTAGCACTTATAGTAAAGTCCTGAGTCACACCCTGAAGAGAAACAGTTTTGTGAACCTCAACGGAACCACCAAGACCTGTACAAACTAAAGCATAGGTTGTGGTAACCCCTAAGGTAACATTGTTGTCAATTCCTCCGATAAGTCCACCGGTATCAAACTGAGCACCAGCCAATTTATGACATTCGGTAGCATTAACTGATGTCCAAGATAATGAAAATACTTCTCCGGCAGAAACAATTTCTTTGTTGGATGTTAAAGTAGCAGTTGGTTTGGCAGGAGGCACAACAATTATAACCCCGCCATTAGTAGTAAACGGTAATATTAAACCTTGCGAAGTCCCCCATTGATTTTGAGCAACTACTCTAAAGTAATATTTAGTGCTTTTTGAAAGTCCAGAAATATAAGTAGAAACATTTTGAGATGAATTTCCTGAACCCAAGGACTGTGAAGCGGTTGAGGAGCCCAAAGAAGCAGATGTTCCGTATTCAAACCAATAAGTTGTGTTAAAGCTATTAGGATTTACAGAACCGTTAAGAGTAGCAGTTGTTTGAGAAATATTGGTAGCAGAATTAGTAACAACAGTTGGAGCATTTCCTGTTGGAATATTTTTCAAGAAAAACAAACTAACCGTTTTGTCTTCAGGAGAACCGGAATTTTGAATATTAACAGTTCCTGAATTTCCACAGTATTGATATCCAGATGGAGCAGTAACAGAATTTTGAGAAACTCCATATGTCATAGGAGCTTTGCCCCATGATCTATCATCTCCGTCGTTAAGTTTTGAGTTGGGATAAGTTCTGGTTCCAGTAGCGTCGGTTATATATGAAGTGAAAGTAACTTGTTGCTGATCTTGCGTAGGCATATCAGAGTAAGAAGTTGCAGAGCAAGATGTTTTTGTTTTACCAATCCAATGAACTTGACTGTAAAAAACACTGACGTTAGCAGAAGCGGTAGCAGAAGCTCCTGAAGCGTTGTAACATTTTACAGTGAAAGTAGTGGCATCATTTAAATTATCTGAAATATCAGAACCTGAAGCAGTGTTGTTAGTTGCAAAACCAGCTCCCGAAGTAGCTTCGCATCTTACTGCGTTTGTAGATGACCAATTAACTCTGACTTCGTTTCCTTTAAGAACCTGATTTACGTCTTGATTATTTATAGTAGCTCTTATGGAAGCAGTTGGCTGTTGAGGAGGATTTACAATATTTGAAACATCAACCTGAATAGGTTTATTTCTGGAAATTGACCCATCGGTTCCTTTAATAATAGCTCCGTAAGATCCGACAGTGGCAGAACTTCTTATATTAATTGTTAAGGTAGATGTCTGTCCGGGAGTAATTGATTGGGGAGAAAAAAATCCAAATAAAGGAGATGAGGATGGATTGATTAAAGATAATGACAAATACACCGGAGAATTAAATCCGTTTATTGGGTTTACGGAAACAGTAAATTGAACCGAATCTCCGGAATGGGCTGAATGAGTTGATGGAGAAACTGAAATAGTAAAATCTTTTGTTGGCTGAGGTATGTTATCAGCAACGAAGAATAAGTTAACGCTCTTTTCTTGAGGAGTTGTTAAGCTATCAACTGTGACAGCTCCAGAATTTCCACAGTATTGATATCCTGAAGGAGTAGTGGCTGAACCGGAAACTCCATATGTCATAGGAGCTTTACCCCATGATTTGTCGTCTCCATCGTTAAGTTTGGAGTTGGGATAAGTTCTGGTTCCAGTAGCGTCGGTTATATATGAAGTGAAGGTTACAGCTTGCTGGTCAGTAATGGGCATATCAGAGTAAGAAGTTGCAGAGCAAGATGTTTTTGTTTTACCAATCCAATGAACTTGACTGTAAAAAACATTGACGTTGGCAAAGGCGGTAGCAGAAGCTCCAGAAGCGTTAGTACAACTAACAGAAAAAGTGGCATTATCAGTTAAATCTGAAGAAACATCAGTTCCATTAATAGCATTATTGGTAGAAAATCCGGATCCCGAAGTAGCCACACATTGTGTAGCATTTTGAGAATTCCATTTTACATTAACTGAATTTCCTTTTAAAACCTGATTTGTTTGTTGTCCATTAGCAGCTACAGAAATAGAAACAGTTGGCTGTTGAACTGTGCCTTGTCCGGTGATGGTGTATAAACCGGTAGCGTAATATTTAACATTTGAAGCTCCGGAAAAAACATCCCCTACGCCACCAAAGCTGGCGCTCATTTGAGAAAGAGAGATTGTGTATCCTGGAGCAGCGGAAATTGTTACTGAATTTGAAACTTCTGGAGCATTTTGAGCCCAGATAGTTCCAGTAACAGTAATGTTATTTCCATTTGCAGTAGCAGAAAATTTTGATTTGGCGTCAATGGCGGTATTGGCAGATGTATTGACAAAAGTAAATTTGAAAGCCACTTGATCGCCTGGAACTATATTATTAAGTTGGTTGGTCCAGTTTTGTGTCCCCGATTGATTATGATTACCCACCAGAAACATTCCGCTTGAAGAAAAACTGGCCTGACTGACCGCAAAGACATTTGTGGGAACCTGAGAAACTAAAACCAATCCGATTAAAAGGATTGCTGGAAACTTTTTTGATATTTTCTTCAAAAAATTTATATATTTATTCATATTTTTATTTTTGTTTAATCTTTGGATGATAGCATATCTATAGTACAAAGTCAATACCTTGACAAATGAATCAAATCCAAGCCAAAAAGTTCATAAAAACACTTTGGTTTGGAGAGGACTTGCGATGGCTGCTTGCCAAAGCAAGTCCTCTTCCGGACGTGTACGTTGTTGAAACTACGGAATGGTCGGACCTTCTGGGACGACGATAGGCTGTTTTTTGTCGCCACCTCCCCGGGAAACAACTACTCCTCCAACGAGTAGAGCGACACCGCCGGCGATCCACCTGCCGTTGTGGTTGTTGATGTCCAGACGAACTTCGTCGGACGTCTCTCCTCCGACACCAGTGCAGACCACCGTGTATAACTCGTCGTGAGTCAGTGGTGGCGTTTCCACCGACCCATCTGTTGATCCACCAGTGTGAAAACCCTTGCCCGTCAGCGAGTGGCACTCGGTGGCATTCTGCGAATACCACACAAGTGTCACCGATGACTTCCTTTTGATCTTTTCTGTTACCTCGTTGCCTTTGATCCTGGCAACAATAGTAACAGTCGGAGCAATCGGACTTGAAACGACGGGCGGTTGCTCAACAGGCAGAGCCGGAACTTCTCTGACAACCTCCACTACTTCCGGCGGAAGCTGAGGAGGTGCGCAGTCCAGTCGACCACGAGGGTTGGCGGGTGAGATGAGCTTAAGATCGTCATTAAAACAGGCGCGAATTTTAAGCCATTCCCCTGACTCCTTGGCTTTGACAAACGAAGTTCCTGGCTGGACTTCGCAAGTCACCCTACCGATCGAGTTGTTGTCCTTCCTGTAGTTCATGGAAAAGACTGCTGGCTCTTGCAGAGTGAAGAGGCACTGAGTATTCCAGTCAACTTCACCCTCTGGATTCACGGGCCGTTGCATCAGTTGGCACGGCTTCACGTTGTCGTTCGGCGCTGATGCCCCGACAACAATCGTCGGGACGAAAAAGATCAGCGCGGTTAGCAAACCGAAAAGAACTCGCTTCATCAAAACCTCCCTCGGTACGCCATAGCTTTTTAAGCGTTGGCAACCTGTCCGTAGTTCATTGGTTTCAAGGTGCTACTTAAGCTTGGAAGATATAACAAAATGCCCATTCTGTCAATCTGGATAATAAAAACCCAGTTAATTAAAAAGCCGCATAAACGGCAAAAAAATTTCACTATTTAACCTAATATCTACCCAATAACCAAAGGCACAAATGAAAACCCAGGGAACGACTTCTCTATAAAGTCGTTTTTAGCGGTTTTGTCCAAAACTACGATGCTATTTTTAACCGGAGTCACAATCCTGCCTCCTATTTTTAATTGTTCTTTCCAACTAGTTGGAATTTCATCACAAGTAGCGGCTGAAATAATTTTGTCGTAAGGAGAATTCTCTTCAAACCCTTTTGAACCGTCCCCTAAAATTAATTTAATATTATTAAAAACTTCGTTCACGTGTTTAGAAATATTTTTTTCTGCCATTTCTTTGAACTCTGGAATAACCTCTATTGCGGTTATATTCCCCGTATTGCTTATCATATGAGCAATTAACATCGTTTGCCATCCGGAACCTGCGCCGATTTCCAAAACATTATCCCCTTCTTTTAAATCCAAAAGCTCTAACATAAAAGCAACCGTCAATGGCTGAGAGATTGTTTGGTTATATCCAATAGCCAGAGGTTCGTTTATATATGCTAAATCTTTTGACGCTTCCTGAATAAAATCTTTTCTGTCTATGTTTTTAAAAGCGTCTATCAAACGCTCATTTTTTAAATATCCAAAATCAATAAGTTCTTGAATTAGTTGTTCGTTGGTTTCTATCATACATATTTACTTTAAACTTTTAACCTCTAACTTTCAACAGATTGTACTTATCCACAGTTATATTGACCATTTTAAATTTATATGATATAGTTATCCTTTCGCACATAACAAAGAAGGAGGGTATCGTCAGTGTAGAATACGGAACGTGGCCAACATCAATCCGCAAGAAGTGAACGGGAGAGAGGTGGCTCTCCCACTACCGTCCCGACTGCGTCGGGACAGGAAAGGAAAACATGAACAGAGTGGTCTGCGTAACGGAGTTTGGGGTCGGAGTGACGCCAAGGATGTACACCCTTGGCGCCGCGATGGAGAGAATCAAGAGAATGGTCCCTGTGATGGGCACCCATCGAATCGAAGTCAGAATCGATCCGGTTGACACCGAGCCCGATGGTCATCTGGCCATCGTCGTCCCTGTCCCCAACAAGATCAAGGGCAACCACAGGATCGACAACCTGTTCGCTGGAATTCCTGAGGCGGTAAGCCAGGGAAGATCGGTGATGATCCGCCCCGAGCCTCGTCGAAACACCCACGGCCAGCTCTGGTAAAACATCCGCAACCGGAGGCACGTCGGGCCTCAAAACCCCGGCGTGCCTCCGCTCAACTCGCACATTTTACAACCATCCCAAAAAACAGCGCTTCGCACGTCTAACGGGATAAGCAGCACCCATAAAACGCGCTTGGTATTCACCAGGGCGTTTTGCTTTATATAGAATTGAAAAAATGATAAATTTTGTTTATCTTTAAGATGTTGGGCGCTTAGGTAAGTGGTATACCTGCGGTCTCCAAAACCGCTGTCGGGGGTTCGATTCCCTCAGCGCCCGCATTCTAAAAATCATGAAAAAAGAAGCTCTAAACAGAATACTCATTGTTGGAGACGCTGGCAGGGGTAAGTCTTCGCTTGCTTCAAAAATTTCCACAAAATTAGGAATACAACATTATTCAACTGATGATTTTTATTACGAAGTAAAGTTTTCAAAATTACGAGACAGACAAGAAAGTATTAATACTATCTCAAAAATCTTTCAAAATGAGAGATGGATTATTGAAGGTACTACGAGGCATTTAATTATACTTGGACTAGATTCTGCGGATATAATTATTCACCTTAGATATAAAAACATACTAATTCAGTGGCTGGTTCTCATAAAAAGATATTTTGAGAGAAGTGGTAAAGTTATTGACAACATCGGGGGGTTATTAAAACTAATGAAGCATGTTCTATATAAAAAACATCATCTTGGATACAGAAAAGGTAAACTCACGCCAACTGAGATTATTGAACTCCATAAACATAAAGTAATTACACTTTCTTCTTTTAAAGAAATTGACAAGTTTATAAATTCTTTATAATTGAGATTTTATGTTGAACCAGGGCAAGTTTATTAAATTAACTAAGTATATTAAATCCTTCAAAAACACTATTCCATTTAAGAACCATTGTTTGTATGGTGTTCCACTCTAGGATTTGAAAGCCCGCAATAAAAAAATAATCCCATTGGGATTATTTTTTTATCTCAACATGCTTAGTGTGTTTCCTGCACCACTTGCAATGTTTGGAAAGTTCTAATTTTTTCTCGTTAGTTTTTTTGTTCTTACGAGTATAATAATTAATTCTTTTACAAACAGAACATTTAAGTTTTATTAAATTTTCCGAAAATTTTGACTTTGCCATGTACAGTAGAGAATAACCTTAAAAAAATAAAAAATCAAGTGATTATTATTGATTTATCAAGATATTTTTTATATTCTAAATAGGTTACTGGGTAGGTAGTCTCGTAGGGGCCGAGGGCGGTCTGTAAAACCGTTGGCCAATGTGCTCGCGTGAGTTCGACTCTCACCCTACCCACCACAGCCACCTTAGCTCAGCGGTAGAGCAACACTTTTGTAAAGTGAAGGTCCTCGGTTCAAATCCGAGAGGTGGCTCAGATAAATCAAAAATAAAATTCCCTTTTTGGAGGGAATTTTATTTTTGAGCCAATGGCCGGAATTGAACCGGCGACCTACTCCTTACCATGGAGTTGCTCTACCAGCTGAGCTACATTGGCGGTATTTAATTGTAGCGTACAAATTATTCTTCTTCGCTCTTTTCTTCTTTATTTTCAGAATGTATCTCGCTTATTATATTCTGACCGATTCCATTTTGTCCATCGTTTTTATCTTTGATGTTTTCAATATGTTTTCCAACAAAATTATCCATTTTCATAAGAATTAGTTTTGACCTCCTTAAAATTCTTGCTAGAATACTATTAAACTTTTTATCAACCGCTCCCATCCATTTCGAACCCCCTATAAAAATAGTCAGCTTTGATTTATTTTCAGATCCATTGGTAAAAAAACTATTATCCACTACTGGAAGTTTTTTAGCCAACATATAAACCATAAGACCAAGGCAGATAAAGAAGATTATTTCAACAACAAAATAGAACATACCGTTTATTATAACTCATATCGGCAGAATCTTTCCACCTTTATATTCTCACCGGTTTTAGCAATTACTTGAGATACCAGATCGGATATTTTAAATGACTCATCTTTGACATAGGGCTGTTCCAAAAGCTCATTAACATCAGTCGGATTCATTGAGGCAACTTGCATGGCCAATTCTTTAGCCAAAGATTGGAAGACATCATTTTTGGCGACAAAATCCGTCTCACATCTGACTTCAATCATAGCTCCAATTCTTAAGCCGTGAATATAAGTAGCCAAAGTTCCAGATCCAGTTTTTCTTTCGGCTCTTTTCTCTGCTTTAGCAAAACCTCTTTCAAAAATAAGTTTTTTGGCTTCTTCTATATTACCCTTGGCATCTTCCAAGGCCTTACTGCATTCCATTACTCCAGCTCCGGTTTCTTCTCTAAGTTTGATTAAATCCGAGTTCATATTGTTAATTGTTGCTCAGTTTACTGATAATTCTATTAACTACCCAATTTATTGAAGACCTTGAATGATCGTTGGCAGGAATAAACAAATCAAAATCATTTGGGTTGTCATCATTATCTATTATACCAACAACGAGAATTTTCTTCTTTTTTGCCTCCTTAATAGCAGTAATGTGATTTTTGATTGACGAGTCAATAACCAAAAGAATGTCGGGTATTTTAATATAGTTATCAAGCCCCAAAAAACTTTGACCCATCTTGTCTACTTCCCTTTTTATCAATAACCTTTCTTTTTTGGTATAACCCTCAAACTTTCCTTCTTCAAGGTCTTTTTTCCTTTTTTTAAAATATTCTATTCTTTTATAAAGAATAGAAAAGTTGGTAACAAGCCCCCCTATCCATTTATTAATAACGTAAGACGAATTTTCCAAAGATTTAGCTAAATTTAAAACCGAATCTTTGGCGGACGGTTGAGTTCCCACAATCATAAATGTCTTTTTTTCATCTTTGTTCTTTTTGATAAATTCGGCAACCGTGTCTGTGGCTTTTAGAGTTTTAGCCAAATCAATTATTTCAACTCCATTCCTACTCGTAAAAATAAATTCCTCAAACTTAGGATTTCGTCTTGATTTTTTGTGACCATAAAAAACTCCGGCTTTAGCCATTTCTAATACGATCTCGTCATTCTCTGAAGAAAAAACCTCCTCAGTTTGACCAGCGGATTCATTTTGGTCATCTTTTTTTAATTCTTCGTTTATATCTTGCATAATACAAAAGCTGCGCCCCCCGCAGCATGTCTTAGGTTGCATCACCTTTTTAAGGCAAAGACCAAAGATAGGGTTTTAATTGTTCTTTTATTATATACGAAGGTTGTTCAAAAAATCAAGTCCTAAATACCTCTCCACTCTTCTATCTTTTTATGGTCTCCTGACAAAAGAACCTTAGGAACAGACCATTTTCGGCCCGAGGCCGATCCGCCTTGGGCGGACTTTCCATCGGGGCTAAAAACTTCTGGACGAGTATAGGTTGGATAACTTCCCTTTAATTCTTCTAAGGATTCTTTTTTCCCAAGAACTCCAGGAATAAATCTGGAAACCGAATCAACTAAGACCATCGCCGGTATCTCGCCGCCAGAAAGAATAAAATCCCCTATTGATATTTCTTCATCGGCAATATGTTTGGCCACCCTTTCATCAACTCCTTCATATCTGCCACAAATTAAAATTAAATTGTTATACTTAGACAATCTTTGAGCAATTTTATTATCAAACTTTTTACCTCTTGTTGAAAACAAAATCACTCTTATCCTAGTAGTAGAACTTCGTTCACTATGGGACTTCGCTTTGCTCGTTTTTGACTTTATATTTTCCACTGCTTTATATATTGGTCCAACTTTTAAAACCATCCCCGGTCCTCCCCCAAAAGGACTATCATCTATCTTTTTATGCTTGTCCTTAGCCCATTTTCTGATGTTATATGTTTTTATAGATATCAATTTGTTTTTCTGAGCGCGCCCTAAAATTGACGATTTAAAATAATCTTCAAAAACATCGGGAATAGCTGAAAGAATGTGAAAAATCATAGATATAAGTTTAACAAAAAACCGTCCCGATTGAAATCGGGACGGTTTTTATTTTACAAATTTTTCAAATCTTCAACTGTTTGATCAACCCTAGAAGAAGGTCCTGTCCCTCCCTCTGGCTCTAAAATTTTAAGATTGACGCGAGCGTTGTTTTTCATACCAACGATTCTCAAAAGAGAACGGATGGCTTTGGCTGTTGATCCCTGTCTTCCGACAATTTGTCCCATGTCGGCCTTATGAACTTTAAGGGTCAAAAGCACTCCCATTTCATCAATTTTTCTTTCTACTTCTACGTCGTTTGGATTGTCAACCAAAGATTTGACGAGAAAATCCAAGAATTCTTGATCTCTGAATGTTTCCATGAATAACTTTCTTGCTTGCTATTTATCGACCTTTTAAACACTAACCTGTTCCGATGATTCTTGATTTTGTTCTGGAATAGAATTTTCTACCGGCTGTTCTGCCGGAATTGTCTCTTGGACGGGTTCGGCACTTTGATTTTCAGGAACGACAACTGATGCCTGTTCAATCGGTTTTTTGGATTTCTTATGCATAGGAATTTTGACTCCCTCTATAGCTCCGGCTGAAATCAAAATATTATGGATAGAACCGCTCGGTTGAGCTCCATTATCTATCCATTTTTTTACCTTCTCCTTGGCAACAAGAAACTTATTAGTATGAGGATTATACCATCCCAGGTCTTCAATAAATTTACCTTTCAATTTGGACCCCTTTTGACTGACTACTATTCTGTAAGAAATTTGTTTTTTCTTGCCTATCGGTTTTAGTTTTATGGTTAACATAATCTTTGGTATCCTAATATTAAATTAATCAAAAGTCAATTTTTATCCTCCAATTTCAATGATAATATTTTTGAAGCTCCCGACTCATCCATTGTTACGCCGTAAAGAACATCGGCTGATTCCATAATTACTCTATTGTGGGTAACAATTATAAATTGACTGTGAGAAGAAAAGTTTTTTATTAAGTCGGAAAATCTTTTTGAATTCTTTTCATCCAAAGCCGAATCGGCTTCATCTAAAACCAAGAAAGGCGGAGGACTGACTGAGATTAAGGCAAATAAAACAGCCAAAGAGACCAAACTCTTCTCACCTCCGGAAAGCATTTCTAAGCTGGTTATTTTCTTCTGAGGGATAGAAAGGTCTATATCTATTCCGAAAGGAACTTCTTTTTCTTCTTCCGTTTCCTTCTCTAAAATTTCTACGCCATCCTCTATTTTTTCTTCGCTGATCTCTTTTTTAATGAGCTTCATCTTGGCATGACCCCCTCCAAACATAACCCTAAAGAAAGTATGAAATTCTTCATTGACCCGTAAGAAAGATTCTCTGAATTCACTGTTGATTTTATCGTTTAATTCGTTAATTGCCAAAGAAAGATTTTCTATGGCTCCCGATAAATCGTTTGATTCTTTGTTCAAAAAATTATAATGAGATTCAACTTCCTGGGCTTCGTTGACTATTGACTGGTCTATTTCTCCTATACTGGCTAATTCTCCTCTCAGACGGAGCATTTTTTTCTCTATAATTCCTATTTCTTCATCAGAAAAGGAATAATTATAAGACGGGCTAATAGCTATATCTTCAAATGTTTTAAAGTGTTTTCCAATTGAATGTATCTGATTTTTTATGTCTTCAAGGCGATAAGATATCTTTTCTTCCTCAAAAATTATCTTTTCCTTGTCTCGTTCAAAATTTTGGAGCCGATTCCTTGAAGATTCAAGATTTTCAAAAGCCGACCTGAACTTAGAATTAAACTCTTCTAATTGTTTTGACTGGGAAAACTCTTTTTCTTCAAGAAGGGATATTTCTTTTTCTATTTGGTCTATCTGTTTCTTTATCTCATCTCTTTTCTTCTCTACCGTTGAGATGTCGTGTTTTTGTCCGGAATCTTTATCCAAAAGACCATTTAATTCATTTATAATTTTTTTAATAAATTGTCTTATTTCTTCTATGTCATTTTCTTCTAAAACAGAATTGAGCTTATTTTTTATATTGCTAATTCTTTTTTCTATTTCATCAAAAGAAGCCCTTTGACCGACTTGTTTTATAACAAATTCAATTTCCGCTTCAATCCTAAAGAATTCTTTTTCCAATAAAGATTTCTTTTCAAAAAGGCCCTTTTTTTCTTTTTGTCCAGAAGAAACATCTCCAGAGACAACTTGTTGGTCTTCTATTTTTTTTAACTCTTTTTCGGCCTGAGAAACTTCTAAAGAGGCCTCTTTTGTTTGATTGAGTAAACTTTCAAGAGGACTTTTAGCTTTTTCTTTTAAACCGATAAGATTTTTTATTTTGAAGGAAAAATATTTGTTTTCGAGATCTTCTAACTCCTTATCCACTTCAAATCTCTTTTCCCATCTGGAAGTTTGTTTTTTAAGCATTCTTAAACGCGGAGCTGCTTCTCCCATCATGGCGCTTATCTTTTCCAGATTTATCCTTGTATTTTTTAATTTTCTCTCCGCTTCATTCTTCTTAAGCTGATATTCTTTCAGACCCAAGATTTCCTGAACCATCATCATTCTTTCGGTCGGAGTAGCTTTAACAAAAATATCTCCTGCCCCTTGTCCAATAATAGTTAAACCCTTAGTGCCCAATTTTATTTTGGAGAAAAAATCTATGATGTCTTTTAAGCGAACTTCAGAATCGTTAATAAAATATTTGGAATCGGAGTTCCTGTTAATGCTTCTGGAAACCACCACTTCTTTAAAATCAACCGGAATGTTTCCTTTAGAATTATCAAAAACTAAGCTCACTTGAGCCATAGACATTTTCTGTTTTTTAGCCGTTCCGGAAAAAATCAAATCCTCAATTTTTGCTCCTCTAAGATTCTTCGCCTCTCTTTCGCCTAAAAGCCACCTGATGGCATCAATGACGTTGGATTTTCCGGATCCGTTAGGTCCGACAATAGAAACTATGCCTGCAGGAAACTCAAAGACAGTTTTTGAGGCAAATGACTTAAAACCGTTAATTTCAAGACGCTTTAGAAACATAAGAAAGGGCTTTTTTGGCAGCTTCTACTTCGGCCTCTTGTTTTGAAAAACCTTCTCCTTGGGCCAACTCTTCTTCTCCTATAAAAACTCCTACTTTAAAAATTTTTTTGTGGTCAGGACCGGATTCTTCTAAAACTTGATAATTGGGAGTGATTTTATATTTTTCTTGGGCAATTTCTTGGAAAAAACTTTTGGCATCTCTATATGAACCTTTTTCTATAACTTCTGAAGCTTTGGAAAAGACGTATTTTTCTATAAATCGAGCTGACGTTTCGTAGCCACTATCTAAATATATGGCTCCAATAAGAGCTTCAAAAGCATTGGCTAAAATAACATCTCTGGCTTTGCCTATGTCTTTGGATTCGCCTTTGGACATTGAAAGAAAATCTCCCAAATTTATTCCTTTGCCCGCTTCTGATAAAAAAATGTAATTAACCAAAGCTGCTCGAACACTGGTAAGATACCCCTCATCTTTGTCGGGATAAGAAGCAAAAAGTTTCTCGGTAATAATCATTTCCAAAACAGCGTCACCTAAAAATTCAAGACGCTCATTGTGAGAAATTCCCCAAGAAGGATTTTCGTTAAGATAAGATCTGTGAGTTAAAGCTTCTTTTAATAATTCCTCGTTTTTGAAGCTAACGTCAATTTTTTCCTGAAATTCAGATAAATTCATTATTCCTTTTCAACTTCTTCTAAATGTTTAAATACAGTGCCCAAAACTCCATTAACAAATTTTCCTGAATTTATGCCTCCGTAATTTTTAGCTAATTCTATGGATTCATTAATAGCCACTTTATAAGGAACTTCATTTCTGTCGGCGAAAACCAATTCATAGACCCCTATTCTTAGAACATTTCTGTCAATTAAAGATATCTGTTCAAATGGCCATTCAATAGCAGAAGTGGAAATTATTTTATCAACCTCACTAATACGCTGAACTATCCCATTAACCAATTTCCAAACAAATTCGGGCTCGTTAATCCCGGGGCCAAACTCATCCATATTTCTCTGGACAATAGCCACCAAATCGGAGGATTTTTCTGAAAAATCCCACTCATATAGAGATTGAAGAACTATAGAACGAGCTAAGTGTCTAGTGGCCATATTGAAAATTGGTAAAAAATTATTTTGTAACTTTTTTACCTCGGTAGAATCCGCAGTTGGCGCAGGACTTATGAGGCATAGTCGGATGTTTGCATTTTGGACAAACAAGTAACTTAGCCACTTTTAGGGCGTGATGAGATCTGCGTCTACCTGTTTTTGAACGGGTATGATGTTTTGTCGGTACTCCTCCCATAGTTAGAGAATAGTGATTAGAGAATAGTGGATAGAAATTACTGATATGAAACTTGCACTACACGCTATCCCCTAAACGCTATCTTGATTTAATATTATTGTACTTACCTATAAAAGTCAACCGGTGAATTTTGGAAGGACCGTGTTTTTTGATGGCCTCTATGTGCTTTTTGGTTCCATATCCCTTGTGATGGTCAAATCCGTATTGAGGATATTTTTTGTGCAATTTGGTGATGTATTTGTCTCGGGTAATTTTAGCAACAATAGAAGCCAGAGACACAGCCGGAACTTTTTCATCGGCTTTGGGGAAATTTTTGAAAGTTAAATTCGTATGTTTATATTTCTTTATACTTTCATATTTCTGAATATTTATTTTTAAACTCCCATCAGCAATCACTTCACCATTACATTTAGAACGATCGTTCAAAATGTAATGGTAGGATAATTTGTCTGACTTTCTCAATCTTTTCATTTTAACCATTGTTTTCTCAAATGCTTTTTGGGCGGCTAAATTACAAGCATTGCTGATATTAATACCATCAATCTTTTTCTCGTTAACCCAAGCGCAGGAAAAAATAATTTTATTTTTCTTCACCCAAGAGAACCACTTGTATCTTTGCTTTTCTGAAAGATTTTTAGAGTCGGCCAGTTTGCGCGGATAATTGTATACCGTATACCGCCTGCCTGCCGGTAGGCATGGTATACCGTAATGCTTATACAGTTTTGATAATTTTCTGTTTAAATCAAAAGATAAAATCACACATCCAACATAAACTCTACCGGCCAGTGGTCCCCGCCCGACCTCGTCTATACCGATAACATAGTCAATTTTTTTCATATATAACGTCAATTAATTATATAGGAAAACGCCAAATATTTCTCTTTGCTTTTATTGCCCTGCTTGTCTTATAATAAACACAAGAATTTATATTTTCTTAACCTTATGTCTGATTTTGTTCATCTACACAACCACAGTCATTATTCCCTCTTAGATGGTTTAGCTAAGATAGATGACATAATTAAAAGGGCCAAGGATTTGGGGATGGAAGCAATCGCCTTGACTGACCACGGAAACCTTTACGGAGCCATAGAATTTTATAAAAAAGCAAAAAAAGAAGGAATAAAACCGATTTTAGGAGTGGAGGCATATTTAGCCCCAAAAAGCCGTTTTGATAAAAATTCAGAAGACGCAGAAAAGTATTATCACATCACTTTACTGGCAAAGAATAACGCGGGCTGGAAAAATCTTTTAAAACTTATAACCAAAGCCAACATGGAGGGTTTTTATTATAAACCCAGAATAGACAAAGAGCTTCTGGAAAAACACAAGGAGGGGTTAATCGTTCTTTCCGGATGTGCCTCAGGAGAAATTTCCAGTTTAATAGGAAAAAATAAATATCAGGAAGCCAGGCAAGCGGTTCAGTACTATAAAAATCTTTTTGGAGAAGATTTTTATATGGAAATCTGGCACCAGCCAAAAATAAAAGAAATTCAAGAAAGAATTCCTCTTATAGTCAAACTGGCTCAGGAAGAAGACGTTCCCCTGGTGGCTACCGGCGATATACATTACGCAAGAAAAGAAGATGCTTTTTATCATGACATACTTTTAGCGGTTCAAACTGGAAATAAAATAACCGATGACGATAGATTAACTCTAAAAGCCGGTGAATTTTTTATAAAATCAAAAGAAGAAATTGAAGAGGCCTTTAAAGATTATCCAGAAGCGATAGCAAACACAAAAAAAATAGCTGACAAATGTAACGTTGAAATAACGTTAGGAAAAACCATACTCCCAAGTTTTCCCATCCCGGAGGGAGAAACTAGTTTTTCTTATTTAAAAAAATTGGTAGACCAAAAAATGCACAATCGATTTGAAGAAACCACTCCTGAAATACAAAAACGGCTTGATTACGAAATGTCTGTTATAGAAAAAACTGGATTTTCCGATTACTTTCTTATTGTTCAGGATTTTGTTAACTGGGCCAAAGAAAGAAAAATAGTGGTAGGTCCAGGAAGAGGAAGTGCCGCCGGGAGCATAGTTTCTTATATCCTAAGAATCACCGAGGTAGACCCGATTAAATACAACCTGCTTTTTGAAAGATTCTTAAATCCAGACAGAATTCAAATGCCCGATATTGATTTGGACTTTACGGATGTCAGGCGTGATGAAGTAATGGGATATCTAAAGGAGAAATACGGAGATGATAAAGTGGCTCAAATAATAACGTTTGGAACTATGGCTTCAAGAGCTTCCATCAGGGATTCAGGAAGAGCTTTAGGGTTTTCCTACGGATTCTGCGACCAGCTTGCCAAATTAATTCCTTTTAATTTTAGTTTAGATGATTCATTAAAAAAAGTTGAAGAATTTAAAAAACTTTACGAAGAAAACACCGATGCCAGAAAATTAATAGACGCCGCCAGAAAACTTGAAGGTGTTGTAAGGCACGCTTCGGTTCACGCCTGTGGAATAGTTATTTCAAAAGAATCGTTAACTGAATACATGCCCTTGCAATTTGCCCCTCAAGACACCAGCACCGTCATTACCCAGTTTGAAATGCATGCGATAGAAGATTTGGGGCTTTTAAAAATGGACTTGCTTGGATTAAAAAATCTAACCATTATAGAAAACACACTACGGCTGGTTAAAGACATTCAAAACGTTTCCATAGATATATCCCAAATAACCTTAGAAGATAAAAAAACTTTTGAAACATTGCAAAGAGCCGACACTACCGGGGTTTTTCAACTTGAATCAAGCGGAATGAGGAGATATTTAAAGGAGCTTGTTCCCACAGAATTGGAAGACATAATCGCCATGGTAGCTCTGTATCGCCCGGGACCAATAGAGCTTATTCCCCAATACATCGCAAGAAAACACGGCAAAGAAAAAGTTGTTTACTTGCACTCAAAACTTGAGCCCATACTTTCAAAAACATATGGAATAGGGATTTATCAGGAACAGATGATGCAGATAGCTAAAGATCTGGCCGGGTTTACATTGGCCGAAGCCGATATCCTAAGAAAAGCTATTGGCAAAAAAATAAAAGAACTTTTGGATCAGCAAAAAGAAAAGCTTCTGGATGGGATGAATAAAAATGACATTGACGAAAAGACAGCAATAAAAATTTGGGAACTTTTTCCGCCTTTTGCCAGATACGGATTTAATAGAAGCCATGCTGTCTGCTATGCCCTAATTGCCTACCAGACCGCTTATTTAAAGACCCACTTCCCCATTGAGTTTATGACTAGCTTATTTAATAACGACTCTTCTGATATGGAAAGAATCTCACTCTTGGTGTCAGAAGCAAAAAAAATGGGAACGGAAACGCTTCCTCCGGATATCAATCAAAGTTTTTCACAATTTACCCCTGATGGAAAAAATATAAGATTTGGATTAAATGCCATAAAAAATGTCGGCTCTAATATAGTATCGGCCATTATAGAAGAAAGACAAAGAGGAGGTCCGTTTTTAAGTATTGAAGATGTCTTATCAAGAGTGCTCCATAAAGATTTAAACAAAAAATCTTTAGAGAGCTTGATAAAAGCCGGAGTTTTTGACAGTTTGAACATAGAACGCAATCAGATGTTAAAGAACATAGATAAGGTTATTGTCTTTTCCCAAGGAATCAGAAAACATAGCGGTCTTTTACAAAACAATCTTTTTGGAAGCATGAGTAAACAAGCCAGATTGGTTTTAGAAAAGATGCCGGAAGCCACCAAAGAAGAAAAACTTTTCTGGGAAAAAGAACTGATGGGATTTTATGTTTCCGACCATCCTTTAAAAAAGTATCAGAATGTTTTTGAAAAGAAAAAGGCCTATCCAATCAGAAAAATAATTGATTATATAAACTCCGGTCATGGGACAAGGTCAGTTAGGTTGGGCGGAATAATAACCAATATTAAGAGAATTATATCCAAAAACAATAGACCTATCGCATTTGCAAAAATAGAAGATATCAACGATACTTTAGAAGTCATAGTTTTTTCCGATATTTTAGAGAAAAATCCCCAAATTTGGCAGGAAAATAACATAGTAATAATCCAAGGAAAACCATCATTAAGAGACAACGAACCAAAAATAATAGTGGAAGAAGCAGTGAAATTAAATTAATATTTAATATGAAAAAACAAATAGAAAATAAAAAAGAAGAACAAATACATAAAATCAGGCACTCCTTGTCTCATTTGCTGGCGGCTGCGGTTTTGGAAAAGTGGCCAAAAACCAAACTGGCTATAGGACCGGTCATTGATAATGGTTTTTATTATGATTTTGACTTCCCTGCTCCGATAAGTGACAAAGATTTAGAATCCTTGGAAAAAAGAATGCGGGAGTTGGCAAGACAAAATTTGGATTTTACCAAAAAGAAAATAACGTTTATTCAGGCCAAAAAACTTTTTGTCAAAGCTTCTTATAAAATGGAGTTAATTAAAGAACTAAATCAAAAGAAATCATCTTTGAGCATTTACGAAACGTCTGTGGGAAAAGGAAAGTTGAAAAAAGAAGTATTTATGGATTTATGTTCCGGACCTCATGTTAATAATACCAATGAGATAAATTCCGAAGGATTAAAACTGACTCACTTGGCTGGAGCTTACTGGAGAGGAGACGAGAAAAATAAAATGCTCACTAGAATTTATGGAGTAGCTTTTGAAGACAAAAAAACTCTGAATGAGTATCTAAAGATGATGGAAGAAGCCGAGAAGAGAGATCATAGGAAATTGGGAAGAGAATTAGACCTCTTTACTTTTTCAGAATATATCGGAAGCGGATTACCTTTGTACACTCCAAGAGGAGCTTTGATAAGAAGGCTATTAAATGATTATATAGAAAGTTTACAAGTAAAAGCTGGATATACACAAGTATGGACACCCCAGATAGCTAAAGCCGAACTTTTCAAAATTTCTGGACATTATGACAAGTATAAGAATGATATGTTTAGAGTAGTTTCTAATTATTCAGACGAAGAATTCTACCTAAAGCCCATGAATTGTCCTCAACACACTCAAATATATAAGAGTCGGGCTAGAAGTTACAGAGATTTACCTATTAGATATACCGATTTTGCAATGCTTTACAGAGACGAGAGACCAGGAGAATTAAGCGGACTAGCCAGAGTAAGATCATTTTCTCAAGATGATTGCCATATTTTCTGTCGTGAAGATCAAGTTGATAAAGAAATAGATACTGCCTTAGAAATGACAAAAAAAGTAATGGGTATTTTTGGTTTTAAATATAAATACAGATTGTCAACGCGTGATCCAAAACATCCTGAAAAATACTTGGGCGATCCAAAAACCTGGGACAAAGTAGAGAAATGGGCAGAAAAAATAATGAAGAGAAATAAGATAGAATACTTTGATGGTCCCGGTGAAGCTGCGTTCTATGCTCCAAAAATGGATTTAATCGCTACAGATGCTCTTGGCCGTGATTGGCAACTCTCAACTGTCCAAATAGATTTTGTGTTTCCAGAAAGATTCGGATTAACTTATATAGACAAGGATGGTAAAGAAAAACATCCCGTGATGATTCACAGAGCTATTATAGGTTCACCAGAAAGATTCATTATGGTGCTTTTAGAACATTATGCTGGAGCTTTTCCTTTGTGGTTGTCTCCTGTCCAAATTGAAGTAATTCCAGTTTCGGAAAAACATCTGAACTATGCCAAAGAAATAGAAGAAAAAATAAAAGAAAATGGAGCGAGGGTTGAAGTGGCCGATGCCAATGAAACATTAGGAAAAAGAATAAGAGAAGCCGAGCTTCAAAAAATTCCTTATGTTTTAATTGTCGGCGATAAAGAAAAACAATCCAATTCTGTAAGCATTCGAAGCTATAAAAAAGGACAAGAAGGAGAGATGAAAATAGATAAATTTATTGAGAAGATTGTAAAAGAGATAAAAAATAGGGAGTAATAAATGAAAATCGGAAAGGTTATAGTTGTCTTAGGCCCAAACGCTTCTGGTAAGTCAGATTTGGCTGTTGAAATAGCTAAATTTATCAGACAAGCAGAGATAATTTCAGCCGACTCTCGCCAAGTTTACAAAGGATTTAATCTTACGGCAGGAACTGTCCCCTTAGATAAGAATTCCAATTATAAAAATATAAAACATCATCTTATAGCAGTAACTTCTCCCAAAAAGACATTTTCCGTTGCTCAATATCAAAAACTGGGAAGAAAAGTTATTCATAAAATATTAAAAGAGGATAAAGTTCCTATAATCTGCGGAGGTACTGGGCTTTATATTGATTCATTGATTTATAACATCAACTTCCCCTCCGTAAAAGCCAATTTAAAACTTAGAAAACAACTGGAGAAATTACCAGCAGATGAGCTTTATAGAAGATTAAAAAAACTTGACCCCGGAAGATCTAAAAATATAGACAGATTTAACAAGAGACGTTTAATAAGAGCCATTGAAATAGTTACAGCCACAGGAAAGCCAATAGGAAAAATAAGCAAAACTCCCCTGTTTAATACTTTAAAGATAGGAGTTTTGACAGATAAAGAAGATCATCATAAAAGGATATTAAAAAGAATAAAAGACAGAATCAAAAAAGGAATGCTAAAAGAGGTGGCAGATTTTCATAAAAATGGGCTTTCTTGGAAGCGTTTGGAGAGCTTTGGGTTAGAATTTAAATGGATATCCAAATATCTCCAAAAACAAATCAACAAAAAAGAGATGGTAGATAATTTATATAAAGAAATATGCCAGTATGCCAAAAGGCAGATGACTTGGTGGAGAAAGGATAAAGACATAGTTTGGATAAAGTCAAAAAAAGAACCCCTTAGCATCGCTAAGAGGTTCTTGAAAGAATAATCTTGATTAAGCGGCCTTTCTTTCTTCTTCATCTTCTTCAGAAATCTCTGGTAATTTAGCTTCTATGCTCGGATATTCAACAAAATCGGAACTTCCCAAACTCTTTAGAGCTTCGTTGACTTCGTCGGTAAATCTATTGAGCATTTTTTGATAAAGAGGAATTTCTTCGTCTTTGATTTCCATAATAATAATCTCTCTTTTCAAAGATTCCGGGAATTTTTTTAGAGCCATTAAATACTGGCCCCTCTCTATGTTTGATTCGTTGGCCCCTAATATATCAGCCACACCTCCGAATTTTTCTTGAAGAGATTTGAAATACTTTGTAAAATTGGTTAATCCTTCTTCGTATTGTTTTATATCTTGAGCCAAATGTTTGGCAACCAGACCAACTTCGTAATCAAGACTCTCAAAACCATTTTTTTCAATATTCATATTTTTATTGTTAATTATTATTTTGATAATTTTCCAAATATATTTTTAACCACTGCCGGATTTGATTTTCCTTTGGTTTTAGCCATCACCTGTCCGATAAGGAATTGTACGGCGCTTTCTTTACCATTCTTGTAATCATACCATACTTTCTGGTTATCGTCAATAACCGACTGAACGACAGTTTCTATTTCTAATTCGTCTGAAATCTGGGTTAATCCTTCGTTTTTAACTATGTTTTCGGGGGATTCTCCCGTATCAAAGCTTTTTATAAGAACATCTTTAGCGACTCGGCTGGATATTTTCTCTTTGGTTATCATGTCGGCTATTTGAGCTAAAAATATTGGTTTAAACCCCGACTGAGATATTAATATTCCCCTTTCCGATTCTACTCCCTTCAAGTCAGATGTTAAGTAATTAAAAATCAGATCAATATCTCCGGAGTCATTTAGGGATTTGAATTCGGAGACGGCTTCTTCAAAAAAATCAGAAATGTACATATCGTTTATAAGGACATCTCTTTGTAAATCGGAAAGATTGAATTGAGAAGACAACCTGTCTCTTTTTTGCTTCGGCAGTTCGCTTATCTTAGCTCTCACTTCTTTCAAATATTGGTCCGAAAAAGTAAACGGAGGTAAATCCGGTTCTGGAAAATATCTATAATCGTGGGCCTCTTCTTTGCTTCTTTGAGAAAATGTTTCTCCTTTGGTTTCATCCCAGCCACGCGTTTCTTGTTTTATGGTTTCTCCCTCGGTTAATCTTTCCGATTGTCTTTCTATTTCGTAATTAATTGCGCCAAAAACAGCTTTAAATGAATTTAGATTTTTTACCTCCACCTTGGTTCCCAATGGATCTCCATCTTTAGCAACAGAAGTGTTGGCCTCAATTCTTAAATGTCCTTTTTCCATATCGCCATCAGAGACCCCAAGATATCGGAGTATCAACTGAAACTCGTGAGCAAACTCAACTACGTCTTGAGCCAAAGAAAAATCCGGTTCAGTAACAAGTTCCATTAGTGGAACTCCGGCTCTATTAAAATCAACCAAGCTATGCTTGCCATCTCCGGCATGACAAAGTTTTCCCGTGTCTTCTTCCAAATGAATTCTGGTTATCCTTATTTTTTTACCGCTTGATGGCAGTATTAAAAAACCATCCAAACAAAAGGGTTTATCGTATTGGCTTATCTGATAGGCCTTAGGAAGGTCAGGATAAAAGTAATTTTTCCTGTCAAATTTTGAGAGCTTGTTAATCTGGCAGTTTAGAGCCAGACCCGTCTTTAAAACCATTTCTATGGCTTCTCTGTTGGCTTTAGGCAAAGTTCCGGGGTGAGCCATACAGATTGGACAAACATTAGTGTTGGGATCTATTTCCATTGGATCATTCTTGCAATCACAAAACATCTTGCTTTGTGTAGAAAGCTCCGCGTGAATTTCCAAACCAATTGTAGGACGATAATTCATATTGGATATTTTATCACAAAAAATTTATTATAAATATTCAAATAAAGCCAATTTGGTTTTTTCAAATACTTCTTCTGGAGTTCCAGAACCATCGATTATAGTAAACCCCTCAAAATGGGAACCGATTGAAAGAAACTTTTCTCTAATTGATTTTAAATTTGATAAAGTCTCAAATATTGACTTTGCATCATTTCTTTTTTCTATGCGTGTCATTGCTAATTCAGAATCAATATCAAAAAAAATAATTTTCGAGGGCATAATAAACTTATCGCCGATAATTTCTTTGTGATTATCCCAGAAAGTTTTCCAATGTGTTTCTCCTCTGAAACTTCCATAAGCCAAGGTTGAGAGAAAATATCTATCACAAAAAACCTGCATTCCCTTCTTTATAGCTGGTGCAATAACTTTGTCTATATGATCTTTCCTGTCCAAGATAAAAAGTAATTGACGTTGTTCATTAGATATATCTTTAATTTTACCAGACAGCACATCGTCTATCTTTTGGGACCATTCCCCTTGTTTTGTGGGCTCAAATGTAAAAACTATATTGTTCTTTTTGTTATCGGCAACATATTTTTTCAACATTTCAATCTGCGTCCCTTTTCCGGATCCGTCTATTCCCTCAAAGACAATAAAGTTTTTCTCTGTAACCATAAAGTTATTATATCAAAAGGTTACTGGTAATCAAAAACCCGCCAAGGCGGGTTTTTGTTCTATTCTTTTATTTCTATACCCATGCTTCTTGCCGTTCCTTCAATTATTTTTTGGGCCTGTTTTATATCCTTAGTATTAAGGTCGGGCATCTTCTTTTGGGCAATATCTTTGATGTCCGATTTTGAAACACTCCCCACCTTATCTTTTAGAGGATTTCCAGAACCCTTCTCTATCCCGGCAGCTTTTTTCAATAAATCCGATACCGGAGAAGTTTTTAATTTAAATTCAAAGCTTCTATCTTCGTAGATGGTAATAACCGCCGGAACAATACTTCCCGTCATTTCCTTGGTAGCATCATTAAACTGCTGACAAAATTGACCTAAGTTTATTCCATGAGGCCCAAGAGCTGTTCCCACTGGAGGGGCCGGTGTAGCTGCTCCTGCTGGAAGTTGTATTTTTATTATTGTTTTTACTGGTTTTGCCATAATTTTTAAATTTTTTGAATTTGTAATGAATCTATTTCTATTATTGTCTCTCTTCCAAAAACCGGAATAGCTACTTTAATTCTTCCATGTTCTTCGTCAACTTCGGTAATTTTTCCTTCGTAGTCCTTAAACGGACCGTCAACTATTTTTACCAAATCTTCCAGAACATACTCAATCTTGAACTTCATCTCTTTGTTCTCGTCCATCTTGGACATAAGGAAAGTAATTTCTTCTGCCGAAAGAGGTGTGGGTTTTGTTGAGTCGGGTCCGACAAATCCCATGACTCTTGGGGTGTTTCTGACGACATACCAAGAATCTTCCGACAAATTCATTTCCACCAAAACATATCCCGGATAAATCTTTTCTTCAACTATTTTTCTTTTGCCATTCTTTATTTTTATATTTTTTTCTTTGGGCACTATAACGTTAAAAATTTTATCGTTCATTGAAAGCGACTCAACTCTTTGTTTTAGATATCTGGCCACAGCATCTTCATACCCTGAATAAGTGTGAACAGCATACCAACGTTTTTGACTCTTATCTTTGTCGTCTACCTGCAAACCCTTTTTATCGTTATTTTCCTGTTCCATGTTTTTTAAAAAGTTAAACTCAAAAGATAGGAGAATAAAATATCTAAAAGTCCTAAGAAAATAGATACCACTATGGAAAATCCTATAACAACCACAGTCAAATTAACCGTTTCATTTTTGGTAGGCCAATTAACTTTTTTTAATTCGTGATAGGATTCTATAAAATATGATTTGATTTTTTGTATCATTTTATTTTAAAGCCGCCTCTGGGCGGCACCCTTGTATACTACCAAAACAACCTTAAATGTCAAGATTCTTAACCATAGCCGCTCTGCTCTGAATAAAGTGTTTTCTGGGTTCAACTTTTTCACCCATAAGAATATCAAAGAGCCGATCCGCCTGTTGAGCGTCTTCAATTCTAATTTGTTTTACTGTCCTTGTAGCCGGATCCATGGTCGTTTCCCAAAGTTGCGGAGGATTCATTTCTCCAAGACCTTTGTAGCGCTGAATATTAACTCCCTTAACAATTTCGGACACTTCTTCTTCACTTCCGATGTCTACATTTTCATTCTTCTGGTCTTTAATTTTACCGAATTCAGAAATAAGTTTTTCTTTTTCCGCATCAGAATAAGCATATTTGAACTCGCGACCCTTTTGTATTCTGTAAAGTGGCGGTTGAGCAATATATAAATATCCTCTTTCTATTATTTCCCTAAAATATCTGTAGAAAAGAGTTAAAAGTAAAGTTCTGATATGAGCTCCGTCAACATCAGCATCGGTCATAATAATTATTTTATGATAACGAATTTTATCAGGATTAAAATCATTGCCAATAGCGGTACCCAAAGCAATAACCAAAGATTTTATTTCATTGTTGGCAAGCATTTTATCCAAACGAGATTTTTCAACGTTAAGAATCTTTCCACGCAAAGGCAGTATAGCTTGGAATTTTCTGTCTCTTCCCTGTTTTCCAGAACCACCGGCGCTGTCTCCCTCAACAATAAACAATTCGGATTGAGCAGGATCTTTTGACGTACAATCGGCAAGTTTTCCGGGTAAGGCCAAACCTTCCAAGGGGCCCTTCCTTAAAACCGTTTCTTTGGCGGCTTTAGCGGCTTTTCTGGCTTTAACGGACAACAAACATTTAGAAATAATTAACCTTCCTTCATCTGAATATTTTTGTAAAAATTCTTTTAACGCCTCTGAAACTACCGATTCAACGGCGGTTCTAGCCGGAGGATTGCCAAGACGAGCTTTGGTTTGCCCTTCAAATTGGGGTTCTCTTATTTTTATAGAAACTATAGCCACAATACCTTCTCTGACATCGTCTCCGGTAAAATTATCTTCTTTTTCTTTAATATAAGTGTTTTCCCTGGCATAGTCGTTTAAAGCTCTTGTCAAAGCGGAACGAAAACCGGTCAAATGCATTCCCCCATCAGTTGTAAAAATATTATTAGCAAAACTCAATTCTTGAATTTCAGTATCGTTATTATAAACAAAAGCCGCTTCCACTTGGATTCCGTCATATTCTTTATTAACGTAAAAAGGAGTTTCTTGAACAGAATCTCCAAATTCATTTAGGTAATTAAGAAAAGAGATTATCCCTCCCTCAAAACAAAAAGAATAATACTGAATAAATTCTTCTCTCTCGTCAATAATTTCAATACGAACTCCTTTTACCAAAAAGGCCTGCTGTCTTAGGTGATCAATTATTTTTTTTCTATCAAACTCGCCTTTGGAAAGAATTTCATCATCCGGTTGAAAAGTAACTTTAGTACCGGTATTTTTTGAAGCGCCAACCTTTTTAACTTTATATTGAGGAACCCCTTTTTTATATTCCTGAACATAAGAACCGCCATCTCTCTCAACTTCAACCTTCATCCATTTGGAAAGAGCGTTAACAACAGAAACACCAACTCCGTGAAGTCCCCCAGCAACTTTGTATGATTCGCCGCCAAATTTTCCTCCAGCATGAAGAGTACAAAGAACGGTTTCTAAAGCCGATCTTTTCGTCTGTGGGTGGATATCAACTGGAATACCTCTCCCATCGTCAGTAACAGAAACTTTATTATCCTTAAGAAGTTCTACCCGAACATTCTTAGCGTGTCCGGCCATAGCTTCGTCTATAGAGTTATCAACAACCTCCCAAACCAAATGATGAAGACCATCGGTTCCGGTAGAACCAATGTACATTCCCGGTCTTTTTCTGACCGGCTCTAATCCTTCAAGAACATATATATCTTTGGCGCTGTAAGAAGGACTATTTTCCTTATTTTTTTCCTCTTTTTTAGACATATAGATGAAACAAAAAATGCCTCAATGCCCTCTAATTATAGCAAAATTGGGTAAAAAAACAACCCTAAATATGATACAATATTATCATGAATCCAAGAAAAATCATTGTTAGATTTATTATTCCCATACTTGCATTCGGTATTCCCTTTGTCGTTCCTTTGTACAATTTTTCCTATCCGCAAGATCTTTTGAATGTCGTTTCTTTGCTTTTCGTTATCATACTCGGTTTTTTTATAGCAGCAGCCACATCAAATTATCTTAATTTTCAATCATGCCTTGCGGAAGAGAACAGCGCTCTAGTCACGCTTTTTAATATTGTTAAACTGGTAGCCCCCTCATCAACAAAAAAGATAGCTGATCTTATTGATTACTATGTAATCAAAACGCTTGATTATGAAATTGGAGAATATGCCGACCATACCCAGAAAGAATATGATGAAATCGTTGAAGAGGTAGATAAATCAAAAATAAATTCTAAAAACTCAAATAGTTTGGCTTTGTTTTCATATATGCACGAGGTTAAATGTAACTTATTAAAAGTGCGACAAAATGTTTTTCAAGCAGCCAGAAAAGTTATGCACGGCACTCATTGGGCCATACTGGTATTACTTGCACTTGTTATTGAATTTCTCCTCTTGTCCGCACGCAATGGTGACGTATTTATAAATGCGATTATGGGAGTGATTACTATTGCCCTCTGTCTTGCTTTAATACTTCTTTATGAAGTTGACAGTAATGTATTCCTTGAAGAACAGCTTGCTTATGGAGATCCGCAAAAAGTTTTTGAAGCCATTGGAAAACTGCCTTATTATCCGGAGACCGCCATAAAATACAACATCGCAAAACCAGAAAAAAAATACCGCATCGGTATATACACCAACTATCCCAAATCTTTTGAGAAGACAATTAAGATAGTGGAAAAATAAGATCTTTTTAAATTGACTTTATTGGGGTGAGCAACGGGGATTGAACCCGTGACCTCCTGGGCCACAACCAGGCGCTCTACCAGCTGAGCTATGCCCACCATACTTTAACGAACATTCATTTTTATGAGTATACGCCGCACATATCCCCAGTCAAGATTTAATTGCTTCCCTATCTCCCTATAGGAAGCACCAGAAGTTCTCATCTCTAGGGCTTTTGCTTTTTTATGTTCCATTACAGATATTTTAACATTCCTCTTTTTGGCGTATTTACTCAATTCTGGAATTACTTTTTTAGCAATAGCATTTTTGACTATAAGATAATCGAAAATTCTTTTCAAAAAATAAAGCACATCGTCTTGTTTAGAAATATAATAAATCCAACTATCTTTCCAGTGAGATTTTCTTTTTGTGATTTTACAGACATAACCAACTTTACTGAATTTAACTATGCCATCAAGAACCTCCTGATTTGTTTGAGATATGGCAATTCGGTATCCCTTGCCGTTGTGGCTTATACATCCCTCTCCATCAAAAAATCCTGCTATATATTCCCATTTCATTAGGTCAATTATATCACTAATAAGTGGATACATCAATCATTACCGACTATACAAGAACCACATATTGATTTTATCACAATAAAGCAATAAAATAGCAGATGATGTTCCCATAGTTCAACGGATAGAACGACTCCCTTCTAAGGAGTAGATCCGGGTTCGATTCCTGGTGGGAATACATATAAGTTAATATAAAATTGCCTTATATTAGTTTTTTTGATAATTTTAAAAATGATGCCGCGGTAGCTCAGTGGTAGAGCTTTCGCCTGAAGAGCGAAGAGTCGTCAGTTCGATTCTGACCCGCGGCACTGTTAATTAAAAAAACTACAAATCGGGCCGTAGTGTAATGGTAGCACGAATGCTTTGGGAGTATTTAGTCCGAGTTCAAATCTCGGCGGCCCGACAAAAATAAAGACCCTTTTTTGGGTTTTTATTTTTGTTGTGACCCAAGAGATTTGAATAGAGAATGTGAAATTCTCGCTTGCCCGCCCGAAGCTTTAGCGAAGGAGGGGCGGCCCGACAAAAATAAAGACCCTTTTTTGGGTTTTTATTTTTGTTGTGGTTGTAAAATTGAATATCTATTTAAGTTTATGATTCTTTCCAAAACAGCTCCAAGGTAAAGTCAACTCAATTTCGGAAAAATTATTAATAATCCATTGCACGTACGTATTACAATTAGGACCGGTTAAAAAATATTTATTGGTATAAGGATATAAAATTGGAGATTTTTCTATAAATTCAATCATTTTTTCTGCGTTTTTACCTTCAATTTTGGCGAATAATTTACTCTCCCAATAATATCCTCGGAGGAAAGGAACAACTCTGATTCCCTGGAATGGAGGGAGAAAATCTTTGTATAAATTTCCCCAATTTTGTTTGTTTTTAATTTTTCTAAAAAGTATCTCCCATCTTGATACAGAACCTTTCTTATTTATTACAAACCAAGAATGAGCCCCAAAACTAAATGGCAGTGTTGCCGGGCACATAAACAAAAACACCTGGTAATTATCCGGCTCTATTAATTTTCCAAAATTATCTTTGTCCATAGAAATCCTTTTGAGCAAGATTTATAAAGAATCTTCTATCTCATTCATCTCTTTTACGATTGCCTGATAAAGTTCATCTCGCCCCTTGTTCCAAGCCCACATTCTAGCGGCCTCAAAACTTTCAAGCGCTTCTGTTACGTATCCGGCTTTAAGATATAAATGGGCCTGTCTAATAACAAATCTGGGCACTGCTTCCGGGTCGGATGATTCTTGGACTTGTCTTTCGTGTTCTATGGTCCAGTTAATCAAGGCGCTTCTGACTCCTTCGTCTTCTACTCCTTTTTCTCTAAGTAATTCAACCAAACGCTGTTCAATGCCTCCTTCTTCTTCAAATTTTGGCTCTCCTTTTATCATATGTTTATAAATTAATAATAAATTATTTGTTGACGGACTTTGTCCGCCGTAGCTCGTTGCTTCAACGAGCGAAGGCGGAGGGTACAGGATTTGAACCTGTGATCCCGTTTCCGGGAAACCGCATTTCGAATGCGGCGCAATAAACCACTATGCGAACCCTCCCTGTGTTTTTTATCTTAAGTCATCTTCTCTCAAAACGGCAAGGATTTCATCTTTTATATCAACCCTGGTTCCGTCTTTATGAAGAACACGTTTCCATTTGGGTATATAAACAATTCCGTTTTTAAGATGAACTCTAAAAAATTCTATATTTCTTCCATCCCCTTCTTTGTCATCGTCTCCATAATGAAGACGATCATCGCGTATCTCCTCGACAATTCTCATGATTTCTTCTTTTGACAATTTTTCCGAAGCGTGTTCCCTGCCTGGTTCTATCTCGTGATTATTCATAATATCTATTATATATAAATTTAATAATAAATTGTGCCCCCGGGAAGAATCGAACTCCCATTTCATCCTTAGGACGGATTTGTTCTATCCGTTGAACTACGAGGGCAGATAATATTGAAAAAATGATATTTATACTATATTATAAAAACACACTTTTATTCAAGGGCCTATAGTATAGCGGTAGAACACCTCCATGGCATGGAGGGGGTCGGGGTTCGACTCCCCGTAGGTCCACAATAAAATATTTAATCAGAGATTAGATATTTTATTTGGGCCACAGGAATCGAATAGAGGTGGGTCGGAGGACGCTTAGTCCTTCGTGTAGGAAATTATTCAAAACCGAGGATTTTGAAAGAGTCCGCCCTGGGCGGACGATGTGAGATTCCCCGTAGGTCCACCCAAAGAAACATTGTCATTATAAATCTTAAAAGAAAATGATATGAACAATCCACAAAAAGGTTTTAAAAATATACTTTTGGCTGTAGCGATCGTAGCGATTATTGGCGCGGTAGGATATTTTACTTTACCTCAAAAAAATTCAGAGCCAACAACAGAAGTAGCAAGTGCATCAACTATCATTTCAACAATCACCGATGCCGAGGCGAGACAGCAGTTGGAATCTGCCAACACTTGCAATTATCCTGACAGCTGGAACAGAAGCGATTGCGTGAATGCCGCGGAACCCCAAACAAGCTTAAAGGGAATTCATCAGGCTGTGCTCACCGAAGTTATCAGCTTCAAAAAGGACTGCGATACATGGACGGGAAGTGGGGGCGCTTGCAACGTCGGCGTAACGGGCGGTACTGAAATTAGCGGCGGACATGCGGGTGGCGACTGTAGCCATTTAACCGGCGACAAGATAGACATTAGCAACACCATCTCGGTTAATAATTATATCTTAGCTAAGGATTCAGCCGGCAATTATGTCAACTTTACTTTAACTGGCAACCGTGAAGACGGTACCGCACTATATAAAAACAAAATGACCGGAGTCATATATGCCGAAGAATCAGACCACTGGGATATCGGCGGTGTGGGTTGTATAAAATAACACCACCTCGTTAGAGATGGCTAGTTACAAATTTCTAGTTTATTAAATAGTCGGTTATATCTATCTCTAACGGGGTTCACCAAACAAAAAATGGCTTCAGGCTATTTTTTGTTTTATAGATATTTGCTGTATAATTAATTCATGTCAAACCAAGAAAACCAAATTATAAAAATCATAGAAGAAACTCTACCTTCGGTTATTTCTATTTTACCTGAAGACAAAGACGTTGACGACTTCAAAAATATAAGCCAGGACACAATAAAAAAGATATTAAAAAGAGAGGAGGAATTAAACGGCGGTTCTGGGTTTATTGTTGACGAAAATGGGATAGTTGTAACAGTAAGACACATACTCTCCAACAGCGATACCTATAAAATCACAACCAACAGCAACGCTTCTTACAAAGCCAAAAAAATAGGAGTTGATACCGTAAACGATATAGCTTTTTTAAAAATAGAATCGGATGATAAATTCCAAGCGCTTCCCTTGGGAGATTCGTCTAATCTGAAACTTGGCCAGAGCGTTTTGGCTATTGGAAATGTTCTGGGGATTTTTTCCAACACAGTCTCGGAAGGAATAATTTCGGGACTTTTAAGATCAATTACCGCCAGCGACGGAAAAAAGACAGAAGAAAATTTACATGGACTGATTCAAACCGATGCAGCTATAAATCCAGGTAATTCCGGCGGGCCTTTAATAAATTCAGATGGAGAAGCTGTGGGAATAAATTCAGCCAGTGTTGCCCAAGCTGAAAATATTGGTTTTGCCATGCCGATAAACATAATTAAAAAGGATTTGGAAAAAATAAAAAAGTTTGGAACTTTTAGGAGGCCTTTTTTGGGAGTAAGATATATAATAATTGACAAAGGCGCTTTAATAATCAAACCAGACAAGTACAGACCGGCGGTGGTGGAATTAAGTCCGGCTGATAAAGCCGGTCTAAAAGAAGGAGACGTTATAACGCGCATCAATGAAAATGAGATAAATAAAGAGCATAACCTTGAAGATTTTTTGGAAGAGTCGCTGGTTGGTCAAAGAGTAAAGATGGTTATTTTGAGAGAAAAAGTTAAATTTGAAACAACTCTTAAACTTGAAGAGATAAAATAACAAGCAAAATACTCATTAGAATATGGATATTTTGTTACTATCTTTCTGGTAATAATTAAGGTAAGGAGCTTGACGTTCTGAAGGTTTATTCAAACCAAGGTCTTTAACAAATCCATAAATATAAAAAATCACCAGAATTAAAACTAAGCCGATAATAATACCTTTCATAAAATCTTTAAGGTTTAAGAACTATATTAATTACTTTGCCGGGAATAAATATAATTCTGTCAATTCTCAAATCTTTAAGATAAGACGATAATTTACTGTCTTTTTTTATAATAACCAAAACTTCTTCCTGATTGGGACTTCCCGAAAGTTTTAACAATCCCCTTGTCTTTCCGTTAAATTGGACGGCTATATTGGATAATTGATGACCCGTTATTTTTTTGTTAAATTTAGGCCATTTTTCCAAATGCACTGATTTACACGGATGAAGTTTCTGCCAGATTTCTTCAGTAATAAAAGGAGCAAAAGGAGAAAGCAGTTTTATAAAAGTTTCAAACTGGGACACGGAAACATTATTAGATTTTTCCATGTTATTAAAAAGAATCATCAGAGAGCTGATAGCTGTATTGTAGTTTAAGCTATCTATATCGTCGCTCACCTTCTTTACCGTCTGATTTATCATGACTTCAATTCCTTTCTCATGAGTCCCATGCTTTAAGCTGTGCGATTTAGAAAATTTCCAAACTCTATCTAAAAACCTATAAATACCAATAATGGCCTGGTCCCTAAAATCACCTCCCTGTTCAAATGGAGCTAAAAACATTAGATAAGTTCTTAATGTGTCGGCTCCAAATCTTTTTATATACTCATCGGGGTTTATAATATTTCCCTTGGACTTGGACATTTTGGCTCCTTCTTTAATAATCAGTCCGTGGGCTCTGAATTTTTTTACCGGCTCTTGAAAATCAACCAATTTTAAATCGTGTAAAGCCATAGCCAAAAACCTAATGTACAAAAGATGAAGAACCGAATGTTCCGCTCCTCCTATGTACATATCAATAGGCAACCATCGCTTTGCGATGTTGCTAAATTCCAAACTCCCAACTCCCAACTTCCAACTAGAAAAAACCATTAAATAGCCAATATAGTACCAAGCCGAATCAAGAAATGTATCAGAAACATCTGTTTCTCTTGTGGCCTTGCCTCCGCATTTAGGACATTTAGTTTCATAAAAAGATTTAACAAAAGCCAAAGGAGATTTTCCTTTGCCTTGAGGCCTAAAATCTTTAACAACAGGGAGTTTGATTGGTAAATCTTTTTCTGGAACTGGTTGCCAGGCGCATTTTTTACAAAAAATCATGGGAATCGGAGGACCCCAATATCTTTGACGAGAGATGAGCCAATCACGAAGGTGAAATTGAGATGTTATTTTCCCACCAACTAATTTGGTTATTTCAATTATAGCTTTTTTAGAATCCATTCCGTTAAACTTTCCGGAATTAATTAAATGTTCTTTATCATCTAAAACTTGCACAGAAACAAGTTTATATTTTTTGGCAAATTCAAAATCCCTTTGATCATGCGCTGGAACGGCCATAATAGCTCCCATTCCGTAAGAACCCAAAACATAATCAGCTACAAAAATAGGAATCTCTTTCTTAGTAGCTGGATTCATTGCTTTTATACCTTTTAATTCAACTCCCGTTTTTTCTCCACCCTCTCTTATTCTTTCATCTCTTGATTTTGACTTCGCTTTATTCACATAACTTTCTATCTCTTTCCAGTTTTTCACCTTAGACCCTAAATCCTTAATCCTATCCCCTAACAATTCATGCTCTGGAGATAAAACTATGTAAGTAGCTCCAAATAATGTATCTGGACGAGTGGTAAAGATACGTATATCGTATGCCGTATTTCGTATTTTAAAATCAATCAGGGCTCCGTCACTGCGTCCTATCCATTCTTTTTGAGCAATTTTAACTTTATCCGACCAATCTAATTTATCTATGTTATTTAATAATTTATCGGCATAATCGGTTATTTTAAAAAACCATTGCTCCAATTTCTTTCTAATGACTTTAGTAGAACATCTTTCACATTCACCCCGCTCAATATCTGAGCGAGGCTCGCCTTTTCGAGATGAGGCGGCAGAAATTACCTGTTCATCTGCCAGTACAGTTTTACAGGAAGGACACCAATTAACTTCTTGTTTCTTTCTATAAGCTAACCCCTTTTTAAACATCTGGACAAATATCCATTGTGTCCATTTATAATAATTTGAATCATACGTTTCAAGTTTTTCTTTCCAAGCAAAACCGTTGCCCATTGTTTCAAGTTGTTTATAGAACTTTTTTTCTGAAATTTTTGCCTGTTTAGCCGGATGGATCCCTACTTTAATGGCATAGTTTTCCGAATGAATACCAAAACCATCAAGCCCAATTGGCTCAAAAACATCGTATCCTTCCATTCTTTTCTTCCTCCCATAAATATCGGAGCCAACAAAAGCATACATATTTCCAACGTGAAGACCTTCTGCCGAAGGATAGGGAAACATCATTAAATTATAAAATGGCAATTTTGCTCTCAAAACAGAGGGTTCATACACCCCATTTTTCTTCCAAATTTGATTCCATTTTTTCTCTATTTTTTTAAAGTCAAAGCTATTCATTTTACTAAGAGAGATGACTACGGATAATAACAAATTTATACCGATAATGTAAAACAGTCCTTTGTCGGTTTATTTCTTGATGAAAAAGTTTATTCTAAAACTTATGAATCCGTTGCCTAAATCTGAAAAACTAGAGAGAGGCATATCTACCCTTTCTATTTTATCAATTAACTCAATTTTATTTTTAAAATCAAGCGCATAGGATTCCTTGGTGGTTCTAGCGCTTATTGAAGCCGGACTTTGGTTGCCTGATATTGATAACCTATCAATAGAAACATTACTTCCGATACTGGAATAAATTGAAGAGACCACATCAGATATTTTAATTATTTGTCCCTTGGCTTTAATGGCTTTATCAACTCCAGTATTAAACTGTTCGGCTTCTTTTTTAAGAGTGTTTAAATAAGCGATGTTGTGATTGGCTGAAAGATTAGCCACATCACCGGCCAAACTCATAGAAAAAGAATCCAAAAACACAAAAACTCCCCAATAAGCGAAAACTATTACTGATAAAGTGGCTATGATGACATTTTTCCAAATACTAAAAAAAGAAGTAACTTGAGAATGAAAAAACTTGTTCTCGGTATCTTCGGGAGCCAAACTTATTTCTCTATCTTGTGATCTTGAAACTATTCCCCTAATAGCTGCTCCCAATGATGCCGACCAAGAAACATCAACCGCAAAAGAATTTAAAGAGAGAGGAGATACTTCTAAAACAAAATTGTCCATAAGAATGTTTTTCACCTGCTCTTCAATCCCCGGGGCAACAATATATATTTTTTTCAAGTTGTCTTGGAATCTACCAGAATAAAAGTTAATTACCCTATGACCTTCCTGAATTATTAAGGACTTAAATTGGTCAAAAGATATTTCTCTCTGAGACCCATCTTTAGCAACGATCGTTTCCCAAGGAGAAAACCTATTAAAATATAAAGAACCCTCCCTCACCACCGAGAAGCTCATTCCATCGCTATTTATGTGCATTATAAAATACGAATATTTTTCATGATCTTTATTTATTGTATCTATAACTCTTACCAAAGAGGCGGCTTTTTGCTCAATAGCTAATACAGTAAAATCGGCCTGGGAAAGACAGGAAGACATGGAATTTATGATGTTTTTATCCACAAAAGAAGATAAAATTTCTGTCTCATGGACAGATTTTCCTTGATCAGAAATATTTTGCCAATCAGAATAGGCACCAGAAAAGTTTATGGGAGAAATGACCTGCATATTTAATCTAACCGTTTCTTTAAAATCGGATTCCTTTAAAATCGGGAGTACAAAAGATTGAGTGTAAATATTAGAGTCGGATAACGTGACTATAACTGCTACTTTTTTATTTTTTCTGGGAGTAATGCTGTCGTGCAAAGTTTCTAAAGCTTTTATAAATTCTTTGGAATTTATAATACTCCCGTTTCTTAGGGCGCCTATCGGAATTTTAGTCGAAAATTTTGAAATTTTATTAGTATCAACATCTAGGATAGCAAAAAATACTCCATTGTCAGTAATTTCCATCCCTCCAATCTCTGTCTTGGGTTTGATTAGCCGTAAAAACTTTTTTAGTACTTTCGTAATCATTTCGTATTTCGTAGCCAAATTTAATTGACCGATACTTCTTCTATAGAATCAATATTAACAAATCCAGAATTATTGTCGGCTTGAAGAATTGCCTCAAATTTACTTCTTTTATCAACAGCCACCGCCTCTGAAGAGATGTCATATCTTCCACTTATATCCCTTGTGATTTGTATTGCGGTAGAAGCATTATCCAAGGTGAGAGAATAAGACCCCGATGGAAAATCTTTATCCCACAGAACCTTTAATATAGCATCGTTTATACCGGCTTTTGCAGCCATAGAAGCGTTTCTGGAAAGACGAACGCCTAACCCTTGTTGATTTAGAAAATAAGAAGCCACCAAACTAGCTATGGCCGCTTCCACCACTATAGCTCCCATTATTAGTATTGCAGAAAGAGCAGCGACTCCTTTTTTATTATTGAGTAACTTCATTTTCTCTTATAGAGTTCAAAACTTGGCTTGATGAAGATAATTTTACTATCCAAACGACTTTATCATTGTTTATTTTTATCTTGTCTTCTGGACCCCAAACTGATTCTTTAAATTTTGACAAAGCAAGATTTTGCGTTTGAGAATCTTTATTAAGATACCAAACATTGGAGAGCGAAAGATAAGGAAATCTGGAAAGTTTGCCAAAATAAATATCTCCGGTATCAAGATAGACAGCATAATAATCACTGCCATTGGCAGTTCCTTTCCAATAAAGAAACCCGGCCACAAAAATTAATAAGACAACTAACACAACCAACAACGCAATTATTATTTTTTTCATATGATTTGATTATAAACTATTTATTTATTTACTCCAGTTTAAATGAATATCATTCACCGTAGGAGAATTTCCAGAATCAGGAGAAAGGAATATTTTGTATCTAAAGTATCTGGAGTTATACAACCCAGAAAGCTTTTTAGAAATATTGCTGTTAGTGGGAGTGTAATAACTTGAACCAGTCCCATCCGAACCGACATATGTCCAGGGACCGCCTGATGAGTTGGATGTGGCAATTTGGAACTTAATCACGGTACCAGATGGTTTTGTCCCCTGCCAAAGAACACTATTTAGAGAAGCACCCCCAACAACTTGTGAATCATAAATTAATGATGTTAAATCACCTGATATAGTAGTAGAAGCCAAAGTCAAGGATAATCCTGCGGTAATATTAGTTGAAGAGGAAAAAGTATTTATAATAGAAGAAGTTGTGGCATCTCCCACGTTTCCTCCCGACCAATCGTATTGGGAAAAAACATCATCTTTATACCGCGTCAAATAATTTGAAAACTTTAGATTTCTTCCATCCTGCCATTCAACAGCGCTAACAACTTTTTGAGTGGAAGGGTCATCTGTCCCACTGCTTGCTACTATATCGTTATTGCCGTCTCTTTGGACATTTTCTAAATAAAAATATCTGGAATATACGGCGCTGTTATAAATTTGTTTTATTTCTTGAGCGGAAAGAGCGCGGTTATAAACACGAACATCGTCAATAAAACCATTTACATAGTAACCAGGATAGTATCCTATATTTGTTGCGGACCCAGTAGTTAAAGCCCCTGAAACGGGATTAGTTGCAGTTTGATTTCCATCAATATACGACACTAAATTTGATCCGTCATAAGTCAACGCAAGAAAATGCCAACTACCATCAGTAACGCCCGATCCAGAATTAAAAACTTGTCTTCCTTGAGTTGCAGTGGTTACACCTGTACGTATCTGCCCCCCCGGATCTGGAACACTTATTTCAATCTGAGTACCCTGCATAAAAATGATATGATGATCACTAGTAGAAACGCCAACTCTTTTAAACCACCCCGACACAGTAACGTATAGTGGCGGATTTGGTGGAGACGCAATACCCACATAATTACTTCCATTAAAACTTAAACATCCACCGACTCGACAACTGGACGAAGCTGTGCGCGTTGGACTGCCATTTAAAGTTCCACTATTATAATTCCCCGAGGAATCATACGCTAAAGAACCTGCTGTTTCGTCCATTTTCCAATGTCCCACAAGTCCACTATTAACATCATTATATAGAATGCTTTCTTGGCCGGATACTGACACCGCTGCAGTGGAAGAAGAAACTATAAAATATTGATTAGCTGAACCTTTGTTTAAATCGTATATATTGTGCCAATTATTATTTGTGAATGATTCAACTTTATTGGCTAAATCCATAGCCAAAGAAGAAGCTGTCTGGTTTCCCCTATTCTCAAAATTATTTTTTATAACAGAAACAATAGCCACTGTGGCTCCTAAAATAAACATCCCTCCAACAGCTATAGCGACTAAAACTTCCATCAAGAGCTGACCACTTTGATTTTTTATATTAATATGAATCATATAAATTTTTTACCTCTGTTGGAGAAAGAGCGCGATTATAAATACGGACGTCGTCAATTAGACCTTTAAAATTGTAACCACCCACTATAAACCAATTTCCAAAGGCCCAATACTTAGTTGTTGGCAAGGTTAGAGATGCTGGTATTCCTCCGTTAAAACCACTAAAGCCGATATCTTGACCGTTAATGTATGCTTTCAATTTATTTGCATTACCAATTTGAGTTCCATCAAACACAATTACTATATTATTCCAACTCCCAGCACTGTAGCCAGCAGTATTAGTAAGACCATAATTATTTCCTGCATCAGATACACTATCTGCTACAAAACAGTAAAAATCGGTAGATGCTGAATTACTCTTTCGTAATATAATTTGTGAATTTCCTGATGAGCTCCAAGAAGACCAGAGCACTCCTGATGGATTGATGACCGGTTCTGAAAACCAAATAGACCAAGTAACTTTGTTAAGACCATCCACAATATTTTTATTTCCAATATCAATATAATCACTGGCCCCATTAAAACTAATCGCTCCTCCAAGTTTCCCAAACGCCCAAGTCGTACCTCCACCGTTATTTGCTGTTCCGTTATTTGAATTTCCCGACACATCCTCAAGTCCCACGGTTGTGTCATCAGCAATGATTCCGCTTGTTCCTCCGTCAAATGGCCAATATCCTACCAAAGAATCGTCTTGAGAAACGCCTATCTTTCCCTGCGAGCTAATAGAAACAACAGCGGTATTGCTCCCTCCTTTCATTCTAACAACCAAAGAGTCGGATAAAATTGGCTTCCCCGATATGGCTATAAAAGATATGGTCTTTGAGCTCCCGTCAACCGGACTAACCAAATCCGTTACCGGATTTAACCCACTTTCCACAACAACCGAAGAAGTTGCATAAGAGGTTCCTGAAAATATTTGATAGTAGTCAATCGAACTAGTACTGTTGGTAAACTTTATGCTCCAGCCATAACCCCCTTCCTGATTAATTGACCTGTTTTGCGTATTTCTTATGGCTTCAACAATATTTTCCACATCCAAATCAAAACTGTGCCTGTTTTTATAGTTTCCAAAACCTATAAAAGCGACTCCGGCCATAACGATTACAATTCCCACGGATATCAAAAGCTCAACCATGGTAAAGGATTTCTTGCAAGCAAAAAATCTTTTTGTTTTTCCTTTTTTGTCTTTCATATAAAATACAAACTACTATTAAAAACTGCTTGTCAGCTGATACACTGGAACAATAACTGCAAGAGCTATAGTTCCGACTACAATTCCTATAAGCATCAACATAATGGGTTCTATAAAAGCCACCAGAGATTTGACTCCGCCTTCTATTTCGTTAGAGTAGAAATCTCCCAATGTTAATAAAATGCTTTCTATGTGTCCGGATTTTTCCGAAACGGCTATTAAATTAGATACTACTTTGGGAAAAATCGGTTCTTTTTTAAATGCTTCTCCAACAGTCAACCCTTTTGATATTCCTTCCCTTGAAATTCTCATCATGGCATTTTTCAACTCAGGCAAAGCAACCGATTCGGCTGTAATTTCTATAGCATCAAGTATAGGAAGACCAGAGGATAGTAAAGATGAAAGAGTTGTGGCAAATCTTTGTAAAGCAATTTGGTGAATAACTTTTCTGATAACCGGAGTTTTTAGGGCAATATCAAACATAATTTTTCTTCCCGGTAAAGTTTTCAAGAAGAAGTATCCCCCGCCAATAAAAAATGCGGCTAATAACAACAAAAGCCAGACAAGATTATCTCCTACAAAAAGTCCCACAGTAAAAACAATTCTTGAAAATGTCGGCGGTTTCATGCCACCCGAGAGGAAAACATTGGCAATTTTAGGAAGAGAGAAACTAACCAAAAGCACAAGAATTAATATAGAAGTGAAGAAAAGAATAACAGGATAAGTCAAAGAGGCCTTTATTTTTCCCGTTAACTCTTTCTCTTTTTCCAAAGAAACACTTAGTTGTTCAAAGACATTTTCTAAGTTACCGGAAACTTCTCCAGCTTTTATTAAATTAACAAAAACTTGAGAAAAAGTTTTTGGGTATTTAGCAAAAGTAGTATAAAATGGCTGGCCTTTTTCAAGATTAGCCCTGACTTCCAACAGAAAAGATTTAACAGCCGGTTTGTCAAAATCTTCAACCAATATATCTATGGCCTTAAAAAGATCTGTACCAACTTTTAACATCAGAGAAAGATATTTGGTTAAAAAAACTTTATCCTCTAGGGTGATTTTCTGGCCAGTTAGATATTTTAAATTAATACCTGATGTTTTTATCGGCTTTATAATAATTGGCCGAAGTCCCTGGGAAGCAATAAAAGCCAAAGCGTCGTTGGTTGTTTGACCTTCCGTTTCCCCCTCTACCATTCTATTGTCGGGCCTAATGGCCTTGTAGTAAAACCTCATGATGTTATTCCCTAATAACTCTCAGTACTTCCTCTATGCTCGTCATTCCTAAAGACGACTTTTTTAACCCATCTTCAAACATTGTTATCATTCCATTTTTTCTGGCAGTCATTAAAAGCAAATCTAAAGAAAAATTTGGATCAATTATTATTTTTCTTATATCTTCGTCAACTTCAAATGCTTCGTAAATTCCCATTCTACCTTTATACCCGGTTCCTCCGCAGGCCTTGCAACCCTTTCCTCTATAAAAAGTTTTGGGCATCTGAACATCAGGAAGATTTAAATCTTTTATCTGTATTTTTAATGAAGAAACAAAGTTTTCCTCCGGAACAAAAGATTCAATACAGTCCACACATATTTTTCTTAACAATCTTTGGGCAACAACTAAATTTAAAACGGCAGCTGCCAAAAAGGGAGGGACTTTCATATCAATAAGACGAGGAACGGCTGTTGGGGCATCGTTAGTGTGGAGTGAGGACAAAAGTAAGTGACCGGTCAAGGCGGCATTAATACCTATTTGGGCGGTTTCTTCATCTCTAATTTCACCAACCATTATAATGTTTGGATCTTGTCTTAAAATTGACCTTAAGCCAGAAGCAAAAGTTATCCCCGCAAGCGGATTTATTTGTATTTGATTTATATACCTGATGTTGTATTCAATAGGATCTTCAATGGTAACAATGTTAACTTGTGACCTGTTGAGCATATTTAAAATTGAGTAAAGAGTCGTGGTTTTACCAGAACCGGTAGGACCGGTAACTAAAATCATCCCATATGTCTTTTTTATATTTTTTTCCACAATTTTAGCGGTTTCCTCCAACATTCCAAGCTCAGTTAAAGAAAGAGGTCTTTGAGTTCCGGGTAAAAGACGCATAACAATTTTTTCCCCATATAATGTAGGAATAACCGAAATACGAACATCTATCACAACAGAACCCGATTTATATCTGAAACGTCCATCTTGAGGTTTTTGATGCTCGTCAACTTTAAGAGCGCCAAGAAGCTTAATTCTTGCAATAATCGCCGAATGGACTTCTTTGGGGATTTCTAAAATTTCATAGAGTATCCCGTCAACTCTAAATCTTACCAAAATTTGGTCCTCTAAAACCTCTAAATGAACATCGGAGGAATTTAGAGAAGTAGCATATGAGAGCATATTGTTAACTATGTCAACTATGGGAATTTGAGTAGCCGCCTCTTCTTCTTTTGCGGAAGATATCTTTCTTTCCAGAGATGTTTTTATATTATCCTCTATGATTTTTTTAAAATCCTCAGTCAGTTGAGAGCCATAATAGGAAAATCCTTTAGCCAAATCTTCTGGAGAAGCCAAGAAAGGCCTTATTTTAGCCGATATTTTCTTTTCCAAAAACTCAATTGTGGGAAGATCGGTTGGATCTTCCATGGCTACGTTTATAGTTCCATCGGCATCTTTTAAAAAAGCAATAACGTTTCTTTCTCGGGCAAATTTTTCATCTACTTTTTCCAATACCGACTTATCTATAGTTCTTAAACCAAGATTAGCTCTCTCCACCCCAAAATAAGAGGATAGAAAATTGTAAAGATAATCCCTGCTAACAAAACCCTTAGAGATAAGCACATCTCCTATGTTCTGATTCATTCTTGACGATTCATCAACAGCTTTATCAAATTGGTCTTCGCTTATAAGACCCTGATCAATGAGTATCTCTTTTATTTTTTGAGATGGGATTCTTAACATTTGTTTTTATTTTAACACAAAAAAGAAACTAAATAAAATAAAAACACCCCACGTTACGAGGGGTGTTTTTTATTATTACAATTACAAATTTAATCCCGGGTCAGTGCCGACTTCATAGATAGTCGTTGAATCTCCACCGTCGTTAAGTTCTTTGTTTGTAGTATATTTGCTACTTTCCAATTCAGTATTCACCTCAAATGTCTTATTTGTATTATCTCCTTTGTAGACATAGTGAAGCGTAGCACTAGTAACCGGATCTCTTGGTAAAGCAGAGATAGGAGAGCTTGGGTTGGCCATGGTTGAAAAATCAACAGCAAACCATCCCGTGCCGTCAATAGCATAGATAAGTCTTTCTGTGGATGCTCCCAAAGAATACCCGGTAGTACCGCTTGATGAAAATGGACCGGCGGTAAACACAGGAGTAGTTGTAGCCACCAAATACAAAGAGACGGCATTTTTCATAGCATCAAAATCAGCCAATCTTTGCGTGTCTCTGGCTTGAGCTAAAAGTTCTGCTGGGTTTAAGACGACAACAACAGCCGCGGTTAAAACCGCTAATATTCCGATAACAACCAACAATTCAACTAAAGTAAATCCTTTTTTTGATTTTTGCATATTTTATTAATTATTAGTTTAAATGTGAATAAACATAACCGACCTTATTATTTGTTTTTTCAATGATTTTATTATATCACCACCACAAAAAAAAGAAATGGCTCTGTGGATAACTGTCAAAATTTTACTTATTCAAAAAACCTAAGATATTACCAACTAAATCTTCTATGGACGTCTTAGCTTTTATAAAGTATTCAACCGCTCCCAGTTCTTGACCCTTTTGAATGTCTTCTGGTTGTCCCAAGTTTGAAATTATAATAATCGGAGCGTTTTGAAGTTGCGGGTCTTGGCGCATACCTTCCATAACTTCAAACCCTGACTTTTTGGGTAAAATTAAATCAAGCAAAATAAGATCGGGTTTGTTATCTTTAAGTGAAAGCAACGCCTCTTCTCCGTCTTTAGCGTGTATAACTTCAACCCCCTCTTTTGTGAGGCGGTTTTTTAAAAGAGAGGACAAAAACGGGTCATCCTCAACAAGAAGTATTTTTTTCATAACATTATCGCTCATAGTTCATTTATTATACAAAAATCCACAATAAAAACAACTGGCTGGTTGTTAGTTAAGAGTTGATAATTATTTTGAAAACTTTTTTAGTTGCCCCAGCCGAAACTTTAGGATCCTCGGCCAACTCCATTCCGCCAAAGGCGGATCGATCAATAATCTTGTTTAATTGTTTCACGCACAGCTTCCGCTACACGTGCCTTGTTACGACTTCACCCGTGTCACCGATCTTGGACTGATTCCGACAAGTCGGAACTTTGCCCATTACCGGCTCCCCTGGTGTGACGGGCAGTGAGTACAAGACTCGAGAACGTATTCACCGCGGCGTGCTGATCCGCGATTACTAGCGATTCCGGCTTCATGAGGGCGAGTTGCAGCCCTCAATCTGAACTGGGGCAAATTTTGATGGGATTGGCTCCGCCTTACGGCTTGGCTACCCATTGTATTTGCCATTGTAGCATGAGTGTTGCCCAGGGTATCAAAGGGCCACGCTGATTTGACGTCATCCCCGCCTTCCTCCCCGCTCGGAAACCACAAATCACATAACGCTAATCACAAAAAATTTTGTGTCGTGATTTATGAACTCTGAGCGGGGCAGTCTTGCCAGACACATATAACTGGCAACAGGGGTTGCGCTCGTTACCCCACTTAAGGGAACAACTCAAGCCACGAGCTGACGACAACCGTGCAGCACCTGTCCTACTGCTACGATTAAAACCGCAGAGATCTGCCTTTCGACAAATCTTCAATAAGATTTCTAACCCTGGTGAGGTGTTTCGTTTACCGTCGAATTAAACCTCATGCTCCACCGCTTGTGCGAGTCCCCGTCTATTCCTTTGAGTTTTAGTCTTGCGACCGTACTTCCCAGGCGGTCTACTTAACGCGTTAGCTTCGTCACTGAAAGGGTCGATACTTCCAATAACTAGTAGACATCGTTTAGGGCGTGGACTACAAGGGTATCTAATCCTTTTTGCTCCCCACGCTTTCGCGCCTCAGAGTCAGGAATACCCTAGCAAGCCGCCTTCGCCTCTGGTGTTCCGCACGATATCAACGGATTTCACCCCTACACCGTGCGTTCCGCTTGCCTCTGGTATCCTCCAGCCGGATCGTATCTCACGCAGCCTTGCCGTTAAGCGGCAAGATTTAACATAAGACGTGTCTGGCCTCCTACGCGCCCTTTACGCCCAATAAATCCGGATAACGCTTGAGGTCTCTGTATTACCGCTGCTGCTGGCACAGAGTTAGCAACCTCTTATTCCTACCATACTATCAATCTTGCGACTTTATCTGGTAGAAAAGCAGTTTACAACCCGAAGGCCTTCTTCCTGCACGCGGCGTCGCTCCATCAGGCTTTCGCCCATTGTGGAATATTCTCGACTGCTGCCACCCGTAGGTGTACGAGCCGTGTCTCAGTCTCGTCGTCGGGGAACTGCCTCTCAGCACCCCTACCGGTCGTAGCCTTGGTGAGCCATTACCTCACCAACAAGCTGATCGGACCTAGGCCGATCCCAAAGCGTCTTGCGACTTTGCTCTTACGAGCACATGGAGAATTACCTAACCTTTCGGCTAGCTATGCTCCACTTCGGGGTACGTAACCAGGGTATTACTGACTCGTTCGCCACTCCTTGTATTGCTACAAAGCGTTCGACTTGCATGCCTTATCCACGCCGCCAGCGTTCATCCTGAGCTAGGATCAAACTCTCAAAAATACAAACTAAATTTACTTATACACGGACAGACACCGAAAATAAATTCCGTGAAAGTCCGTGTTAAACATAAAATAGTTTGTGAAAGGGACAACTAAAAAAACTTTCAAAATCCCGTATCTGCAATACGGGCTATTAAATTATCAAGGTTCTTCTTGTGGTAAGGATAAGTATACAAAATCAGTTTAAAGTGTCAAGTGGAAAGTAGAGAGTTAAAGGCGTGTAGAGAATTGACTTTTCCCTTAAAAAAAGTATTATTTATCAGTATTACAAATATGAAAAAAGATACTCATCCAGAATATTTCCCCGATGCCAAAGTAACTTGCGCCTGTGGGAACGCGTTTACTGTCGGTTCAACCAAAAAGGAATTACAGGTTGAAATTTGCTATGCTTGTCATCCTTTCTATACCGGTAAAGAAAAACTTATAGATACTGCCGGACGCGTTGAAAAATTCAAAGCCAGAAGAGAAAAAGCATCTAAGGTTTCTGTTAGAAAGAAATCAGAAAAAAGAGCAGTTAAGAAAGTCAAAAAAGCTTCCAAAACTAAGTAGCTAGTTTAGGGTTTAGGGAGAGAAGGTATTAGGGTATAGTTTTTTCTAGAACCCCATATCCTATCCCCTACACCCTTTTTAATTATGGAAAACGTAAATAAACTAATAATTGAAGTTAGGGCTGGAACAGGAGGTGATGAGGCCTCTATTTTTGCCGGAGAATTAGTTAATATGTACCAAAAATATTCTCAAAAAAAGGGATGGAGATTTTCTATTATGGATTCCAATACTACATCACTTGGCGGATATAAAACTTTTGTGGGGAAAATAGAAGGACAGGGCGTCTATGAAGATTTCAAACAAGAATCGGGAGTTCACAGAATTCAAAGAGTTCCCAACACGGAAAAATCGGGAAGAGTTCATACATCAACCGCTTCAGTAGCCATATTGCCTTTATTAGAAGAAAAAGAATTGGTTATCAATCCAGGTGATTTGGAAATATCTTTTTTTAGGTCTTCTGGGCCCGGAGGACAAAATGTCAATAAAGTTGAGACAGCTGTTAGAATTTTACACAAACCCACAGGCGTAGTTATTGCCTCTCAAACGGAAAGATCTCAAAATTCAAATAAAGAAAATGCCATGGGAATTTTAAGAGCTAAACTTTTTGAAGCTATGCGAGAACAAAAAGCCGCCTCTTTGGGAGCAATAAGAAAAGAACAAATCGGCTCAATGGAACGCTCTGAAAAAATAAGAACCTATAACTTTCCCGACGACAGAATTACCGATCATCGTATCGGAAAGAAATTTCATAATATAGAAAAAATACTTGAGGGTGATTTAGATCCGATAATTAAAGCTTTTAGAAAATCAGCCGTTTAAAACATCTATATCTTCCTGAAAACTCTGAGCTCTTGAGACAACTCTTTCTCCATATGTAGAAATATAGTATTTCCATCTTCCGCCGGCATAGTATTTGGCCGCAGCCACTTTTTCATCATACAAACTTCCACCGGCAGCTCCAGCACTTTTCAGATAAAGAGCCGTAGCCATAAAAGCATCCATATTGTTCCAAGGAGAAGATGGATTATTTCCCGTCAGGGCAGATACTTGCTCTTTATATCCATTCCAGGTAGAAGGAATAAATTGAGCCGGTCCCATAGCTCCTCCATAAGCTCCATCAGAAGGAATGGGGCAAGAAACAAAAATGCTGTCCGGATTTATTCCAAGTTCACTGGTAATTTCCAAAAATATTGGAATATCTCTTGTGGGATGCATAGTGGTCGGATTACTGGCTCTATCCGGATAATAAGGATTAACATTGTATTTACATTTTCCAACATTCCTTCCTAAAGCCGATTCTCTGTCTAACACAGCTAGTATTAAAGCGGCCCTTACACCGGTTGCGTCTTGAGCTAATTTGGCAAATTTATAGGCCTCGCCAAAAGACAACTCTCCTCCTCCAAAAAATTCAAAGATTCTACTTCTTATTTGAGCGGCAGTTTTTTGTGTTTCTTTTAGAAGATCCTGATATTTTGATTCTTGGCCTTTGGTGACTTTTAATAACTCTTTTTTGGAGTCCTCCGTTTTTTTAACCAAACTTCTTTGTGATTCTTGGTATGCCTTAAGTTGCGATATATCTTCATATTCCAAAGCTAATGCTTCTTTTTGATCAATTAATTGGTTTTTTAATCTGACTATTTCTTCCAAAGCAATTCTAAGATTATCTTGAACAGCCATAAGATTATTTATATCCAAAAAAAAGTCAGAGAGTTTTGGATTGGCCAAAACCATTTCAATTACGCTCGTGGTTTCGCTCTCATAAATATTTTGAAGTATAGAAGAGAGAGATTTTTTATTTATGGTTATATCGCTTTCCGTTTCGGTTATTTTGCTTTTGGTACTGTCAATTTCTGAATCTAGACGATCCAGATTAAGATTTATTGCTTTTATCTGAAGATTAAGTTTGGCTATCTTGGCATTTATGGTCTTTATCTCCGATTCCAAGCTTTTGCCCTGTTTTTTATACTGTTCTACCGTGTTCTCATAATCACTAATTTGTTTTTCTAAGTCCTTTAACTGAGCTTCCAATTGAGCTCTTTCTTCTTCTCTGGTTGAAGCAGCAAAAAGATAGCCATTGTTTATAGGGGCATAAGCCGAACCTAAAATAAAAGAGAATATGGCAAAAGATATAATCACAAAAACAGATATCTTCTTCAAAGGAACAATGATTGTTTTGGTTCCCAAAGAAGAAAGGTTAATCCTGTTGAAATTAGACCTTCCTTTGCTGATATCTTCCGATTTTTTGATTATATCCTGAATGCGTTTATACATCATAAAATCAGGGCTGTCCCTTTATATATTATAACGAATAAATAGCAAAATAAAACCCCTTTATAGAGGGGGTTTTATTTTGCTTGTTCTGGAGTGGTAGCAGGGGCTTCTTGTCCTCCCTCTTGAGGTTGACCTTCTATTGGCTCAGCACCTTCTACAACAGGAGGAGCTTCAACAACCTCTTCTTTCATCTGTTCAGCTATGGTGACAATAACACTTTCCAACTCATCAAGAATTTCTATTTTATCGGATATTTTAATATCTTTGATATGTAAGCTTTGATGCAGATCAATAAGAGAAGATAAATCAATTTCTATAAATTGTGGCAAATCAGATGGCAGGGCTTCTACTTCTATCTTTTCAAGAGCCTTAACTAGGGTGCCTCCTTTTTCTTTAACAGCCGGAGCTTCTCCAATGAATTTTATAGGGATGTCGGCGGTTATCTTTTTATCCATATTAACTTTATAAAAATCAATACTGATAAAACTATCGTTAAGCGGATTTCTTTGAACATTATAAATAAGAACCGGAACGGTTTTTCCTTCTATAACAACGTTAACAATGCTGTTTTCTCCAGCTTCTTTAAATACCTTAGAAAATTCTTTTACGGGAACAGACAGGTGAATATTCTCAAATCCCTGTCCGTAAATTTCTGCCGGAACAAGCCCTTGGTCTAAAAGGGTTTCTAATCTTTTTCCTAATATTTCTCTTTTTTGAGCTATTATTTCTAACATATGAAATCGTTAACCGTATACAGTATACAGGTATATAAGATAAACGAAAAAACAAGATAAATCAAGCTATTTATGCATCCGTTATTTTTTATAATTTTTAGTATAAAGAATATTTACCGTCTAAATATTTTTCTACACTTTCGCGTTCATTGTCAGAAAGAGCTCTGTTATATACTATAATTTCGGCCATTTGTGAATTAGCACTGAGTGTTCCACCAATTGTATAAATTTCGTCGGTAAGATTAGGAACGGCGTTACAAGAATCACAGGTATAGAAAGACCCAATTGTTCCGTTATATCTCAATATTGGGTCCCTATATCTATCTCCACTATTATTTGTCACAGAAAAAATACCGAAATTACTATAATCAAACCCCGTATTTCTCATGACTGAATATCCATCGGTATAACCGATAACTCCATCAAAAGGGCCATTCCTATAATAAAGAATCCTTGTTGTTCCTCCTGCTCCAGAAGAAGATCCAAAGGAAAAGAATTTTACCCCATCTTCATACCAAGTCAAACTTTTTCCAACAAAGAACACTGAAGAAGCTCCAGAGCCACTTACTCCCAAAGCTCCTCCAGCCAAAGAATCATTTGCTCCGTCAAATTGGACTACCGACTTTCCATTAACCTGGTTGGTTTTAAAAAGCGGTTTATAACTTACATTACTTTGTATGGCATCATTATTGTTTCCAGATAGATCATCCCAAGTTGAAATTGGATCATTATTAGAAAGATTTAGGGAGTCGGCTTTAAGCCATAATTTTGGGTCATTAGGTGACAAAAAAAGATTCATGCCAGCTTCAAATCTGACGGGATCTCCACCTCCGTCACCAGAAGCAACTTCTTTTATCTTTTTTTCTGATTCCAAAAGAGCGGTCAAAATATATCCACCATTACTATCCACAGCATAAGCATAAAAATTAGATGTGGATACGGCATTGGTTTCATCTATAGGAAGATCAGATATAAAAGGTCCAACCGATGTTATTCTGGTAAAATCAATTGGAATCCAACCCGTTCCATCAACATTTTTAAAGGTTGAAGTAGGGGCACATTTGTAAGACCACCCAGAAATTGCGGGAAGTCCTAAGTTTGCGCATGTTGTAGAAGAATCGGGAATGGAAATATATAAAGTATTAACGCTACCCAAAGACAAATTACCCAGTCCCGAGTATTTATATTTTTCAACGGCAATTTTAAGGTTGTTTAAATCCGATATTCTTCTGGCATCCTTGCTTTCTTGTATAAAAGAAACTGGATTTAAAATAATAACTGTGGCCGCCGAAAGAACGATTATAATACCAACTGTTGTTAAAAGCTCACCCATAGTGAAGGAACGGGTATCGTATACCGTATACCGTATACCGGGATAGAGCAAATGCTTCTTAAGTTTAGATTTTATAAATTCAATCATTTCTTCTGTATTCGGTATACGACGCCCAGTTATACGCCACTTAGTATTTTTATTTTATCCGACACCACTTTTTCCACTTCATGAACTACTTCGGGAAGTATCTTATAAGGAACGATTTCGTTGGGACGAGATAAAAGAGCCAAATCCAAACCTCTCTTCCAGGCAGTTCTAAGTTCTGTATTGATATGAACAATAGATACTCCCGCCAAAACAGCCAGTTTTAATTGTTCGTTAGAAACCCCAGACGCCCCATGTAAAACCATGGGAATATCAATCATGCTTTTTATCTCTTTTATTCTCTCTACATCAAGATTGGGGTCGGAAGCATCCAAAAACATTCCATGCAGAGTCCCTAGTGCCGGCGCCAGTAAATCTATTCCCGTTTCTTCTATAAATCTTTTGGCATCTTCGGGTTTAGTCAAATCTTCTTTTTTAACAGAAACACCTTCTGGGATTCTATCTAAAATAACTGACCCGGAACCTATATATCCAAGCTCCCCTTCCACCAAAACATCGCAATTATTTTTCTGGTTATATTCTTTGACAAAATTAACAACCTCTTTTGTCTCTCTTATGTTTTCTTCAATATTTTCTTTTCCGGCATCAAACAAAACTGCGTCAAATCCGGCCTCAACCGCTTCTTTTATTTTACCAAAAGAATGCGTATGGTCAGCGTTAAGAAAAATAGGAAAATTTCCGCCCGAGGCGGATCCGTCTATGATGGAAAATTCTTCTCTTAAACTTTTTATAAGAGCCACAACTTGTTTTATGCCTATAAAATCTCTTTCCCCTTCTGAAACTCCTATAATAACGGGCTGTTTCAAAGCGTAAGCAGCATCAAAAATTCCCTTAAGAGCCGCCAAATCGGAGATATTAAAATGCCCAACAGCTACATTGTGTAACTGAGCATCTTTTATTATTTCTCGCAATGTTTGCATGGACTTATTATATACTAATATATCCTTTAGTGATATTTTCTTTAGTCATTTCTTCCATTTTCCCCTCACCAAAATAGGAAGAAAATATTTTATTCCATAGTGACTCCTGATGATGATAAAGATACTTAATCATTTCAACCTTTTTAACTAAAGCCATTGAGGTATCTATAAGATTAAAGCTGACTAGAACTTCTATCCCGGTATCAGTAGAAAAATAATCGCCTATCCAATTCAGCCCCGCCCAGAAAGCAAAATCTCCATCCAAGCCATGTTTTTTTGCCAACTCAACAATATTCTTTTCTGCTTTCTCCCAATGCAAGGCCTCCGGGTTAACGTGAGGATAAAAAAGACGCCAGTCGTTTTCGTCGTCTTTGGCTAAATATCTTTGAGTAACCATCCAATCTCCTTCCTTTATCAGTTCCTTAGAATCAATTACGTCGCCTCTTAAAAGAGAGGAAAAATCTTCAAAAAAGTTATGATTTATTATCTTTTTTCCGCCCGAGGCGGATCCGCCTATGGCGGAGAATACATCCGAATAAAAAGATATTTCATTAACATAATGGAATAAGAGAGCCACGGTTCTTATGAGTTCTCCGGGGATATCCAAGGATATAGGAATGACAAATATTATTCCTAATTCTTTTAAGTGGCTAATGTTGTGATATTTTTTTTCAACAAATTTCTGAGCCAACTCTTTCCATCTGTCGCTGATAGAAATGATTTCTATTGGCCTTATCTCAAAATCAGCGCTGGACAAATCTTGATAATGCCTGATAAAAAACATATTTATCCATTCAGCTCCTTCTACAAATCTAAGGGCGCTGGCTACTTCCCTCCAGTCCTCTTTTTTGAGCATCTCTGAAACGCTTTGATAACCAAGTGCGGAAAGAATCTTTTTAGGCGGTTCTTTTTCCAATATTTCTATAAACTTGTCTTTTTTTATAAAAAATCCTTCTTTTTTACCAACCACCAGATTAACCGCCTCAATTATTTTTTGGCATCCACCAACTTCAAAATGACATGGATTTCCTAAAACCGAATTGAGAATTTTATCGTCCTTGTTTATTTTTCCTATAAGAGCGTCAAATATTTGTTTGGCGCTGGAATCTTTTTTGAGACCAAGAAAGCTTAGTTTTTCCAGCATTATTGCCTCATTGTCAGAGCAAATTTCATCAAGCATTCTGGCTTTATTGGTAATTTTGCCAAGCTTATCCTGAACGTTTTTTATAACATCTTTATCGGTTCTTAAAATTCTTGCAATTTTTTCGTAGGATTCCATAAATTTATTTTAATATAAAGCGTATTTGTTATTTAAATATTTTTCTACGCTTTGACGTTCTCCTGTGGTTAATGTGTGATCATAAAGAATAATTTCAGCAATTTGTACGTTAGAAAAACCTTCCACATTACTAGCTCCTTGCGAAGCTCCGATTAAATATTCGTCGTCGTCAGTATTTGAAGTACCAGCACAACCATCAGCAGCGTTGTAACTATAAGCCGCTCCGTTGACATAGAGACCGCCAGAACAGTTAGTTCCTCCAGTGGAATCTTGTTGATCAATTAATTTAAAAGAAGTTTGATCAAATCCTTCTCCGAATTTAATCCAAGCACCTCCCATCGATCTCCAGAAACTCAACGGAGCAGTTCTAAATCCGAAATATTTAAATTGTCCGTCTGCTCCGGTTGAAGAACCTAAATAAACAACAGCCACAGGATCTCCATACCAACTCAAACTTTTAGCTACTATAAATAAAGTTTGACCTCTAGTACCAGAAATTCCTGTTGGTCCTCCAATTAGATAATTATCAATTCCATCAAATTGAACTACCGAATTTCCATTAACTTGATTGGTTTTTAAGATCGGCTTATAACTTACATTACTTTGTACGGCATTATTATTATTTCCAGACATATCGTTCCAAGTTGAAATTGGATCATTATCAGAAATCCCCAAGGAATCCGCCTTTAACCATAATCTGGGACCATTAGATACTAAGGAGAGGTCAGTTCCTTTTTCAAATCTAATTGGATCTCCACCTCCGTCATTAGAAGCAGCAGAAATAAATTTATTTGATTCTATAAGAGCTGCTAGTTTCCAAGATCCTCCTGGAATATACGTATAATAAAGTCCATCTGAAGCAGAGTTAGTGGGATCAATAGGAAGAGATGAAAGTTGAATAACGGATTGAGTAGTAAAATTGACAGGAATCCAACCTGTTCCATCTGTCTTGATAAGGTTAGTTATAGTAACACAATTATATATGTATCCCGTAGGTAAAGAAGGAAGACCAAGATTGTCGCATGTTGCTGAAGAATCAGGGATGGAGACATAGACGGTAAGAGATGTTCCAAAGGAAAGGGTGGGGTCTATGACTTCTAGGTTCTGGAGGGAGTTATTGAGTAAAGAGAGGTCTTGCATTCTACGAGAGTCCCTAGTTTGAGCAAGATAATCAGCAGGGTTGAGGACGATAATGACTGCGGTTGTGAGTACGGCAAGAATACCTATAACAACGAGGAGTTCTACAAGGGTGAAGGAACGGGAATTGTATACCGTAGACCGTATACAGGGATAAGAAAAATACTTCTTTAGTTTGGATTTAATAGATTTATTCATTTTTACGGTATACGATATACTGTATTTAGTATACTATTTTCTCAATATTCTTGCCGCTTCTTCTGGAAAAACAGAGTTTATTTCAACTCCTGTTCCTAATTCAAATCCAGCAGAAATATTGGACTTGGGAACAATCTCAATGTGCCAATGGTAGCGAGAGTGTTTATTTTTTTCAAAAACCGGGGCGGTATGAATAAAGAAATTATAATCAGGGTCATTAATATTTTTTCTGATTAAATTCAGAATTTTTTGTAAAATTTGTGTGAGAAATGACAAGTTTTTTAAAGAAGCGTCTTCAAAATAAGCCGAGTGTTTTAAAGGAAAGAGATTAATCTGATACGGTTCTTTGGAAGCAAACGGAGTAAAAGCAATAAATTCTTTATTTTTAAAAACTATTCTTTTTTTATCTTTAATTTCGGTTTTAATAATTTCACAATGAATGCAACGATGATATTTTCTATTATATTCAGATGAAGAATCTAAAGATCTTTTGATGGTATGAGAAACTACCGGTAAGGCCAAAATCTGATAGTGAGGATGAAAGATTGAAGCTCCGGCTTGTGCTCCCCAATTATGAAATAAAGAAATATATTTAACTCTTTTATCTATAGCTAATTGTCTGTATCTTTTTTGCAAAGCCAAAAGAACATTTAAGGCCTGCTTGTCACCCAAATCAGGAAACGACTTAAAATGATTTCTGGTAATAAGCAGATCATGATGTCCAAACCCAGAAACTGTTTCATATATTCCCCTTTTTTTTATTTTAACGCTAACCTTAGGACCATCAAAAACGGCCGGATATTTATTTTCAAGAACTTGAAGTTCCCACTTTTCCAACGGCAGTTTTTCCGGAAACCAAAAATATGGATATCTATTACCATTTTTTTGAGGGTTCTCAAACGGACAAGAGTTTACAGGAGAAGGTTTCCTCTTAGGAGTTATTTTCTTTTTGAGTTCATTGGGTCTTTTGGAGCGCTTAGAATTAACCAAGACCCATTCTCCAGTTGTCACGTGATAGCGAAGTTCTGAATTCATAATTATTTTAATCTGTTTTCATAATACCACTCAAACACTTTCTTGGCTACCGGAACAGCATTTAAACTACCCTCCTTGGCGTCTTCTATCAGCACTAAGACAGCTATTTGTTGAGGTATCGCAGATTCACCCTGATCAAGACGTGGATTGTCGCCGATATTCTCATCTGCGCTTATCTGCGTTGTTTCCTTTGGAAGCAAGTTGTAGCCAACAAAAAATGCATTTACTTTGGCATTATTTTCTATCTGAGCACTTCCGGTTTTGGCGGCAATTTTTAAAGGAATACCATTCAATATATGAGAGGTTCCATATTCTTTTTCTACTCCATCCATCATTCCTTTTTCAACTTCGGAAAAATTATTAACATCAGAAAACTCCATCAAATCATAAGACGGATTTTTAGTAAAAACAGATTCTTGTAAATTATTTTTAATTTCCTTTACTAAATAAGGATTGAAAAGTTTCCCCTTAGAATTAATGGCTGATATATATCTTAAAAGAGCTAACGGGCTAATCATTAAATCTCCCTGACCTATGGAAACGTTATAAGTATCTCCTATTCTCCAAATTTGACCCGTTCTTTCCTCTTTTTTCTCCGGATCTGGTAGGACCCCAACCGATTCGCCGATAATATCTATACCTGTCTTTTTATCTAATAAAAACTTTTTCCAATAATCTATTAACCTATAAACCCCAAGACCCTTTAGATTTTCTCCGCCCAAGGCGGATCCGCCTTTGGAGGAAAATCCTCCACCAACTTCGTAGAAGTAAACATTGCTGGAACGAGCCAGGGCTGAATACAAATTAACCCAGCCATGTGCTTTCCAATCAACAAATCTTGAGGGTTTGTCTGGAAAATAAGGATTGGGAATTTCTATGTAACCGGCAGAAAAAATCGAATAAAAAGGATCAACTACTTTTTCTTCTAAAGCCCCAAAAGCCACCAACGGCTTGATGGTAGACCCCGGGCTGTATATTCCAGAAATTATTCTATTAAATGTCGGCCTGAGAGAATCGGAAAAAAGAGAGGATGACAAGTTATTATTGTCAAAACTTGGCAAACTCACCATAGAAAGAATTTCACCGTTTGATGGATCCATAATAAGCCCAGCTCCTGATTTTCTGCCCAAAAAATTAAGTTGATTTTTAAGTTCCGTATAAAAGAACTTTTGTAAATCAGCATCTAAAGTAGTGGTCAAACTACTGCCCGAAACAGGATCGGAAAATTTTTTCTCTTCAATAGTATTTCCCAAAGCGTCTTTGAAAACCACCGTGCTTCCTTTTTTACCTCTAATATATTTATCGTAATATGCCTCTAAACCACTTTTGCCTATTTCATCATTTAAATCAAAACTTTCGTCAGTGTCTATATCATTACGACTCACTAGTCCTACATAACCTAATACGTGTGAAAAAACCTCTCCGTCAATATATCTCCTGGAGAAATTGTTTTCTACCAGAAGAAAATCAAAATTGAGATTCTTTATAGCCAAGCTCTGTTCCAAAGATATATTTTTTAAAAGAGTAAGATGCGATTGTCTCTCTAAATTAGCCGATAGAATTGAATCTTTTATGGTCTGTTTATCAAAAGGAACTATTATGTTTATTTTTTCTAAAAGATTATCCAATTCATCTCTTCTTTTTAGAAGTTGAGAAAGAGATAAGACCGCGTCAAAACTGGGATTATTGGCAACCAAAGATGTCCCATATCTGTCATAGATAACTCCCCTTGGAGCTGTTAAAATAATTTCTTGTCCGGCATTGGCCAAAGCTCTAATTTTATAAAAATCATCACCAAATCCAATGTAAATAAATCTAAAAGCAAACAACAGAATAACCGCAAAGATTACGAGCCCAACAATTTTGAACACAGAAAAAGAGACGGGTTTTTCCACGGCTTCTAAACCTTGGGAAAAATCGTCTAAAATCGCATCCTCTAAAAAAATCTCTTTTCTAGCCATAGTCCTAAGAAAAAGAACAAACAAGATAATAAGCCATTATAAACAAATTCCACAACAAAACCAAAGATATTAAGATGCTCAAATCCTCCAAAAATAAACCAAAAAATAACTTGAAAGATAAAAACAAACAAAATAAAAATCCATAAATCACGTCTGAAAAACAAAAATTTAAGAGCAAAAAACGTCAATATCCCGGCAATAATAAGAAATACTATTTCACCAGAAAAGAAAGGAGAAAATTTGACTAGCCACGATCCCAGTAGAAGAAAGAGTAAAAAATCAAAAACATCGGTTATAAAAAAACCCAAAGACACAACCAAAATTAATCCCAAGTTGGCTTTTACATTTAGAAAAGAAAAATCAAGATAAAATATAAGAAGAAATAAAAACAAAAAAGCCAATCCTGATAATAAATTTTTTCTCTGAAAAATATGCTTATTGGCCATTTAAATTAATGGAATTTACAACCCAAATATTCCTAAGATTTGTAAGAGAATAAGGCAGATCAATAGTGGCCTCCAAAAAAGCCCCCGAAGAGCTTTCTCCAACCGAACTAATCGTGCCGATAAATAATCCATAGGAGAAATCTTTAGAAGCCGAGAATATCTCTTCCCCAGGATTAATGCTTTTAGTTTTATCAACGAACGATATTTTAGGGCTTAATCCTCCTTCAAGTAAACCGTCAATTTCTTGGGATCCTATTCTTACTGGCAAAGAAAAAGATGGGTCAAACAAAGTTATTACTTCACTAGTTTTTTGATTAACATTGGATATTTTCCCTACAATAACTTCGCCATCAAGAAGAACTGCCTCGTTTTTATTGACTCCTAAGTAGCTTCCACTATTAATATATAACCGACTCTTGGTATTAAAAGGATATAGAGAAAAAACTTTAGCTGGAATATAATTTTCTTCCAAATTATCTGCCTTTGCGGTAATTCTATTTATTTCATTCCTAAGACCCTGATTTTCTGATTTTAGAAGAGTATTCTCTTCAACCAAAGACCCGATTTTAAAAATCTTTGAAATACCACCCGAAAAACCCGCTGGTTTATTAAACGCCAAAGGAGAAATAATCAAGATGACCAACAAAATTATCAGAGTGCCAAAAAAATATTTCATTATTCTAAATTTATCGGCTTTATAGAGACGGCAAAAAGATTTTGGTATCTGTCTATACTCTCAACCGCCATTCCAGTTCCTCTAACCACGCAAGTTAAAGGATCGCTGACTCTAATGGCTTTTACCGCTATTTCTTTTTCAATTAAATCTTCAAACCCTCTTAATAAACTTCCACCTCCGGAAATATAAATTCCTCTTCTTAGTATATCTCCTGACAATTCCGGGGGAGTTTTTTCAATAGTATCTTTGATAGCGTCAATAATTTGTTTCATTGACGGCAAAAGAGCTAATCTAACTTGTGATTCTTTAACAACCACCTCTTTGGGGAGTCCAGAAGACAAATCTCTTCCTCCAATCACCACCTCAGATTTTTCTCCATAAGGAAGCACGGAACCTATTTGTACTTTTATATTCTCGGCAGTTGGTTCTCCTATAGCCATCCTAAAATCATCTTTAACCATTCTGATTATGTCTTGAGTGAATTTATCTCCAGCTATTTTCAAACTCCTTGAGACAACCACCCCACCCATAGAAATGACCGCGATTTCGGTTGTTCCTCCTCCGGTATCAATAACCATATTGGCTGTTGGTTCGTCTATGGGAAGATTAGCGCCAAGAACAGCTGCTATGGGTTCCTCTAAAAGGTAAACATTAGAAGCCCCAGACGAAACAACAGCGTCTTCAACTGATTTTCTTTCCACTTCGGTTAAGTTGGTGGGTATGGCTACCACCGCTCTGATATAATTAAATAAAGAATCTTTTTTTATCCGTCTAAGATAATATTTAAGAATTTCTTGGGTCATAATAAAATCAGAAATAACCCCATTTACAAGCGGTTTAATGACGTCTATGTGAGTCGGCGTTCTACCAAGCATTTTTTGGGCTTCTTTTCCTATAGCCAAAACTTGGCCGGTTTTATTATTAACGGCAATTATTGTCGGTTCATTGAATATAATCCCCTCTCCTTTTAGATAGACAAGAGTATTGGCTGTCCCTAAATCTATCCCTATATCAGTTTTGAATCTATCAAATAGTGACATAAATTATTTTGTCCTATTAAAATATCTTTTTAAATAAGAAAAATCAACTAACTTAACTAACTTGTTTTTTCTCTCCTTGAATTCAATCTTATTGCCGGTTTTTTGACTGATTACTAAACGAACGGGAATCCCAATCAAATCACTTTGAGCAAATTTTTCTCCAGCGCTTTTTTCTTTTCTGTCGTCAAAAAGAACTTGAGCGCCAAGCTTTTCTAAATCATTATAAATCTTTTTGGCCTTGGGATTATTTCCCAAAACTATCAAGTGAAAATCAAACGGGGCTGTTTCTTTTGGCCAGATAAGACCCTTGTCGTCGTGAAAAACTTCGGCGATTACACCCATCAATCTGGAGATTCCCATTCCGTAGCATCCCATCAAAACAATTTTTTCTTTTCCATCTTTGTCTCTGTATTTTAAGGAGAATGGCTCTGAATATTTTGTGTTCAGCTTAAATATGTTTCCCGCTTCAACTCCGGAAAAAATCTCCAGAGAAGATTTGCATTTTGGACATAAGTCGCCTTTCTTTGATGTGTTTATTTCACTGTTTTGGGCAAAATGACATTTCTTGCAGTAAATAATCTTATCTTCCCCGGCTTCACAAAAAACCTGGAATTCATGGGAGTATTTTGAGAATGTTCCCCCTGAGGCCTCAACTAATTTAGCATCCAAAGAGAGTCGCTTAAATATGGCTTTATAGGCCTTTATGACTTTTTGATAGTATTTATCAAGATCTTTTTCATCTGAATGAAACGAATAGAGGTCTTTCATTATAAATTCCCTACCCCGTAAAATACCCGATTTAGCCCTAGGCTCATCCCTGAATTTGGTTTGTATCTGATATAAACCAAAGGGCATATCCTTATACGAGAAAAGAGCTTTTTGGGAAAGAGGCACCACTATTTCTTCATGAGTGGGCCCAAGAGCATATTCTTTTTTGTCACGAGAAGTTATTTTGAATAAAACATCCAAGCCGTCCCATCTTCCCGTTTTTTCCCAGTTTTCTTTTGGAGTTAGAGCCGGCATCAGGATTTCCTGGCCTCCAATTTTATTCATTTCTTCTTTGACGACGTTTTCAATTTTTTTGAGTACCCTAAGACCTAAAGGCAAATATGAATAAACTCCGGCCATCAATTTTTCAATAAACCCCGCCCTGATTAAAATCTTGGCGTTATATGATTCCTCATCTTTGGGAAATTCTTTTCTTATGAAATTAGGAAGTTGTGATTGCAACATAATTTTTAAAAAAACTTTCTAATATCTTGAATACTTATAAATATAATCAATAATATCAAAAGAGCAAAACCGATTCCGTTAACAATTTGCTGGAAAGAGGCGCTTATCGGTTTGCCTTTTATTTTTTCAGCCGTCAACATTACTAATCTTCCTCCATCTAAAGCAGGAAAAGGAAATATGTTTATAGCTGCCAGATTAATGGATATTAGAGCCACCAAATTAAGCAAAGAAAGAATTCCCCAGGAAGCGGCCTGAGAGGTAACCTTAAATATTCCAATCGGTCCCGAGACCTGAGAGAACAAGTCCCCTCCGGAAAATATGCTGGCAATAAGCTTAAAGAGCATAACGTATATAAAAACAAACATTCCCGCGGCCGACTTTAACGACTCCCAGATAGCTTGAAAAAATGGCATTTTACCAATTCCGGCAACTCCCAGCTCAACTCCGGTAGCCCCTTGACCGGCAGGAACTTCTATTCTTGGGATAACTTTTATTTCTTTTTTATCTCCCCCTCTTTCAATAAAGAAAGTTATTTCTTTTCCTTTGTTTTGAGAAACAAAAGAAACAAAACTTTCCACATCGCTAAAATCCAATATTTTGTCTCCGGATATTACTCCCGATTTTTCCGCCGGAGAATTAGAAGCAACATTTAAAACCAAAAGTGATTTTTCAACCCCAAAACTAAAAACGATAGCCAGCAAAATCCATCCAAAAATAAAGTTCATAATCACACCAGCCATCAAAACCAAAGTTTTTTTCCAAAATGGTTTTTGATGAAAAAATCTTCCTTGGAGAGATTCTTCTTTATTGGGGAAGAACTTTTCTTCTATAAATATGTCTTTTTCGTAGATCTCACCTTGAGTGGTTATTTTTATTTCTCTTTCTTCTATTGAAATATCGGTTTCTGAACTGTTGTTTTTACTATCCGCTATACGCTCTGTGCTATCCGCTGTTTCGTTGTCTTCCCCAGCAATTTTAACAAACCCCCCCAAAGGAATGGCATTTATACTCCAAACGGTTTCTCCTTTTTTCCATGAAAATAATCTGGGAGGAAATCCAAATCCAAATTCCTCAACATACATCCCAGATTTTTTGGCAACTAAATAATGTCCAAATTCATGAACCAAAACCAAAACCGCCAGGACCGCTATAAAAATTATAATATCAACTATCATATATAAGATTATTCGTTTATCTCAACTATTTTCTTTTCCAAAATTTCGTCTATCTCTTTATTAAATTTATCTATATCTTTTTGAATATCTTCTGAAATTTTAAACCTCTCGTCCTCGGTTATTCCTCCTTCTTTTTCCTGATCACTCATCTTTTTCTTTATGTCATCGCGGGCATTTCTTGATTTTATTCTGGTATCTTCCGTTTTAGCTTTAATCATTTTTATAATCTCATCCTTCCTTTCTTGAGTTAAAGAAGGAAGATTGACGTGAACAGTGTTGCCATCCGGAGAAGCAGACAGATTAAGAGCGTTAGAAACGGCTTTAGCAATCGCATTTACTGCTGAAGCATCCCAAACGGTTATTTGTATCTCTCTTGGTAAAACAACCGAAATTGACCCCATCTGCTTAATGGGAAGTTTTTGACCGTAATACTCTACTGTAATATCCTCAACCAAAGCAGGGGTAGGACGAGATCCTCTAACAGAAGAAACTTCTGTTTTAAAAAAAACCTTTATTTCTTCTAGTTTTTTTGAAAGCTCCTGTAATATGTCCATATTTGATGGACATATAATAACTTATTTAAAAAACTAAATAAAGCACTTTTAGTTTCAGAAAAAATTTTAGAACACGGGTATTTTTCTGCTAAAAAATCCCTGCCTGACGGCAGGCAGGCCTCTAGCTCAGCCCGCCGGCTTCCGCATGGCCCCAAAACCTTTTCCGAAACTAAAACCATGCGGCCGATTGGGACACATGGTTTTAATTGTTGTATATTCGAAAATAATCAGAAATCTACTAAAATTTACATTGACATTATGATTCTCTGATTAACAAAGTAGAAAGAAGAAATCTTAAATGAATTTCCAAGATCGTCAATCTTCCAGTTTTTTCCACCATCGGAACTGGTAAACATCTTTTTGTCCGAAACAACGTAAATTTTACCGTTGTTTAATCCCATGGCGTCTATGGTTTTCTTCTGAATGGGAATTTCTTTCATAAGAGAATAGTTTCCTCCTCCATCTAAGCTTTTAAAAATACCCTCTTCGTTAAGAACATACATAATCCCATTTGAATCAAATTGTAAAAGAGAAACTTTTGGTGAAGAAAAGAATCCTCCGCCCGGTAAGTTTATTTTTTCAAATTTTCCTTCCAAGCTTTGACTCTTTCCGATATTTCCAGATTTGAAAAGAAGATAAAATCCAAGTCCATTTGGCTTGTAAATTTTAAGAACTGGAGAAGAAAAAACATTAACCACTCTGGATTGTCCGTTCTTAAGATTTAAGTGAATAATCTGACCGTTAGAAACAGCCAAATATAAGCTATTACCTTGCTGATACATGTCATAAACTGCTTCATTGTCAAAATCTATAAGTTTTTCAAGATGAAAGAAGTAATCATAGGTTCTATAAACGACTCCTCTTCCTCCAGAAAAAACAGATATAAAATAATCCTCTCCATTAGAAGAAGCTGGTAATATCTTAAAGATTATTGAAGAAGCGTTAATTTCGTAATTAGAAGATGTGAAGCTATTCCAGGTGAGTCCTCCGTCACGACTGATAAAAAGCCCTTGGTCGGTAGAGGCGTACATCAAATTTTCTTTAGGATATCCGTCTATGTCAAAAACTTTAATATCATTGTTTTTGTTTAAAACCGCCTTGTGAATATTTTTAAAATCGTCATAAGAAACCAAAAACTGTCCGACCCCATCGGACCAGTTGGTTTCGGCAGCAGCGAAAACAGAGGCAAAAAGTCCATTGCCGTTAGAAATCCCCAGAGCGCTGTTATTTCCAGAAAGTCCAAAAAAAATTCCAACAACAGCCACTATTATTAAAACTAAGAACATGATGTTATCTGACATAGTAATTTTTTTATGTGAATTCTTTTATTAATGGTAAGCAGATTGAAATTTACAAAAAAGTTGCAAATTTCTTTTAGCGCCTCTAAATTTTTAACTTTATCCTTGGATAATATTAAAATTAATTCTTCTAATAAACTTTCTATATTCTTTGGATTTTTATCCACAAAAAGAATAATTTTCTCGGCTAACATATCCAGATTATAAGGAGTCAATTTAGTTCTTGAAATCTCGTTTGCAAGTTCCAAGGCCTTTTCTCTGTCCTTATCTCCCTTAGCAATCCTTATAGCTCTTCCTAATCTACCTAAAGATCTGGAAACAGCTAATTTAACCTTACTTTGGTCCATTATACCATATTTATTCAGAAAGTCAAGTATAGAGATCTCGGGTAAGGAAGGGAAGAAAACGTTCAGAAATCTTGAGGAAACGGTGGGCAAAAAGACCGATTGGTCTTTGGCAATGGCTATTATTACCCCCGTTTTTGGCGGTTCTTCTAATATCTTAAGCAAAGCGTTTTGGGCCTGATCAGTTAGCCATTCAGCGTCTCTTATGATAGCCATCCTGTAGGCAGAGGATATGGGTGTCTGATATAAAAACCTTTCCACTTCCCTAACCTTCTCTATACCTAAACTTTCTTTGGATTCATCACTATCTTTCTCAATTTCTTCTAAATCAACAATAATCGTTTCTTGAAATATTTTTTTCGGTTCTTCAAATTTATGATTTTCAAGATAATTGGCTAAACTTTTGGCAAAAAGAAATTTACCCAGTTCTCTTTCTCCAAAAAAAAGATAGGCATGGGAAAGTTTTTTTTCATCTGCCAAGCGTTTGAAGTCAGATATTAAAGAATCGTATCCGTACATTGATTACTTTTTATTCAAAAGAGTTCTCTTATATACATCCAAATGATTTAAAATAAGCCCGGTTCCTTTGGCAACACAAAATAGGGGCTCCTCGGCAACATAAGAATTGACCCCTAAAGTTCTTTTAAAAAAAGCCGGCAGATTATCTATTTGAGCTCCTCCGCCAGAGATTATTATTCCTTTTTCCATAATATCGGCAACAAGCTCCGGAGGCGTTTCGTTAAAAACTCTTTGTATGGCAGAAGATATTTCCATCAAGTGAGGATGAAGAGCCTCTGCGATTTCATTTGATGTAATAACCAAATCTTTTGGAAGCCCGGAAGAAACGTCTCTTCCTCTGATTTGATAGTCCTTTTTAGAACGAGTGGAAATAGCTGAGCTTATGGCAATTTTTACATTTTCAGCTGTCTGTTCTCCTATAAATAGTCCGTATTTTCTTTTTATATATTCGGATATGGCCTGATCAAATCTGTTTCCGGCTATTCTTAAACTAGCCCAAGAAACTATTCCTCCCAAAGAAACAACAGCCACTTCTGAAGTTCCTCCTCCTATATTTACAATCATATTTCCAGAATGCGAGTTTATGGGAATTCCGGCTCCCAGAGCCGCCAAAATTGGCTCTTTTACCGTATGAGCTTCTTTGGCTCCCGCTTCTAAAGCAGCCCCAATAACAGCCCTTTTTTCCGTTTGAGTAATCCCGGCAGGAACCGAGATAACAACATCCGGTTTAATAAATAAATTAAAAGAACCAACCGCTTTGGAAATAAAATATTTTAATAGAGCTTTAGTTATATAGTAGTCGGCAATAACTCCGTCTTTTAAGGGTTTATAAGGAACAATATCAGAAGGAGTTTTTCCTATCATGTCTTTGGCTTCTTTTCCAACGGCAATTACTTTGTTTTCAGGAAGTCCCAAAGCCACCATAGTCGGTTCGTTAATAACAAAACCTTTTCCAGGAACAAAAACAACGGTATTAACGGTTCCTAAATCTATTCCGATTTTAGTTGTAAACATAATCTGTGTCAGATTTATGTTAGTGCTTTTACCTAAAATATGCAAATTTATCTAGTTGCGTTGTATAAAGCTTTGGCTTCTGCGGCAGAGATCGCTCTGTTATAAATATGAACATCATCTATATACCCATCAAATGTCCTGGTGGGAGTTGACATATTTCCTATGGCTAGACTTGACCCGGCATCAGATACCCGGCTACCAGCTCCGTTAGTTGCAGAAAGAACAGCTAAATTGCCATTAATATAATGAATAACATTTCCAGAACAGGTGTCAGAACCATTCCATGTAATTACAAAATGGTTCCATTGATTTAATGGCGTTCCGGAACTAACAGCACAAGAAAGATTTGTGGACGAATAATCAACTGCAAAATTAATTGTTCCCGCAGCATTTATTGTTACAGTATAACCATTCACAATCGCGCTACTGGTTGTTTTGTCCAATACTCTGCCTAAAGTTTGCCCACCGCTTTTTGGATAAACCCAAGCAGAAAGAGTCATTGCCGAAAGATCATCTAAAGAACTATCCGAACCAACATTTACAACATCGTCTATTTTATCAAAAGAAACGGCGCCTCCGACTTTTCCTTGTACCCAAGTCATTCCCGTTCCATTGACATTTCCAGCCGTTCCACTATTAACAGTGCCTGAAGAATTTTCCAAGCCGGACGTTGAACTATTTGCTATTGACCCTGATGTTCCTCCGTCAAACTTCCAGTATCCTACAAGACCAGTATCTTTTATCGGACTTATGGTCTTGTCTGTTCCAATTTCATACATGGAATATGAATCCCCTCCATCAGAGGATACTCTGTCTTTATCTCCTGATAATCTGTATTTATTGGATTCTAAGATAGTATTTATTTCCCAGGAACCTCCGGGTGTATATGTATAATAAAGTCCATCTGTAGGGGTGTTGGTAGGATCTATGGGTAAAGCAGAGAGTTGAACAATAGATTGAGTAGTAAAGTTGACAGGAACCCAACCTGTACCATCTGTTTTGGTGAGATTAGCTGTAGAGACACAGTTATATGTATATCCTGAGGGGAGATTGGGTAATCCTAAGGTTCCACAGGTAGAAGAAGCATCATCTGGTATGGAGATATAGACAGTAAGAGAGGTTCCAAAGGATATGGTAGGATCTATAGCTTCTAGGTTCTGGAGGGAGTTGTTTAAGAGGGAGAGGTCGTTTAACCTACGAGAGTCCCTGGCTTGAGCAAGATAATCAGAAGGATTGAGGATGATAACGACTGCTGTAGTAAGGACTGCTAGGATACCTATGACGACGAGGAGTTCTACAAGGGTGAAAGAATTATTTTGTTTTACTAATTTAAATTTTTCCATCTTTTGTCTCTTTCAAATTCATCTTTTGATAGAATCCCCTCTGTTGCTCCGATGCGTTCTATAACAGATGTGGCATTGGCATTGGCCATTCTTAACGCCTCTCTTATCTGATTCTTGTTGTAAATTGTGAGTCGTTGGTTGTCGGTCGCTCTGATAATAGCCAAAACAAATCCACTCCCAAAAGCATCTCCCGCTCCCGTTCTATCAACAACTTTTTTTTCTTTAAAAATCCCCGACTTATAAACATTTTTTCCATCGGAAACCCACGATCCATTTTTACCATCAGTCATTACAACAATTCCTTTTACATGCTTGTCCAGTTTTTTAAATATCTCTTTGGTTTTATTATAAGAAATTCCGGTTAGGCACGATGCCTCTTCTTTGTTTACAAAAATAACATCACATTTATTTAAAAGATGCTTTATTTTTTCTACTCCAAGCTCAATTAAATCTTTAGACGGATTAAGGGCTATTTTTGTACCTTGTTTTGCAAGATGTAAAAATATTTTATTAATAACATCTAGAGGAATACTTCCCGGGACAACGTAAGACCATTTTGCCAAAAGTTTTTTGAAAGGTATTTCCTTTCCCTCTATTTCCCCTGAACATCCTCGGCTAACTAAAATTGTTCTTTCTCCCGACTTATCCAAAAGTATAAAAGAATTTCCGGTGGGTTTTCCTTTGTCAATAATAGCCAGTGGAGTTATATTTTTTCTTTCCATTTCTTTAAGAATTATTTTTCCAAAATAATCATCTCCAATATTAAACAAAGAAGCGGTTTTAAGTCCATTTTTTGAAAAAGTTACAGCCGTGTTATGTGCTCCTCCTCCGATAGACACTAACGGCTCTTTTATTTCTATTTTTGATCCAAAAGAAAAACACTGGGCAACGCCCGTTTTAAAACCGATTTTTTCAAGATGTTTTCTATCTTTTACCGTCTTTAAAAAATCCGCCTTTATAAAAGTGTCTACCGTTACAGTGCCTATAGTAATAATATCGTACATAGATATTATTATATCAAAAATGGCCGCATTTAAGAAATTATAATTCTATCTGTTCCTAAAATATTTACCGGCAAACCAAATAGAAAATAAAACCAAAATTACGCAAACTATTACATAAAAGATTACAATAAATTTGATATTGTCATATACACTCGCAAGCACCGTCACCGTTCCGGCAATATTAAATAAAATAACCAATACTATGGAAAAAATAACAAACCACGCCATTAAATATGCCACCGCTGTTAGCGCTGATGTCCATAACCTAGATAAATTTTTCATATTTAATATTATACAACTTTTTAAATAAAAATCACCAATTACTTGCTATTTTGCTTTTCTTTTAATTACCTTTTTTACAGATTGAATTATGTCTTTGACATCCAGGTGATATTTTTTGATAAGCTCATCGGGTTTTCCCGATTGACCAAAAATGTCGCCAGTTCCCACAAATTCCATTGGAACTGGATGTTTTTGGGATAGGACTTCTGCAACCGCCGACCCTAAGCCCCCATAAACGGAATGCTCTTCTACACTAACAACGCTTCCGGCTTTTTTAGACCACAACAATAATTCTTTTTCATCCAAGGGTTTTATGGTGTGCATATTCATAACCACAACTCCGATATTTTCCGATTCCAATTCTTTGGCCGCTAAAAGCGCGTTATAAATAATGGGACCACAAACCACTATAAGAGTATCAATACTTTTTCTTTTGGAAATCCAGAGAATTTGGGACTTACCGATAGTAAATGGAGTTTCCTTAGTGGTTATAATGGGAGTTTTTTCTCTTTGAAATCTAAGATAAATTGGTCCCCAAATTTTTGAGGCATCAACTGTCGCTTTTTGTGCTTCAATGGCATCGCAAGGAACCACAACTTTCATATTGGGCATAGCCCGCATAATGGCGATATCTTCTAACGCCTGATGAGTGGCTCCATCGGGACCAACTGAAACTCCGGCATGATGTCCAGCAATTTTTACATTAGAATCATTGTAAGCAATAGTGGTTCTTATTTGTTCCCAGTTTCTTCCGGGAGAAAACATTGCATAAGAACTTATAAAAGGAATTTTTCCGGAAATTCCTAAGCCGGCCGCGATCCCTGCCATATTTTGTTCAGCCACTCCGCACTCAATAAACCTTTGGGGATAAAGTTTTTTAAACCAGTCACAACGGGTTGAATCCTCCAAATCGGCGGTCAGCACAACAACGCCTTCTTCTTTCCCAGCTTCCATTAAACCTTTCCCATACCCATCGCGAGTCGGTTCTTCCTCAATGTGTCTGGAAAAAAGATTGTGATTCAGTTGTAAATCAGGATTCAACATATTGTTAGATTTCCTTTCTTGCTAATCTCCAGTGATATAAAAACAATGGGGCTCCAATAACCATTAAAGCAATGGCGTTAGCCGCTTGTCCTTGTCTTCTAGCGGCAAGGTCATCTTTTTGATATTGAGCTAATTCCTCCTGGGTCGGCTCTTGAACTGTTTGGCCTTTTTCAGGAACCACTTTTGGACCAGGATAATTGTAATATGTGTCCGCTTTAGTAAAAACCCATGACTTGAGAGCCAAATTGACCAACTCCACTCCCCCGATGATAACCAGCACCAAACCAACTGCAGAAAATATATAAATATACATTCTCTTCACCCATTCAATTACTGTAGACATAAATTTAGTTTATTAATTTTTAATGTTTTTAAAATTTACGAACTATACAAATTTTCGACCAACTGTTTGTTTTTGCGATTAAATTTAATAAGTAACCAAACAACTACATAATTAGAAATAAAACTTATAATAAAAATGACTACATTCCCGACAACTTTATTGGACGGAACATATTCGTTAAAAAAAGAAAAAGGAACTAAGTAGGGAACTGCAAAAATAAATGTAGGTGAAGTAACGCATATACGTTTTCCATATGAACCACCAGGATTAGGAGCAAAAAGATGACAGTTATCTTTACCAATGTAAGACTCGCCAATCCATGCTATTGATACCAACGTTATTACAAAAGCGATAGTTATGATCAACCATTTTTTAGAATGAATAATTTTAGATAGTAGTGATAAAACGACCGATCCACCAAAAACAAATAACCAATTGATAGTGAAAAATAACAAATACACTTCACGATTCTCTAAATCTAAAATAAAGCATATTATAAAGAATAAAACTAATATAATGACGAAAAATTTAACGCAATTAATTATTTTTTCTGCCAATCCTTTCTTAAGTAAATTTCTAATTAGCAGTTGAATGCCACCGATAACAATCAAAGTAAGAATTATCCATGAAATAAACCAGAAGATATAATTAGGATGCATAAATTTGTATTTTGTATCTTGTAGTTAGTAGTTTGTATGAATACTAGATACGAACTACCAAATACTAGCTACTATTAATAATTATTCGTTTTTAATTTTTCCTCCCAATGTCCTTAACTGCCTTAATGCTTCTTTGGCCTGTTCTTTATTTGGAGGAACCCCATGCCACCTAAAGTCCCTTTCCATAAAACTTACTCCTTTACCAGGGATTGTGTGCGCAACAACCACGGTCGGCTTTTCATAAACCGCCTTAGCTTCAAAAACGGCTCCAACAAATTCCTCAATGTTGTGACCATCAACATCAATAACATTCCATCCAAAGGCCTCGTATTTATCCCTTAAAGAGTTAAGAGGCATCACATCTTCTGTAAATCCGTCTATCTGAATATTATTTCTATCAATAATTGCCGTTAGATTGCTTAAACGATTTTTCCCGGCAAACATTATCGCTTCCCAAGTATTTCCCTCTTGATGTTCCCCATCAGACATTAAAACATAAATCCTGTGCTTTTCTTTATTGAGCCGGGCTGAAAGAGCCATTCCAATCCCTTGTGAAAGTCCCGTTCCCAAAGGTCCGGATGTTGTTTCGATTCCAGGAAGAGATTTTCTGTGAGGATGTCCCTGAAGTCCTGACCCAAATTTTCTTAATGTCTTTAATTCTTTCTGTGAGAAATATCCCGCCCTTGATAAAGCCGCATATTGGATGGGACAAATATGACCATTGGAAAGAATTAGACGATCTCTTTGTACCCACTGAGGGTCTTTTGGTTTGTGATTTAAAACAAAAAAATACATCGCCGCAAAAACTTCAGCCATTCCCAAGGGTCCAGCGCTATGCCCAGAACCGGCTTCCAAGAGCATTTCAATGACATCTTCTCTTAGACGATTAGCCACTCCGTATAGGTCTTTTATGCGATGATGAGATAAATACATAAAAATCAGTTAAAGGTGAAAAGTTTAAAGTTGAAAGTAAGATTAAATACTAGATAATTTTTTGTAGGATTCTTTAGAATTTTTAGCGTTCCAAATATACGATGATGACACCACTACCCTAACTCCTAAACCTTTTACCTTTTTAACGACTTGAGGTATAACTCCTCCATCTATTGATATTGTAGCACGCGGATACCTTTTTCTCAAAAACTTTATTAGATTTATGGCTTTTTTATTAAACTTTTGCCCAGAGGGACCCGGTTTTACGGCCAGAACCATAATCCATTTTATGCTTTTGGGAATCACAATTAACTTTGGATTATCAGAAAAATCAACAACCGCTCCTATTTGTTTTTTATTTTGTTTAGCTTTTAAAACCAATTTGCTCCAATCAGAAACCACCTCTTGATGAAAAAGCAACATAGAAAACGGCGATTTAAACCATTTATTATTTAGAGCATTCTTTCTACTCACCATTAGATGCGCCTGAAATTTAAAATAACCGGAATACTTTTTAATTAGTTTGAAGTCAACGAATGACTTTGTTTTGGAAAACTTTCCATCGGAAACATCAATGTGGATAGGCGAATTTTTTGGTAAAAAAGTTTTAGCGATTTTCAACTTATCCTCAAAGCATTTTTTATCTTTGCAATTTATATCAACAATAGTTCGCATTGCTTTAAGTATATCAAAAAACGCCCCAATGTTGGAGCGTTTTTTTATAACAAAGAATTATTGAGGAACGCCACCGGTTGGATTTACTCCATACCATCCTCCCACATTTACACTAATACTTGTTTTAGCGCTATTACCTTTATCATCATTTACAACAAATGTCGGATTGTAAACTCCGGCTTTGCTGTAGTAGTGAGAAAATGTTGCCGATTGCTGAATAGATTTTGTCGTAGGAGAAGCTGATGTGCCAGTATTATCAAGATACATCTGCTCTTCATCTCCCCAAACAACATAATAATTTAGATTTCCATTTTCCGGGTCATATGCTTTTACTGTCCATACTCCAGAATAATTTACAGGTAAAGATGTCGGCCCACTGACTCCAGATATAACAGGAGGTTTATTTGTTGCAGAGTCAGAAGTAATTTTGAAATAACTATCGCTTGAATCACACTGTGATTGGGATCCGGCCAAACAAACCATAACTGTATATGAACCATCAGAAACAGTATTATCTAATACCTTTCCTACTGACCAGTTATAAGATGTCGTATCTACATTTTTTGCAATTATATATGGCTCACGATACATCATAGTACACGCATCGCCACTGCAAGAAGCAGGATACGGAGCATACATTTCTAACTTAATATCGTAATATCTTGGAGCTGGAGGCATACAGTATAGACCATATGCGGACGAACCAGGTGGACATCCTCCCGAGATGTTGTCTTGCCATTTAATTGTTTGGGTTGTTCCTTTTGTCCACGCCTCTCCTCCGTTAGGAGAAAGAACCTTGATTGACTCTGAATAACCACCAGTCAATTCAACACTCTTAGCGATAACTCCATAAAATCCCCCCTCAATATTCATATATTCATATGCTCCCCAGATAGTGACGTTGTTCCCTTCATACTTTTTAAGTTGCTGATAAACTTCATCGTTAGTGGCTTTAACTTTGTAACTAATATTGGGCATTGAAGGGCAGGGCGCTTTAATACAATTAACTTTCTGACTCACTGTAAGAGTGTGCGTGCCCCACATATAAATATCGGCAATGTTGGTATCGCGTGCCTGCAAAAAACCAGTAAAACTTTGTTGAGGCGGCACAACTGTTCCGCATCCATATAAAGAATTCAATTTAGCGCGAGTAGATTTACCCACAAATCCTGTTGGATATTTTAATCCAGATGGTGTAAGAATTTCTGATGTATATTTTTGTTGGAAAGCAGAAACTGCTGAAGCCATTTCTTCATCAAAATCAGCCACGTCCCCGCCGGTATAAACAAATCCTGGAATATTTTCCTTTGACAGGGCCTGGGACAGAGAAATTACTTCGCTATTCTTATTTCCGATGCCTAAGTTTGTGTTAAATGTGTGACACCACTTTGTTGTGTCGCCTCCTTGCGCCTGATCAATTTGCACCTGAAGTCCGGTTATTTGAGCCAGTAAGGCCTTTATCTGGGCTTGTAGAGCCGAAACATCAATTGTTTGTGCGCTAGTTGTTAAAACTGAACCGAAAATAAGACCTAAAACTAAAAATAAAGTTAATTTTTTCATGTATTTAGTTTAATAATAATTCTTGTTAATAAAGACGGTAAAGTGCCTGTTTTGTGACGACTTTTACAGATAATGGGTTGTTTTCATCTCTAATTCACTTATCTTCTGTAATCTCCTTTTGTGGTCGGGATCGTTATCAAAATTTGTTTGTAACCAGACCGAAACTATTTTTTTTGCCATTTCCGGGTTAGTAAAATTAGAAGCTAAACATAGAATATTCCCATCATCATGAGACCTAAACATCATTGCCTGATCGGCAGAAAAACAAAGGCACGCTCTAATTCCTCTAAATTTATTAGCCACAATATTCATGCCGGTTCCAGAACCGCATATTAAAATTCCCTTGGCAGAAGTATCTTTAGCTACAACTTCAGACACACGGGAAGCAAATTCGTTATAGTCGTCGTTTTCTTCGTATTGAAAATTCCCCAAGTCGGATAATTCATAACCAGCCGATTCTAAAGATGACTTTAATTGTTCTTTTAATTCAAAACCTCTATGGTCAGCACCTAAATAAATAATCATAGTAATAGTATATAGTATACCGTATTTCGTATACAGGGTAAAGAAAAATTATTTAACTATTTCCGGTTGGAAATATTGGTTGATAGGCACTTTATAGGTTTTTACATCTTTTATTTTATTTCCTTCTAAAACAACTTCTCCCGCTAGTCCTTCCATTGTTTCTTTTGAAAAACTTTGGTCAAAGATAAAGTTTCCCAAGCTGTAAAAGATGACCCCGTCTTTATATCTTTCCATTTCTTGCGCTACATGAGGATGATGCCCGGCTATAATATCGGCTCCGGCATCTATTAACTTATGAGCTAAATCTTTTTGCCACTGGCTGGAGTTTATTTCATATTCATTTCCCCAGTGAAGCGATACCACAACAATATCCGCCTCTTTATTTTGTTTAATACGATATACGGTATTCGATATACTGGATACGTCCCATTGGCTAATACCAATTTCGTTCTCTTCTGCTTCCAAACTCTTTGGATATAGATTTGTATAGGCCAAAAAACCGATCTTCAATCCTTTGCTGTTAACTACTTTTATGGAATTTGCTTCATTAAAATTTTCTCCAGCGCCAACAGGAGTTATGTTGTTATCTTGTAAAATTGTAAGCGTGTCAGAAAGAGCGTCTCTTCCCCAGTCCCAGATGTGGTTATTGGCAATAGAGAGAACATCAAATCCGGATTGTATTAAACCCTCAACGACACGAGAGTTGGCTCTAAACGAATAAATACTTCCTTGATTATTTCCCCTGTGAGATATCGGACCTTCTAGATTACCAAATGTTATATCAGCACTCTTCAAAAAATCAGATGAAAATTTAAAAGGAAATGTGTAATCATCATTTTTTTCCATTTGTCTTCCCACGGCCCGAGAAAGCATTATGTCTCCAACAAACAACAATGTAGCTGACTGACGTGGACTTACACGCTGACTAACGCTGACAAGATTATTTATTAAAGTGGCTTGTAGCGATGATTCAAGTGATGCTTTGCGAGCAGAAATAATTTGGTTCCCAAAATATATAATTTCTCCAGAAGCCAAAAGTGATATTAATATAAAAACTATCCAATATTTCATACAAAAAGATTAACACGGATATTTTATGAAATAAAATACCCCCGGCAGTCACACACGATGCGTGACCGACGGGGGGGGGATCTCTCGCTTGGTTGTGAAACCTGAAAAACGAGAGGGTGTACTTGTTTCTGAAGGAGAACTGCTGGCTAGCCCTGGCCAGGCATGGAGATTGCGGTCGCAGTGTGGCGCGCTGTCGGCGCCGACACCGTACCGCACTCGCCATGGTCACAGACCGTGACGACTTGCTGGTAGTTCCCTCCGCAAGGGAGGGAGATAACCAGCGACGGATCGGTCCTGTTGATGGTGAACTCGCTTTCCAGGAACCAGAACCCCACTCCGATGGTGGGGTTTTCGAAGTTCCCTGGAACTACGAGCTCTCCTGCGCCGTTGATCCAGGGAGCGCCGATGGAGGGGCCAATTGATGGCGGGCGATTATTGTCCACCACCACTGACCCGGAAATCTTGGAGATGCTCGTTCCGCGGAACACAAACACGTCGAAAATGACTTCCCTCTGGCGCATCTGCCCAGGGAGCGGACCGTTGTTCAAGTCCATGAAGATGCTGCATCCACGACAGTCCTGCTGGACATACCAGGAGGTGATATCCACACACTGTCCTCCCGAACACATCCGCCCAGCGACGTACGAGTTTGCTCCCGGAGTACCGAGGTAGAACGCTCTGACTTGACCCGAATCGCTCAGGGGCATGGCCAAGGCGACGAGCACTCCAGAAGCCTGCGGGTAGGCCGGCTCCGGAGTCGTCGACATCGTCGACACCATCATCTTGTTGTCGACAGCCATTGCGGTTTTGAGCTCGGTCGGGAGTTGATCGACGTCCATCGGCTTGCCAACCAATGAGATGTCCACCAGCATCGGTGCGTCGTTGTTGGTGATGGTCTGGACGCCACCGTTGGCGACCAGTTCGAGCGGCTGCGCGGAAACGATCGCCGCGCCGCACAGAACGATGACGAGAGTGAACACGAGACACAGATTCCTTTTCATTGTAACCTCCCTTGGTCCGCCGTAGCCTTCCGGGCGTAGGCGACCTTGTCCATGTTGCAGTTCACTGCTATTTTTTCTCCTTCTTTGTTGGTTGAAGGACAGAAACAAGAATTAATTCCGATCTCTATCCTTCAACCGTATTTTAGTGTGCTATGTCTGCCATACTACCATATTTAAGCAGTAATGTCAATAACCGTCTATTCTACTCAACTATATGACGATTACCACATAATAGAGTGATGACATTAAAAAACCTCTTTTTAAGAGGTTTTTTAAGAATATAGAATAAGTTAAATTATTTATGGAATGTATCTTTCTGTTAACTGAACTGCTTCTCCTCCTTGGATAGTTACATCATAAGGAATAGTTTTTAAGTAAGAACATTTCTCCATAGCGTTTTTCATAGAAGAAAAGTTCATTTCTGTTTGCCCATTAACATTTATTGTTGTCACAAGACCACACATTTCTGAATAACCGCCAGAAGCAAGAAAGGGTACTGGATAAAAATGGGCCTCATCAGAAACGACAAACGTTCTTAATTTGGGATTGTCATTAACATACATCCACACTCCATTGTTGAATTCACAATTTTTGTAATAAATATCCAAAATCTCCCGCGGACCATTTTGATGAACATCCATGTACGAATTTATAAAATATTCCTTATCCATGCCATTGGGAACTGTACAATACTTATCCCCCGATTCAATTCTTCTTCTAACAGCATCGGCTCCGGTCAAATATTGAACGTAATCCAAAACCAAATAATTTTTTCCGTCTTTGGAGTAAGCGTCCTTTATATAAGTTACATAAGCGCCATCAGATTCATCTGAATCAGCCAGTTCTTGATCACTATTAAATTTATTTAAATCAACAATGTCCGAATTAGAATTCTGCTTATCAATAAGCGTATATGCCAGCGCTCCCCCTAAAACCACCACTACAAGAACCAGCACCGTAATAACTATTTTCATATTTTTATAAAACTTCTTTTATTTTTAATAAATGCTTTATCAAAGTAGTCACGTATCCCCACTCATTGTCGTACCAGGCCAGGACCTTCACTAAGTTTCCGTCTATGACTTTTGTAAATTTTAAATCGACCAAAGAAGCGTAATTCATTCCGATAATGTCGGACGAAACCAGTTGCTCTTCTGTTACTCCCAATATTCCCTGCCACTTTGGTTCTTTAGAAGCCGCGATAAGAATTCTGTTTATATCATCAGCTGTGGTTCTGATTTTAGAAATAAAAGTCAGGTCAACCAAAGACCCGGAGACAGTAGGAACTCTTAGAGCTATCCCGTCAAATTTTCCTAAAAGCTCTGGCATAGCTTTACCAACGGCTGTTGCCGCTCCAGTTGTGGAAGGAGCGATGTTTTGAGCCGCGGCTCTTCCTCTTCTGTAGTCATCACCTTTAACGGGCCCATCAACAATGCTTTGGGTAGCCGTATAGGCATGAACGGTTGAAAGAATGGCTTTTTCAATTCCCGGATTTTCCGATAACACCGCCATCACTGGAGAAACGGCATTGGTTGTACAAGAAGCGTTGGAAGAAATCTTACAGGTGGATAATTTGTTTTCATTAAGCCCGATTAAAACGGTTTTTCCGATATCGCCATCATCATCTTTAGCGGGAGCCGTTAACAAAACTCTCTTGGCTCCGGCGTCCAAATGGACGCGTGCTTTTTCATAAGATTCAAAGACACCAGTTGATTCTATAACCACATCAACATGTAAAGCTCCCCAAGGAAGTTTGGTTGGGTCTTTTTCCTGATAAAAATTTATTGATTTACCTCCTACAATCAACAATCCCTTAGAAGGGTCCGATTTTATATCCTCATCCCAAGTTCTGTAAACAGAATCGTATTTCAAAAGATAGGCAAGATTTTTGACATCCCCTAAATCATTAATAGCAACAATTTCAAAATCGGGATTGGAAAAAGCTTGGCGAAAGAAAAGCCGTCCGATCCTCCCAAAACCATTAATAGCTATACGCATACTATTATTATATCAAATAATTTTGCTGTATACGATATACGGTATACGAGATACTATTTACTATCTCACGGTGGCTCCCAGTTCTCCTTTTGTTTTTTCTATAATTTTTTCTTGAATTATATTAACTTCTTCGTTGGTAAGAGTTCTTTCCGGAGATCTATAAACAATTCTAAATGTATAACTCATTTTATCGTTTCCGAATTTAACATCGTCTTCATACTTATCAGTTAATTCAACTTGTTCAACTAAGTTATTGGCACAATCTCTGACAATCTCATAGTAATTATTCAAACTCATTGATTTAGGAACAATAAAAGATATATCCCGATAGGACATTGGAAACTTGCTGACTTCCTTGTACTGACTGTCTATATCTTTGAACTGCCCAGTAATTCTTGAATCATCTGACCAAAAAACTCTGATATCGGGTATATTCATCTTGGCCATAGCAATTCTTTCCAGTCCAAAACCAAAAGCCCAGCCGTTATAAACGGAGGGATCAATATTAAGATTTTTAAGCACCTGCGTGTGAACTACTCCGGCTCCTACAATTTCCAACCAAGAATCGCCTCTTTTCATTTCAATCTGAGTGCTTGGATCCGTAAAAGGGAAAGTGTCTTCCAAAAACCGATACTCAATGGAGTCACTATAAATAGCTTTGGTGATAGAAGATAAAACTTCTTGGAGCTCTGGGATGCCTATGATCTTTTTTTCTTTCCTACATATATAAAGGCCATCTACCTGGTGAAAGACAGGAAAATGATTTCTGTCTATTTCATCTTTTCTAAAAACTTTTCCGTAACTTAAAAGTCCTATGTCCCCCTCAGATTCCAACTTTTTGATAACTTCTTCTTTTTGTAAATAAAAAGGCCACATGACGGTCGTCTGCGTTCTTAAAATATAATCCTTGCTTACATAATAAGTATCGGTTTCTTTTCGACTGGGATGGTCCAAAGGAGCGTTAAGCAAATCAAAATTATTTCTAACACTGACAATTTCAGGGATTTCAATAATATCAAAATCTCTAAACAACTCCATTCCTAAAATTTTATCAACAATGATTTTTATAGGAGAGTTTTTTTTCCGAGATAAATCGGACATAGCCAAGAGTCGTTTTATTCTGGTAGCACCAATATCTTGCCTGCTTTTTAACTCCTCCAATAATTTATCGTTCTGTGGGTCTTTAGCAATAATATAATCTCGTTTGTCCATAATAAGCTATGATAATGAAAAATCTTCATAAATGCAAAACCCCGCGCTTACTTCTGCGCGGGGCGACTTCTACGTCTGAAGGGTGTGTTCGTTGAGCTACTAGCCGAGGTGAACCGCCCTGCGCCGGACGACAGCGGTGTCAGTGGCAGCGATTTCCCGCGCCACGGACAGTGCCTTCCGGCACTTGAAGATCACCCCAGTCCAGTCCCAGTGGCTGGAGTTCGAGATCCTCTTGACCTCGAACTTCGCCTGAGACAGAAGCACTGTGGCTGATGAGAAATCCAGCCACGGGTGCTCTTCCATGACGGCGCGAAGATCGCTCTCCGTCGCCATCACGAGCCGTGAGGCCGACTGCGGAGTTAGAACTAGCATTTCACGTTCCACCTTACACCTCCCTTTCTTGGAGTTTATTGTTAGTAGCTTTAGTGATGCTATTTATATATTAACACATTTATATTAAAAGTCAATTGTTGTGCCCGGGACCCTCCTTCGCTTTCTCCTACGCTAAAGCTATGGCGAACAAGAAATCTTCGGCGGGCAGGGAGTATTCTCACCAATGTTTTTATTTTTTCGTGCCCGGGAGAGGATTCGAACCTCCACAGCCTTACGGCTACTACCACCTCAAGGTAGCGTGTATAGCCAGTTTCACCACCCGGGCAAATTACTACAATGACTCACCAATTGTAGCTAAGGACTTTTTTATTTTCAACCTTTTTCTAGAAAGACAAATAACGCAATCTTCGTGATACATCTCTCTTAAAATAATAACCGATTCTGATTTTGCGTATTTTAAATTATACACCGAATCAGAAACTGACTTGGTAATATGGCCTTTAATTCTGATTTTGTTAAATATTTCTTCTCTCAACCAATCTATGTGTTTTTTACTAGCTGATATAAAACAAGTGTAAAACATAAAGCTATGCTTCCATCGTTTGTCCCAATATGAATAGAAAGTTCCATCACCATCAAAATGTCCCCGCAAAAAATCAAAGAAATATTTGTCTGGAATATTGATATTTCCAAGAGTTTTAGACTTCGCTGGAGTCAAACCAATTTCTATAAGAAAATCATAGAAAGTTTTGTCTCCAAATTGGATTCTCGTGGTTCTTTTTTTATTAAATCCTGATTTTTTATAACCTATTTTCATTTTTATCCCCAAACACTTCATAAAATTATTAAGTTGTTCCAAATCTTTGGAAGTGAAATCTATGTGCCTCTGATCTATAGAAAGGCACCCATCGGTAGTTATAAGACCAATTGCGTAGGCAAAATTTGAAGACCATTTTATTTTGACCTTATTTAAAGGTTTCATATTCTGATTATACTATTTTTTATATTTCGCTCAAGGCCATAGCGTATACCTATATTGACAGTAAAAAAACAGAGGACCGTGTCCCCTGTTTTGTTGCAAATTATTAAATCGCCACTCCAATTTTTTCTCTGGATCTCTTTTTGGAAATATTTCTAAGATAATAAAGCTTTGAACGGGTTGGTTTTTTAGGAAAAGAAACGACTTTAACCGAACCAATATCGGGAGAGTTAATGGGATATATTTTTTCAACTCCCACCCCTCCGACTAAAGACCTTACCGTAAAAGTAGCCCCATCCTGAGAACCGTGTTTCCTTGCAATAACAATACCCTTAAAAACGCTGGTGCGTTCTTTTTCTTTGTCTCTAATTATTTCAGTCACGGCCACAACAGCGCCGGACTTTATTTTTACTAACGTTTCTTTACTAATCATTATAAAAAATGTACACCATTTAAGCCACAAAATCAAGTCCTTCTAAAAAAGACCTGTCGGGATCAGATTTGAAGATTAATTTAGTTCCGTTATTATCATAAAATTCCAAAGACAAGGCATGTAACATAAGCCGTGGAGCCAAAAGAGAATTTTTCTTTCCTCCGTATAATTTATCTCCCAATACCGGATGATTGATATAATTTAGATGAACTCTTATCTGATGGGTTCTTCCAGTTTTGGGAAAAACTTTAACCAAAGAAAATTTTACGCCCTCTTTTTCCACTTCTTTTATTACCTCATAATCAGTGACCGCTTCTTTTGACATTTTAGAAGAATGGACGGTTCTTTTGGTGGTTCCTTTTTTTATCCCTATTGAGGCGCTAACAGTTCCCTTTTTTTCTTGAAAACCTCCGCTTACCCAAGCCAAATATGTTTTTTTTATTTCTCTTCTTTGAAAAAGAGATTTTAAATAATCAAAATATTCTTGATTTAAAGGTGCAATCATTATTCCCGAAGTTTCTTTATCTAGGCGATGGACTATTCCGGGTCTAAATTCCTTGTCGTCTCCTACTTTGTTTACCTGCGGAAAATTTTCCAAAAGCCAATCAACTAACGTTAACTCATTAGTTTTAATATATGGAGCTTTATGAACCAAAAGTCCCGAGGGTTTATTTAAAGCGACAAAATTTTTATCTTGATAGATAATTTTGATTTCCATTGAAGTGTGCGTGTGGAAGGGATCGAACCTTCGACCTCTGTCTTATCAGGACAGCGTTCTACCACTGAACTACACACGCATATTACGAAGTTAGGCGGGCGGGTCAGGACAGCGTTCTACCACTGAACTACTTGCGCAAATACCCTAGTGCGCGCACCAGGACTTGAACCTGGGGCCTTTACAATGTCAATGTAACGCTCTAACCAACTGAGCTATGCGCGCATTTGCAATAGAGAGATTTTACAACCAAAAAAGTTTTGATTCAAGTGTTTTACTGTTCAACGATTATTCCTATATCGTTTAATTTATCAATATTAAACCTGACAGTTTGCTGATTTTGACTATTGATTTCAAGGGCTAAATTAACTTGCTTTACTAAAAATCCAATTGAGCCGATGAATATAACCATCAGAACAATAAAAAGAGTTACCCCAATAATTCCAAAGAATATGTCTTTTTTATTTTTTTTGACAAAATTAAAATTCATTTTTAAAATGGCTAGTTTATAAAAAATACTTGTCCTGAAAAATTGGCTCTTTGAGAGTTTGAATCAAATGATTTTGAAAAGTCCATTATTCCTATTTTAAGGGAATAATAACTTTCCTCAAGCGTTTCAAAAAAGTGAATAATGTCATTTATTTGACCTTCTACCGTTCCGTTAAAATTTATAGACCCGATATCTTTACTAGTTCCGGGGTTATTCTCCGACCCAAAAGAAAAATTCAAAACTACGTTTTTTCCTTGAGCTACTTTTTGAAGGTCTTTTGAGAAAGCCACTAAATTATCCTTACTAGGAACTAAAGACAGTACCTCGTTTTTATATTTTCTGGCTACTTCCCAGTCCTTAATAAGCAATGAGAGATTTGACGATGATTGAGAAACCAAATCCTTGTCAAGCTTAAGTTGATTTATGGTTCCTACCGTTTTGACTATATTAAGATTAAAAAGATACAAAAACACAACCAATACTATAACGGACACAGTCAGAATAGAGATATTAATTAAAATGGATTTTTTAAAAGGAGATAGAGTCATAATTTTTCACTTTCAAACTAACTACTATATTATATAATGAAAGAAGATGAAGGACAATTATCAAACAAGTGAACACAAGGTTAGAGAGCTGTTCCCCAAAGATCTTGCGCTTATTCCCGATTCCCCCGATAAAATATTTGTGAAAGGGAATATCCGGTCTAATCAGACAAGAATCGCCGTTGTTGGGACAAGAAAAGCTTCAAAACTAGGTCAGGAAACTGCTTATAATTTTTCTTACAATTTAGCGCAAAACGGGATAACGATAGTAAGTGGTTTGGCTTTAGGAATAGATTCATCGGCTCATTTAGGGGCTCTAGACGCCAAAGGAGTTACTTGGAGTGTTTTAGCTAACGGATTAGATGACGTTTACCCTCACTCAAATAAAAAAATAGCCCAAAGAATATTGGAAAATGACGGTTGTTTAATTTCAGAGTATTCGGGAAAAACTCCGGCTTATCCAAATCAATTCATATTAAGAAATAGAATAATAAGCGGACTTTGCCAGGCTATTCTGGTTATAGAAGCTCCGGAAAAATCGGGAAGTTTGGCAACCGCTAATTTTGCCAAAAAACAAAACAGAAAAATATTTGTCGTACCCGGTCCTATTGATTGCCTAAATTTCATTGGTTCAAATAATTTAATAAAAGAGGGCGCTGTTTTAACTACCAGTTATTTGGATATACTAAAAAGTATTGGTATGATGGAAAAAAGACCGTTAGATAAATCAAAAAGTTCGGACTTGCCGACAGATAATCAAAAAATTATTCAAGCCATTGTTAAATTAGGAAAAGAAGCAAATATTGACAATTTATCCAAAGTCACTAAACTAACGCCTCAGGAAATAATATTTCAAATAACTCCCCTTATCATAGAAGGAATAGTGGTTGAAGAAGGAGGAAAATATAGATTAAGAGGAAGATTAAAAATATGAAACTAATAATTGTAGAGTCACCGACAAAAGCCAAAACCATAGAATCCTTCTTAAAAGGAAGTTATAAAGTTGTCTCTTCTTATGGACACGTTAGAGATCTTCCTAAAAGCAAAATAGGAATAGATATAGAAAAGGACTTTGAGCCCCAATATATAGTTCCGGTAAAATCAAAAAAAAGGGTCACAGAATTAAAAAAAATAGCGCTAAAAAGCGAAGCGATAATACTGGCTACTGACGAAGACAGGGAAGGAGAAGCTATAGCTTTCCATTTGACCCAAGTTTTAAATTTGCCTGATAAAAAAACAAAGAAATCCAACTTGCCAGCCGATAAACCAAAGAAGTTTGAACGCATTGTTTTTCATGAAATAACCAAAGAAGCCATAGAAGAATCCATAAAAAATCCAAGAGAAATATATATGGATCTGGTTGATGCTCAACAAGCCAGAAGAGTTTTGGACAGATTAGTGGGATATAATCTCTCTCCTTTCCTCTGGAAAAAAGTGGCAAGAAAACTTTCGGCCGGCAGAGTTCAATCGGTAGCCCTACGGCTTATAGTGGAAAGAGAAAGAGAAATTAAAAGTTTTAATCCCCAAGAATATTGGGTAATAGAGGCGATTTTTTCCGCCCAAGGCGGATCCGCCTCGGGCGGAAGCACCGATAACAAAGAAGAACTTAGAGCGATTTTATCAAAAATAGAAGATAAAAATATTGAGATTGGACAGATTAAAAATAAAGACGAATCTCAAAAAATAATCGGTGATTTGGAAAAATCAAAATTCTTGATAGAAAACGTCACAAAAAAAGAATTAAAAAGAAATCCTTCTCCACCCTTTACCACAAGCACATTGCAACAGGCAGCTTTTGCCCGATTGAAATTTTCTTCAAAACAAACAATGAGAACAGCGCAAGCTCTTTACGAAAAAGGATTAATAACTTACATGAGAACCGATTCGGTTAATTTATCTTCACAGTCTCTCCAGGGGGCCAAGGAATGGCTCAAGAAAAACTTGGGAGATGAATATTGTCTTGAATCACCAAGGTATTTTAAAAATAAATCCAAAAACGCCCAAGAAGCCCACGAGGCCATAAGACCGACTCGTTCGGATTTTGAACCGGAAAAGAATGATTTTGAAGATGCCCGAGAAAAGAAACTTTATGACCTTATTTGGAGAAGATTTGTTGCCTCCCAGATGCCTCAAGCCATATTTAATTCAACTTCAATAGACATAGAGGGGAACGGCGATAAAAAATATATGTTTAAAGTTTCCGGCAGTATTTTAAAGTTTGACGGATTTTTAAAAATTTGGCCGTCTAAGTTTGCTGAAAACGAAATACCCGAGATTGATAAAAATGACAAAATAACCTTAAAAGAAATCCTTCCTTCCCAACATTTCACCGAGCCGCTACCAAGATACAATGATGCCTCTTTAGTAAAAACTTTGGAAGAACTGGGGATAGGAAGGCCTTCAACTTATGCTTCTATAATATCTGTTATCCAAGAAAGAAATTATATTATAAGAAACGAACAAAAAAGATTTGAGCCGACCGAGATAGGAGAAAAAGTTAATGATGTTTTGGTTGAAAATTTTCCCGAAGTTATTAATGTTCAATTTACTGCTAAAATGGAAGACGAGCTGGATCAAGTAGCCCAAGGAAAATTAAAATGGAAAGAAATTATAAGAGAGTTCTACGGTCCGTTTGAAAAGAATTTGAAGGAAAAATACGAAACCGTGAAACATCAAGCCCCGATAACCGAAACCACGGAAGAGAAATGTGAAAAGTGTGGCAAACCGATGCTGGTAAGATTCTCACGTTTTGGAAAATTTTTAGGGTGTTCCGGATTTCCCGAATGTCGCACCATAAAATCACTGATTGATCCAAATGCCCACAATAACAGCCCCCAAAAATCATTTGGTAAATGCCCCAAGTGTCAAGATGGAGAGATAGTCAGACGCAAAACTAAAAAAGGTAGATGGTTTTACGGATGTTCCAAATACCCCGACTGTGACCACGCTTCCTGGAAAAAACCCGAAGGTCAAGAAATAGAAGAATGACATTAGAATTAATATTAAAAGGATACGAGAGTAATTTTCCCAAAGACAAAGAAGGTTTGGCTATCATTGAACAAGCGGCAGAATTCGCCAAAGATGTTCACAAAAATCAGAAAAGAGCTAGCAAAGAACCTTATTTTAATCATCTTTTAGAAACCGCCAATCAATTGGCTTTGTGGAAATTAGACGCCTCTTCAATAGCGGCTGGATTTTTGCATGATTCCATAGAAGATTGCCAAGTATCTCCAAAACAATTGACTGATGTTTTTGGGCCGGAAATAACTTTTTTAGTTGAAGGAGTAACCAAGTTGGGATCTTTAAAATACCGAGGCGAAGAAAAAGGAATAGAATCTTTGAGAAAAATGGTATTGGCTATTAGTAAAGATTTAAGAGTTGTTTTTATAAAGCTGGCTGATCGGCTCCACAATATGAGAACTTTAAAATTTATTCCGACAAACAAACAGAAGAGAGTGGCTTTGGAAACATATGAAATTTACTCCCCTTTGGCGTCAAGATTGGGTATGCAAAATTTATCCGGAGAACTTGAGGATCTGGCTTTTTCCTATATACACCCGGAAAAATATTCTTGGCTGAAAAAGAATGTTAAAGAAACATACGAACAAAGAGAAAAATATTTAAAAGAAGTTGAGCCGATTGTGAGGGAAAAATTAAATAAAGCGGCAATTTATCCCATAAGCATAGATTACCGAGCCAAACGACTGGCCAGTTTATATAAAAAATTGATGCGCTATGAGATGAACATAGAACAAATATACGATTTAATGGCTCTACGTATCGTGGTTAAAAATATGGAAGAGTGTTATTCGGTTATGGGAATTATTCATCAGATGTGGCCACCTATGCCGGGAAGAATAAAGGATTATATCGCCCTTCCAAAACCAAACGGATATCAAAGTTTGCATACAACTGTTTTTTGTTTAAACAATCGTCCCACCGAGTTTCAAATAAGAACCGAAAGTATGCATGAACAATCCGAAAACGGAGCGGCTGCTCATTGGATGTATGAAACCAAAAAAGCATCAAAAGAATATCTAAAAGGAAATCCCATATACGCCCAAAGTCAAGATATATTGTGGGTCAAACAACTAAAGGATTGGCAAAATCAGTTCCCTGGGTCAAAAGAATTTTTAGAAGCACTTAAAATAGATTTCTTTTCCGATAGAATATTTGTTCTAACTCCAAGAGGCAAGGTAATAGATTTGCCCGCTACTTCAACTCCAATTGACTTTGCCTATAAAATACACACGGATGTGGGAAATGCTTGTATTGGAGCCAAAATAAATAACAAAATTGTCCCACTGGAGTACCAGCTTCAATCAGGAGATATAGTTGAAATATTGACTCAAAAAAGCAAAAAGCCTTCAAAAGATTGGATGAACTTTGTTAAAACCAAATATGCCAAGAAAAAAATAAAATCTCAAATAAACAAAAAGATTCTTCTACCTAAGAAAACGGAATATAAAATAACTTGTCAGACCAGGGTGGGTTTGATAAAAGATATTTCAGATGTTTTTTCCAGAAATAAAATAAAGATTTTTTCAATTCAATCCGGAGGAAGCGAAAAATTCCCTTATTTGAAAATGACGGCGGATATTAAAGACAAGGAGAAAGGAGAGGAAATAATGTTAAAAATAAGAAAGATAAAAGGAGTCAGAGAGATATCTATTCTTCTGGTTTAATCCTTTGAGCTATTCCCATGGCCTCCTCTGGAGAATAAAAATGGATAATGATTTTCCCTCCGTTTCTTGAAAATTCAACGTTGACCGGAGCTCCTAAAAACTCAGACAGCATTTTTTCCATATTTTTCATTTCAATATCTTCCGTTCTCATCACGTCTCCTTTTTGGTCATGCTCCTTTAATTGATTTATATGTTTTTTAATATCCCTGGCACTTAGGTTGTTAGTTATTATTTGGAAAAAGATTTCCATCTGTTTTTGCGGTTCTTGAATTTGAAGAATGAGGCGCGCCTGACTTTCGTTTATTTTCCCTTTCATAAGAGCTTCCTGGATTTCCGAAGGTAAAGAAAGAAGTCGCATGGCATTGGCTACCGACTCTCTGCTTTTACCAAGACGAGCGGCTATTTCTCTTTGAGTCATTCCAAATTCTTCCGAAAGACGAGAATAAGCCCTGGCAGTTTCTAAAATATTCAAATCGGCTCTTTGAACGTTTTCCACAATTGCCATTTCCAAAGCATCGGTTTTTTTTAAATCACTCTTAACAACAGCCGGGATTGTGGCAAGACCAAGAATTTTTGCGGCCATAAGACGTCTTTGTCCGGCAATAAGCTGGTATGTTATTTTCGTTCCAAAATCCCCCACCTCCTCGGTCTTAGAAACAACCAACGGCTGCAATATTCCAAACTCTCTAATAGAGGAAGCTAATTCATTTAATGCTTCCTGATTAAACTCCTTTCTGGGCTGATATGGATTTAGGACGATTTTTTCAACTTCAATATGAAAAATCGGCCCGGAAATAGTGGGGATTTGTTCTATCGTTTTAGAAATTATAGTTTCTTCCAAAACATCTTCTTTGTCAGAAACTGCGCCTCCGTTGTTGTCGGAAGGTTGTTGATGTTTTTTGGGTATTAAAGATTCCAGTCCTTTTCCAAGCATAATGATTCTTATTGTACACTGCCAAAATTATTATTCAACAAACTGAAAGGATTGGTATTTTCCTGTAAAATTACCTCTCTTGCCAAAAGTTCGTAGGCCTTGGCCCCTGGAGATCCTGGATCATAAAGAATAATCGGCTTAGAAAAACTAGGTGCTTCGGCTAAAGAGATGGACCTTGGAATTCTGGTCTCAAAAACTTTGTAAGGAAAGTGCTGTTCTACTTCTTTGGCTACCTCACGCGATAATACCTCTTGTTTATTAAACATGGTAAGAACCGCTCCGGCAATTTTTATTTTAGTTCCCAAGTTTTCGTTGATAAGATCAACTGTTTCTAAAAGTTGGGCAAGACCCTCTAAACTGTAATACTCCGATTGTATCGGAATGATAACTTCATCGGAGCTAACTAAGCCATTTATGGTCAACAAACTTAAGCTAGGAGGAAGATCAATTATAATATAATGATACTGATGCCTTATTTTATTTAAAAACTTTCTGAGCAAAAATTCTCTATCAGGAACTTCTATCAGTTCCACTAAAGCTCCGGCTAAATCGGGACTGGCCGGAATAATATGGAAATTACTTATAGAAGAGGGCTTAATAATTTTATCGTGCTCAACATAACCAAAAAGAGCATGATAAATACTTTCTTTTAAAAACCTTGGAGAAATACCCAAACCAGAAGAAGCGTTGGCCTGCGGGTCAAAATCAACCAACAAAACTTTTTTTCCCAAGGCCGCTAAATAGGCGCCCAAATTTATTGAAGTGGTAGTTTTTCCAACTCCACCTTTGGCATTACATATAGCTATAATTCTGGCCATATTAAATTAAACTATACTTTCTTATAACTCTATCTATTGTCTTATCTAAACCATTATTTTTAATTTCATAATCCCAAATTTCTTCAACGCGATAACCGCATTTTTCAAGATATTTTTTCTTAGAAATGTCTTTATTAACTATTTTAGGCATAGTATGCCAATATCTTCCAAAAATTTCTAACACAACGTTGTTTTTAGGAAAAAGAACATCAACTACAAATTTATTGAAAAGAGGAACTTGTTTCTTATAAAAAATATTGTTCCTGTCTAAGTAATCATAAACAGTTTTTTCAAGTTTATTTGGAGAATCAATTTTTTTATCAGAAGATAAAAATGAGATTCTTATTCTTCTCATTTTATCCTTAAAATTCTGCTCCGAACAAGTTTCTTTTGTGGTTCTACTCCAACCAAAGTTTCTCAATCTATTTTTTACTGAATCGTAGGAGATGTTTAAAATTTTAGACACTTCTCTGGCGGATTTTTTATCAGAGACATAAAACCTAAATAGTTTGTCGGAATCTATAAATTCCTTATTGGCGGGCTCTTTTCCTAATCTGGCCAAACTCATTCTTTTTTTAGATGCTTCAGAAAAAGATCCGTTTTTGTTCCAAGGAATTCTACCAATATTCTCATGCCCTTTTATAAATTTATTAAAACGTCCTCTGAACTTATTAGTATATTTGCCACATCCACACTCACATAAATGTGGTTCATGGATGTTGGGATTAAAACCATCAACGCCTCTTTTTTGATGACCTTTTATGAAATCAGAAACCAGATATGAAAATCCACTTTTGCCTTCATAATGATACTTATGAAGAGCGACTAAATTACCACATCCACAAAGACATGGTTTTTGTCTAAATTTTGTTCTTCCTTTATTCCAAGCAATTCTATTCACTCATTAATTATAAGGTTTTTTCTTGCTTTTAACAATAAATTTGGCTATATTTTAGATATAATTTGCCCGGGTGGGTTAAAAAGTGGACGAACTTTTTAACGGGAGCAAAAGCTCACAGGGCCGCTACCCGGAACATTTTTTTGATTGAGGCTTTGCCGAGAATACTTTATGCCCGGGTGGCGGAACTGGTAGACGCGCAGGACTCAAAATCCTGTGATCGCAAGATCATGAGAGTTCGAGTCTCTCCCCGGGCACATAGTAGAATACTATGTGATTAGGATAGAGAATCGAATAGAGGTGGGTCGGAGGACGCTTAGTCCTTCGTGTAGGAAATTATTCAAAACCGAGGGTTTTGAAAGAGTCCGCCAGTTGACGGATGATGTGAGATTCTCTCCCCGGGCACAAAAAAATCAACTCCCGTTAGGAGTTGATTTTTATTTCTTCTTCAACTTGTAAATATTTTTTATCAGGTAAAACAAATTTATAAACTATATAAAATCCTACAAAAGCCACTATAATTCCTCCCAAAATATCAACTGGCCAATGAACGCCGGCCATCACTCTTCCAATGACCGATACTAGCGACAATACACCAAAAGTCCATCCCCATTTCTTGTTTAATAGAAACACCACAAAAACCAAAGCAAAAAGAAAAACAGTATGCCCGGAAGGAAACGCCCCTCCGGCAGGATGAGAAATTAAAGAATCTATAGAAAGTGTTTCAAAGGGTCTTGGTCTATTATAAAAAAATCTTATAACCTGGGTAATTATTCCCCTGGAAAGAATTTCTGAAAGAATGGTTATATTTATAATATAAATGCGTTTTCTTAAATCTTTTTCCTTAAATATTAAAAAAATAAAAAGTACGACTAATATATAGAGAATGTAGCTTGAAAAAAAAGAAATTAGCCAATCAATATTGAATCTTTGGCCAAGATTATAAAAAAAATAGAAAAGTGAAACGTTCATTTATTTCTTAACAAACGAAAGGAGTCCCATAAATCTGGCTCTCTTTATGGATTGCGCCAAACCCCTTTGGTGTTTAGCACAAACAGCAGTATGTTTAGGATCAACAATTTTACCCTGAGAAGAAATAAATCTTCTTAAAAGTCCAATTTCTTTGTAGTCCACTTCTTTTATGTTCTGCGAACAGAAAAAACATTGTTTATTTTTCTTCATATCAAAATAATTTATTAGAACGGTAAATCTTCCGGTTTTATATCTTCTCCCCCATCAACGGAAATTTGTGGTAAATCCTCTATGGGATCTGAAAAGTTATCGCCAATCGGAGCAGTTGGAGCGGATGATTTGGCTTTGGGGGTATAATTACTCTGTCCCGCAGAATTAGCGCTTCTTGGACCAAATTGAATCCTTTCGCTTATAATTTCAGTTACTTTGTGATTGACATTATTGTTGTCCTTCCAAGATCTGGTTCTAAGACGCCCTTCTATCATTACTAAACTTCCTTTAGAAAGAAATTGACTGGCCAGTTCCGCTTGTTTTGCCCAGACAACAACAGAATGAAACTCGGCTTCCTCTTGTTTAGCCCCCGCTTTATCAGTCCAAACTCTATTGGTAGCCACATTAAAAGAGGTTACTGGCTGTCCTGATGGAGTAGCCCTAAGCTCAATATCATTTGTAATTCTTCCTATGATAAATACTTTGTTTAGATTCATAATTACATTCTATCAATAAATTTTGGATTTATCCAAGTATCTCTTCTAATTTCTTTTCCAACTCTTCGTTACTTAAAGTTTCTGTTTTTTCCTTTTCTTGAGGAACAATTTTACTTTTGACTATTGGCCTTCTTTCCGAAGCATCTTCCATTCTCGCCTCTGTCTTCTTTATTGGGTTAGTAACAACCAAAAATCTTAAGCAATTCTTTTCTAAATTCAACTCCTTGGATAAAGATTCCAGCAAGTCCGGATTTCCGTAAAAATAAAAATAAGAAAAGACCGCCGATATTTCTTTTTTTATCGGATAAGCCAAAGGTATTCTTTTTGCCTCTGATTCATAAGATATCTCTAGTCCTAAAGAACTGACGATCTTTTTTATCTTTTCCACGTCTTGTTCCTCTTTAACCAAGAAGGATACTTCGTATTCTCTTTTGTCTTTATCTTTATCCATTTTTTAAATCAAGTAAAAATGATGCTATCACAAATAAATTAATAAGGCAAATTATTCTTCCTCGGACGGATTTTTCTCTTCTTGGATTTCTTCGCTCTTATCAAAGCGAGATTCGTATCCGGTTCCGGCAGGAATCAATCTTCCTATGATTACATTCTCTTTTAAACCTCTTAATCTGTCTATTTTACCCTCCGAAGCGGCATTAACTAAAACTCTGGCAGTTTCCTGGAAAGATGCGGCGGAAAGAAAACTTTCGGTGCTGAGCGCCGAGCGAGTTATTCCCAAAAGAAGTTGTTTTGCTTTGGCAGAATTTTTCCCTTTAGATCTAAGTTTTCTATTGGCCTCTAAGAACCTGGATTTGTCCAAAACTTGTCCGGTAATAAGACCGCTGTCCCCAGATTCTTTTATTGAGACCCTGGAGAACATTTGTCTGACTATAATTTCTATATGCTTGTCGCTAATGACATTACCGTTGGAAACGTAAATTTTTTGGACTTCGTTGATTATATATTTCTGAGTTTCTTCTTTGCCTCTTAACTGGAATAATTCTTTTATGTCCAAACTGCCCTCAAACAACTGCTGACCTTTTTCAACTTTATCTCCTATGGAAACAAAAATAGCAGCATTTTTTGGAGCAGAATATTCTTCAATTTTTGATTTTTTAGAAGAGCTCTTAACTTTAGATTTTTTGGATGGTTTGACTTTGATTATTTTTAAAGACCCCTCTTCTTCTATGTCTTCAACAATTCCATCTTCTTTAGCCAAAGCAGCCCTTCCTTTTGGAGGCCTGGCTTCAAAAACTTCTTCAATTCTTGGAAGTCCCGAAGTGATATCTTTTTCGGCAACACCTCCAGTGTGAAAAGTTCTTAGAGTAAGCTGAGTTCCAGGTTCACCAATTGATTGAGCAGCTATTACTCCAACACTTTCTCCTCTTTTTATCGGTTCCAATCGTCCCAAATCCATACCATAACACTTGGAACAGATGCCATAGAGTGATTTGCAATTAATTGGAGATCTAACCATAACCGATTCAACTTTGGATTTTAATATTTCAACAGCTGTTTTTCTGTTAATAATTGAATCAGCTTTAGCTATAATTTTTCCTTGGTCTTTGACGTCATTAATAACCGTTCTTCCGAAAAGTCGGTTAGCAAGAGAAAATCCGTATTCATCTCCGACAGCTCTCTCTATTTTTATTCCCTCGCTGGTTTTGCAATCATCGCTGTTAATAATTATATCCTGACAAACATCTACCATTCTTCTGGTTAAATATCCGGCTGAAGCCGTTTTTAGAGCCGTATCGGTTAAACCTTTTCTGGCTCCATGAGTGTTAATGAAAAATTCCAAAACCGAAAGTCCTTCTTTGTAGGAAGAAACAACAGGAAGTTCAATGGTATCCCCTTGAGGGTTGGTAACCAACCCTTTCATTCCGGTCATCTGAACGGCCTGACCCCAAGTTCCTCTGGCCCCAGAATCAATAATATTAAAGATAGGGCTGTTTCCCGTAAGAGCTTTGGGAACGGTGTCGGCAACCTGTTTTTTGACTTTTTCCCATATCTGAATGGAACGGCTCTTTTTTTCATCTTCACCAAAAAATCCACCCTCATATTGACTGACCACGTTTGCAATTTCCTTTCGGGCTTGTTCTACCATTTTAGGTTTTTCTTCGGGAACCTTAAGATCAAAGATGTTCCAGGTGGTTCCTGATATGGCTCCATATTCAAATCCCAATTTTTTAATGGCATCCAAAAAATTCCATGTTGATTCTATTCCAAAAGCGTCTATGTACTTGGCTATCAATTCTTTGAGTGTCTTTTTATTCATCACTTCGTTGATAAATCCAAGACCTTGAGGAATATTTTTGTTGAATATGATTCTCCCACAGCTGGTAATTTGTGAATTTAAGGATCCTATTTTAATAGGTTGGTTTATTTTGATATATTCAAACTCCAAAGCCAATAAAACATCTTCTTCGTTGGCAAATCTTTTTATTTTGCTTTCGTCAGAAACATCACCAACTATTTTGGTTAAGTAATAACACCCCAAAACCATGTCTTGTGAAGGCGTAGCGATTGGCTCCCCATCAGCCGGTTTTATTATATTTTTTGAAGAAATCATTTTGGTCCAGGCCTCATTTTGAGCTTCTTTGGATAAAGGCAAATGAACAGCCATTTGATCTCCGTCAAAGTCAGCGTTAAAGGCGCTACAAACCATAGGAGGAATTCTAATAGCCAAGTCCTCAATTAATATTGGCTTAAAGGCCTGAATACCTAATCTGTGCAGAGTAGGAGCGCGGTTTAGAAGAACGGCTTTATCTTTAATAACTTCTTCTAAAATTTCCCAAACTTCAGGAATTCCCTGCTCAATTAAACGTCCGGCATTTTTTATGTTATGAGCCATTCCCCTTTCAATTATCTGGCCGATAACAAAAGGTTTAAAAAGTTCTAATGCCATTTTCTTTGGGATTCCACATTCATTTAAACGAAGATCCGGGCCAACCACAATAACCGAACGAGCCGAATAATCAACTCTTTTCCCCAAAAGATTTTGTCTGAATCTTCCTTGTTTTCCCTTGAGAATATCAGCTAAAGATTTAAGCGGTCTGTTTTGATTGGATGACATCTGCTGTCTTCCTACTCTAGTGGCATTGTCAATCAAGGCGTCAACTGCTTCCTGTAACATTCTTTTTTCGTTGGTAACAATAATTTCAGGAGCTTTAAGTTCAACCAATTTTTGTAATCGATTGTTTCTATTAATAACTCTTCTATATAGATCATTTAAATCTGAGCTGGCATAACGTCCACCGTCTAGAGCCACCATCGGTCTAAGATCCGGAGGAATAACCGGCAAAACCGTCATAATCATCCATTCCGGGCGCATACCGTTTTTAACAAAAGAGTAAAGGATTCTCAATTTTTGATAAAGTTTCTTTTCTAAAAGAGCATTCCTTCTTTTTCCTAAATTGTTAATATGCTTTTCAACTTCGGTAATTTCTTTTTTGAGATTTATTTTTTCTAAAATTTTTCTGATTGATTCGGCTCCGCTTCCAGCTTCAAAGACCTCTCCAAATTTTCTTCCAAATTCAAAGTATTCGGGTTCTGAAATTATGGAGCCAACTTTCAAAGAAGCCAAAAAATCTTTTGACTTGGAATATGAGGCCTCAACAACTTTGATTTGTTCAATGTCTTTAATTTCTTTCTTTTTTGATTTAAATTCATCAGTTAAACTGTCCAAGGATTCTTTTCTTTTGGCTTCATTAACCGAAGTGACGATATAAGATGTATAATAAATAACTTTTTCCAATCTGCTTATGGGAGCGTCAAAAAACAATCCAATTTTTGAATTGCCGGTTCTTAAAAACCAAATATGAGCCACTGGAGCGGCTAATTTTATATGACCCATTCTTTCCCTTCTAACTATGGACCTTGTCACTTCAACTCCGCATTTATCACAGATAGTTCCCTTGTATCTTAATCCCTTAAATTTTCCACAGTAACATTTATAGTCCTTAGTTGGGCCAAATATTCTTTCGGAAAATAATCCGTCTTTTTCGGGTCTTTGAGTTCTGTAATTTATCGTTTCTGGCTTGGTCACCTCTCCATAAGAAGAAGTCGCGATTTCTTCGGGGGAAGGAATTCTTAATCTGAGATAATCAAAATCGGTATTCATAAAAATTAATATTATTGGTTATTTATTCTTCTCCTATATCTTCCTTTTTTATTGGCTCGACTTTAATTCCAAGAGCGTTGATTTCGTTAACCAAAACATTGAAAGCAGACGGTGAATTTGAAAGTTTCACATCCTCTCCTTTAACAATCGCCTCAAAAGCGGCCGCTCTCCCTAAAACATCATCTGACTTTATGGTCAGCATCTCTTGCAACGTATAAGCTGCTCCATGTCCTTCAAGAGCCCACACTTCCATTTCTCCAAATCTCTGACCTCCAAATTGAGCTTTTCCACCAAGCGGTTGTTGGGTAACCAAAGAGTAGGGTCCAATAGATCTCATATGAATTTTATCTTCAACTAAATGGTTGAGTTTTAACATATAGATGTAGCCAACTGTAATTTCATTATCATATTTCTTTCCGGTTTTCCCGTCATAAAGAACAGCTTTTCCATTTTCCGGCAAATTGGCTTTTCTAAGTTCGTCTTTTATGTCTTGTTCATCAGCTCCCGTGAAAACCGGGGTAACGGCTCTGTAACCCAAGGCATTAGCCGCCCATCCTAAATGGGTTTCCAATATTTGCCCCAAATTCATTCTGGAAGCGACACCTAAAGGATTTAAAACTATGTCCACCGAGCGTCCATCTTCAAGGTACGGCATATCTTCAACCGGTCTAATCTGTGAAATGACTCCTTTGTTGCCGTGTCGTCCGGCTAATTTATCTCCAGCTCTGACTTTTCTTAATTGAGCCACTTCAATTTGAATTCTTTTTATAATACCCGGTTCAAGCTTGTCGCCTCTTTCTCTGGAAAATATTTTTATACCAATAACTCTTCCTGATTTTCCGTGAGGTATATATAAGGAAGAATCTTTAACGTCTCTGGCTTTTTCTCCAAAGATTGATCTTAAAAGTTTTTCTTCGGCTGTAAGTTCCGTCTCGCCTTTTGGAGAAATTTTCCCCACCAAAATATCACCAGCTCTAACCTCAGCTCCAATTCTTATAATTCCTTCCTCGTCAAGATTTCTAAGTTTTTCTTCCGAAACATTTGGAATGTCTGAAGTAGTAATTTCAGGTCCAAGTTTAGTGTCTCTTACGTCGCAAGAAAAATCTTCTATATATATGGAAGTAAATCTGTCTTGCTGGGCAACTCTTTCTGAAAGAACAATAGCGTCTTCAAAATTTCCTCCAGCCGCCGGAACAAAAGCCACTAAAAGGTTTTGTCCAAGAGCTAGGACTCCGTGATCAGTTGAAGGTCCGTCAACTAAAACATCTCCCTTTTTAATTTTTTGACCAATATTAACAACTGGTTTTTGATTAAGAGTTGTATATTGGTTTGATCTTCTAAATTTATTTAAATTGTAAGTTATATTGCCGTCTTTGGTTTTTAAAACAACCACGGAGGCGTCAACTTTGACAATTTCTCCATCATTTGGGGCAACAACTATTCTTCCAGAATCACTAGCAATTTTTTCTTCAATTCCTGTCCCCACCAAAGGTATCTGCGGTTTTATAGAAGGAACCGCTTGTCTTTGCATGTTTGATCCCATCAACGCTCTGTTGGCGTCGTCATGTTCCAAAAAAGGAATGAGATTGGTAGCCGGACTGATAACTTGAGCCGGAGAAACGTCAATAAAATCAACATCATTGGTGTGACAATTTTCCGGTTCTCCATTGATTCTGGCTTCAACAAATTCATCAACTATTTTATTGTTTTTATCAAGATTGGTACTGCCTTGAGCAATTTTATGTTTCTTTTCTTCGTTGGCATCCATCCAAACGATTTCATCAGTAACTTTTCCATTTTTTACTTTGGCGTAAGGAGTTTCCAAAAAACCAAAACGATTAACTTTGGCAAAATTAGCGAGGTGATTTATAAGACCAATGTTTGAACCTTCAGGAGTTTCTATAGGACAAACTCTTCCGTAGTGAGAGGTATGGACATCACGCACCTCAAAACCGGCTCTCTCTCTGGAAAGTCCCCCGGGGCCCATAGCTGAAAGACGTCTTCTGTGTTCCAACTCAGCCAAAGGATTGGCCTGATCCATGAATTGAGAAAGTTGTGAAGAAATAAGAAAATCTCTAACCACCGAGGCCAAAGGTTTTGGATTAACTAATTGCAAAGGAGTGGCCAAAGAAGGATCAGAGGTGGACATTCTGTCTTGAATAATTCTTCTCATTCTGGCAAAACCAACTCTCATTCTTGATTGTAAAAGTTCTCCTACCGAACGGATTCTTCTGTTAGAAAGATTATCAATGTCGTCGGGGACAGAATTTTCATTATTATTGAGATTAATTATCTCTTTTACTATTAAAACCAAATCTTCCAAACGGACTAATTGGGTTTTTTCGTTTTCTTTAACGTTTAATCTTTGATTGAACTTGAATCTTCCCACTTCAGAGAGAGAAAATCTATCCAGTCGTTTAAACATCCCGTCAATCAAGCTCTTGGCGTTATCCGGGGTGGCTAAATCTCCCGGTCTTAGGCGTTTATAAATTTCTATATAAGCCCCAGAAGCGTCTGTGGCAACATCCTTTTTAAAAGTGGCTTGAACAAATTTAGTTGAGCCATTGTCGGTATCTGAAAAGGCCTTAATAATGGAATCATTGGTTTCTAATCCAAAAATTCTCAAGATATCCGTGACCGGGACTTTTCTGTGTTTGTCTATTTTGACACTAATAGAGCCATCTAAATCGGTTTCAAACTCCATCCAGCTTCCCCTGTCAGGAATTATCTTGGCTCCAAAATATTTTTTCCCTTTGACCATGCGAGCGGTAAAATAAACGCCCGAGGACCTGATAAATTGAGAGACCACCACTCTTTCAACTCCATTGATAATAAAAGTTCCCCTGGCTGTCATTAGAGGGTAATCACCGATGTAAACTTCCTGTTCTATTTCTTTTCCAGTCCTTTGATTGACTAATTTTATCTTGGCTCTTAGAGCCGCTTCATAAGTTGAGCTTCTTTGCCAAGATTCTTCCTCCGAAAATTTTGGCTCGTCAAAATAATAATCTACGAAATGAAGTTCTAATTCTTTACCTGTATAGTCCTTTATCGGAGAAACTTCTTTAAAAATTTCCTTGATTCCTTCCTTGGTAAACCATTTCCAAGAATTAAGTTGAATTTCTCCCAAGAATGGTTTGTCTATAAAATCCCCGGGGTGTTTGGAAAACGACTTAACAGATAATTTATGTATCATATTTTTTGTAAAAAAGAATCGGGCAAAAAATACACGACCTCTTATCAAAAAAGAGGTTTTAAAAATTTTTTGTCTGGTTAATTAATACTAGTCACTTTTTTTACAGAGATGTTCCGCTTATTCTTGCTTATTTAATTTTGCAAAAGCGGATAAACCCGTAAGCCAATTCAGCAACGGCATTAAGAGATATAATAAATTATGTTAAGAATATCCCCTTGGTAAAAGAATGTCAAGGGCTTTACAACCCTAAATATTTCCACCGATTATTGTTGTGTTCTTCAAGAGTAACGCTAAAAATTGTTTTTTTGGTTTTAGAATCAGAAAGATAATATAAATAATTTGTCGGCGACGGACTAACGGATGCCTCAATGGATTCCAACGAGGGGTTAGATATTGGAGTTGGCGGAAGTCCTTGCCTGGTATAAGTATTATATTCAAAATCATCTTTGAAATCGGAAGATGCTAATTTGGAACAATCCAAAAATCTACCTTGGCAAATTCCATATATTAAGGAGGCATCTATTTGGATGGCCATTCCCAATGAAAGGCGCTTGTCTATTATTCCGGAAACAATTTTTTTATCTTCCTTGAAAACAACTTCTTTTTCTATAAGAGAGGCCTTTGTTACTATTTTGAGTATATCTTTGCCGGTTAAAACATTCTTGGTTTTCTTTTCAAAATTATCAAGAAAAACTTTGACAACATCTTTGGAATCAGAGAATGAGTGAAAGTCATAGGTGTCGGGCATTAAAAATCCTTCCAAAGTTTTTGCGTCGGATAAAAATGGATATTCTTTGGTTAACTCATTTAAAGAAATACGGCCCAAATCTTTCTCTTTTATTACCTTGGAATCAAAAAGTTTGTCTTCTATTTCTTTTAAAGTCATCCCGGGATATATAACCACTTTTATTTCTTTAGGACCGCTTATTAGCGCTCTAACCACATCAGATACTCCCGTAGATTTACTAAGAGGATACAAACCGGGCTTTAGAGAAGAAAAATTCCCGGAAAGATAAGAATAAAACAAAAATGAGGATTTTGAATTGATAATTCCCTCATCAAAAAGATTTTGGGCTATTTGTTTGACGCTCTGGTCTTTTTCAACTTCAAAATAAACCCCCACACCAATTCCATTGGTGTGGGGGTAAACTCCTCTATCTGAGGAACTATAATTGGAAAATACAAAGTTTCCTAAAAACCAAAAGAATAGGATTAAAACCCCAGCCAAAATCACATAGACGTATAAGAACTTTTTCATAAATTTTTGATTTATTCGTATTTTCGTACAAACTTCGTATTTCGTAGCCAAATTACATGTACCTCTCTTTACTATAAGCCGATTGAATAATGCTTACCAATATAATACTGGATAACATACTGGATCCGCCATAGCTGACAAAAGGCAGAGTAACTCCAATAACTGGAAGTATTCCCAAATTTGAACCAACATGAATGACAAACTGAAAGAAAAACAAAATCACGCATCCTAACGAAAGAAATTTATAAAAATTTTCTTGATTAAGCATTCCTAATTTTAGAATTCTTAAAAGCATCCAGAAAAAAGACCCAAAAATAATCAGTGCCGCAAATATTCCTCCTTCTTCCGAAATAGCGGCAAAAATAAAATCAGTTTGGGCTTCGGGCAAAAATCCAAGTTGAACTTGAGTCCCCTGACCAAATCCTTTTCCAAATAATCCTCCCGAACCAATGGCTATTTTGGACTGAATAGCGTTGTAGTTTGATCCTAAAGGATCGGCCTCGGGAGAAAAAAGAGAGACAATCCTCTGTTTTTGATAATCCTGTAACACATAAGACCACATAACCACAATGACTACCAAAGAAACCAGAGCGCCCAATAATATTTTTTTAAATGGCAGGCCTGATACCAAAACAAAACCGACCCAGATTGCCAAAAGAACTAAGGCCGATCCAAAATCCGGTTGAAGAGCGATTAAAACAACCGGGACGGCGCAATAAAAAAAAGATGAAAGAATACTGCTCCACCGAGAAATACTCACATGTTTTTTGCTGAAAAAATAAGCCAAAAGAAGAATAAGAGCTACCTTGGCAATTTCAGCCGGTTGAAATTGAAATCCCCCTAAAATTATCCAGGCCCTATTTCCTTTTATTTGGGGAGCCAAAAAATAGGTGGCCACCAAAAGAGTAATAACCAACCAGTATAATCCAAGAATAAATCCTTTTCTGCTAAAAAAAGATCTAAGGTCGGCTAGAGTTATAAGAAATCCAATAACCAAAGCCAAAGCCACCCACCAAATTTGTTTGTAAAATAATTCACGATTAGTGCTAAATAAACTCAAAAGACCGGAGACAATTAAAATGGCGGTTGAAACGCCAAGTTTCCAGTCCAGTTTCTTAAAAAAAGACATAAAATAATGCTGATCTTACTAATTTACACAAAACACCACTAAATTATTATCTTATTTTGCGGTGTTCGCATATGTTCGTATTGTTTGTATTATACTACAAATTTAGATTCCCGTTGGCTTCTATTTTATATTTTTTATTTCTTCGGTCCGCCGTAGTACCCATGGAACGTTGGGACGAAGGCGACTTCAATTTATTTATATAACCGGCCACCGCTATCATGGTAGCATTATCCAGACAGTATTTTAATGGAGGAACAATTACTCCAACCCCTAAACCCTCTACCTTCACTCCTTTTTTGAGCATGCGAGCCAACTCTTTATTAGCCGCTACTCCTCCTCCAATCATAATTGATTTGGCTTTATATTCCTTTACGGCGCGAATGGCTTTTTTTACCAAAGGTAGGAAAGCTGCTTTTTGAAAAGAAGCAGCTATGTCTTTTTTAAGCTTGTTTGAAGTTTTAAAACTATCCGACTTCCAAGGATTATTTCTATTTATATTATTATCACCAATTTGCTGATTGGCATCACGCAAATAATACAATACCGAAGTTTTCAATCCAGAATAACTAAAATTATAATTTTTTTTATCAATCATGGGAGAAGGAAATTTTATGGCGTTAGAATTTCCTTCTTTAGATAATCTTTCAATCTCCGGACCACCAGGATAAGGCAAATTTAAAATTCTTGCCACTTTATCAAAACTTTCTCCCACCGCATCATCTAATGTTTCCCCCAATTTTTTATACTCCTTCAGATTTTTCATCAAAACTAAAATAGTATGTCCCCCACTGACTATTAATCCAATTGCCGGAAATAGACTTTGTATACCGTATGACGTATACCGTATACCGCCAGTTTTTTGTGATAAAAGAAAACTGTAGAGGTGTCCCTCTAAATGGTTAACGCCAATAAGAGGTTTTTTCCATTTTTTGGCCAGGTCTTTAGCAAATTCTACGCCCACCCACAAGGCTGGTTCCAATCCCGGACCCACGGTAACAGCAATTAAATCAATATCACGAATATCGTATATCGTATTCCGTATACTGGATTTTTTGAATTTTTGATTTTGAATTTGTTTAGAATTTCGGATTTCGGATTTCGGATTTCCAAGAACCTTTTTCAATAAAATTGGGAGGTTCTTGGTGTGTTCGCGCTTGGCTAAATTAGGAACCACGCCCCCAAAAGGCGCGTGAATTGCTATTTGTGATGAAATTAAACTCTTTATAATTTTAAATTTTGGATCTGATAACTTTCCACTCGCTTCCAAAAGCGCCACAGCCGTCTCATCACAGCTCGTCTCCACAGCTAAAATGATCATAATAATAAGAATACTATATTAAAAATATGTTTTGTTCACATCTCGCCCCTCGAAGCTCACTAGAGCGAAGTGGGGTCACAACTTGTTTCAATAGATAAAATTATCATAGTAGTTTGCGTTCGGTAGTTGGTAGTTAGTATAGAGTTTATACAATATACCAGATACTAAATACTAGATACCAACACCGCTTCAGCGGTGTTTAGGTGTTACCCAAAAGTCCAATCTGAATTTTCCCGACAAAGCCAACCTTGTGTGGGCTTCCAATGCCGGAATTGAGCCAAAAATAATTAAGGTTATAGGCATTAAAAGCCAAGAAATAAGATACCAAAGATACTGTCTTTTTTTCAAACCACCCGGCTTTGGAGGAAGAAATGTCATAGAAAGAACTGCCGAACTGACGATACCAATGGAGGCGAAAGTCATTATAAACCTAGTTATATTGGGAAGATTATATGCCAAAAGAGTTGATTGAAAATCTTGTCCACCAAGAATTATTGGAAGCCATCCCAAAGAAAAAATAATTAAAGAACTGGTTGCCCAAGAATGTTGTCCTTCTATTGTATGGAAGGCCCATTTAAATTTGCTCTTTAAGGAAATAGAAATATTCTTTCTGAATCCTGACATTAAATAGGCGATATTTTCCGAACCCCAAGCCCATCTTCTTTGTTGTTTATAAAGATTTTTCATTGTTTTCCAAAATTCCGGAGCCACATTGGCATCCATAGAAACTGGATAAAAAAGAGGAACCGTTCTCCAATTTCCATTGTGATGAACATAGCACTGCCAAAATATTCTTGAGTCCTCCGAAACAATATCTCTTTGCCAAAATCCAATATCCACCAAGGCCTTAAACGGCATAGAGTGGGAAGAAAAGGTTGTCAATTTTTCCGGGCGTGATTGTTGCATCAAATGCCAAAAGCTTGATGAAAATCCAATGATTCTGGCCAATGCCGGGGCTTGATAAATGTTATTTAAAAACAAAGGGACTGGTTGGAAGCTTGAATTTAAAGGATGAGGACAGGTTAAAAAAGTGTGAGTTAATATTCCAAAATAATTTTCATATACCTGTGTGTCTATATCAAAAACCGAAGCGATGATTTTTTCATATTTTATCGCAAGAGTGTCTATTATTTCATTTTTTACCTGCTTTGCCGCCCATGATTCGTTAGAACCCTTACCCGGTTTTTCTCCCGGCAAATTTTGGGGATGATAAGTAATTAAAAGTTTTAAAAATGAATTGCCAAATTCCCCTTTTATTTTTTCTGCCAGAGGCATGGCGTGACTTTTTTTTCTTTCCTCGGTAGCCAGAACAACGATAAATTTATCAAGCGGATAGTTGGTTTGAGATAATCTTACAAAAGTTTCCCTGACAACTTCATATGGTTCGTCGTACATGGGTAGAATTATCAAATGAAATAATTCTTTCCATTTATTTTGAGTGATGGGGTTAGCTTCCAGTTTTTCTATCCAATTAATTTTTAGATTGGATTTTAATTTCCTAAAACTGTTAATAAGGTGAAAGGAAAGATATAAAGTTTTTAAAAACCAATAAATGTCAAAAAGAATAATAAAAACAGCCACCCAAACGGGTAGATAAAAAGAAGCCACAAACATTAGAACTATAGTGGCCCAGGAAAGAAAAGCGGGCAATATTTCCATTGACCTATAAAAATAACGGTCGGACATACAAAAGTCATAATAACTCCAAAATGCCTTGGTATCAATGTCTATTGTTTTTTTAAGATTGTGATAGAATGTGGCCAGAACTCGCCCGCTTTGGGCAGAAAGGAGGCAGGAGATCTCGTACAATGTTTACACAAGTGTAGACCTAGATGGCAAAGAGTTGCTTCTAAAACTCTTTAAAATCCGTCCTGGGGACGCTGAAATAATCGAACGAATGGCTCAATTGGGATTTGCCGTTGGAAAAGAACTTTCCTCTTCTCACGGAAAATATGACATCACGATCATTGTCTCAACTCCAACAAAGGAACAGCTATGAACCTCCGCCGGCACCAGCGTAAATGCCCTCTGGCAATCCCGCCCGAGGGCAAACCATTTATGGTATTGATTATAAATTGCTCTTGTTGTAATTTATTATTGTAATAGGCCCTATCGTCTAGTCTGGTCAGGACACAGGATTTTCATTCCTGGAACTCGGGTTCGAATCCCGATGGGGTCACAAATAAAATACACCGCTAAGGTGTTTTTTATTTGTGTATTACAGCGAATTCGAATAGAGAGGGGTCGGGAGATGCTTAATCTCCCGTGTAGGAAATTATTCAAAACCGAGGGTTTTGGAAGAGCAACGCGATGTGAGATTCCCGATGGGGTCACAAATAAAATAACACCTTTGTGGTGTTATTTTATTTTGTGCCCGGGGCCGGAGTCGAACCGGCACGCCCTTGCGAGCAAGGGATTTTAAGTCCCTCTTGGCTACCAATTACAACACCCGGGCTTGGAGGCGTCGGCGGGAATTGCACCCACGTATAGGAGTTTTGCAGACTCCTGCCTTACTACTTGGCTACGACGCCGTCATTAAAAGTTTAAAAAAGAAATTACTTAAAAACAAGCATTGGAAATTTTCTTATGTTTATTTTTTTGGAAAGAAAACTTCGTAAGGACGGGGCTTTTTTCTTTAGTATCTCAATCGCTTCTTTGTGTTTACTATCAGGAAAAACTTCAACATAAATCCTGGCTGCATCAAGCTCGCTGTCAATATCAACATTAATAATGGTTATTAAGGCATCACTAATTTCTATGTTTCTGATAATCTCCTCCGAGAGTAATTTGGCTACAAGTCCCTGGAGACGTTCCTTTCTAAAATTCATGTTTCTATTTTTCCACTATAATTTTATCTCCCACAGCAACTGTTATTTCCGATTCAATCATCAGTCCGCATTCTCCGTCTTCAACTTTTTTTGTGTCTTTTTTATTTTGCTGAAGATTTGTGATTCTCCCATATCCAAGCACTTGCTCGCCTCTTTCTATGGAAATTCTTTGATTAATGGCTATAAATCCGGAAGTTACTTTTCCTCCAATCACCTGCTTTCTGTTTTTCTGAGAAAATATAGCTAAGATTTCCAATTCTCCCAATTCTTCTTTTTTGCCAAAATTATTTACTTTCTCTTCTATGGCCTCAATAATCCTGTAAATAATATCAGACGAGATTATTTGAACATCCCGAGCTCTGGCTAAACTTTCGGCTGCTTTTGTTGATTTAACGTTAAAACCGATGACAAAAGCGTTAAATGTTTTTGCCGACTTTATGTCGCTATCGTTTATTTCGCCAACCTCTTGGGAAATTATTTTTATAGTGACATTTTCAAATTTCATACTGGAGATGATTTGCCCTAAGGCCTCCAAAGACCCAGAAACATCAGCTTTGATAATTAATGAGATTACATTGTCTTCATCCGGAACTGTAGAAATTTCTTTTTTCTCAAATTTTTGGGGCTCTATGTTTCTGGCTTTTTCCAAATCCATCTGACCCGATTCAAACTCTTCACCTACATCCGGAATACTTTCAAATCCGACAACAAGGGCCGGGCTTGATGGACATAGCGTCTCAACTCTCTGACCAAGAAAATTTTCTAAAACTTTTATTTTCCCGCAAGCCGATGGAGTAACAATGCCATCTCCAACTTTTAGAGTCCCGTCTCTTACTATTACCGAAGCTATAATTCCTCTTTGGCTGTCCATTTTTGATTCCAATATAAACCCTTTGGCGTTATTTTCAGAATCATATGTTAGATTTTCCATCTGCCACATCAAAACAATCAAATCCAATAAGTCGTCTATTCCCTCCCCTGTTTTTGCCGATATTCCATGCCAAGAAATTTGTCCTCCAAAACCTTCCAACAAAACTCCGTTAGCTAAAAGATCCTGTTTGGTTTTTTCAATATCCGAATTATTTTTGTCTATTTTATTAATAGCGACAACAAAAGGAGTTTTTGATTTAATTAAAATATCAATCGCTTCTTTGGTCTGAGGTTTTACGCCATCATCAGAGGAAACTACCAGTATAGCCAAGTCCGCCACATTAGCTCCCCTTTCTCGCATTTTGGTAAAGGCCTTGTGACCTGGGGTGTCTATAAAACAGATTTTCTGTCCTTTAAAATCAATCTCATAAGCTCCAATTGATTGAGTTATGCCTCCGGCTTCTTTTTCGGCTACTCTGGTTTTTCTCAAATAATCCAAAAGAGTTGTCTTCCCATGGTCAACGTGGCCCATCACGACAACGATAGGTGGGCGAGCATTTATGTTGCTTTTTTGATCAGAAGAAGACATTGTTTTTGAGAATAACAGAAAAAACCCCCTCTGACAAGTAATATTCATGCCAGTCTAAAATTATAAATCCATCGTTGCAATCAATTCTGCCTGAATCACAGTTCGGTTGGATGCCGATCCAACGGGATAGCAAGTAACTAAATCTATTTCTGAACCCGCAGAAATCAAATTTTGGTTGCTCATTCCTCCATAAACAACGGGACCAGCAAATAATTGATTAGCTTGATATGGAGAAAGAACTTGATTTCTAAAGACACGATAAGTAAATTTTTTATCTTGAGTTAATATATAAAACATATCCCCAACATTAAGCTGAGAAATCAAAGAAAAAACTGTCGCATAATTTCCCCGATACCATGTGGCCCGAGAACTATGGCCTAAAATAACCGATCGTCCTTTTTCACCAGGTTCGCTTGATCCTTGATAAAGAGCCGTTCCGTCTTCCATTGCCGCCAGAACCGCCGCCGTGCTGGAATTTTGGGGAGAAATTATCGGAACGTCAATTTCTATTTTGGGAATAATGAGACGAAAATTCATTCCCGGCAAAACCGCGCCTTGACCAAATTTTAAGATATCATTTTGTGCAAGGTCAGCAGAAGCCAAGGGTGATCGCAAAAATATATCATAACGGATTTTCTTCCAGTAAGCGCCACCATTTAAAATAAAATGGAAGATAATAGTTGCCACTAAAAAAATCAGTAAAAAAAATATCAATCCCCCGACTTTTTTGGTTATTCTAATTGCCATAGCTATTCAAGAGATTGGTTAACCCCGAAAAAAGAAACAGGGGTGATGGTAGAAAAGTTGGCCTTGGCAATTCCATAAAAACCGATATATCCAAAAATTATCAACAACATCAAAGTACGAGTAATTAGAACAGGAGTAATTTTTCCTTTTCTAAGCATAGAAAGAACAAAAGAAACGATAAGTAGAAAAATAAGCCCAAACGAAAAGTAACGCGCCGTTATTCCAAATGTGCTGTTGGAAATTTGTGGTCCGTTTTCAACTGCCGGCGTTTTGGTAGAATCTTGCTCTCCTAAAACGGTAGTGCTTGCCTGAGGTAGTGACACCGGAAGTTTTGGCAAGTTTTTCGTGGAAGTAGTCGTAGTTTTTGACGGTTGAGTTTTATTTTTTAACGGCATTCCAAAATATTCCACAACAAAGGTGGCGGAATGATTTTGATATACACCAGAGACAACCGCAACACCAATATCAGTGTAAAGTTTATTTAATATATTCGCTCGGTGAGAAGAAGATTCCATCAGCGCGTTTTGAACATCTTGGACAGAGACAAAATCAAGCGCCAAATTTTCACCAGCGGCATAGTAGTTGTATCCGGTCTCGCGAATAAAATCAAAAGGAGTTTTATTATCAGGTGATGTGTGAGCAAAATAACCTTTAGTAATCATATCCGCCACTTTAGCATCAGCGGCTTTTGTTAAAAGATTATTTTCCTTAAGTGTACTTAACCCGACGTTTATACGCGCTTCATTGGTAAGTTGTATTAAATCCTCTGCGCCAAAACTGAGTGGGGCAATCAACATTGCCAGCTGATATTGGCTCATACTAAACGGCAGAAAAATCATTGCTATCCCCAAAGCAAGCAAGATAACAAAGATACGAAAAGAAAGAAGAAATGGTTCTTTTTGATTTTCTTCCGTTGGAACCAATAAGTTTTTAAGCGAGTAAAGCATCTTTCTGGTTCACTATTTTATTTAAATATATTTTTTTCCACTAAACCGACGACGAAAGACAAAGTAGTAGAGGAAAAATGCCGTCAAAAATCCAAAAACTAAGGAAATTAACCAGGAATCCTCTGGGCCGGTAATAATTGAAGCCGCTCCCAAAACAATTCCGCGCGGAATAATATCAACGTACGCCCAAGCGTTTTTTGTAACTCCATTCATTATAGCAGAAACTTGATTGACAAGTGTCCCGCCTGAAACATTTGAATCTACCGTCGCCAAAAATCGAATATACTGGTCAGTACCGGCAGTAGAACTATTAATATAAATTCCCGAAGAAATGATTCCATCTTGTACCTGGACCGCATTGACCCGGGTTGTACCGGCAAGATAAGTTAAACCCTGAGGCAAAACATCTCTCACTAAAATGGAATATTGATTATTTGAAGAAACGCGAATTTCAAATTCCACCAAATCCTGCGATTGAGCATTAACTCGATTTACAAACACAGATTGATTTAACGTTCGATTTAAAACATTCTTTGTTATTTGAAAATCCGGATTCTGATAGGGTGGCTGGTAAGGAGGTTGATAAGGAGGAACGTAGGGCTCGTTTACATTTACAAAACATTGAGCGGTATAACCACCGGAATTAACTGTCACGGTTTTATAGCCGCTTTGAGAAAAACGAGTTCCAAAGTTTGAGCCATTTCCATAACTAGGATTAGCACTTCCCGAAGCAGACCATGAATATTCACCGCTTCCGCCAGTTGCGCTAAAACTTGTCCAATCATTTATATTCACATTTTGATTCTGAGGAGAACAAATTAGCGAAGGAATAATAGTTTGATTTATAGAAATAGAACAAGTAGCACTTTGATCTCCACTGGTAACAGTTACTGTCCTGGAACCGGAACCTTGAAAGGAAGAAGAAAAGTTGGCACCACTTCCAGTTTGAGGGTTGTTGCCTCCAGTCCAAGAGTAAGTGCCTGTTCCTCCGGAAGCAGAGAAATTGGCGGAGTTACCACTGTTGATTGTTTGAGTGGCGGGA
>JBAZTS010000002.1:0-155971 GCA_041661795.1 Minisyncoccota bacterium
GATAGAGACGAAAGTCGCCTTACGGCTCTGTCTCGGGTACTAACTCATTATCTTTGTATCAATGAGTGAGGGGGTGCTCGGTTTTGTAGTCAATCGCTTTACTCTTGAACAAAAACGGCATGATAAAAATTCCCAAAGCCAAGAGAAAACAAAAGAATAACAATTCCGGCAGAAGAAGCGCCAAGAATTTCCCATTCCAAACGTTAAAGGGGATGCATGACGTTTTGCCTGATGATTTTTCTTATTTTGACAAAATCGAAAAAGCCCTTAAAAGGGTATCTTGTTTTTTTAGTTTTTTTAGGATTGAAACTCCGATCATGGAAGATGTCAGAATTTTTGAGAGAGGAACGGGAATGACCTCTGAAGTCGTTCAAAAACAGATTTTTGTGGTTAAATCCAGAGGAAGAAAAGAAGGAGTTATGGCGCTAAGGCCTGAAATGACTCCCGGGGTGGTCAGGGCTTATGTACAGAACGGACTTTCTTACGTTGTTTTGCCCGGAAAATTTTATTACTTTTCTCCTATATTTAGGTATGAACAACCTCAGCATGGACGCTTTAGGCAGTTTTATCAAATTGGTCTTGAAATTATTAATACCTCCGACTCGGCTTATGACGCTCAAGTAATTTCGGCTACGGTAAAAATTTTGGAAGACCTGCGGATAAAAGGATTTTCCATTAAAATAAATAGTATTGGTTGTAAAGTTTGCAGACCATCATTTGTTAAAAAACTGAAGGAATATTACAAAAGCAATCTTTCCAAACTTTGTAGAGATTGTGTTAAAAGATATAAAATCAATCCTTTAAGAATGTTGGATTGTAAAGAAGAGAAATGCCAAGTGTACAAAATAAAAGCTCCACAGACGTTGGATCATCTTTGCGTCTCCTGTAAAAATCATTTCAAAACTGTTCTGGAGTATCTTGACGAAATGAAAGTTCCTTATCTTGTTGATTCCACTTTAGTAAGAGGATTGGATTATTATTCTAAAACTGTTTTTGAAGTTTTTGTTGATGGATTTGATTTTGCTCTTGGTGGAGGAGGAAGATATGACTATTTATCAGAAACACTTTCTGGTCCAAGAATGGGAGCAATGGGAATGGCTATGGGAGTGGAAAGATTAATAGAAGTTATGAAGCAGTCGCAGATTAGTGGTCTACCAAAAATTCAACCAAAAGTTTTTCTTATTCATATGGGAGATCAGGCAAAAAAGAAAGCGATGGGATTAATGGAAGGATTTTACAAAGAGGGGGTAAATGTAAGAGAGTCGCTTTCTAAAGATTCATTGAAATCTCAACTTAGACAAGCGGATAAAGAGGGGGTTCAGATAGCTTTGATTTTGGGACAAAGAGAGGTATTTGAGGACGTTATAATTTTAAGAGACATGAAAAGCGGTAATCAAGAAAATGTGGCTTTAAGAAAAGTAGTGGAAGAAGTCAAGAGGAGAATTTAGAAAAAAGGGGTAAGAGTAAAGAGGCAAGAGATAAGAGCATGGAGAATAAGATAAAAACCTTTAAAGAACTTATCGTTTGGCAAAAATCTATTAGGCTAGTTATAGAGGCTTATAAACTAACTGATAAATTCCCTAAAGAAGAAATCTATGGACTTACAAGCCAAATAAGACGTGCAGCTGTAGCTGTTCCTTCAAATATAGCTGAAGGATGGGCAAGATATCACACCAAAGAGTTTATTCAATTTATAGGAATAGCTTATGGTTCTTGCGCGGAACTTGATACGCAGTTAGAAATATCCAAGGCGTTAAAATACATATCCGAAGTTGAGTATTTGAGTGTTTTGGATAAAATTGTAGAAATAGAGAAAATGTTATCTGGTTTATCAAATAAACTTAATGTTTCCAATTGATTTTTAACTCAACTCTTACCTCTTATCCCTAACCTCTATGACTTGTCTTTTTTGCCAGATAGCTAACAAGGAAAAACCATCTCATATTATTTACGAAGATGATTTTGTTACCGCCGTTCTGGATGTTTTTCCAAGAGTAGTTGGACATACGTTGGTGCTTCCCAAAAAACATGCGGAAAATATTTTGGATTTGTCTTCTGAAGAAATAGGTCCGATTTTTGACGCCGTCAAAAAAGTTACGGCGTTATTAAAAGAAAAACTCTCCCCTGACGGCTTTACAATCGGCATAAACCATGGTAAGGTGAGCGGACAATTGATAGAACATCTCCATATACACATTATGCCAAGATTTTTGGATGATGGCGGAGGATCAATGCACTCAATTGTAAATAAACCCCCAAAGAGGGATTTAGAAGAAGTTAAAAAACAAATACTAGATTAAATATGATAGAGGTAAAAAAGAAAGAAGGAGAATCGGTAAATGCTTTTATTTTTAGATTTACCAAAAAAATACAGCAATCCGGGGTTCTCAAAGAATCTAAAAGAAGAAGATTTAAATCAAGAAAGCCCAATAAGAGGGCTGTTAAAGTATCGGCCATTTACAGGTCAGTAAGGAAAGTTGAAGTTGATAAGCTAAGAAAATTAGGCAAAGGAGGAAGAAGATAAATTGTTATGCTCTTAGAAAATCTTCAGAATAAGCTTAAAGAAGAAATGGTTTTGAAAAACGAAGCCAACGTTTCTGTTATAAGAATGTTGATTAGCGCTATTCATAACAGAGAAATAGAAGCGAAGGGTAAGGGTAAAGAAATAAGTGAAGAAGACGTTTCAGAAGTTCTTAAGAAAGAATTAAAGAAAAGAAATGAATCGGCCCTTCTATATAAACAGGGCAACAGAAATGATTTAGCGACAAAAGAAGAAAGCGAAGCCGAATTTATAAAACAATTTTTGCCACCGCAGATGGGAGAGGAAGAGTTGGTTAAAATAATTGAGGAAGAATTAAAAAGTTTTCCTAACGCCACCCAAAAGGATTTTGGAAATATAATGAAAGCAGTCATGGCTAAAACTGGAGGGTCTGAAGGGGGCGCTGTTTCCATGATAATAAAAGAAAAACTTCAGTAAAAATTTAATGAATCAATTTACTGTTTTTTCTACCCAATTAAAATTTAAAAAATACGAGCAACAAGTATTGGCCCTTACTAAGAGGGTTTTGTTTTTATTAAAAAAGAACAACATCGCTTTTGATATTTTTCTGGTTTCCAAAAAACAGATTAAAGATTTAAATAAAAAGTTTAGAGGGAAAAACAAAGAAACAAATGTTTTAAGTTTTTGCGAACCCAAAAATTTTGTTCGTCCCGATAAAAAAGCCAAATATTACGGAGAAATCTATTTAAGTTTAGATTTTGTTAAAGAGAAAAACCAAGATTTAAAACTGATGGTAGTTCATGGAATTTTACATCTTTTGGGATATGACCATGTGACTAAAAAAGATGTCTTGAAAATGGAGGGAAAAGAGTCATGGTTGACAAATAGATTGTAGTATGCTATACTTACAACACAATTAGTACACTAAAATATATTGCGAGAGAATTTGATTACAGTTTTTGGAACGAGATTTATTCTTATTTCGTAAGCTGTAATCAAAACTTATAACCCGCATAGTGCGGCCCCATAACCTCGGGCAGAGGGAAGCTTCCCGGCAAGAAGTCGGGATGGGAGGATACCATGAAATACGGCAAGCGTACTCTTGGACAGGTAGAGGCGATTTTCAACAAGCTCGGTGGCGACTCGGCTGTTGAGCGGATCCTGTCGGGGGAACTGGTGGTCTCAGTCGTTGAGGCCATCAAGACGGTCGCCGACAAACTCCTGGAGTTCATCAACACCGTGACGGTTCCGGCGACAGGCAATTTCGTCGCCAAGAACCACTTCATCATCAACACGGCTCAGGACGCTCTCGTCCGGATCGGTTGGATGGGAGACGATTTTCGGGAGCATTTCCTCAGTAAGATCGAGGATGCCTCCGGAGAAATGGAACTTTTCTACTACAAGCTTCGTCAACCGTCTCGCGACATACCCATCCTCTCCGAATTGGGTGGGGATGAGACCAGGGTGGAGACTACCCTCTCCAAGCTCTGGGAGCTTCTCGAGCTCCAGGGCAGGGGGCAGGATGGTGTTCTTCTCACTAACGGCTACGCGAACGTGTTCTATGTTCGTGATCCGGACGGTATCCTCTGGACGGTCGACGTCGGCTGGCTCGCTGGCGCTGGCGTCTGGGACGTCCACGCCGCCTCGCTCAGCCACCCGCGCGACTGGGACGCTGGCTCCCAGGTCTTCTCTCGCAATTCCCGTTGAACACCTTGGGTCATTGAATCCTTGTGTCTCTGACACTTTGGTCCCTTGACCCTTTGACCCTCCCCTTGCTTCGGCTTGGCGGAGGGTTTGTTTTTACATAAAAAATATTTTGTTATAATACTTATGAAATTGTGTGATACGCGGTGGCCATAAGCTTTCGCGTCATAATTTTAGAAATCTTTTTGCGGGAGTTGCGTTGGGTATTGCCTTATGCAAGAGTACAAAATGCGTTTCTTAAAAAATACGGGAATTGGCACAAAAAACCGGAGGACTTTTAGGTCCCAAATAAAATTCAATCCGCCATGGCTTGACGGATGGTGATACGGATGGTTTTTTGTGTGAGAAACGGACGGTATCCTCTGGACGGTCAACGTCAACTGGAACGCTAACGATGGCGAATGGAACGTCAACGCCAACTCGCTCAGCAACCCGAACGACTGGAACGATGGCAACCAGGTCTTCTCTCGCTACTGCCGTGTTTCTTCCGCTTATTTGGCGGAAGTTTTATTTTGGAGTCCGCTTTTCCATCCCCAGAGCATTTTACCTATTTCCTCAAGACCGGATAAGAATTGAGAGTATTTTTCTGTGGTTATAAGGTTATCTTCCCAAGCCAGTTGTATAAAAAATTTTATTGAATCAATTTTAGATATGGCTTTAGCTAACAATATAATTTTATGTTCCGGTGGAAGATAAACAGAACTAAAAATAAGCTCAAGCGCTTCAAGAAACAAACCATCAATCTTTTGTCCAATACCAAAACGCTCAACTTTAGGAAAATTTCTATAAATTTTTAACCAAAAACAATACAATTCTTTCATTTTGAGAAGCGCTCTGGGCGCTTCTCGGGGGGGGGGGCAATGCTATACTTGCTTGGTTGGTTATTTGTATCCATATGTACAATAATATCATATCTTTAGAAAATCTATGTCGGGCCTGGAAAGAATTTGTCAGGGGAAAGAAGTTTAAGAAAGACATGGCTGAATTTTCTCTAAATCTTTCCCGAAACATTTTTAAGCTCCATCAGGATTTGGAAAATAAAACGTATAAACACGGAGGGTACAAATCATTTTCTCTGCGCGACCCAAAACCCAGAGATATCCACAAAGCGTCTGTTCGCGACAGATTATTACACCGCGCTGTCCACAGAATCTTATACCCTTATTTTGAACGGCTTTTTGTTTACGATTCTTATTCAAGTAGGAATTTTAAGGGAACTCACAAAGCGATAAATCGGTTTAGAAAATTATTCAGAAAAATGTCAAAAAGCAACAGCCGAACCTGCTGGGTTTTAAAATGTGATATCAGAAAGTTCTTCGCTTCAATTGATCACCGGGTTTTGTTAGATATATTCAAGAATTATGTTGCTGACGAGGACGTATGCTGGCTGATTGATAAAATAGTTGGAAGTTTCCATAGTTTTGAAAACAACAAAGGATTACCTTTGGGAAATTTAACATCTCAACTTTTGGCCAATATCTATATGAATAAATTTGACCAATATATGAAACATCAACTGAAGATAAAATACTATGTTAGATATGCCGATGATTTTGTTATTCTTTCTGATGACAAGAATTATCTCTCAAATCTAATTTTCCAAATAAGCGACTTTCTAAGTAAAGAACTAAAACTCCAACTACATCCTGACAAGGTTTCCATAAAAACATTCTCATCAGGAATTGATTTTCTTGGTTGGATAAGCTTTCCCGACTATAGAATCCTAAGAACTTCCACTAAAAAGAGAATGTTAAAAAGGTTAAAACAGCATCCCACTCAAGAAACCATAAGCTCCTATTTGGGATTGATAAAACATGGGAATGAGTACAAAATTAGGGAAAAGATTGTTAATAATATAAACTAACGACTCTTGTTGATTGTTTGGCTTATTTTTTTTACAATTATGGGATGTATATCACCGCCATTGATCTTGGGTCGTCACAAATAAAGGGAATAGTTGCGGAACTAAAAAAAGACGGTTCTTTGATTTTTTTAAAAACAATCAAACGAGATTCAGCTGGAATTAAAAGGGGAGAAATAATTTATCCAGAAGAAACGGTGAAAAATTTAGTTGAGGTGCTTAACGAAATAAAACATTTTGATAAAAAGTGCTTGAAGAACTTGGTATTTGGAATTTCTGGGACAAGGAGTCGTTTCAATCTTTCGCGCGCGGCTGTTTCTATTCCTCGTCCTGACTTTGAAATATTACAGGAAGACGTAGACAGAGTGATAAGAGAATCAATGGCGGTTAATTTGCCGGTAGGATGGCAGATAGTCCACTCACTTCCACGTGAATTTATTATTGACGACATTGAAATGGATGACCCTGATGTTATTGGACTTTCTGGGAAAAAATTGGAGGCCAATGTTGTTTTGATCTCCGTGTTCTCTTCTATATATAAGAACTTTATGAAGGTCAGCGGTTTTATTTTCGGAAAGAAAACTGACTTTGAAGGAAATATCATTTTTTCTCCTTTGGCTTGTGATAGAGCTATACTTTCTCGTCAGCAAAAAGAATTAGGGGCTGTTTTAATAGATGTTGGATTTGGAACTACCAGCGTGGTTGTTTATGAAGACGGAAGAATTTTAAACGCTTGCGTTCTTCCAGTTGGGTCTGGAAATATTACTAATGACTTGGCTATTGGGTTAAAATGTTCGGTAACGACAGCGGAAAAAATCAAAATATCTATGGGTTCTAGTTTTGCCAGAGAAGTTTCATCAAAAGATAAGATAGACATGTCAGAATTTGAAGAGGGTCAGTCCTCCCAGGTTTCCAAAAAATATATAGCTGAAATCATAGAAGTTAGAGCCAGGGAAATATTTTCTCTGGTAAACAATCAGCTAAAATCATTAGGAAAAGCTGGTAAATTGCCGTCTGGGGCTATATTAACAGGAGGAGGTGCAAAACTTCAGGGAATTTTGGATATAGCTAGGCAAGAATTGCGACTTCCTGCTCAAGTCAGTTTTCCTTTAACTGATGATTTTGAGGTCTCTAGCGCTACAGTTTCTGACCAAATTCAAGATTCGGAAATGTCTGTGGCTGTTGGGTTGGCGCTTACTAAATCTGATCTAATAAAAAAGGGTGAACACATGGGACCTTTTGGGAAAAGACAATCATTCAACGATTCATGGTTTAAAAAATTTATAAAAGCATTAATGCCGTCTGACTAAAACATGAAACGCAAAACACACAACACAAAGACAAAAAAGAAAAAGCATCTTAAGATTCAATATCTTAAATCTTTATCCAAAAAGTTCAGGAGAGTAAAGAAAATAAAAATCTCAAGAAAGTCCAAAAAGATTTTTATAAATAAAAAAACAAAACGGTCCAAACAAAAACCGTTAGCTTTGAGGATTTCAAAAAAGAAAGGAGCTAATATTGCTAAAATTAAAGTTGTCGGAGTTGGAGGAGGGGGAGGAAATGTTATTTCTCGGATGTTTGATTATTTTCCAAGAGGAGTTGACTTGATGGCTATCAATACTGATCTTCAGGATTTGGAAAATTGTCAGGCCAAAAAAAAGATTTATATTGGAAAAGAAATTACCAAAGGTTTGGGAACGGGAATGAATCCTGAATTAGGAAGACAAGCGGCTGAAGAAAATAGAGATGAAATTATAAAGGCCTTTGAAGGAACCGATATGATATTTTTAACCGCTGGACTTGGGGGAGGAACCGGAAGCGGAGCTATGCCGGTTATTGCCGAAATTGCTCAAGAACTTGGAATACTAACGGTGGCAGTTGTGACTAAACCATTTTCTTTTGAAGGAGGGCAGAGAACTCAGATCGCTTTAGATGCTTTGGCTAAACTTAGAGACAGGGTTGATTCTTTAATCGCTATATCAAACGACAGAATCTTTTCTTTAATTGATAAAGACACCTCTATGAATAAGGCCTTTGAGGAAATTGACGAAGTTTTGAAAAACGCAGTTTTAGGGGTAACTGAACTTATTATTTCACCGGGAATTATAAATGTAGATTTTGCCGATATAAGGGCTATTATCCAAGGATCCGGGTCTTCCATTATAGGAGTGGGTCAGTCATCAGGAAAAGAGAGAGCTATTGTGGCGGCTAACATGGCTCTTAACTCTCCTTTGTTAGAAACTTCTATAGACGGGGCCAAAGGGGTGCTTTTTTCAGTTTCCGGGCTAAAAGATGTCAAAATGAGTGAAATTAATGATATTGCTCGCTTAATTTCAGAGAACGTAGACCCCAATGCCAAGATAATATTTGGGACTTACTATGATAGACGTCTCTCAAAGGGAGAAATTAAGGTAACTTTGATAGCCACTGGTTTTGGATTGTCTTTTGGTAGGAACTCTTCCCTATTTAGTGATTTTGATATTTTTTCCAAGAATGTTAGTATAGTGGCATCATCAGATAAAGTTCCTTTGCAGGAAGTTAAACAAGCAAGATTGGAAAAAATTGACGAGATAAAAGAAAGCGAAGATAATGAAGATGATGTTTGGGAAATTCCGGCGTTTTTAAGAAAAAAAGGAAGAAGAAAATAAAATAATTTCCATTTGATATTTTAGAACTTGAGTATAAAATAATTTTTTATCCTTATGGCCAACACCAAAACCAAAAGAGCTCGCTCTTCTCGCGGTCAGCATGCGTTGTCAGTCAATAGAGTATTTACTAAAAAGAATATTCATCCATTCAGCCAAGTAAAGTGGGTGAAACGCGATGCTAAAGTGGGAAATTTTGAACAGAAAGGAGTTGAGTTTCCCGAGTTTTGGTCGGAGAACGCCGTTAACATAACTACATCAAAATATTTCAGAGGTAAATTAGGAACCCCCGCTCGTGAAATTAGTTTGAAACAGATGTTGGAGAGAGTTGTAAAAGTTATTCGCAGTTGGGGAGATGAGTATAAATATTTTTCTAATTCTTCTCAAGCGCAAATTTTTGAAGATGAGTTAACTTATCTTTTGCTTAATCAAAACGGATCTTTTAACAGTCCGGTTTGGTTTAATGTTGGTGTTAGAGAAAATCCTCAATGTAGCGCATGTTTTATTCTTTCTGTTGAAGACGACATGAGCTCCATTTTAGAATGGATAAAAACTGAAGGAATGATTTTTAAGGGAGGGTCTGGATCTGGAATAAATCTTTCCAGATTAAGGTCAAGAAGAGAACATCTCTCCGGAGGTGGGCTTGCTTCCGGGCCAGTTTCTTTTATGAGAGGAGCAGATTCTGTTGCCGGAATGATAAAGTCGGGAGGAACTACTCGTCGTGCCGCTAAAATGGTTATTTTGGATATAGACCATCCTGACATAATGGATTTTATTCAATGTAAAGCCGAAGAAGAAAAAAAAGTTAAAGCTTTTATAGATGCCGGCTACAACATGGCTGATTTAAATGATAATGCTTGGAACTCAATTCAATTCCAAAACGCCAACAATTCAGTTCGTATCACAGACGACTTTATGAGAGCGGTAGAAAAAGATGGAGCGTGGCAAACTCGTTTTAAAACTAACGGCGAAGTGGCCGATAACTACAGAGCCAGAGATATATTGGATGAAATTGCCAAAGCCGCTTGGAAATCAGGAGATCCTGGTGTTCAGTTTGATACCATAATAAACGACTGGCATACTTGTCCCAATTCTGGGCGTATTAACGGCTCTAATCCGTGCTCCGAATACATGCATCTTGATAACTCAGCTTGCAATTTGGCTTCCTTGAATCTTTTAAAATTTTTAAATAATAACGGGAGCTTTGATGTTAGATTGTTTAAACAAGCGGTTGATATCTTTATTTTAGCTCAGGACATTCTTGTGGCCGGATCAAGTTATCCAACACCAGAAATCACTAAGAATGCTAAGGACTTTAGAGAGTTGGGTCTGGGGTTTGCTAATTTAGGCGCTCTTTTGATGACTAAGGGTTTTCCTTATGACTCAGAAGAGGCAAGCGCTCTGGCTGGTGCCATTTCTTCTTTGATGACAGGAGAGGCCTATAGATTTTCTTCTGAAATAGCCAAACGTGTAGGAACTTTTAAGGGTTACTCTATTAATAAGAAACCTATGCTTGGAGTTATAGAAAAACATGCTAAAGCTGCCATGGCTATTAACGGTTCCGTTCTAAAAGATAAGGTGTTGTTAATGGAATCGCAAAATGTTTGGCAAAAAACTTTGGAATCAGGAAATAAAAATGGATTTAGAAATTCTCAAGTAACCGTTATTGCTCCTACTGGAACAATTGCCTTTATGATGGATTGCGACACGACTGGAATTGAGCCTGATTTTTCTTTAGTTAAAATGAAACAATTAGTGGGAGGTGGATGGATGAAAATTGTTAATGCCAGTGTTAGGCAATCGCTTGCCAATCTTGGCTATAATCAAGAAGACATAAAAGAAATAATTTCTTGGATATACGACAAAGGAACTATTGAAGGCGCTTCAAAAATAAAAGAGGAACATTTGGCTGTGTTTGATTGCGCAGTTAAACAATCATCGGGCACGAGGTCAATTTCTTGGCAAGGTCATATAAGAATAGTAGCAAGCGTTCAGCCGTTTGTTTCTGGAGCTATTTCAAAAACATTTAATATGTCTGCTCAAACCTCAGTAGAAGAAATCTCTCAGGCCTATGTGATGGCATGGAAGATGGGAATAAAAGCATTTGCTGTCTATAGAGATGGGTCTAAAAGCGCTCAGCCGTTGAGTACCTCTGAAACAAAAAAGGATAAAGACAAAGATTCTGGAAAAAAAGAAATAATAATGACTCGTCGTCATCTTCCGCCTACAAGAATGTCGGAAACCCATAAGTTTTCTATTGTTGGACATGAGGGATATTTAACTTATAGTGTTTTTGATGACGGATCTTTGGCTGAAATTTTTGTTAGGATGGCAAAACAAGGAAGCACTTTGGCGGGTCTCTTAGACGCCTTTGCCATATCGGTTTCTATGGCTCTTCAATATGGAGTTCCTCTTAAAAATTTAGCTAGAAAATTTATCTATAGCCGATTTGAACCGTCTGGATTTACTAAAAATCCCAATATTCATGTGGCAACCAGTATTGTTGATTATATCTTTCGTTATCTTTCCTTAAAATTTCTTACTCAAGAAGATTTATTTGATTTGGGAATGTCTCCTGTTTTGGAAAATAGAGAGAATCATCATGCCAAAGAGATGTTTAAAGAAATCAGTCAGACCGTAAAAGTTGCCGCTTCGGGAACAGATGACGGCGATCAAAATTCTTCTTTACAATCGGAACCGGAAAGAAAAGAAAAATCCGAGATTCCGGGAGATTCGGTTTGTAAAAAATGTGGAGGAATGATGGTTAGAACCGGAACTTGTATGACTTGTTTCCAGTGTGGCGCTTCCTCGGGTGGATGTTCATAGATAACTAACAACTAACAACTCACGACTTATGACTAAAAGAAAAAACCTAATTTTGGTTTCACTTTTACTTCTTTCTTTAATTGGATTTGTTGATTCTCTCTTTATCCATGTGAAATCAGTGGAAAATTATCCAATATCCTGTTTTGTTATTGAAGGGTGCGATCTGGTTCTTTATTCTTCTTATGCCACTCTTTTTGGAGTGCATTTACCTTGGTTTGGAATGGCGTTTTATTTTTTATTGTTTCTGATAACAGCTCTTTATCTGGGGCGGAGTAAAAAATATTTGATAAATCTTTTGATTATTTTGGTTTCTGTCGGTGTCTTGTTCTCTTTATATCTTATTTATTTGCAGGCGTTTGTTATTAATAATTTCTGTTCTTACTGCTTATTATCTCTCCTAGACGTTTTAATTTCACTTTTGCTTGTGGTTATGTTAAAAAATAGGATTCCGGTTGCATTTTAATTTTTATGTGTTATCATTCTTAACGATGAAAAGAAGTTCTGCCATAATATTTCTTATTGCTATTTTTATAATCAGCTTGGCGGGGGCTTTTTTTGTTTATCCAAAACAGCAGGTTATTCCTTGGTTTAACAAGGTTTTTCCTTGGAAATTAGGGTTAGATATTGTCGGTGGAGCGCATTTGACTTATAAAGTTGACACTTCTCAACTTCCTGATGTTGATAAAAACGAAACTATTACTGGACTAAGAGATGTTATAGAAAGAAGGATAAACCTTTTTGGAGTCAGGGAGCCACAGGTTAGCGTTTCCAATATTGGAGGGGATGATTATCTAGTTATAGAACTTTCGGGAATATCAGATTTATCCCAGGCGATAAAAGAAATAGGACTAACCCCTTATCTTGATTTTAGAGAAAAATTTAGCAAAAGTGATGGGCAAGTGGAATACGTTCCTACCGAACTTAATGGTAGATATATAAAGTCGGCTCGTTTAGATTTTAATCAAACTACTGGACAGGCCCAGGTGGCATTAGAATTTAATTCTCAAGGCGCGACTGTTTTTGAAAAAGTTACAGAAAGAAACGTTGGAAAAGAACTGGCAATTTTTATAGATAATAACTTAATCAGCGACCCTACGGTTAATGAAAAAATAACCGGTGGGAAAGCGGTAATTTCCGGAGATTTTACTTTAAATTATGCCAAGTCCCTTGTTCAGAATCTTAATGCCGGAGCTCTGCCCGCTCCCATAACTTTAGTTGATCAACAAAACGTTGGCGCTAGTTTGGGACAGGATTCTTTTAGAAAATCAGTCACGGCTGGAATTATTGGTACCATCTTGGTTGTTTTCTTTATGCTTATTTACTATCGTTCTTTTGGTATTTTTTCTTCAATTGCTTTGGTTATTTACGTTATTCTTTCTCTTTCCGTTTTTAAAATATTTGTAACAATGAGTTTAGCTGGTATTGCCGGATTTTTGCTTTCTATAGGTATGGCGGTTGATGCCAATATTCTCATATTTGAAAGAACCAAGGAAGAATTAAAGAAAGGAATTTCACGAACCGTAGCCATTAAAGAAGGATTTAAAAGGGCCTGGCCATCCATTAGAGATTCTAATGTCAGCACTATAATTACAACCTTGATACTTTTTAATCTTACTTCCGGATTTATTAAGGGTTTGGCGTTAACTTTGCTTTTAGGTGTTATTATCAGCATGTTTACGGCTATTACCGTGACAAAAAATCTATTGACGGTATTTGTAAAGGATAAACAATCAACTAATAGTTAATATGAATATAATAGGAAAAAAATACATATTTCTTTCTGTTTCGGGAGTTTTGGTTTTGGCGTCTTTGGTTTTTATTGCTGTTTTCGGATTTAAGCCGGGGATTGATTTTACCGGAGGAACATCCTGGCAGATTAAATTGGAAGATAAAGTTGCTACGGAAGATTCCTTAAAGGATTTCTTTTCGAGCGAACTTAAAGTTGAGGAAGCCATTATTTATAAAGAAATATCATCCCAATCTTTTATAGTAAAACTTCCCCATATTTCCGAAGAAAATCACCAGGTTTATTTAACTTCTCTATCTAAAAAGTTTGGAAACGTTGAAGAATTAAAATTCGGTTCAATTGGTCCCACAATAGGAAAACAACTAAAAAGCAAGGCCATTTGGGCAACCATATTTGTTCTTTTGGCCATTTCAATCTATGTTGCCATATCTTTTAGAAAGGTTTCTTTTCCGGTCAAGTCATGGAAATACGGAGTTGTAACTTTAATATCTTTATTTCATGATGTTATTATTCCTTCCGGGCTTTTAGCTGTTTTAGGATTTTGGAAAGGAATTGAAATAGACGCTAACTTTGTTGTGGCTCTTTTGGTTATTATGGGATTTTCTGTTCATGACACCATTGTTGTTTTTGATAGAATCAGAGAAAATCTTTTATTAAGAAGAGCCAATAAATCTTTTGATGAAGTGGTTAATGAAAGTATAAATCAAACGATGGCCAGATCCATAAATACCTCTTTAACATTGGTTTTGGTGCTTGTGGCTATGGTTGTTTTTGGCGCTGTGCCGCTTAGATTGTTTGTTCTGATAATTTTAGTGGGTACGATCATGGGTACATACTCATCTATCTTTGTAGCCAGCCCCATCTTGACTATTTGGCATAAATTTGGTTATAATAACAAGAAATAGAACAATATGAATTTTAGACAATCTTTAGAAAACCTTATAAACGAGCTTCCTAAAAAACAGAAGGATGTTATTATCCAGCGCTTTGGCATAGAGTCTGGCAATCCTAAAACTTTGGCTCAAATAGGGGATAAATACCAAATCACCAGAGAAAGAATCCGCCAGATAGAAGCGGCTGGTTTAAAGGCCCTTTTGAAGAAAGCTCAAAGCGATAAGACCCTAAAAGCCATGTTTGATAAGGTGATAAAACACTTGGAGTCGCTTGGCGGAACCAGAAAATCCGATTATCTTATTGAGGATTTAAGAAGTATTTTCAATGATAAATCTCTTTCTCCCTATCAGATGGAATTGTTTTTTGGAATTTTTGAAAAACCGATATATTTTCTGGAGACCAAAAATTTCCATTCCTTTTGGTATCTTTCCGAAGGTCACCTAAAATCAAACAAAGAGTTTATAAAAAAACTTATTGCTTTTTTGAAAAACAAAAAAGAAGAAGTTATTGAGAAAAAACAATTTGATAAGTTGTTTGGACAGGTAGTTAAAAACAATTCGTTATCCGATTTTGTGGCTCTTAACTTTGTTTTAAATTCCAAAGATTTTTCTGTTAATCCGTTTGGAGATTTTGGTTTGTCAAATTGGGAAGAAATTATGCCAAAAACAGTAAAGGATAAATCATATTTAGTCCTAAAGAAAAAAAGAGAGCCAATGCATTTTAGAGAAATAGCCCAAGAGATAAACAAAATTAAATTTGATATTAAAAAAGCTCATCCTCAAACGGTTCATAATGAACTTATAAAAGACCAAAGATTTGTTTTAGTTGGAAGAGGTCTTTATTCCTTAAAAGAATTTGGTATCATTCCTGGAACTGCAAGAGAGGTCTTACGAAGGATATTAAAAGAAAAAGGTCCATTGCCATTTGATAAAATCGTAAAACTAGTTGGAGAGCAACGTATTTTAAAACATAATACGATTCTTTTAAATCTTCACAACAAAAAATACTTCAAAAAAGCTGATGGGGGATTATATCATTTGGCATAACAGAAAGGGTAAAGAGGCAAGGGTAAAGAGCATAGTAAGTAAAAAAATAAATAAGAAACGGCTCACAAAGCCGTTTTTTGATATAATTTTCTGTCTTTACCCTATATATCAAATACTATATACTAAGTATCATATGTCTGAGACACCACCCCAAGATACTGTTTATTTTGCCAAGACCGATTTTCGCAATCAGGATCGTCTTTTTGGTATAAAACGTAAGGACAGACGTCAGCATACGTATGTTATAGGTAAAACGGGAACCGGAAAATCTGCCATGCTCCATAATATGATTATCCAAGACATAGCCAATGGAGAAGGTTTGTGTGTGGTTGATCCGCATGGAGAGTTAGTGGAGGAGCTTTTGGACAGTATTCCGGAAAAAAGAAAGGAAGATGTTATTTATTTTAATCCAGCCGACACCGATTTTCATATAGGATTTAATATTTTGGACCTTCCTGATTCTAAATATAAACATTTGGTAGCTTCTGGGTTGATGGGTATTTTTACAAAAATTTGGGCCAATGTCTGGTCAGCCAGAATGGAATACATTCTTAACAATGCTGTTTTGGCTCTTCTAGAAACTCCCAATTCCACACTACTTGGAATTATTCGTATTTTAGTTGACAAGGACTATCGTCAACAAATAATCGCTAATATAAAGGACCCGGTGGTCAGGGCCTTTTGGGTTCACGAATATGAACAATGGCGTGATCAATTTCGTAACGAGGCCATCGCTCCTATTCAAAACAAAGTTGGACAGTTTCTTTCAACATCTATTATTAGAAATATTGTTGGTCAGTCAAAAAGCACCATAGATATTTTTAAAATAATGAATGAGAAGAAGATATTTTTAGTCAACGTTTCCAAAGGAAGAATAGGCGAGGACAACTCTGCCTTGCTGGGAGCTATGATTATTACCAAAATTCAACTTTCGGCTATGGAAAGGGTAAGAATCCCGGAAAAAGACAGGAAAGATTTTTATCTTTATGTTGACGAGTTCCAAAATTTTGCCACCGATTCTTTTGCTGGGATTCTCTCCGAAGCCAGAAAATACTGTCTTAATTTGATTATTGCTCATCAGTATATAGGTCAGTTGGTTACCGATATGTCCACTAAAGTCAGAGATGCCGTTTTTGGAAACGTGGGGACGATGATTATCTTCAGAGTAGGCGCTGCTGACGCAGAATTTCTGGAGCAGGAATTTGATCCTGAGTTTAACATTCAGGACATGGTTAACCTTCCAAATTATCAGATTTATCTTAAGTTAATGAGCGAAGGAGTAACCTCTCGTCCTTTTTCAGCTCACACCATTGCTCCTCTTAAACTTAAAGACAAAGTTGCCAGCACAAACGAAATTATTGAAGAATCCCGCCAAAGATATGCTCGTCCCAGAAAATCCGTAGAAGATGAGATTAATAGATGGAGCGGGATGGTTATTGAGGAAGATTTGGTGGAGCAACCACTTTCAGATTCTGGGGAGCTTCATCACGCCACATGTTTTCGATGCGGTAAAGCGACACTGGTTCCTTTTAGACCGATTTCTGGAGAGCCAGTTTATTGCGACGATTGTCTTTCTGTTATAGGAAAGAAAACGGGCGACTTGCAATCTGAGAGAAGAATAAAAAAAGAAGAACAGGAAAGTTTTAATGAATTAGCTGTACTAGGGATAGAGTTTAAAGTTGGTGAACCTGGACATTCCAATAGAGATAAAAGGCCCGTCAGGGAAGGAGCAAAAGCTCTTACTCAGGAGACGAGAAAACAAAAACAGGTTGATGTTGAAGGATTAAGGTCGGCCATAAAGGAGGCATTAAGAAAAGACAATTCTTCTTAAGGCGTGGAAGAGGTAACTTTTTTGTGATAAATTAAAGACATGATTTTAGATATTATTTGGCAAATACTCGGATTTTCTTGGTGGATAATAGCTTTTCTGATACTTTTTCCTTTGGCGAATAGTTCTTGGCTGGCTTGGCGGCAGGAACTTTACAAAACTGAAGTCAAATTTGTTTTGCTTGAGATCCATATTCCTAGAGAAATTCTAAGAAACCCCAAGGGAATGGAACAAATTTTAGTTCAAATCCATTCTTTGGGAAATTATCCCGGAAATCCAAAAGAATACATATGGGAAGGAGAGGTGACTAATTGGTTTACTATGGAGATGGTTAGTTTTGGAGGAGAGATACATTTTTATTTGAGGGTTATCAAAAAATATAAAGATGTTGTGGAGGCGGCTTTCTTTTCTTACTATCCTGATGTGGAAATAACTATTCCTAGCGAGGACTACCTTAATAAAATTCCTACCAATATGCGAGAGGTTTATTCTAAAGACCTTGATATTTGGGGAACAGAATTGGTCTTAGGAAAAGATCCGGCTTATCCGTTAAAGTCATATATTGATTTTGAGTCCCCAGTCGAAGAAAAAGAATATGACCCCATCTCTGTTCTTTTGGAAGTTTTAGGCAAGGTAAAAAAGGGAGAGATTGTTGGAATTCAATTTGTTTGTTATCCAATGTTTCCTACTAGCTGGGTAAAGATTGGTGAGAGCTTAATCAAAGAACTTAAGGAAAAGACAACTGGGAGCGCAAAAGAAACGGAGGGGGGAGCAATTAATATCTCTAAACAGTTTACTCAAAGGACTCCAGGAGAAATTGGACTCATTAAAGCGGTTGAAGAGAACACGACATTTCCGGCTTTTAAAACCATAGCTCGACTCATTTATATTTCTCCCAGAGAGATACTTTCCCAGAGCATCTCCAGAGGCGTTACCGGTGCTTTTAACCAATATTCAGCTCTTAACCTTAATTATTTTTTTAATAATCTTGCTATGGTAACCAGGACTCAAATATGGAGTAAGCCATATGTTTTTCCTAAAACTCGTCTTGAATATAAAAAACAAAGAATTCTATACAATTATCGCAATCCCAAACCCGTCCCTCAGACTTTTATTGGGAAGCTTACTAGCTCATATCTTTTTAACTGGAATTTTAGCACTAAAGAATTTCCCATTAATGTCAGGGTGTTGGCTACCCTCTTTCATCCTCCTATGCATTATGTGCTGACCGCTCCCCATATCAATCGCCTCCACAGTCGCAAAGGAGGGGCGTCGGCGGGACTTTCCATTTTCGGGGACAAAAACGAATTAGAAAAATTTGATTTTAAAGAATAGCGCATAAATATGGAAACATTTTTTCCCAACGATTTTGCCAGCATGTTTAAAGTTATTAAAATTGTTATCATAGTTTTTGACGTTATTTTGCTTTATGTTTTTGTGGCCATGATTTTAAAGGTATTTAAATTCCGTCCCCATTTTGTTCATGATCCTAGAGAATACATTACTGGAAAGAGATTTAAAAAGAGTTCTTTTGTTGCTAAAGAATGGAGCAAAGTTTTAAAGATTTTTTCTAAAGGAACCGCCGAATCGATGCGCCTAGCTATAATTGAGGCCGATTCCATGGTTGATAGAGCTCTAAAAGAAATGGGTCTTGCCGGAGAACATTTTGCCGACAGATTATCGGGACTTACCGAGGACGATGTTAAAAGTATAGAGAAAGTTTGGGAATCGCACCGCCTAAGAAATGATTTAGTTCACACGCCTCATCTGACTCTTTCTTTTGATGAGGCAAAAAAAGCTCTACGGGGGTATAGAGATTTTCTAAAAGAATTAGGGTTGTTGGAATAGACACATCATCATGGCTGAAAGAAGAAAAATTCAAATAATTAAATATGCACCTCCTCCACCAGATCTCCCTGTTTATGGGAAAGTTGATTCTTCTGATACTGTTTTTATAGGAAAAACCAATTACGTGGCTGCTTTGGAGGAAAAAAAATTTGTTTTTGGAATTAAAAAAATTGACAGGAGAAGACATCTTTATATGGTGGGAAAAAGTGGCGTGGGGAAAACCAAGCTTTTGGAATTAATGATTAGGCAGGATATTGCTTATGGCCACGGGGTCTGTCTTATAGATCCTCACGGAGATATTATTGAAACTACTCTGGATTTTATTCCCAAAGAAAGAATAGAAGATGTTGTTTTAATTGATCCATCCGATGACCAATATCCGGTCTCTTTTAATCCTTTGGCCAACATTCATCTTTCCTTCAAACACCAGCTTACCCAGGGCTTAATTGAAGTCATGGAAAAGCAATTTGGCGCCAACTGGACTCCTCGTTTGGAGCACGTCTTTCGTTTCACTTGTTTAGCTCTTTTGGATTATCCCCATGCGACCATGCGAGGAATGATTTCAATGTTAACTGACAGAAATTACCGTCAGAAAGTGGTGGAATACATAGAAGATGATATGGTCAGACGTTTCTGGGCTATTGAGTTTGCTGATTGGTCTGAGAAGTTTGATACTGACGCTATTATTCCTTTGGTTAACAAACTTGGACAGTTTCTCTCAAATCCGCTACTCCGAAATATTTTTGGACAAAAAGAGAATAGAATAGATTTGGAAAAATTAGTAAATGAAAAGAAGATAATTTTAATTAATCTTTCCAAAGGAAAGTTAGGAGAAGAAAATTCTAGCTTCTTTGGATCAATGTTTATAACTAAAATAAAACAGGTGGGTATGGCCAGAGCCGCTATCCCAGAAAAAGACAGGGTGGATTTTTATCTTTATGTAGACGAGTTCCAAAATTTGGTAACCGACACATTTGTAAATATACTTTCTGAAGCGCGTAAATACAGTTTATGTTTAACAGTTGCTCACCAATATCTGGATCAGCTTCTTCCCAGAGTTCAAGCGGCAGTTTTGGGTAACATTGGTTCTTTAATTATTTTTCGTGTTGGTGGAGAAGATGCGGAAAAATTAAGACCTGAAATGGCTCCGGTTTTTGAACCCAAAGATATGGTTAATCTGGGGGTTAGGGAGTTTTATATAAAAATGATTATTGACGGAGAGGCCTATGATCCGTTTTCGGCAGAAACTCTAAAAGTTCTTCCTCCTACTCATGAATCTTTCAGAGAGGAGATACTTAAAAGATCAAGGGAAAAATATTCTATTCCGATTGATTCTGCTAAAAAACTTATTGAAGAGGAGGAGGCGTCAATTATAAGAAGCGCCCAGGAAAAAGCCATAATAGAAGGAGGTAAAAAATCGTCAGAACCTTTGGTATAGGGCTTTGTTCCCGATTATTATCGGGATTACAAAACCTATATCCGCCAAAATTTTTAATTATGTCTCAATCTGAAACAAAAACATGTCAAAGTTGTCATAAAGATTTTATTATAGAATCCGAGGACTTTGATTTTTATAAAAAAATAGATGTTCCGGCGCCGACTTGGTGTCCTGGGTGTCGTAATTTAAGGAGAATGGCGTGGAGAGAAAACAGATTATTATATAAGGATGTGTGTAAACTTTGCGAAAAATCAATAATAACTGTTCATGCTCCTGGCGGTCCGTTTAAGGTTTATTGCAGAGAATGTTTTATGTCTGATAAATGGGATTCTATGGATTATGGCAGAGATTATGATTTTAATACCCCATTTTTTACTCAGTACAGGAAATTAATGGAGGATGTTCCAAGACCTTCCTTAACCGGCAATAATTTGGTTAATAGTGATTTTACTCATGCCTGTTCAAACGTCAAAAACTGTTATCATACTTTCTGGAGTTATTTTTCTGAAAATTCACAAAATGATTATGGCCTTCTTTTCTCTCGAGATACATATGACTCTTATACCGTTGATAATTCGGACCATACTTATGAATCATTGCACTCGAACCGACTTTACAGAGTAAACTTTGGATATTTTTCTGATGAATGTCTGGACTCATCTTTCCTTTACGATTGCGTTGGATGTTCCGATTGTTTTGGATGTATAAATATAAGAAAACAAAAATATTGCATATTTAATAAAAAATACTCCAAAGAAGAATATTTTAACAACATCAAAGAGTGGGATATAGGAAGTTATAAAAAATTACAAGAAGCAAGAAAAAAATTTAAGGAATTATACGTTTCTACGCCTCATCGTTTCGCTCATATAAGAAACAGTCAGAATGTAACCGGGGATATTATCCGAGACGCAAAAGATTGCAAAATGTGCTTTTCGGCTCTTGATGGGGTTCAAAATTGCAAATATTTATATTTCGGTGGTCTCAATCTAAAGGACAGTTATGACGTAAGCGCTGGAGGGGTTACATCGGAATTACTTTATGAAGTTTTTGGCATTACTAATAATGCCCAGAGATGCCTTATGTCTATTGGGGGTGGTAATTCAAGAGATACTTTGTATTGTGACTGGGTTTCCAATTCGTCAAACATTTTTGGATCAATCTCTTTAAAGAATAAAAAATATTGTATTTTAAATAAACAATACACTAAAGAAGAATATGAAAATCTATTGCCTAAAATAAAAGAACAGATGAATCAAATGCCGTACGTTGATAAAAAGGGGAGGATATATAAATTTGGAGAATTTTTCCCAACAGAGCTTTCTGCTTATGCCTATAACGAAGCTTTTGGTTTTGACTGGTATCCAAAAACCAAAGAAGAAGTGTTAAACGAGGGATGGAGATGGCAAGATCAATCGGAACGTTCTTATAAAATTACAGTAAAATATGAGGATTTACCTGACCATATTAAAGATACGGACGATTCCATTATTGATGAAACGATTTCTTGCGAGCATAATGGTTTATGTGATCAACAGTGTATTACAGCTTTTCGTATCACAAAAGAAGAATTGGAGTTTCATAGAAATATGAATATTGCCCTACCTCGTCTTTGTACAAATTGTAGAAACTCTGAATTACTAAAATGGCGTAACGGATATAATTTGTGGACTAAAAATTGTATGTGTAAGAGTTCTAATCATTCTCATAATGGTAATTGCACTAACAGTTTTGAGACCACTTTCCCTCCGGAGAGTTTGGAAATATTATATTGCGACCAGTGCTATAAATCTGAATTTATATGATGTTTTGGAAATTTAAAAAATATTGGTATATGTTGCGTATTTTATGGCAATCGTCTTTGTTTAAATTCAAGATATTTATTCATAGATTGTTTAAATAATCACGTTTCTTGATTTTTGAGTTTTTGAGGATTATACTTCCCTTTATTATGATTGCTTACAATGAACTTAGGCCGGGAATGCTCATAGAATATGAAAATTCGGTCTTCCAGATACAGGAGGCCAATTTTTTGCGTATGCAACAAAGAAAGCCGGTGATGAAGGTAAAAATGAAGGATATCATAAGCGGAAAAGTTAAAGAGACGTCTTTTCAGCCGAGTGACCAATTTGATGAGGCCAATCTTGAAAGAATGAAATCGCGATTTATATATGAGAATAAAGGACAATACTGGTTTGATGAAATTGGCAATCCTAAAAACAGGTTCTTTTTTGACGTAGATATGCTTGGGACAAGCTCTCAGTTTTTAAAAACAAATTTAGAAGTAATTGCCTTAATGTTTAAAGATAAAATAATTAGTATTGAACTTCCGGTTAAAGTTGATTACGAGGTAACGGAAGCTCCTCCTGCCATAAAAGGGGATACTGCTTCTGGAGGTTCCAAACAAGTTGTTTTGGAAAGCGGAGCTAAGATATCAGTTCCTTTCTTTATTAATCAAGGAGATATTGTCAGGGTAAATACTCAGACGGGAGATTATGTGGAAAGGGCAAACAAAGCATAAAATATGGATTTGAATATTCTTTCTAAATCTAAAAAGATTCATTGTATTGGTATTGGGGGGATAGGGGTCTCGGCTCTGGCTAGAATGTTTTTATTGGAGGGTAAACTTGTCAGCGGGTCCGATATCTCCGCTTCTTTTGTAACTGACGAACTTAAAAAAAGAGGCGCTAAAATTTTTATCGGACATAAATCGAGTAACATAACAAAAGATGTTGATGTTGTCATTTATACCAAAGCCATCAAAAATAATAATCCCGAATTTCAGAAAGCCAAAAAACTTGGAATTCCTACTTTATCTTACTCGCAAGCTCTTGGGGTCGTTTCTTTGAGTAAATACACAATTGCTGTCTCCGGAACTCATGGAAAAACAACTACCACAGGGATGATTGCCTGGGGACTAATTAAAGCCAAAAAAGAGCCGACGGTTGTAGTGGGCAGTTTTTTAAATGACTTAAAGAGCAACTTTATAGCCGGAAAAGGAAAGTATTTTATAGCCGAGGCCTGTGAATACCAGAGGTCATTTTTGGATTTAAATCCTAAAATTGTTGTGGTCACTAATATTGATAACGACCATTTGGATTACTACAAAACAGAAAAGAATTTGTTTAACGCTTTTGTTGAGTTTGTTAAAAAAATTCCAAAAGACGGATTCTTGGTAACTGACCTTTCTGATTCAAAACTTGTGAAGTTGTCAAAAAATGCAAATTGTCGGGTTATAGATTTTTCTAAATACAGAATAGATTTTCCACTGAAATTAATAGGGGAACACAATATGAAAAATGCTCAAGCGGCGGGAAGTGTTCTGAAGTTGTTAGGAGTAACGAGTAATGAGATAAAAGAATCGCTAGCTTCCTTTTCTGGAACTGCTAAGAGGTTTGAATATAAGGGAAAGAAAGATGGAGTTTTGGTTTATGATGACTATGCTCATCATCCAACGGAAATAAAAGCCACCCTTAAGGCAGTTAAGTTAAAGTTTAAAAGTAATAGGTTAATAGTTATATTTCAGCCCCATTTATATTCCAGAACCAAAATTTTATTTAAAGATTTTCTAAAAAGCTTTTCTGACGCCGATGAAATTATTTTTCTTCCAATTTATGCAGCCCGAGAAAAACAAGATAAATCAATTTCTTCCCAAAAACTTTTTAATTCTCTAAAACATAAAAATAAATTTTATTTTAATTCTTTTGGTGAAGTTGATAAGTTTTTGAAAACTCACTTAAAAAAAGGAAATATTTTACTGACCATGGGAGCGGGGGATGTATTTAAGATAGGAGAGAGATTTCTCTCATAACTCTTAATTTTTGCTACCTTTTGTTTAGTCAAAAGGTAGCGCCAAAACCAGCAACCCTGTATATTCTCTCAATTAAATCTAAATAAATATCTCGCTTTGTCTTGAACTCACAACTGCCATGTTCACACAATCAAGACAATAAAAGCTCATATTTCTTTAGATTTAATGGTGTTCGGATATACGGGTTATTATTTCAGATGACAGATAAAACCGCTTAAAATCAGATGTATGTGTGATTGACAAATATGTTGTAGTATGCTATACTTATAGAGTAATTAGCACATTAAAATACTACTTGTTATTCGCCGCAGGGTTTAGGATATAAATATTTGTATTTTAAACACTGCGGCGAAGAGGAGACGCTTTGCAATAAGGCAAACGCGTTAAAATCCGTCGCGGGGGAGAATAAAATGTTTGGCAGACCTGGAAATGACCAAATCCTAACCGTGTTGACGGTCTTGGCTGTCAACACTCCGTGGGAGGAAACTCTTGCGGAGCAACTCCAAGTCGCCATCGCTGGCGACTCCAAGACGGTTGGGAAAGAGTTTGCCGCTTTCATTCGGAACGGTTTCCGGGTGAATGTCGGCGATTTCTTCCGGAAGACGGGGGAGCTGACGATCAACATCCCTGCTCTTCCGCGACCCACTTACGCTCAACTCCAGAAGAAGTTTTCCTGGATCAAGGGCGTGGAAAGCAACGCCTCGCCCACTGACGCTGTCACGCTCTCTCTTGGGACGGTTCTCCGCCCGGGGGAGGGTATCATCAACGGCGTCGAGTATGAGCGTCGCTGGATCTCGTTCACTGGCCGGTTCCTAGGATACCAGCACTTGCGGTGGCTGGTGGATCACCAGGATGAGTTTCCCGCCCTGATGGCGCTCCTGGATCAGATCTACATCGACGGTCCAGGACTCGTCGTGGTGAGCAGGGGCAAAGACCGGGGCTACCCGTGCCTGATTCAGGCCGACAGACGTTGGGATCTAGACTGGAGCTGGACGAGCGACAACCTCGGTCAGAGCGGGCGTCTGGCTGTCTCTGGCAAGTAGTTCTTGAACACGTCCTTTTGGCGGCCCGCTCTGTGGGCCGCTTTCTTTTTGTAAATTTGCTAAAAATATAAAATACTTATAATCTTAGAAAAAATGTTTTTCAAAAATAATAAAAGTAAAAAGAAAGTTTTTGTAGCGATGTCGGGAGGAGTGGATTCCTCTGTGGCGGCTTTGTTGTTGAAGAAAAAAGGATACCAGGTTTATGGCGGATTTATATTGGGATATAACCTGGACGGATGTCAGGACAGAGACGCTGAAGACGCTCGCTTGGTAGCTGAAAAATTAGACATTCCTTTTTATGTTTTTGATATGGAGGAAGAGTATAAAAAGAGAGTAGTTAATTATCTTTTGGAGGGATATAAAAAAGGAATTACTCCTAATCCCGATGTGGTTTGTAACAGTCAGATAAAATTTGGATTGTTTTATGATAAAGCCATGGAATTAGGCGCCAATTACGTCGCCAGCGGTCATTATGTTCGCCGAAAGCGAAAACTTTCTACTGGCGTCTTTGCCGCCAAAGATTCTAACAAGGATCAGTCATATTTTTTGTGGCAGGTGGAAAAAGATAGATTTGATAAGTTGTTGTTTCCTTTGGGTAAATTAAGAAAGGAAAAAGTAAGAAAAATAGCTAAAAAAGCGGATCTTTTGACTGCTGATAAAAAGGACTCACAAGGAGTTTGTTTTTTGGGCAAGTTTAAATTTGATGAATTTCTAAAGGAATATATAAAACCAAAAACAGGAGATATCATAGATACTCAAGGAGAAAAAGTTGGGACACATGATGGCGTTTGGTTTTATACGATTGGTCAAAAACATGGGTTTATAAATACTGCCGGAAAGGAATTTTATGTAATCGGAAAAGATTTTAATAAAAATCAGTTATTGGTGGCTTATGAGGGAGACGAAAAATTATATTGCAATGAATTTGAAGCAGTCAGTTTAAATTTTCTTGATGATAAAACTAAAATAGATTTTGAAAATAAAAAAGAGATAAAAATTTTAGTTAGAACTCGCTATCGTCAGCCACTGTTTGAAGTTAATCTTCATCAGCATAAATCAGTCAAATCAGCATTGATCAGCGTTAATTCCCAAATAAAAATATTTCCAGCAAGTGGACAGTCGGCTGTGTTTTATAAGAAAAACGGGCAGATGTTGGGCGGAGGAATAATAATTTAGTAGTTAGTATATAGTAGCTTGTATATAGTAATTCATAGAACCAACTACTAACTACCAGATACTAAATACCAATATGTTCTTGACATTGATGGTGGTTTTGTGTTATCTTCCTAGTCACTAAGTGAGCGGGAATAGCTCAGCGGATAGAGCGCCGTGACGTCTAACGGATGTCGAGGGTTCAAATCCCTCTTCCCGCTCCAGGTGGGCCTATAGCTCAGTAGGGAGAGCACCAACTGAGGGAGTTGGAGGTCGACAGTTCGATCCTGTCTAGGCCCACCACCTGTACACAAAACAAAGTTCGTGCGCCGTTAGCTCAGTCAGGTAGAGCAGCTGACTCTAAATCAGATTGTCGGACGTTCAAATCGTCCACGGCGCACCAAACTTTAAGCTCTCTTGGGGATCAATAGGAAGTGGAGCCGAATATCTCGTGGATGAAAATCCGCGGAAAATCGGGGGCAATCCTGTTGGTTCCCACCAACCTCACCGGGCCCGCACTTCATTGTCGCGGGCCTTGTTCTTTTATATTTTTCTTTTGTTTTATATACTAGATACAAGCTACTAAATACTAGCTACTGATTTATGATTGTGGTTTTCACTGGAAATGGAAAAGGAAAAACAACCGCATGCCTAGGACAAATGATAAGAGCCGTTGGTCAAGGTAAGAAAGCGGTTATGTTTCAATTTATAAAAGGTCCCTGGATTTCGGGAGAGCACAAATTTAACGGCTTAGAAATTTATCGTGGCGGAAAAGGATTTGTGGGAATTTTAGGAGACAAGCTTCCTTTTTCTGTTCATAAAAAAGAGGCGGAAAATACATTAAAAAAAATAGCCAAAGCCATAAAATCAAAAAAGTGGGATGTGATTGTCTTGGATGAAGTTAATGTGGCTGTTTCTTTAAAACTTATAAAAGTCAGTGATGTTTTAAAGGTTATTAAAAACGAACCGCAAAAAATGATTATTATTCTTTCAGGACGTTACGCTCCTCAAAGCTTTATAAAAAGAGCTGATTTAGTCACCGAAATGAAAGAAATAAAACATCCTTACAACAAAGGCACAAAGGCCCAAGTCGGTTTTGAATTCTAAAGTTTTTGTCTCCGACGCTCTGGTCGGAGCCACAAAAAGTTTACCCCCTCACTTATTGTTAACAATTACTAAGGGGTGACACCAAGATAAGAGCCGTTAGGCGACATTCGTCTCTATCTTAGGTAAACACACAGACATTGCTACAATAAGTGAGGGGGTGCTCGGTTTTATAACTAATCGCTACGCTCTTAGATAAAAACGGCATGACTATAGGCAATAAAGCGTTTTGGTTTTGCGTCTTCTTTATACTGGGAGTTTTTCTTTTTGAAATAAAATTGGAATTTTCATATGTTTTGATTGTTGGGCTAGCGACAATACTGGCCCTTATTTTTTTATATTTATATAAAAGCGATAAATATCTTTTGATAATAGCTGTTATTTTTCCCATAATTTTTATCGGTTTTCTATACGGACAATGGTTTGAGCACAAAAATTTTGACTCAAAAGAATTTGTTTCTGGTACAGAAATAATGCTAACGGGGAAAGTTTCTTCTTATCCGCAGGTAAAATCAAATTCCCAAAGTTTTATTTTAAAAAGCGACGATTTAATTCTTTCTGCCATTACATCTGTTTCCGAAAAGATTTCTTATGACGATTATGTGGAGATGAGCGGAAAAATAGAACCACTTAATGACAAAAACCAATATTTTAAAAAAGATTTGGTGGTAGGCACTGTTTTTTTTCCTAAAATAATAAAGATTGAAAATCCTTCAAGTAAAAGTATAAGATTGCGACTTTTTGGAATCAGGGATAAATTTTCGTCAGTTTTGGAAAAAGTGTTTGATTCTTCAAAATCGGCACTGTCATCGGGAATGATTCTTGGCCAAGAGAGCGTTTATTTTCCACAAAAACTAAAGGATGCCATGAGGAAAAGCGGAACATCTCACATCGTGGCCCTTTCTGGATATAACATAGTAATTTTAGTCAACGCTATTTATCTGATTTCTGGATATATTATAAAAAGAAAGAAAGCTTTTATCCCAACTCTTTTGATAATTTTGTCTTTTGTTCTTATGACTGGAGCGGAGAGCTCTGTTGTTAGGGCGGCTATTATGGGATTTATGGTTGTTTTAGCCCAAAATTCCTCGCGAATCTTCAGTTTTAAAAACGCTATTGCTGTCACGGCCTTTTTTATGATTCTACTCAATCCTAAAATTATTCTCTTTGATATTGGCTTTGTTCTGTCTTTTCTGGCTCTAATGGGAATTGTTTATATTTCCCCAATGATTAATTCATTGTTTAATTTTTCTAGAGATTTTTTAAATCGTCTTAAAAATATATTTTCTGAAACATTGTCGGCGCAATTGGCTGTTATTCCTATTCTTTTATATTATTTTGGAGGATTTTCTCCATTGGGAATTGTTGCTAATCTTATTATTCTTCTTTTTGTCCCGTGGATAATGATGTTGTCTTTTATTTTGGCGGTTCTGGGGGTTTTATCCATAAAATTAGCTGGAGTTATTTCTATACTCATTTTCCCAATTTTGTGGTTTTGTGAGAAAATTATATATGCTTTTAGCTCATTTGGATTTTTCTCTGGTTCTTTGAATCCATTTTTCTATTTTCTTTATTACGTTGTTATTATTTATTTTGCCAGACGTCATTATAAAAAGTCGCAGGATGATTATTTCTATTATCATGGGTTATGACAAAAGTTTTCCAAATTGTATCTGGTTTAATAATAGTTAATATTTTTGTTTATTTTTTTGTTTTTTATAATTTTACTAACCAATCAGCCCTTTATTTTTTGGATGTCGGGCAAGGAGATGCCCAATTAGCTGCTTTTGGCAGGGCTAATTTTCTCATTGATACCGGGAAGGATTTTTCTGTTGTAGAAAATCTTGAAAGAATTATCCCTTTTTATAAAAATAAGATTGATTTGGTATTTATCTCGCATCCTCAGGTTGATCATATGGGAGGAATTTTTCATCTGGTTAAAAAATATGACATAGGAGTGGTTATTTTCAACGGACAAGAAAATGAAAATTGGGATGATTTAAAAAAGGTCTTGAATGAACGGGGGATAGAATATATGGTTTTCTCAAAAGGCGATGAGGTGATTTATGGGAAAAACAAAATAACTGCTTTGTGGCCGGAAATTTATGACAAGATATCAAAAACTCAGGAAAATGACATATCTTTAGTTATTAAGATAGACAGTGGCGATTTTACGTCTTTATTTACCGGAGATATTACATCTAAAACCGAGAAGATAATATCTGATTTTTCTAACGTTGACGTTCTAAAAGTTCCCCACCATGGCTCAAAATATTCTTCCTCAGCTAGTTTTCTTGACTCGGTTTCTCCTCTAGTTTCTATTATTGAAGTGGGGAAAAACTCATATGGACATCCGACCAACGAAGTATTGGAGAGATTAAAAAATGTCGGCTCACAGATTTTTAGAACTGACTTAGACGGAATTGTAAAAGTTTTCTATAAAAATGGATTTATAAAAGTTTCCAAATTATCTACATAACGTTTTGTTTTTTTGGTTTTTTTTGATATTCTTTAAGACATGGTAAAAACGTGGATAAAAGATGCGGTTGATAAAATCGGCCAAGAGGTTGAACTTTTTGGTTGGATAGATAGCCGAAGAGATCATGGAAAATTGGTTTTTATAGACCTTCGCGACAGAAGTGCTATTTGTCAGGTGGTTTTTTCACCGGCTTCCGGAGAACAGGTTTATCAAGACGCTCAAAAATTAAGAAGCGAATGGGTAGTTAAAATTTCAGGACTTATAAAAGAAAGACCGCAGGGAATGATAAACGAAAAAATCCCAACCGGTAAAATAGAGATAGAAGCCAAAGGACTTACAATACTAAACGAAGCTAAAACGCCCCCCTTTGATGTAACGACAGACGGCTATGATGTTGGAGAGGAGGTAAGAATGCAATATCGTTATGTTGATATCAGAAGGCCAAGATTAAGGAAAAATCTTGAGATGCGCCATAAGGTTATAAAATTTATCAGGGACTATCTTGATAAAGAAGAATTTTTTGAAATTGAAACTCCCATACTTACCAAGTCCACTCCAGAGGGAGCCAGGGATTATTTGGTACCTTCCAGAGTTTATCCTGGAAATTTTTATGCTTTACCTCAATCGCCTCAGCAATATAAACAGCTTCTAATGGCTTCCGGGATAGAAAAGTATTTTCAAATTGCCAGATGTTTTAGAGACGAAGATACCAGAGGAGATAGACAGCCGGAATTTACCCAACTTGATTTAGAGATGAGTTTTGTGGAAAGAGAAGATATAATGGCTCTAACAGAAAAACTTTTCATAGAACTTGTTGAAAAACTTTATCCTCACAAAAAAATTCAGCAAAAACCCTTTCCTAGGATTTCTTACAAAGAATCAATGGAAAAATACGGCATAGATAGGCCCGATATTAGAGAGGACAAAAACGATCCAAATCTTCTGGCTTTTTGCTGGGTTATAGATTTTCCATTTTTTTCCGCCGAAAGCGGATCCGCCTCTGGCGGAGAGAAAATAAATTGGACTTTTACCCACAATCCTTTTTCGGCTCCAAAACCGGAATTTATGGATGATTTAATGAATAAGCAGAATATTGAAGGGATATTAACCAGTCAATATGATATTGTTCTTAACGGTTATGAAATTGGTGGAGGAAGCATTAGAAATCATAAAAGTGAGGCGCTAAAAAAGGTTTTTGAAATAATGGGATTTGAAGAGGAAAGAATTATAAAAAACTTTGGACATATGATAGAGGCCTTGGACTCTGGTATTCCGCCTCATGGTGGAATAGCTCCCGGAATTGACAGAATCGTTATGATTTTAGAAAATGAGCCAAACATCAGAGAAGTTATGGCTTTTCCAAAAACGGGAGATGGTAGAGATTTAATGATGCATTCACCAAGTTCGGTAAGCGATGGTCAATTAAAAGAGCTTGGAATACAAATTATTAAAAAAGATAAGTAATATGAGTAAAGAAAAAACATTGGTGCTTTTAAAGCCCGACACTGTACAAAGAAACTTAATAGGTGAAATGACTAGTCGATTTGAAAGGGTGGGTTTTAAAATTGTGGCTATGAAATTTGTTGTTCCAAGCAAGGAAATTGCTTATAAACATTATGTTAAGAATGAAGAAGAGATAGAGGCCTTGGGAAACAGGTCAATTGAAGGAAAAAGAAAAAATGGAGTTGAGGTTAATGATGATCCAAAAGAATTAGGAGCAAAGATAGTTAATAGATTAGTAAGATTTCTTTCTTCTGGTCCAGTAGTAGCTATGGTTTTAGAAGGAAACCAATCCATTGCTATTACAAGAAAGTTAATTGGTTCCACAGAACCGTTGCAATCGGACGTGGGTACAATAAGAGGAGATTTTACATTGGATTCCTATGCTATGGCTGATAACGACGACAGAGCAGTCAGAAACTTAGTTCATGCGTCTGCCAATAAATTTGACTCTGATTATGAAATAAAAGTTTGGTTTGATGAAAAAGAAATATTCAGTTATAATAATGTTAGAGACAAAGTTCTCTATGATGTTAATTTAGACAATATAAACGAATAAAAATATGATATTTGGCGTTAGACCAGAGGGTAACTACTCAGACAAAAATCCCGAAGAGCTTGAATCCCCAACTATTTATAGGGATGCTTTAAAGAGAAAGGAGAAATTAACTCCTGAGTTGGGAAAAAGAATAGCTGATTTGGCTATGGACAAAATAGCCGGTGGAAACGATGACTATAAAAAGATACTTGCAGCTATATCAAAACTTCATTCCGGAGAGGAATTAACCGGAGAAGAAAGAGAGCTGATACATGGATTGATATCTGAAAAAGCAGAGAACTAGTTTTGACTTTTAAATTGTATCTTGGTAATATCTTTACGAGCCCTACCGAAAAGATTCTCGGATTAATCGTTTTTTTAAGGGAGGGTAATAGTATCTTGGCCTTAGGGTTAGGATTGAGCCCACCCACCTAGCGTTTAGCTGGGAAGATCTTTAGGCGGGGCTCTTAAAATTGACATGAAACAGTGTGAAATTTGTGAAAAAGGCTCAATGAAAGCCAGAAAAAGGAATAAACTGAGAGGAAAATTCAATCCTTCCGAATATTCCAGAAGATATCCAAATCTTCAGAAAAGTAGAGATGCCAAAGGCGTTCGTATTTTGGCTTGCGCTAGTTGCATTAAGAAAATAGGGAAAAGCGTAAAGTGATAAGGGGAAAGAGTAATGAGAAAACGAAGGATAATAACAAAATTGCCAGAAGGCAATTTTTTGTTTATACTGGGCAATGATTTATCGGGCTGTAGTATACCGGTAGTACGTGTGCATGGGGTGCATATAGACCGGGTCCGATTCCCGGCAGCCCGACGAACGAAGGTGAGGAGGTACTGAACACAGCAGTGTTAACGTGCCGACAAAAGTAAATTTTTATGTTAAAATTATCATATGTCTGAAAATGACCAGCTTTTTGGTCTCATAAGAAAACAAATAGAAAGCGGATCACGAAAAGAGGATATTATAAGCAATCTTATATTTGCCGGTTATAAGTATCAAGAAATAGAAGGAGCTTTTGGCGAGATGGAAGAAAAAGGAGAAATACCTTTGAATTTTTGGTCTCACAATAATGAAATTAAAACCAGGGCTTCTATTTTAAAATCTGATTATGAAAGTGTATCGGGAGCCGTTAACGCTGAGCCGGAACCGTTAACCGGTGTAAAATCGTTTTCTTACTCAATTTCAAAACATAAATTTTTATATTCTTTATTCCTTTTTATATTCATAGCTTTGATCGGAGGATTTTTAGGGTGGTACTTTCTTAACTTCAGCTCGCCCTATAAGATTTTGGAGAAATCAATAAACGCTTCTGCTTTTGTGGATTCATTTAAGTATATGGTTGATGCAACCACATCCGACGCCTCTTTTAATTCTAACGGTGTAATTAATGTTCAAGATTCTTCTGAAATCAAAAAATCTTTTTCTTTAATCAAAAAAGACCTTTATTCAGAAGAAACAGTGCTATCAATTTCGGTTATTCATAGAGGAGAAAACATATTTATAAAATCGGAAAAACTAACGTCACAGTGGATAAAAATTTCTCCCCAAAGCGATACCTCAAAAATATCTTTTATTCCTAAAGAATTTATGGATTATTTAACCAATTATAATAAATTGTCTTTATCTTTCGCTCCCTTTAAAATAAGCCCAACATTTTTTAAATCGTTTGAAAAAATTAACGACGGGGGGACCGATTTCTACCATATTCGTTTCGTTCCCAATAAGGATTTGGGAGCTTATCTATTTTCCGTATTTGATATAATTTTTAACACTAAGGGGTGGGTTAATATTGAGAACTTGTCTTCCGGAACATGGGATGTTTATATAAATAGGACAGACCTTTTAGCTTACAAGGTAGTTTTAAGTGGAGTTGATGAGAGTATAGACGTTTCTTTATCTGAATTTAATAAGAGTTTTGATATAAAAGAGCCGTTCTCATGGATAACCGTTGAAAAATTTATTGCAAAATAATTATGAATGAAGGCCTACTGATCGTTTTTCAAATAGTTGTTTTAATATTTTCTGCCGTGATACACGAAGTTTCTCATGGAGTAACGGCAGATTATTTAGGGGACGATACCGCCAGGAAAGCCGGACGGTTGACTCTTAACCCCCTTAAACATCTTGACCCATTCGGTTCTTTTATGCTCCCTCTGGTCCTTTATTTTGTTTCCGGAGGATCTTTTGTTTTTGGTTGGGCTAAACCGGTTCCCTACAATCCTTTCAATTTAAAAAATCCAAAAAAAGGAAGCGGACTTATAGCCTTGGCCGGGCCTTTGAGCAACTTTTTAATGGCTTTGTTTTTTTCATTGTTGTTGGTTTTAAATGAAAACTTCTCTTTTGGGATTAATTCTATTTTTATTCAAATAGCCATCCTTATCAATTTGTCCCTGATGATTTTTAATCTGGTTCCCATCCCTCCTCTGGATGGCTCAAAAATTCTCTTTTCCTTGTTACCTCAAAAACTTTCACATATTGCCAATAATTTGGAAAGGAACGGAATGTGGTTATTTCTAATATTCTTGTTCTTTGGGTTCCAGTTGATAGTGCCTGTTATTTATTTTTTGTTTAACTTAATGACTTAAGGTGTGGGGTTGACCCCGTTAGAAATCACACTCGTGCTTTTACGTCTGAAAGGTTTTTGGGGCGGACTATTTCTAACGGGGTTGACACTTTGCCTCATTTTTTGGTACATTTTACATATCCCATTTGGGGTTTTTATTTGTATAGAGCATGCCTACAATAAACCAGTTAATTAAAAAAGGAAGAAAAAAAGGAACAAAAAAATCTAAATCCCCAGCTTTGGGTTATTATTTTAATACTATAAAAAACAGGCCGGTTGATTCAGTATCGCCCTTCAAAAGAGGCGTTTGTACAAAAGTTTTTACAACTACTCCCAAAAAACCTAACTCGGCCTTAAGAAAAGTGGCCCGTGTTCGTCTTACTAACGGAAACGAGGTAACTGCTTATATTCCGGGTGAGGGTCATAATCTTCAGGAACACTCGGTGGTAATGATAAGAGGAGGAAGGGTAAAAGACCTTCCGGGTGTCAGATACCACATTGTCAGAGGAAGATTTGACATAAGCGGAGTTGAAAACAGAAAACAGGAAAGAAGTAAGTATGGAGTTAAAAGAAGTAAATAATTTTTATGCGTAAAAAAAGGAATTATAAAAGAGAAATAGAGCCGGATATTAAATTTGAAAATGTAAAAATTGCTCGATTTATCAACCACTTAATGAAAGATGGAAAAAAAACCGTAGCTCAGAAAGTTATGTACAGCGCTTTGGAAGAGGTGTCCAAAAAGAGCAAACAGGATGCATTGGTTGTTTTTGAAAAAGCTATTGAAAACGTTTCGCCTCTTTTTGAGGTTGTTTCAAAAAGAGTTGGAGGAGCTAACTACCAGGTCCCAAGAGAAGTCCGAGCTGAAAGAAAATTTTTCTTGGCCTGTAACTGGATTATTGACGGCGCTCGCTCCATCAAAGGAAAGCCCATGGCAGTTAAATTGGCTGATGAAATATTGGCTGCTTTTAATAATGAAGGATCGGCTGTTAAGAAGAAACAGAATGTCCACAGAATGGCTGAAGCCAACAGGGCTTTTGCTCATTTCGCCCGATAATATATGCGTTATCCATTAGAAAAATATAGGAACATAGGAATTATTGCTCATATTGATGCCGGAAAAACGACCGTTTCGGAGCGTATACTTTTTTATACCGGAATTTCTCATAAAATTGGAGAAGTTCATGAAGGAGCTGCAATTATGGACTGGATGGAACAAGAAAGAGAAAGAGGAATTACAATTACTTCGGCGGCTACAACTTGTTTTTGGACTCAAAATAGAATTACTAGTGGTTTGGACGACGAAGAAAAAAAGAAAGTTAGAGTTGAGCACGAGCATCGTATAAATATAATTGATACTCCAGGACACGTTGATTTTACCGCTGAAGTTGAGCGTTCTTTGAGAGTTTTAGATGGTGGTGTCACTGTTTTTGACGGAGTTGCCGGTGTGGAGCCACAATCAGAGACCGTTTGGCGTCAGGCCGACAAATATAAAGTTCCCAGAATTTGTTTTATCAACAAAATGGACAGAATGGGAGCCAATTTTCAAAATTCTTTTGACTCAATTTTAGAAAGATTAACTCCTTATGCTGTGGCTGTTCAATTGCCTATAGGAGCAGAAGAAAATTTCTCCGGAGTTGTTGATCTAATGGAAAAAAAGGCATTTGGTTTTAGCGGTGAACATGGAGAAATAATAACCGAGATTCCAATTCCTTCCGAAATGGAAAAAGAAGTTGAGGAAAAAAGGGCTCATTTGATTGAAAAAATAGTTGAAAAAGATGAGGTCTCAATGGAAAAATATTTAAACGGCCAAGAGGTTGATTTGGATACTTTAAGAAAAATTATGCGCAAGGCCACCATTGAAAATGAAATTTTTCCGGTTTACTGCGGTTCAGCTCTAAAAAATAAAGGAACTCAATTGGTTCTGGACGGAGTAATTGATTATTTGCCTTCTCCTCTGGACATAGGTCATTTAAAACCGATAAAAGGAACAAATCCGAGTACGGGAGAAGAAATAATAAGAAAACCAAGCGATGAAGAACCGTTAACGGCTTTGGCTTTTAAAATAGCCACTGATCCATTTGTCGGAAATCTTACTTATTTTAGAGTCTACAGCGGAATAATAAAAAAAGGGACTTATATTCTTAACTCTTCAAAAGAAAATCAGGAAAGAATCGGTAGAATAGTCCGTATGCATGCCAATCACAGAGAAGATGTGGAGGAAATGTACGCTGGAGATATCGGCGCTATTGTAGGATTAAAAAATACATCCACGGGGGACACTCTTTGTGACCCTGAAAATCCAATAATTCTTGAAAAGATCATTTTCCCAGAACCGGTTATTAATCTTAAAATTGAACCTAAAACCAAAATTGACCAAGAAAAAATGGGCATGGCTCTTAGGCGTTTGTCCGAAGAAGACCCAACCTTTAGAGTTACGGGAGATTCGGATACTGGAGAAACTATTATTTGGGGAATGGGAGAATTACATTTGGAAATTTTGGTGGAAAGAATGAAAAGAGAATTTGGAGTTGAAGCCGACGTAGGAAGGCCTCGGGTTTCTTATAAAGAAACTATCAAGGGGTCTGCCGAAGCGGAAGGTAAATATATCAGGCAATCGGGAGGACGTGGTCAATATGGACACGTTAAGGTAAAAATTAAACCTCTTGAAAGAGGTAAGGGTTTTGTTTTTGCTAATCAGATCAGAGGAGGTGTTATTCCTCAAGAATTTATTTCAGCCGTTGAAAAAGGTATAAAGGAATCTATGGAAAAAGGAGTTGTGGCAGGATATACTTTAACTGACTTTGAAATAACTCTTTTTGATGGTTCTTATCATGAGGTTGACTCTTCGGAGGCAGCTTTCAAAATTGCCGGGTCTATGGCTTTGCAAGAAGCGGCTAAACAAGCTCAGCCGGTTATATTGGAGCCAGTTATGAAAATTCAGGTTACTATGCCCGCTGATTTCTTGGGAGACGTTACAGGGGACTTGAACTCAAAAAGAGGTAGAATAGAATCGTTGTCTGACAGGGCTTTTGCTAAAGTTATTGATGCCAAGGTGCCCTTGTCGGAAATGTTTGGATATGCTACAAAGTTAAGATCAATTACTCAAGGAAGAGGGTCTTTTACCATGGAATTTGACCATTATGAAGAGGTTCCTAAAAGCGTTGAACTATTAATTATAGAGGGAAAAAAATAAATTTATGGAATATACAATTGATTGCAAGGGGAGGAGTTTAGGAAGAGTGGCTTCGGAAGTTGCCTCTATTTTGCAAGGTAAAAGGGATCCTTCTTATGAACCGAGATTAGTCGGGGACGATACGGTTGTTATCAAAAATGTTGACCAAATTAAACTTACCGGCAATAAGGGTCAGCAAAAAATTTATTATTCTCATACAACTCAGCTGGGACATCTTAAAGAAAGAAAAATAAAAGACGTTATCCAAAAACACGGAATGAAATTTATTTTGAAAAAATCGATTGTTAATATGCTTCCTAAAAATAAATTGAGAGTTGCGAGAATTAAAAAGATGTCATTTGAATAAAAAATATGGAAAAGAAAAAAACAACCAAAAAGGCGGAGAAATATTTTGAGGCGGTCGGGAGAAGAAAAACTTCTACAGCCAGAATCAGAATATATCTTTCTAAAAAAGGAGACGACGGGTTTTTGATAAACGACAAGAATATATCTTCTTATTTTCCCATAAAAAATCATCAAGATACTGTTTTGAGCCCATTTAAAAGGTTGGATAATTTAGGCGATTTTTCCTTAACCGTTAAAGTTTCAGGTGGAGGAGTTTCTTCACAAGCCCAAGCTATAAGGCATGGTATTGCCAGAGCTTTAATAATATTCAACCCCGATTTTAGAAAAAAGCTAAAATCTCTTGGATACCTTAAAAGGGATCCTCGTATGGTTGAAAGGAAGAAATATGGATTGAAAAAAGCCAGACGAGCCCCTCAGTGGTCAAAGAGATAATTGGTATCTTGTAGCTTGTGATGTGTATTTTGGATGATAACCAGATACGAGCTACTAAATACTAGCTACTAATAACATGACTGTTTCCCTAAAACCAATAGTTATCTTTTTTGTTGTTGTATTTATCATCTATATACCCACAATGATTTTTCAGTGGTATGTAGATTTACCTTGGATTGATATCCCTTTGCACCTAATGGGTGGAGCTTGGGTAGCTTTGCTTTTCTTTCGTCTTTTTGGAGACCTGTTTTTTGAGAAACTCTATGAACACAAATATGAGGCGGCTAGAGTTTTAATTTTGGCTGTGGCCTTTAGTGTATTAATAGGAGTTTTTTGGGAATTCTTTGAATATCTACTCACTCAATATACCCCCATTGAATTTCAAGGGAGCTTGACTGATACCATGGGAGATCTTTTAATGGATATATTAGGTTCTCTGGCTATGGCTTATTTTATCCTTTTTTATCTTTTCCCCAAGAAGAGGCAGGTCGTCTCTCAATTAGAAGGATAAATTAACTGAAGAAATCTTTCCTTCCTTAAGAAGATAAACAACTTCTTCTTCTTTGTCGTAAACCCAGGATCCCGGGTTATTTTTTATAGTAAACTTGTTGGCCGGCTTATATATACTTAGGTCTGAAATATCCAGAGTTTTTGAGGAATAATCTATAATGAAATGAAACGAATCATCAAGCCACTCAATCTGCTTGGTTTTTAGGGCGTCTATTATCTCAATTTTCATAATTTCTCCTTTTTTCTTTTCCAGTGTTACAATTTCGTCTTCAATAAAATAAATAAACGACTTTCCGTCTTTATCCTGATAAAACACTTTCTTTTCGTCAGGAGATATTTTAGCTGTTTTACCTGAGTGAGCCAATTGGAAAAAATTCTCATCTTTATTATTATAAAACCATATGCTTCCGTCTTTTAATATAAACAGTTGATAATTTTGACTGACATCAATGTTTTCTATTTGATTTCCGTTGAACGGGAGTTTTATTCTTCTGGTTTCTTCAATTAAATTCAAATCAGTGGTGGTGATAAAAGAGTCGGTTGATGTGGAATTTTTTTGTTTTGTTGGTAATTCCACCAAATAAAGATTATTTCTTGCCACTGTCATTTTTTCTAAAATTCCCTCTTTTATTGTTTTAAAACTCTGTTTATTTATGTCTATCCAATAAATCCCCGTAGAAGTCCTGACTATAATTTTGTTTTCTTCTTGAGGATAAATACGAATGTCTTCTATTTTTTGTCTAAAAAAAGAGGATATTTTTGAATTAAGATTTATTATATTCGGACTATTTAGATTGTATAAGTAATAAATATTCTTTTGGTCGTCCAGAACAATGATTCTCTTATCTTTTTTATCTAAAATAATATTTCCCTTAACGTTGTCGATTAATTGTTGTTCATCTATTTTTTGAGGAGCAAGTATGACATTGGAGATTCTGGCAACCTGAGAAGGGAAAACTTCTATATTTTTTTCATAATCAAGATATCCCTCCTTTTTTAATTCAAGGCGGTATTTTTTAGGCAAGACATTGGAGATTAAAGTCCCTTTTTGGATTAACCCTAAAGAACTGTCGTATTTTTTATCATTAAGGAATATATCCAAAGATCTTGGTTGCGCCTCAACATAAACAGCCCCAGTTTTAGTGGCGCTTAGAGTGGAGAAATCAAATCTATATCCTTGGGAATAATAAATAACCCCGGTTCCTATCAATAGGAAAATGACCAAAAAAGAGTAAAAAAGTTTTCTTCTGAATGGCAGAGTCATGTTGTAAAGTTGGCTATTTATGAATATTATTAACTAATACAGTTTTAAGCATACCTTTAAGTTGGGCTGTTTTCAATGACGATTTATTTGACATTTTTATGAAATTTATAGTAAACGGTAATAAAAAACTCAACGGGAACGTTGATATTAAGGGAGCTAAAAATGCCGCCTTAAAAATAATTCCCGCGTCTATTCTGGCTTCTTCTCTTTGTGTTATAAAAAATATTCCACAAATAACCGATATAGAAAAACTTCTGGAAATATTAAAAGGAATAGGGTCAAAAGTTGAATTTAAAGACGGAGTACTCAAGATAGGTAATAAAGACATTAATTCTTTCCATCCGGATGAAAAATTGGTTAATAAATTCAGAGGATCTATAGTTCTAATCGGTCCTCTTTTGGCGAGATTTGGCGAGGCAGTTCTTAGTGAACCGGGGGGATGTTTAATTGGTTCAAGACCGATTGATGACCATTTAGATCTTTTTGAGCAAATGGGAGTTGGTATTGAATATAAGGATAATAAATTTTATTTTCACGGGAAACCAAAAAGCGGTCACATAGTTCTAAAAAAGATGAGTGTTACGGCAACTGAAAATGCCATTATGGCGTCAGTTTTTTCCAAGGGTATTACTAAAATTCATATAGCGGCGGCTGAACCGGAAATAAAAGATCTGGCTGATTTTCTCAATAAAATGGGAGCTAAAATAAAGGGAGCCGGAACCAATGAGATAGAAATAGAAGGAGTGGATGAATTAAAAGGAGCGGAGTATGAAGTTTTGCCGGACAGAATTGAGATGGGAACATATTTAATAGCCGGTATTTTGACTAACTCGGAAATTACAGTTGGTCCGATTATTTCTTGCCATTCTGACCTGTTTTTTAAAAAATTAAAGGATGTTGGGGCAAAATTTGAAATAATAGAGAAAGACGGCAAAAAATATGTAAGAACTTTAAAAAGAGGGGATTTAATTCCTCAAAACATAGACCCAAGACCATATCCGGGATTTGCCACCGATCTTCAGCCCCAATACGCGGTCTTAATGACTCAGGCCCAAGGCAAAACGGAAATTTTTGATACTATGTTTGAAGGAAGATTTAGGTATATTGAGGAATTAAAATTAATGAAGGTTGAAGCCGAAATTTTAAATCCCAATAAAGCCATTATAAATGGTCCCGCTCATCTAAAGGGAGCCGAGGTGTCGTGTTTGGATATTAGAGCTGGAGTAGCAGTGGTTCTGGCTTCTCTTATAGCGGAAGGAAAAACAACCATAAATAACATTGAATTTATAGACAGAGGGTACGAGGATATAGATGGAAAGCTAAGAGAGTTGGGGGCGGATATTAAGAGGGAATAATAAGATGATTGAATTAGTATTATCTTGGATTGCCAATATTGTCATAGTAATTATTAACTCTACTGGTTATTTGGGGATTTTTTTGTTAATGGCTTTAGAAAGCGCTAATATTCCAGTGCCTTCGGAAATTATTATGCCCTTTTCAGGATTTTTGGTTTTTGGGGGAAATTTTAGTTTTTGGTTAGTGGTTTTAGCAGGAACATTTGGAAATCTTTTTGGTTCTCTGGTTTCTTTCCGGTTTGCCGAGTGGATAGTGGCTAGTCGTTCCAAATTTAAATTAATATCCCATATTTTTTCAGAAAAGTTTTTGTACAAATCTCATGTTTGGTTTGAGAAGTATGGCTATTGGTCAGTATTTTTTTCCCGTCTCTTACCGGTAGCAAGGACTTTTATTTCTCTCCCAGCCGGATTGGCAAAAATGAACATATGGAAATTTTCCATACTAACTCTTTTCGGGTCGTTTATCTGGTCTTGGATTTTAACTTACATTGGCTTATTTTTAGGGGTTAATTGGCACACTTTGGGTAAATATTTCAGACAACTTGATTTATTGATATTAGTGATTGTACTTATTCTATTTTTTTGGTGGCTTTATAATCACAATAAACGACACTAATGCTCGTGTCTAAACACCTTTTTTAAAACGATTCTTTCTGGTAAAATTAATACATGTCTAAATTGGTGGTTTTAAATTGGAAGATGAATTTGCCCGATCTGCCGTCTTGGAGTGAAGCTTTGAAATTTAAAGGGAATAATAGAATTGTAGTTTGTCCTTCTTTCACTCATATAAATAAGCTAAGGAATTTATTAAAAGGAAAGGGGATATATATTGGGGCCCAAAACGTTTCTTATAAAGAAAATGGAGCTTTGACTGGAGAGGTGTCGGTTGAGATGTTAAAAGATGTCGGCGCTTCATATGCAATTATAGGACATTCTGAAAGAAGATATGTTTTTGGAGAAACCGATGAAATTATAGCTAAGAAAGCAAAAGTTGTTCTTGAAGGCAGAATTACTCCTATTCTTTGTGTGGGAGAAACAAAGAAAATGACTAGAGAAAAATCCTGGAATTTTATCCGCTCTCAACTTCAAAAAGACTTATCTCTTACCCCTTACCCCTTACCCCTTACCACTAGTTTAGTTGTGGCTTACGAGCCGGTCTGGTCTATTGGGGGAAATAAAAATATTGATGCGTCACATTCGGCTCATCTAATCGACAGAATAAGAGAGTTTCTATATACTAACTACAAGATGCGAGCCACCATCTTATACGGCGGAAGTGTTAATAGTAAAAATATTAAATCGCTTTTGTCTGTTGGTGAAATTGACGGATTTTTGGTCGGGTCCGCCAGTTTAAAAAAAGAAGAAGTTAAAAAATTATTAAAATTAATAAATTAATAAAATGAACGAACAATCAAAAAATTCTCTTTTCGGAGCGCTAACTTTATTTGTCTTGGTTCTCACTGTTATTTTTGTTTATTCAATTTTTTGGGGACCTCTTCACAGATATTCTCAATCTTTAATCTCCCCAAGAACAATGGCGGTTTCGGCCTCGGATAAAGTAACCGTAAAACCGGATATAGCCAATTTATCTTTTTCGGTGATTACCGAGGGGATGGATACAGCCAAAGTTGTTGATGAAAACAATAAAAAAATAAATTTAGCCATAGATATTATTAAACAAGAAGGAGTAAGCGAGGAGGATATAAGAACATCAGAATACAATCTTTCTCCCGTTTATACCTATCCTACCAGGAGCTCTTCTGGCGAGTTTGTCCCAAAAATTGCCAAGTATACTCTGACCCAGTCGGTTTCTTTAAAAATCAGGGATTTTACAAAAATCTCTGTTGTTTTACAAAAACTTCCGGCGCTTGGTATAAACAAGATTGAAAATATCTATTTTAGCATTGATGATCCAGATATATTTCTTTCCAGTGCTAGAGAAGGAGCTTTTAAAAAGGCCTTTGAGAAAGCGGATAAAATGGCCAGACAAAACGGAGTTAGCTTGGGAAGAGTCGTAAGCATTTCGGATTATTCCAATAACTATTATCCTACCTATGAAAAATATGGAATGGGAGGGGATATGATGTCGTCTTCTGCGTCACCCATCAGCGCTCCTGATATTCAGCCGGGAAGCAAGGAGTTGACTGTTAATGTTAGTGTCGTTTATGAAATCAAATAGGAAAAAATTTGGAGCTTCTGTTGTTGTTATTTTGGTTGGGTTAATGACTATAATCGGACTTTCTGATATCATTTTTATTATTCCCAATCAAAATAACCAAACAGATAATCAAGCCAAAACAATGGAAGAATCCGGTTTCTTAAACGCCAGCGATGGCAAAAAGATTTCCTATCAATACTTTAAATCTCCAGACCCAAAAGGATGGGTTGTTTATCTACATATGATGCCTTCTACTAAGGAGTCATTTTTTGATTTAGCCGTAAAACTACAAACTCTTGGATATGAAGGGATAAGTATAGATTTTAGGGGGCATGGGCAATCGGAAGGAGGGCCTGACGGTTATTTGAATTTTTCTGATAGTGAGCATCAAAATTATTATAATGATGTTTTGGGAACCGTTGATTTTCTTGTAAGCCAAGGAGCCAAAAAAGAAAAGATATATTTTGTGGGCGCTTCTATTGGAGCTAATGTTGCTCTAAAATATTTATCTTTAAATAAAGAAACTACAAAAGCAGTCCTGCTTTCTCCTGGGTTTAATTATCGTGGAATTACCACAAAAGATTTAGTTGTTAATCTTAGCGAAACAAAAGACATTCTTTTTGTATCCAGCCAAGACGACGAATCTAATTCTGGCGAGGTTGAAGAGTTATTTTCCTTGGTTCCGCAATCTGCAAAAAAAGATAAAGTTATTTTTGAAAAGGCCGGTCATGGGACTGATATGTTCGCCGTCCAGTCGGATTTATATGAAAAAATAATTAGTTTTATTACCAATTAAATTAAAAAATAAGATGGCCATAAAAAAGGATTACTTGTTGGTGTCTCTTATTGGACTGCTCTTTGGGTTGTTCTCGGCTCCTATTATAAAAAATCTAAATCTCTCATTTTTACCTTTTAGCTGGGTCGCTGTCATTGTTATTGTTGTATTGTTTACTTTGGGAGCTCCCGTTGCTCTTTTTATAGCGTCTTTTGTCGGCAAGAAAATTCCTGTCATTTTTCAATTTGCCAAATTTGCGGCTGTTGGAGCATTAAATACATTCGTTGATTGGGGAATATTGAACTTTTTAATATTACTAACTGGAACTGTTACCGGAGTAGGTTTTAGTATTTTTAAAGGAATTTCTTTCCTGTTTTCTGCGTCTAACAGTTATGTTTGGAATAAATTTTGGACTTTTGGAGCAACTAATAAAGAAAATTCAGGAAAAGAATTTGGTAAGTTTATTATTATTAGTTTGATAGGATTTCTAATAAATGTAGGAGTGGCTTCTTTCATAGTAAATTATATATCTCCCTTCGGTGGCTTTTCTTTGACTCAGTGGGCTAACTTAGGAGCTTTGGTGGCTACTTTAGTGGCTCTTGTCTGGAATTTTGTGGGTTATAAGTTCTTTGTGTTTGACAGTAAATAAAAAAGAGAGTATAATGCCTCTTGAGTGAAGTGCCGAGCAGCCCTCTGCGATGATATCGATAGAGGATTGCCCTTTCGTTTCCCTCCGCCCTCGGGCGGAGGGTTTTGTTTTCATATATGTTTTTTGTTATTATATTAGTGGTGGTGGGAGAGCACTCACTCATAATAAAAAAACGGAGGTCACCCCCGCCACCATGAAATATAAGGTTCTCATTTAGTTATGTTTATTAGGAAAAATGTTTTGTTGAAAAATTACAGCGGTTATAAGATCGGAGGACCAGCCGATTTTTTTTGTGAACCCAAATCAAAAAAAGAGCTTTTAACGGCTCTTAATTTTTCACTTAAAAAAAATATTCCGGTTTATATGTTAGGCGGAGGATTTAATATTTTAATTTCGGATAGTGGTTTTAGAGGTTTGATAATAAAGCCGAAAATAAATTATCTGGCTGTTAAAAAGAATGGTATGATCGCCGGAGCTGGTGTTGATTTAGGCAGGGCAATTAAATTTTCTTTGAAAAACGGATTGCTTGGACTTGAAGAATTCTCTGGAATTCCTGGAACTATTGGTGGGGCTCTTTACATAAATATTCATTATTATCAGGCGCTTTTAAATAATTTTGTAGAATGGATTGAATGTGTCGATAATAAATTGAATTCGTACTTAATTAAAGCCAAGAACGAAAATTGGAAATATGAATTCTCTCAAATTCAAAAAAGCGGACTTATTGTTGTCAGGGCTTGTTTTAAACTAAAGAAAGTTAACCAGGAACAAAAATGGAAAGCAATTGGTAAGGCCGAAGAAATTATCCGGACTCGCTTTTACAAATACCCGCAAGAACCGTCGGCTGGCAGTGTTTTCCAAAACATTGATTCTAAAAATTTTTATGGGGCTCCTTCAATATCAGCGGCTCATTATATTGATCGCTTGGGTATGAAAGGAACGAGGGTGGGTGGAGCAGAAATTTCCGGGAGGCACGCAAATATGATTATAAATAAAGGCGGAGCTACCGCTAAAGATGTTATTAAGTTAGCTTCTTTAATCAAAAAACGAGTGAAGAATAAATTTGGAATTGAGTTTAAGCCAGAAGTTCAGTTTATTGGATTTAAAAGTGATCCTTTTTAAGAAAAAAGTTTAAAAAAGAAAAAATTTTTAACTGTCGTGAAAGTTATCCACAGTTTTGGTTTCCATTTTGTTGTAAAATGTTCTAAAATTAGATTAGTAAAAGGTTAAAAACTTTTTCAACATCATAGTTGAATAGTCGGCGGCTCTGGTGTTGGTAAAATTTATTTTTCTTCCATTAATCTTGGGAGAAATCATAAAATGGCTAAGAAAAAAGCGGCCAAGAAAGGCAAGAAAGTTGCCAAAAAGGCCAAAAAATCAAAAAAATCAAAGAAATCAAAAAGATAAATTTTTGAACTAATTTTTAAGATTTACAAAAACCCCTTTTGGGGTTTTTGTTTTTTTACCCCCACACTAATGGAATTAGTGTGGGGGTTTATGGTAATATACTGGGATGAAGATAATAGTAAAATCAACAGGTTTAGAGCTTTCTGAGGCGCTAAACGAATTTATAAGTATTAAGCTATCTTCTCTGTCTAAATTTATTGTAAAATTTGAGAAGAAATCAGAAGCTATTTTAAAAGTTGAAGTGGCTAGATCCACTAAGCATCGCCATAAAGGGGATGTCTATTACGTGGAGTTGTCATTAGCGCTTCCAAAAAATGATTTAAGAATAGAACAATACGATGAAGATATAAGATCGGGAATTGATAAAGCCAAAAGAAAAATGGCTCTTGAAATAAAAAAGATTGATGACAAGCATTTTAGATAAAATTTTTTCTCCTCTTGGTTCTTACCGTAAGAGAGTGGTTAAGATAAATGATTTTGAAAAAGAATTGTCTTTGCTCTCTGATGAGGAAATTAAGAATAAATCTCTTAAATTAAAAGAGGGTTTTTCCGGTGATCAAGAATATCTGGAAAACAACCTTGAATTGGCTTTTGCTTTAGTTAGAGAATCCTCCAAAAGAAATTTAAAGCAAAGACATTTTGATGTCCAGCTTATTGGAGGTTTGGCAATGTCAGATGGAAAAATAGTTGAAATGGCAACGGGAGAAGGAAAAACTTTATCAGCCACACTGCCGGCTTATCTTTATGGAATCAGTGGAAAAGGAGTTCATGTTATTACTGTCAATGATTATCTTGCCAAAAGAGACGCTGTCTGGATGGGACAGATATATGATTTTTTAGGATTAACAGTTAGTTGTTTAGTTCATGACGGGGCGTATGTGTATGATTCTAAATATACAAATGAAATTCAAAGTGAAGAAGTGGCAGATGAAAAAAGAGATGTTGTTGGGGGTTTTAAAGTAATTCAAGAGTTTTTGAAACCAATATCAAGAAGAGAGGCCTATTTGTCAGATATAGTTTATGGAACTAACCACGAGTTTGGTTTTGATTATCTTAGAGATAATTTGGCTTACAATTCTAAAAATCAGGTCCAACGAGAGCATTATTTTGCTATTATTGACGAGGTAGACAGTATTTTAATAGATGAAGCCAGAACTCCTTTGATTATTTCAGCTCCAGACGTTGAAGCGGCTCAATACTACAAGGTTTTTGCCAAAGTAGTTAGTTCTTTGGAGATTGAAAAGGATTATACAGTTGAAGAGAAAGATAGATCGGCCGTTATGACAGATGATGGTATTGCCAAGGTGGAAAAAATGCTGAATATAGAAAATATTTATGATGCTCAATCTGCTTCCCTAGTTCACTATCTTGAAGAATCTTTAAAAGCCAAAGCTCTTTTTAGAAGAGACAGGCATTATGTTGTTAAATCCACTCCTTCTGGCGAGGGAGAAATTATTATAGTTGATGAATTTACCGGTCGCTTAATGCATGGAAGAAGGTATTCTGGGGGACTTCACCAGGCCATTGAAGCCAAAGAGGGGGTGAGAATTCAAGAGGAATCAAAAACGTTTGCTCAAATAACTATACAAAATTATTTTCGTCTTTATGAAAAAATAAGCGGAATGACGGGAACCGCCAAAACCAGCGCTGAAGAATTTAGGAAGGTTTACGGATTGGAAGTTGCTGTTATTCCATCCAATAAGCCCAGAGTAAGAAACGATAAATCGGATTTGATTTTCAAAACAAAAGAATCCAAATATCAGGCCATCGTGGGTGCTATAAAAGAAATGGTTGAAAAAGGCCAACCGGTTTTAGTTGGCACAACATCAATAGATGAGAACGAACTTTTATCCTCATATTTTTCCAATGCGGGAATAAAACATGAAGTGCTTAATGCCAAAAACCACGAAAGAGAGGGAGAAATAATTGCTCAGGCCGGAAGGTCGGAAGGCGTAACTTTAGCCACCAACATGGCTGGAAGAGGAGTGGATATAGTTTTAGGAGGAAATCCTCAAGATGTTTTGGATGCGCAAAAAGTTAAAGATGCCGGAGGACTTTTTGTTTTAGGAACTCAAAGAAATGAAGCCAGAAGAGTTGATAATCAGTTAAGAGGGCGCTCGGGAAGACAGGGGGATCCCGGAGAAACACAATTTTTTCTTTCTTTGGAGGATGATATGTTAAGAATTTTTGGAGGAGACAGAATCAAGTCAATGATGAATAGAATGAATATGCCCGATGACGTTCCCATAGAATCATCTTTAATCGGAAAAGTAGTGGACGAAGCCCAAAAGAAAGTTGAAGGAATGAATTTTGATATCAGAAAACACCTGTTGGAATATGACGATGTTTTAAACAAACAAAGAAAAGCTGTTTATAGGAAAAGACAAAATATCTTAGAAAGGTTAGAAAAAGGGGAGTTGGAAGATGTTTTAAAAGAATTGATTTTAGACGTCCTTAAATTTATTTTTTCAAATCCAACCAAGGATTTGGATTCTATAAAACAATGGTTTGAAGAAGTCGGGTTGGTTAGTAAAGAAGAAAAAGACAGTTTTAACGTTGAACAAGTGGAAAGCTCAATAAATCAGGGAGTGTTGGATGAATTTATTCTATCTAAAATAAATAACGTCTGTCAGGACCCGCAAGTTGGATTAAAAATACTTGGGTCCTTGGACGGGTTTTGGACTAATCACTTGGAAAATCTGGAGGCCTTATTGGAATCGGTAAGGATGAGAGCTTATGGTCAAAAGGACCCACTGGTTGAATATAAAAGAGAAGGCCATCAGCTTTTTAAGGATTTAATAATTAACGCTCAAGTTTGGGTTGTCTCTAATGTTTTTAAGGAAATTCAAATCAATCCCAACAAAAATGTTTCTCAGAAATCTTTAGATACGATATACGATATACGAAATACGGATTCCAAATTAGGCCGTAATGACCCTTGTTATTGCGGAAGCGGTAAAAAATATAAAAAGTGCCATGGAAAATAAAAACCCCGACACTGTCGGGATTTTTATTGATAGAATATTATTGTTCTATACAGTAAAGTCTATTAGTCAAGTTGCATGCCTCAATACCAGTGTAAGCCCAGCCACCGATAGCAGTGTTGGTGTATCCATAAGCTCCGTATCCACCCGCAGAGTTAGTTGTCCAGTTTGAACAGTCACTTGCCCCCTTGTAAAGTCCGGTAAAATCAAAATCTGTCCATACATAATCATTAACAAGAGTTCCATTTTCATCATACTCTACTTTATTCATTAGATAATTTGTGCCATCAAATCTTACCCACGGCATTACGTATGGAGAAGTTGTTGTTGCCAAGCTAGAATCGGCGACAACATAACCACCCATATTAATTAAACGTATCCAGTTATATCCTATTGTTGTTATTGGTTCTACGGTTGTACTGTATTGTCCAATAATTGCCTCCCACGTTCCGCCTAAGCTAGCAGCGTTTGCTCGTGCCTGACACTTAGCATGAGCTCCAGAAACTCCACCAAGATTTCCGTCATATAGAGCGGATGTTACAAATACTCTTTTTGTGAGAGTTGTTGTTGCCGATCCAGAAGCAACAGCCGCGTCAACATAGGCCTTTGTAGTGGCATCGGAATCAGCTGTGGGAGCAGCTAAGTTGGTTAGTTTGTATGTCGGCGTTGCACCAGTAAGTTTTATATTACCTTTAACTTCAAGCGCTTCTGTTGGAAGAGTTGAAGAAGATAATCCTATCCCAACTTTTGAATTAGTTAAGTCCAAAGTCAGTGTTGATGTATCGGATAAAACTTGATAACCGGCAATACAAGGATTTCCAAGACAGATGTCATCTGTAAGAAGAAATTGAACATTTTTTCTACCATAAAATATCATATCATTAAGGGAACTTACTGCCGAAGATGCTCTGCCAAACCACCCTACCGCATAACCTTCATCATCTTCATTGCCAAAAGAACTTTTTGCTCTACTGGATGAGAATCCATATTGTGGTTCCGATGATACTCCTTCTGCCCACCAATATCCAAAATTATAAGGAGCTCTTGCAGACAAAACTGATCCGGCCACATCCAGTTTCGCTTTATATGCTGCTGACGTTGATGTTCCTATAACAACTTTATCTCCACTATTACCAACGGTAAAAACAGAAGTGCTTGAAGCTTTTATTCCCCCTGCGGTTTCTAAACTATAAGACGGAGCTGTTGTGCCTATTCCCACATTTCCTTGCACAATAAGTCCGTTTGAAGGAGCTGTGCTAGCTCCGGCATATGAAGACCCGATAGCCGCGCCTCCTGCTACGTCCAATTTATTTATTAAAGTTGAAACCCCTATCCCAACGTTTCCGGAAAATGCAGCGTTCTTCCATCTGGTTGGATTTATTCCAACAGAATATGAGTTGTCCGTTCCGGGAAGCAAATCGGAATCAAATGTCGCTGCCGAAGCTCTGGAAACAGCTGATCTCAAACTTCTTGTTACGTTATTTCCTCCAACGTCTTGAGCAGATGATAAAGCCAAATCAATTTGAACCACGTCTTTTCCGGGATATTGAGTTAACTTCTTAAATTCTAAAGAATCAACCACCACTTTTTCATTAGTAAGCGCTTGAGCTGAATTATTTCCTTCTCTTATGTAAATTTGTCCTCCAGAAAGATAAATTGTGGATGTGGTCGTATCTTTCATTCTTAGAACTAAGGAATCAGTGCTGGCTCCCGCTCCTATTTCTATTACGCTGGACTCTTTAACTAATCTTTGAATGGTATTCATCACAAAATTCAATTGACCCGATAACTCATTTTCAGCAGATTGCTCGACTTGGGTTTTTGTTACCGTTGTCATTATGCCAGTAATAATTCCTGTAGATATTGCCAAAATACCCACATAAATAAGCACCTCGGTTAAAGTAAAACCTTTGTTTTGTTTGTAGATTCTCATATGAGATTATTATATCACAATGGTGATTTTTATTCACTAAGATTGTGGATAAATCCCCACACTAATTCTATTAGTGTGGGGATAAACTTACCAGACAACCTTGCCTATGATGTTTTCTTTGGGTATTAAACCAAATCTGGTGCTATCCAAACTTCCTTCCGGAATGTTTCCTAAAATCAAAAAAGTGTCTTTTGGAATAATGGGATAATCTTTGGTATACAACTTGAGCATGGCAGATTTTTGAGTAGATAAAACATAAGGAATAGATTGCTGGTTTCTCAATACTTTTTCGTTAACTATTATTTGATATCCGCTGTTTATTTTTTTTAAGTTCCAAGAATCTCCATCTATGGCTTTTACTGTTTTTATGAGCGGTTCAGGATTGCCTGCATATTTGTATATGACAATATCATCTCTTTTGACTGGATTACACTTATAATATCCTTCCAAAACTTTTATTTTAGTTCCCGACTCTATTAATCCGCTCATGGAAGAACCAACTACGATGTCTTCTTTTTCGTCGTACGCGCAAGAAGAATTATTGGCAGAAACTATTTGTTTATCAGGGTGTTGGTTAATCTGAATCAGCTGGTCCGTGTTGCTTGATATGTTGAAAATAATAATCAACAAAAAAATAACCGAGACGAGAACAAATATTTTGAATGTTTTTTTAAAAATCTTTGAATTTATCATAAATTGAACTTGATGCCTATTTAAATTATACTTCTTTGTATGTTAAGCGACAATATACGCAATTTTTGTATTATAGCCCACATAGATCACGGCAAATCTACATTGGCTGATAGGTTGCTTGAAATTACAGGAACTATAGATAAGAGGAAGATGAAGAACCAATATCTTGATCAATTGGAATTGGAAAGAGAAAGAGGGATAACTATCAAAATGGCTCCTGTCCGCATGCTCTATGCGCTGACTAACGCCGACTCTACGCCGACTGACGCAGACAATAAGAAATTAGATAATGCGAGTAGTCAATTATTGTATGAAGATTTAACCTATAAAATAAGAGGAGTGTTGTTTGGCGTAAAGAAAAAAATAGGACTTGGTCATAAAGAAGTTATTTACCAAAAGGCCATAGAAGAAGAATTGACAAAAGAGAACATACCTTTTGAAAAAGAAAAAATAATTAATATAGAACTTGATAATAAAAGTCTTGGCGTATACAGACCAGATTTTGTTATTGATAATAAAATTATATTAGAGATAAAATCTTTGCCTTTTATTGGAGATGTTGAGAAAAGGCAAGTTTGGACATATCTTAAGGGATCAGAATATAAATTGGCTTTATTAGTCAATTTCAATTCTAGAGATATTGATATTAAAAGAGTTGTGTATGATACAGCCAGAGAAATTCAGCGTGAGTCAGCGTTTAGTCAGCGTAAGTCGGCGCAGGTTGAGCAGTATGTGCTCAACCTGATAGACACTCCCGGGCATCCGGATTTTGGTTATGAAGTTTCCAGAGCTTTGGAAGCGGTTGAGGGGGCAATTTTGTTGGTTGATGGAATGCAAGGAATACAAGCACAAACGTTATCTAATTTTTATGCTGCCAAAAAAGCCGGACTTACAATTATTGGCGCGGTTAACAAAGTGGATTTAAATATTCCTGACATAGATAAAGTTGTAATGGAAACAGCGGAGCTAATTGGTTGTGGGCCAGAACAAATTCATAAAATATCAGGAAGAACAGGAGAGGGAGTTCAACAGCTTTTGGGAGCAGTTATTCTTAGAATCCTACCTCCAAAAGCTGTAATTCCCAATTTCCAATTCCCAATTTCCAATTTTGGAAGGGCATTAATATTTGATTCTTTTTATGACGACCACAAAGGAATTATAGCCAGTGTCAGGGTATTTAATGGAGAATTTAATCAGTTTGATGATGTGGTTTTGGTGGCTGCTAAAGAAAAATTTAAAACAAAAGAAGTCGGATATTTTTCTCCGACCCTAAATCCTTCAAAAAGAATTTTAGAGGGAGAGATAGGTTATTTGGTTACCGGGATAAGAGACCCGTATAAAATAAAAATCGGTGACACGGTAATAGGTCACAAATCACAAGTCGCGCATCACGAATCGTATGCTTTGCCCGGATACAAAGAACCAAAGCCGGTGGTGTTTGTTTCTTTCTATCCAGACAATCCGGATGAATATGATGATTTAAAAAAATCTTTGGAAAGATTAAAGCTTAACGACTCTTCTTTTGCTTTTGAGCCGGATTTAAATGAAGTGTTGGGCAGGGGATTTAAAGGAGGATTTTTGGGAAAGCTTCATTTTGAAATAATTTCTCAGCGTCTTGAAAGAGAGTTTGGAATAAAAACAATCACATCTTTTCCTTCGGTCAGTTATAAAATAAAAACTTCTTCCAAACACTTAGCTCATCTAAAATTGGACGAAGATGGATTTTTCATAGCGTATAATCCCAAAGATATTCCTGAAGAATTTGAAAAGATATTAGAACCGATGATAAAAGTTGAAATTGTTTCATCACAAAAAATATTGGGAACAGTTTTGGGACTTAAAGATGCTTTTCGTTGGGAATACATAGAGACCCAACAATTGGGAGAAAAAGTTATTATTAAAACCAGAATGCCCTTGGCTGAGCTTATCTCGGATTTTGACGACCAGTTAAAATCGGTTTCAGGTGGATTTGCTTCTTTTAGTTATGAAGAAGACGGCTATCAACAGGGCGATTTAATTAGGATGGATATTTTAGTGGCAGACGAAATAGTTCCTGGGCTTTCTAGAATTCTTCCCAAAAAAGACATAGAATATCCGGCCAGGAAAATGGTTGTTCGCTTAAAGGAAGTATTGCCTCATCAGCAATTTACCCAAGCTATTCAAGCCAAAGTCGGAGGGAGAATTATAGCCAGAGAAACTATTGCGGCTTTAAGAAAAGATGTGACCGGATATCTTTATGGAGGAGACAGAACAAGAAAAATGAAACTTTGGAAAAAACAGCAAAGAGGCAAAAAGAAACTTCTTTCTATGGCCAAAGTGACCATATCTCCAGAAAACTTCAAGAAACTTCTTTCAAAATAATTTTTATTTGTGTCTTTTTTTAAATAAGCTTTAGGAAAGATTTTGAGGCCATGCGGAAGACGGCGGTCTGAGCTAGAGGGATTTTTCAGCAGAAAAATACCCGTGCCTAAAAATTTTTTCTAAAGCGGATTAGTATTATTGGTTGTAAGTTATTGGCTGTCTTGTTATTATTTACTTATGAGTGTTAAGAGGGCTGTTTGGCTGACGGTTTTTGGTTTGTTTTTGCTACTTTTGTGGGTTAATTTATTTGTCATATTTAAAGAATTAAGAAAGTTGTCTTTGGAATACAAGCAAGTGAGTGAAGATTTTGTGAAACTGGAAGATGAAAACAAGATGATAGAAAGAGATATAGCTTTTTATTCTTTTCCGGCTAATTTAGAAAAGAATTTAAGAGAGAAATTTAATTATAAAAAAACGGGGGAGAAAATGATTATTGTTGTTCCGGGAAATTAAATATGATTTTGTTTTTAAACAAGTACAAAAAATTGACCATTATTTTGTTAATAATGGCTCTTGTTGCGTTCGTTTTTATTTTAATTATCGGATTTGGAATTTATCCTTTGGCTATAGCTGATGGAAAAATAATCACATCTCGCCAATACTACAAAAGCTATAATTTGGCTTACAATTATTTTAGCTATTTTAATAATTTTTACGGAGTCAAAGATTCTCCCGAATTTGAAAAAGAAATGAAATTAACAGTAATGCAAGGATTAATTGACGAAATTATTGTTGATAAAAAACTTGCGCAGGAATTTAAAAAATCTGAATTACAGCAAAAAGTGAATGAGAAAGTAAATCAGATGTATGAGGGTGAAAACTTCAAAAAGATATTATCTGAAATCACCAAAGTTTCCGAAGATGATATAAAGAATTATTTTATTGAAAATCAGGCAAAAAATGATATATTGGCCGGTAGGCTGGATTTAGAAGGAAAAAACGTTGTCTCTTGGTTAGTTGAAAAAAGAAAAGAGATTAAAATTTATCTGTTGGCTCCACATATGAAATGGGAGAAAGGAGAAATAGAATGGAAAGATTGATATATAATTTGAGCGGGATACGGGAATCGAACCCGCGCTTCAACCTTGGGAAGGTCGTGTATTACCACTGTACTAATCCCGCACTAAGCATCTAGATAAGTTTATGAAATATCTTAGAAATGTCAAAATAGAAAAGATAAGAAACAAAACCTGCGTTTTAAGGTTGGGTTTGGATATAAAGGATGGTGAGTTAAAAAATTCGTTGAGAGTTATAAAATCTATCCCGACACTCAAATTTCTATTAAAAAACGACTGCAAAGTAGTGATAATTTCACATCGAGGTAGACCTCAAGAGGGGAAAGAGGAAAGTGAAAAGAGGAAAGTGAAAAGAGAAGAAACTTTAAGATCATTTGTGGAGATTTTTGAAAAACTACTAAAAACAAAGATTAGTTTTGATGACTCTTTTGATTTTAAAAAGATGAGTGAAAAGATTAAAAAACTTCACTCAAAATCTATAGTTATTGTTGAAAATATAAGATTAGTAAAAGGAGAAAAGGATGATAACGATAAGCTAGGGAGAGAATTGGCTTCTTTGGGAAATTTTTATGTGAATGATGATTTTTCTACCAGTCACAGAAAAAACGCTTCTTTATGTGCGATAACAAAATTCACACCTTCTTATGTTGGCCTGCAGTTTGAAGAAGAAATAAAGAATTTAGACAAAGTTCTTAAAAATCAAAGGAAGCCAGTTGTTCTGATTGTAGGGGGAGTTAAATTGTCGGACAAAGTTGGCGTAATAAAAAATTTCTTAAACAAGGCAGATTATGTTTTGACCGGTGGGGGAGTTTCCAATACTTTCTTTGCTGCTAAAGAAATTCCAGTTGGTGATTCGTTAATTGATAAAGAAATGATGAAAATGGCAAAAACCTTACTTAAATCAAAAAAAATCATTTTACCCCAAGACGTTAGGATAAAAGGAAAATCTATATTGGATATAGGGGATAAAACCATTGAAGAATATAAAAAAATAATAGAAAAAGCAGGGACTATTATTTGGGGTGGACCGTTAGGATATTTTGAGGACAAAAAATTTGCCAAAGGAACATTTGAAATAGCCAGAGCGATTTTAAAATCAAAAGCTTTTTGTGTTATTGGCGGCGGAGAAACTACAGTCGCCTTTCTTAAGGCAACTCGCGGACTTACACGGACTTCACGCAGAACTACGCGGAAAACAGTCAGCGTCAGTCAGCGTTCAGTCGGCGTTGGTCAGCGCTTGTTTCTGTCTACTGGTGGAGGGGCAATGTTGGAATATCTAGCAGGTAAAAAATTACCGGCTTTGGAAGCGCTTAAATAATTATTATGAAAGATATTGTTGTTTTATATCATAAAGATTGCTGGGACGGATTTGGAGCTGCTTGGGCGGCTTGGAAAAAATTTGGCGATAAAGCTCAATATATCCCAGTTGGCTACGAAGAAAATCTACCCAAGGGTTTAATTAATAAGGAAATATATCTAGTTGATTTTTGCTATGAAGATAATTTAATGAAGAAGATTATTGGTAATAATAAAAAAGTTATAGTTATTGACCATCATTTTAGTAGGGAGAAATTTATAAAAAGTGTTAAGGGTTGTATTTATGGAAGAAATAATTCTGGGTCAATTCTCTCTTGGAAATATTTTCATCCAAACAAAAAAGTTCCCATATTTTTGAAACACATAGAAGACATTGATCTATGGAGTTTTAAATTAAAAGATTCTTACGAAATTATGCTGGCGGTTGATTTAAAAACTCGCGATTTTAATAGTTGGAGTAAAATTGCCAAAGATTTAGAAGATAAAAAAACAAAAGGTAAATATATAAATGAGGGTAAGATAATTTTAAATTATACCAATAGAATCGTAACTGATATTGCAAAAAAAGCTGTTCCTGTTTTGATTGACGGTAAAAAAGCCATGGCGGTTAATGGACCTCATTTTATACATTCAGAAATAGGAAATGTTTTACACAATAATGAATATCCAATCGGTCTGATTTGGCGAGCGGAAGGAAACAACATTTTTGTTTCTTTGAGGTCAAAAAAAGGAGGGAAAACAGATGTTTCTAAAATTGCCAAAAAATATGGTGGCGGGGGACATAAATCGGCATCGGGATTCGGGATAAAAAATGGGTTAGGTAAAAAACTTCCCTGGCGTATTATTAAGCAGTAGCTTGTATATAGTAGCTCGTATCTTGTATAAGAGAAGATTGTATGCCAACTACTAGCTACAAGATACTAGATACAATTTTATTATGAATAAAATTATCATTTATACTGATGGAGGTTCTCGGGGGAACCCCGGGCCTTCGGCTCTGGGGGTTTATTTTAAGGATTTAAACAAAAAATACTCCCAACATCTTGGCAAAGTCACTAATAATGAAGCTGAGTATCAGGCCATTGTTTTTGCTTTAAAAAAATCCAAACAATTAATTGGGAAGAAAAAAAGCGATAAATCTCATATTGAAATTAGGTCCGATAGCCAGCTCATAGTCAACCAGTTGAGCGGAGAGTTTAAGTTGAAAGAAAAAGGCCTATGGAAATATTTTATAGAAATTTGGAATTTAAAGCAGGAATTTGAGAAGGTGGATTTTGTTTATATTCCACGGGAGGAAAATAAAGTGGCCGATAGATTAGTTAACGAAGAATTGGATAAAGCGGGTGCCTCTAAATTATTTTAATTTTAGCTTTGACTTTTTCGATGTTGAGTTGTATTATCTTAAAAGATAAGTGAGTGATTGCCCTGACATTTGTTGGGGAGGAAAGTCCGGACTCCCATCTCCGACGTAACGTCGGAGTAAACGTATTCGCTAACAGCGAACTATCGCAAGATAAGAGGTGCGAACAGAGACGAGTCCTAATGGAAACATTAGGGGTGAAACGGTCCCGACGCCTATTTCGGGTTAGGGACTCCGACATCCGCAAGGATCGTCGGAGCTAAATCCTTGCGGGGTGCAAGACCGTATCCGCCCAGGGCGGGTGAGTCGCTTGAACCTGAGAGTAATTGAAGGTCCAGACAAATAATCACTATCCCGACGTAACGTCGGGACACAGAATCCGGCTTATAGCTTATCTAAACATATCAAGAATCTCTCCTTAACGGGGGGATTTTTGATTGATTTATTAAGGGTTTTTTGATACTTTTAACAAGTTGCTTATGTTTAAAAAATTTCAAGAAACTCTAAGTTTTGATGATGTTCTGCTGGTTCCGATTTATTCTGAAATTGTTTCCAGAAAAGAGGTTTTGTTACAAACCAATCTTTCTTTAAAAAGAAAATTTATTTTAGATATTCCTATTTTTTCGGCTGCGATGGATACTGTTACCGAAAGTAAGATGGCAATTGCTTTAGGGAAAATGGGCGGGATAGGAATAATTCATCGTTTTATCACAACCGAAAAACAAGTAGTTGAAGTCAAAAAATCTAAATCCGCTGGTGTTAGAGTCGGAGCGGCGGTAGGAGTTAAAAATGGAGAAATGGAAAGAGCTAAGGCATTGGTCAACGCTGGAGTTGACCTTTTGGTTTTAGATATAGCTCATGGGCATTCCAAATATGGACTTGAAAAAACGAAATTGTTGAGAAAAATGTTTCCTAAAACTTTTATTATTGCCGGAACCGTGGCAACAGGAAAAGGATTTTTGGATTTAGCTAGAGCTGGAGCTGACGCTGTTAGAGTTGGAATTGGAGCCGGTTCCATATGTACTACTCGCATAGTTACCGGATTTGGAGTTCCTCAAATTTCGGCTATTTTGGATTGTCTTAGCGCTTCTAAAAAAACGGGAGTGGGTCTAATTTCTGATGGAGGAATAAAAAATTCCGGTGATATTGTTAAGGCCTTGGCAGCTGGGGCTTGTGCGATAATGACCGGAAATATTTTAGCTGGGACCGACGAAGCGCCCGGCAAGTTAATTACCTATCAGGGAAAGAAATTTAAAGTTTATAGAGGAATGGCTTCTTTACAAGCCAACCTTTCCAGGTTCGATAAAAAGAATAATAAAAATGAAATTATTGCCGAAGGAGTTTCGGGAGCAGTTCCTTATAAAGGAAGTGTTGTTGATGTTATTAAAAAAACGATCGGAGGCATCAGGTCGGGCCTAAGCTATGCTGGCGCCAAAGACATAAAAACTTTTCAGAAAAAAGCGTCCTTTATTAGAATTACTCCTTCTGGGTTTAGGGAAAGTAATTTTCATGATATATTTGTTAAATAGTAAAAATTATGAACAATAACAGTGATAAAAACAGTCCATTTTTTTCAGACATTTTTTGGAGGTATCTTACTCATATTTGGACAGTTGTTTTCATAATTTTAGTTGTCTGTGATTTTTTATACACCGGTAAATTTGAATATCTTCTTACTCCATTTTCCATTATCTATGGAGCGATTTTAAGCATTTTTGTTGGTACCAAGGAATTTGATAGATGGTATAACGTTTATAAATCAAAACAGCATCCTGGGGAATTATTTGTCATAGCTTGGAGCATTGTCGTTTTTGGCCTAGTTATCGCTTCTTGGGCTTTAGGGAAGAATTATCAAATTTCTTCCGATGTAATTTCCGTCTACATAATGGTACTGACAGTTTTTGCTATTACCCAAGGTTCAAAGAGGTTGCATCACAAAAGGAGGTAAATTTATGAGTATTTTAAAAAGAACATTAATTTTTCTTTTTGGGGCGTTTATTCTTTTTTCTGTCGGAAATTTTGCCTATGCTCAAGGGGCTGATTCTTTAAAATATTACTATTACAAATTAATAGACGTTTCTTTGTTTGTTAATTCCGACTCAAGCGTTAATGTAACGGAAAAACAAACGTTCAGTTATCAAGGGAATTTTCATAAAGGATGGAGAAGTATCAACTTAGACGGGATTGGCGAAGTGAGTGACGTTTCTATTGTAGATGGAACTACTGGAAAGGCGCTAGAATATTCATATTCAAAACTCAGCCCCGAGGATTCATCCAGCTGGGGGAAATTTACTCATTATAAATCTAGTGGAGACGAAGGAGTTTATCAAAATATTGAGTGGTACTATAATCTCTCCGATACTGACCACGATTGGATTATAAGATATAAAATTGCGGATTCAGTTTCTTTTTATGATAATTATGATCGTCTTTATTTGGATATTTTTTCTGACAGTGCTTATAACGTTCCGATAGATCAGGTGGATGTCTCTGTTTATTTCCCCGGGCATACTTTGGACCAAAATTATCAGGCATTATATTACAGGTCTTTTGGCAAAAACGGAGATTTTACACTAAATCAAAATAGTAATACTCTCGTGTCAAAGGCCTCCAATTTTTCTTCAAAGGAATTCTTAACTGTTGATGTTAAATTTCCAAAGGGGATTGTTGTTGAAATTTTTAGACCCAAGGCGTCTTTAGGAGATCTTTGGGGAATATTTGCGTCCATAGCTATCTCAATTATTTGTCTTATCATCGGATTTTTCTATTGGCTTTTTCAGGAGAAATTTAAAAAGGGCAAAGGAGTTATAATTCCGCAATATGAACCGCCAAAAGGCATTAAGCCGGCCATGGCCGAGTTTGTGATAAAAGAATCGGTTGGACCCAAAGGAATATCTGCTACTATTGTGGATTTGATTGTCAGGAAATATATAGAGATTGAAGAAATGCCCGTAAAAAAATCAAAGATGCTTCTTCTCAAGATATTTGTGGGGATTATTCCTCTTGCTGTTTTAGCATCCTTTCTCGTATCTGTTTTGCTTTCTGACGCCGGAAGTGTTTTTTTTGGACTGTGGCCCTTCTTTGCCATTATAATTGTTATTTCTTTGGCTAAAATATTTTTCTCTTTTGGAAAGAATTTTTCTAAGACGCGTAAGTCATTTAAAATGATTTTAATTAAGGACTATCAAAATGATCTACATTTAAACCATTATGAAAAGAAACTTCTTGATACGATTTTCTCTGAAAATAACAGTTTAATGTTTGGATGGGGTATTCCTTTTTCAGAATCCGCAAAGTTTAGAAAAATGTATAGCGGAATTTTGGAATTTAAAAAAGAAGTTGGAGAAGAGTTGGAAAAAATAAGCGGAATATACACGGCTTCTCCATCCAAGGAATACAGGTGGAAAGTCAGAGTTTTTCTTTCTTATATATTAGCTACCGGAATATTCATATTTGGTTCGTTCTTTTCTGTCTTTGTGGGCGGAGTGGAATATTCTCATCAGATGGTAATGTTTTGGGCTTATGGTTTTGCCGCCATTTATTCATTGCGTTCTTTTATAAAATACGAAACCCGGCTTTCTCACGAGGGGAATATTTTAAAAGAACATCTCTTGGGTTTTAAATATTTTTTGGAAACGGTTGAGGGAAGAAGAATACAGGATCTAACTCCGGAAATGTTCCAGACATTTTTTCCTTACGCGGTTGTTTTTGGAATAGAAAGCAAGTGGACTAATCATTTTTCATCTTTATTTATTCAAGACCAGCAACTTTCAGGCGGGTATATTAATCCGTCCATAGCGGTTGGACTTTCTTCGTCTTTGTCGTCTGCTTTTAATGTTGGCGCAACTGGAGGAGGAAGTGGTGGATTTGGAGGCGGAGGCGCAGGTGGTGGTGGAGGAGGCGGTGGCGGTGGAGCCAGTTAGTTTATTATAAAAAAATCCCGTCCCGACAATTCTATCGGGACGGATTTTTTGATTACATCTTTTCCTCTTCTTTTTTGTCTACTTTACACTCTGGGCAATCTTTGCAATCTTTCCAACTCTTACAGCTTTTACATCCGCACCATGAGCAACCCCAACCACTTTTACACTTATGTTTGAAGCACAAACTAATTCCAACAACTATCAAAGCTATGGGCCAAATAAACCCCCAAACGCTTCCGGCCACTATTCCCAATGTTTCCAAAAGGAATACAGCTCCGATGATAACTAATATCAATCCTAAAACCATATTTTTATTTGCTATTACAAACCGCGACCTTTTCTGTTACAATACGTCTAATCTAATGTAGTGATTATACAGAGTCGTCTGTATAAATCAATTATCAATAATAAATAAACAAGTATGAGAAAATTATCAGTATTATCATTAGTTTTAGCGGGTCTTTTGATGGGAACTTTGGCTTTTGCCCAAAATTCTACCGGTACCAATCCGGCTATTTGGGGCATAAAGCAGGATATAAAAGAAGAAAGGGAAGATTTTAATGACGATACAAATAAGTTGCGGGAGCAAAACAGGGAGGAAATTAAAAATACTCTCAAAAACTCTATTGAACAAAACAAGGAGTTAAAAGAACAGTTTAGAGAGAAATTTCTTAAAACTGCTACCGCTACAATTGAAGAGATAAAAGATCAAAGAGAGCAGATGACGAAAGTATTAAAGGATAATAGAGAAGACGCTAAACAGTTTATTGAAGAAAAGAGAGAAGCTCTTAAGGAAAGTTTTGAAAACAGAAGAGAGGCCTTTAAACAAATGGTTGAACAGAAGAGGGAAGAAATAAAAGATTTAATAGAGCAACGCCGAGAAGAGTTTAAAAATAAGCTTGAAGGATTTAAAGATGAAAAGAAAAAAGAAGTAGCCCAAAGAGTTGATGATAATTTGGACAAAATAAACAAAAATCGTTCCGATCATTTTGCCTCAGTTGTTGATAGGTTGGAAAAGATTTTGGCTAACATTGAATCAAGAACTGACAGGGCTCAAAGTGCTGGTCTTGATGTGACTTTAGTTAGAACCGCAATTACTGAAGCAGAAAATGTTATAGCTTCTGCCCGAACAGCCATAGAAAAACAAGCGGGAAATACTTACGTAGTTACTTTAACTACCGAAAACAGCTTGGGTCAGGATTTGAAAACTGCCAGAGAGAAACTTTACAACGACTTAAAAGTTGTTAAAGAGGCGGTGGAAAAAGCTCGTGACGCTGTCCATAAATCAGCCACCACTCTTGGACAAGTTCAGGGAATAAATGATTTGGATGATGACGATGATGATGACGCAACTGCAACTTCAACAGCTACATCAACAAATTAAAATTAATCAACTCAAATAAAAATATGGAACAGATGCAAAATCAAACTCCTAATATGGAAAATATGTCATCGGGAGAAAAATCAAAGTCATGGGTTTATGTAGTTGTTGCTGTAATTGCGATTCTTGTTTTTTGCTGGTTTTTCTTTGGAGAAAGGATAAAGACCTATGACTTTAACAACCAATCACTTCTTCCTTCGGAACAGAGTCAGAACACCTCTCCTGATTCTTTAACTTCTATAAATGGTGATTTACAGAGTATTGATTTGGGAGATTTGAACGTAGAATTTCAGGCGGTGGATAAGGATATAAATTCGTTGTAATTGGTAGAGGAAAGAGATAAGAGAAAAGGGAAAAGTAATAAGTAATAAGCAACAAAACAAGACGCTCTAAACGGGTGTTTTGTTGATATTTATCGGGTTTTGATGTAAATTTTGAAAGGTAACTAATTGGGAGATCGTCTAATGGTAGGACAGCGGCCTTTGAAGCCGTGAATCGGGGTTCGAATCCCTGTCTCCCAGCAATATGAACATTGTAGATAAGGCCGAATTGTTTGCTAAAGAAAGATATTTAGCAAACGACCCAATTCATCAGTGGAGACATATTCAGAATGTAATGGAAAGGGCTCTTTTGATTGCTCAGAATTTTGATGACATTGATTATGAAACTCTTAAGTTAGCAGTAATTTTTCATGATATAGATTATCGGTCATATGATACACATGTTGATGCAAGCGCAAAAGTTGCAGAGAAATTTCTAAGTGAGAATAATTATCCTAGGGAAAGAATTAATAGGGTGAAGGAAGTTATATTTGATCATTCAACGCCACATCGCGAAAAACAAGGAGAAGCGGAGTCTTTAGAAGGAAAGATAATTTATGATGCGGATAAATCTATATTTATCACTGACAAAAAAACGTACGATAAATATTATCCAAAATTATATTTAAAAGAAACCAAAAATTTGGTTGTTATCTATAAATAAATTATTAACCAAGACGCGTCGGGGTTTTTGTTGGAATGTATTTAAAAAAGCTTTATAATACTTACGTATTCTAGTCCTAAACTGGAATACACCGTAATTATGACAAATAAAATATCACATGATAGTGAAACTTTAGCTGATGGACAGCAGGTTATAACTGCTTGTGCTTTTATCCATCAAAAATTTAATGGAATTGAAAAAGTTTTTTTACCAAAAAGAGCAACGACAAAAAAGTTTTTGCCGGATGTATATGAACTGCCTGGTGGTCACATTAACTACAGAGAAGATATTGTTGACGGTCTTAAGCGTGAAATAATGGAGGAATTTAATATGAAAGTAAGAGTTGGTGATCCATTTGCTGTCTTTACATATAATAACGACATCAAAAAATCTCATTCTATTGAAGTTATTTATTTTGCTGAGTTTTCCGATCCAATAGAAAATATCAAGATTCATCCGGAGGACCATTCTTGTTTTGATTGGGTTGGAGAGAACGAATTGGATAAAGTTTATACAGAGAATAAGAAATCCGATGACCCGGAAATGCAATCTATACAAAAAGGATTTAAAATTCTAAACGGAGAATCGCCAGCGTTTAATTAAATATGAAAAACATCAAAACAAAAAAGCAGAGTTTAAAAAAAATTGGTCCTGACCGCATGACCACAGAGGGGAGAAAAAAATTCTTTGGTTTTTATAAAACTAATAGATCAAGAGCTCTAATAGGTTTTTTAAAGGATATTGCAAAAAGCAAGACCAACAGAAAAAGAATTTCTGCTTATTTAGGAAATAGAGAAAAAATAAACTGTTTGATTATGGGTTGTTCACATTGGGCTAATCCTAGAGACACGGCGAATTTTTTGAAAAGTTTTAATAAAAATTTAAATATTAATCTTGCGGTTCTGGACGTATTACCCGATGCTCTTTTGGAAAGTGTTAGACATAATATTGATTGTTTGCCCATCATAACTCCCGCGCAAAAAACTCCGTTTTTGGATAATTATTTTGATATTATAATCTGTGACTGTCTTTTGACTTGTTGTAGTTTTGACCAGCACGAACCAGTAATCAAAGAAATGAGTAGGGTCATAAAAAGAAAGGGTCTACTTATACTGGGAATTGTGCATTCTAAACGTAATATCACTTTTAAAATGACGGAACGACCTATTGTGAACTATTGCAGACCGTTTAAGGATTATCAGAAACTTTTTGGTAAATATAACTTCATATTTCCGCCAAACTCTTCGGTTGAAACGCAACTTCCGGGAAAATGGAGCCAGATGAAAATCGCAAATGGTATTGTGATCAAGAGAAAATAATTAAAAGATTCGTTATGTTCTTTGTTTATATTCTCAAATGCTCCGATAAATCTCTTTACGTAGGATGTACCAATGACCTTGAGAAGAGATTAAAACAACACAACGAGTCAAAGCAGGGAGCGCATTATACTAAAATCAGAAGGCCGGTCACGTTAAAATATTCTCAAAAATTCAGGACTCTGGCTCAGGCAAGAAAAAGGGAAGCCGAAATAAAAACATGGCGCAGAAGCGAAAAAATTAAATTAATAAATTCTATAAAAAAATGATTATCCTTGGCCGTATCCCGCGTTAGCGGGTAGACTACAACAACGAAATGTTCACCCCCTGACATTTTTATAAAAATTTATGAGGGTTAACAAAGTGATATAATAAGAATTAAATATGAAAAAGGTTTTATTATTACCAGGGTGGATGAGAACTCTTAGATTATACAAAGCTCACAATGATTTTGATGTGCGCATAGGAAAACTAGATGATGAATCTGTACTAGCTGATTATGTTATTGGTTTGAGTTTGGGAAGTTTAGCTGTATTGCAACAAGTTGAAAGTATCAAAGGAAAAATAATTTTAATAAATCCTCCTCTTCCAAAAAAAAGCATTCTAATTTGGTTTGTTAACTGGCTGAAGTTTATTGTAACCGAGGGTCTATTTTTTGAAAGACAAAAATTTACCAGAAATCCGATCAAGTTTATTTCCGCGTTAATTGTCTGTGTAAAATTACTTAATGTAGATTTTTCAAAAACGTTGGACAGCATAAAAGGGCGGTTATTGATAATTAGAGGAAGAAACGATAGATTTTTCTGTAATGATAAGACTATAAAATTTCTGAGTGCCAGGGAAATTAGAATTATAGAAATTAATGGAGGACATAATTGGTGTGAAGAAATAGAAAAAACAATAAACGATCTGACTAAAGACACCGGTTCAGAATTATTGCCAAAGTGATATAATAAACTTATGAGTTTCATAAAAAACTACATTAATTATCTGAAAGATAATCCTAATAAATATTGGTTTAAGAGAAAACTGTATGGATGGGGATGGGTGCCGGTTAGATGGCAGGGATGGGTTGTTATATTGGCTTTTATTCTTTTTATTGTATTGAGCGGAATGGATATGGAGTCCAATATAACTCCCACAGACGGCCAGTTAATATTGTTTTTTGTAAAAATTGTTTTATCTGTAGCGGTAGTGATGTGGATTTGCTACAAAACCGGAGAAAAACCCAAATGGCAATGGGGACCGCCTCAAAATTCAAATCAAAAATAAATTATGCAAATAAAAATTCTTTCTTGGAATATATGGTGGGATTGTCAATTTGAGCAAGTTGCCGAGTTTTTGAATTCTTCCAATGCCGATATTATCGGTCTGCAGGAAGTATCTCCAGAGGATAAAAATAGGGATGTTATCGGCTATCTAACAAAACTTGGTTATCAATATGTATTTTCTCCAATTGTAGATATACAAAACAAAGGTTATAAAAAAGAACCTGTAGGGAACGCTATTTTTAGCAAGTTTGATATCTTAAAAAGCGAAACCCATATTTTGTCTGAAGTGGATAGTAGGATTGCCATAGAGGCAGATTTCAAAATAGGAGATAAAGAACTCAATGTTTTCAACGTTCACTTGCTCCATACTCATCAAAATCCATCAGAGATACAAGCTCTTCAAGCCGAAAATCTTATCAAAATTCTTCCTGATAAAAATACTGTTGTTATGGGCGACTTTAACGCCACACCAGAAAGCGATGCAATAAAAAGTATGAACAGTGTTTTAAAAAATGTTGCTGATGATTCAAATCCGACCTGGAGTTTGGATGAGAAGGGTTGCCCTGTGTGTAAGGTGGGGGACTTAAAATATTGTTTGGATTATATCTTTGTTAGCAAAGATATCCAATCACACTCATTCAAAATCGAAAATCCTAAAGGATCTGATCATTTGCCGATTTCGGTTATGATTGAAATATAAGAATTTTGTCATATCTTAAAACAGAGTCAAAAATAAAAATGGAAAAAATAACTCACCAGGGGAAAATAATAGAAGTTGTTCAAAAAGAAGTTGAGCAAAACGGGAAAGTTAAAACTTTTGAATTTGCGCGCCGTTCTCCCGGGACACGTCTGATTATCCCAAAGGAGGACAAAATTCTCTTGTCAAAAGAATTTAGACATGAAGTAGAAGGATATGACTACCGTCTCCCGGGAGGGAAAGTGTACGACTCTTTGGAAGAATACAATTTGGCTCTTCAATCGGGTGTGGATATTGGCGAAATGGCAAAAAAGGCGGCCATAAAGGAAGCGCGAGAAGAAACCGGAATTGAAATAAAAGATATTTCATTTATACATAAGTCGGTTTGCGGAGCAACTGTGGTTTGGGATTTGTTTTATTTTGTTGTAAACGACTTTAGTGAAACATCCAGACAGTTGGAGGATGGCGAAGATATAGAGGTTGAATACGTTTCTCGCGACAAAGTGAAAGAGATGTGTCTAAACGGAACAATCGGAGAGGAGCGATCCGCCCTTGTTTTGATTAGATATTTGGGTGGTGGATTCTAAAATGACTATTATAGAGCTTGTGGAGGTCCAATGTTAGTAGATAAAGATTTATGAGTAAAGAACTATCACATAAAGAAATAACAGACTATTTCCGATCTAATATTTATGAGGCTATTTCTTCATATAATGCTTGGAAAATGTTGTCGTATTCTAAATCTAATAAAGTGGTTTCTGATGATATGGCAAAAAGATATCTTGAAATACAAAATTACCATCCGGGATTTTTTGCGACAGCAGAGCGTGCCTTTTTAGTTGATTTTGTGATTATGTCACTACATCCATTTGACCACAGAGATGATTCTTATTCACTTTATAAAATAAACAAGGAAGATACAGAAGATTTTATTAATAACAATGAGAGTGTGGTAGCCGCTTTACGGAATTTAAGGAATAAACTTTTTGCACATAGAGATGCTGATATAAATAATACAAAAAACTTAATAATTCCTTCGGTTGTTAATCAAAATAAATATTTTGAAAATTTAATTGATTTTTATAATAAGCTTACTTCTGTGGTTGACGAGTCATCAACAAATTTCGTTAATGCGAAGGAGATTAAATTAGATATAGAGAATTTATTTATGAATTTATATCGAGGCGAGGCTATTAGGAAAAAACAAATTGATATTGAATGGTTGTGGGAGAAAGACAATAAAAAAGCTTCAGATATTTTATAAATTTGATGAATTTAAATAAAATCCAAGAATTCGCTAAAAAGATATTAAGAAATTCAACTAAGACAAAGAATTCTTTGTCTAGCTTGGCAAAAGATAATTGTAGTGAACTGACTAGATTAGTGGGGTGTTTTATTCTAAAATCACAAAGTGGAGTTACTGTATATGTGTTAAAAGGGGACAGAGTTTTTGGTAAGAAACAATCTCATGATATATTGGCTTTACATGATAAAAACGGGGTTTTTGTTATAGACCCATCCGTTTGGCAGTTTTTTCCAAACAAGAAGAGTATTCTTATATCCAACAGTAAGAATATAAAGGACGCTATTAAATCAGCAGAAAAGATATATGGCGGAAAGTGGAAAGTATCCGAAAAACTGTCGCTGAAGAAATGTTTGAAAAATCAAAAAAAGTGGATTTCTGTCATCCGTAAAAATAATCAAAAATAATCATGAAAACAGCCGTAATCATTCACGGGAGTCCGACTAAAAAAGAATATTTTACACGCAAGAAACCAAGTCAGTCCAATAAACACTGGTTGTCCTGGATACAAAAAGAACTCAATTTGAAAGGTATTCTTGCTCAAACTCCTGAATTTCCGGAACCCTACAAACCTGTTTACGAAAAATGGTGTTCTGTTTTTGAGCAATTCAAAATTGATGAAAACACCATGCTTATAGGTCACAGCTGTGGCGGGGGATTTTTGGTAAGATGGCTAAGTGAAAACAAAGTAAAAGTTGGAAATGTAGTTTTAGTAGCTCCTTGGATAGACCCAAATCATTATTTAAAAACCAATTTTTTTGATTTTAAAATAGACCCAAATTTAGCGAAAAGAACCAAAAAGCTGATCATTTTTGAATCCAATAATGATTTTAAAGAGATACAGAAAAGCATTGATATATTAAGAACCAAGCTAAAAGGCGCCAATTTTAAAAAATTCAAAAATATGGGGCACTTTATATCAAGTAGTATGAAAACCGACAAATTTCCTGAATTATTGAAAGAGCTTATAAAATGAAGTATATAAAAATATGAACAAATTATTTGATAAAAACAAAACTGCGTTAGTTATTATTGATCTTCAAAAAGGAATAATAAACCGACAAACTTATCCACGTAAATCTTCCGTTGTTGTCTCAAATGCCACTAAATTAGCCGACGTATTCAGAGAAAATTCTATGCCTGTATTTTTGATTCGGGTTACTGCATCTCCAGATATGAAGGATGGCTTAAAGCCAATTACTGACAGTCCGACTGGAACGGAAAATAAAAAAGATCCTGATTGGGCGGACATTGTTTCGGAGCTCGTTCCAAAAGAAGACGATTTTGTAATAACTAAAAGGCAATGGGGTGCTTTTTATAACACAGAGCTGGATCTTCAGCTAAGAAGACGTAAAATTGAAACCATTGTGCTTTGTGGCATTTCAACTAATATCGGAGTAGAAAGCACGGCTAGATTTGCCTATGAGTATGGCTATCAGCAAATTTTTGTAGAAGACGCTATGGCATCAGGAAAATCAAAAGAAGAACACGAAGCAACAATAAAGTATATTTTTCCAAGAATAGGGCGTGTACGAAAAACCGACGAGATTATCAATGAGTTTAAGTAAATTACATATAAAAATTTATGAAACGGGTTATTATAGTCCATTGTTATGCTGAATAAGATATTTAATAGAATCCCCAAACTTCCATTATCCGCTTTAATATTTTATTTGGTTGTTCTTTTGTTTTGGAAACTTGGTATTATTCCCAGCCCAGCCAATGCCCTTACCTTTCTTGAGGGGTTGTATGAATCTTACGGATTGGTAGGTCTTTTTATTGCTTCGTTTCTTGAGGGAGTAGTTTATCTTGGGCTTTATTTCCCTGGTTCTTTTATAGTTGCTTTGACGGTTATTTTGTCCAACGGTTCGTTTCTGTCCTTGCTTTCCATAAGTTTGGTCGTAGCTTGCGCGCTAACCATAACTTCTCTGATTAATTATCTTATTGGAAAAAGCTTAACCAAAAATAAACCAAATAGTAGTTCGTTGACAGTCAACAAACAAATTGTATCTAAAGGTTTAGTCGCTTCTATGCTACACCCCAATTCTCTGGCTTTTTATTTTTTAAACTTGGGAATAAAAAAGGAAAATTTACTAAAAATAGTATTTGTTCCTATTTTTATGACTCTTTACGGTCTTGCTCTGGGGTACCTGCTTTATTCAGTAAAAGAACCTCTAAAAAGAGCGGCCGATAGTCCCTACGCTCTTATAACCTTAATTTTTATCTGGATAATAATCGCTTTTATCGTGGAGAGTCGCAGAAATAAAGATCTTGAGAAAGATAAACAATTATAAAACATATGAGAAGCATACTAATCAAATCTATTAACGGCAGAAAAATGCCTCTTGTTATGGCGCATATGGGGGGATTGTCTCATGGGAGACCAAATTCCATTCAAGCTATTAGAAATAGTACAAAATACAATCCTGACATATTTGAAATTGATGTTAGAAAAAGCAGAGACAATATTCTTTTTTGTCACCATGGTTCTTTGCCATTCGGTATAATATTTTCTCAAATCCTCTTTCTCTTTCGGTTCAATTTTATAGTTAAATTGCTTGGACAGATAAATACTCTTGATGAGATATTGGAAGCTATTCCCCAAAACATTATTGTGTATTTGGATATAAAAAGCGGTTATATTACAAGTGATGACTTATTGAAAGTTATTAACAAATATCCAGCTCATCAAATATGGATGGCTGCATATAACTTGAATTATTTAAAAAGATTGCGCGCAAAACTCGGAGAGAATTATGTATATGTTTTTAATCGTCCCATAGTTTTCTTAAATCACTTTTTAAACAACTCAAAAGGCATTGCTGATATTGTTCAATTGTTTATATGGCAGTGGAAAGAGCGTGTTGTCCAAAAAGTAAACAGTAACGGTATTGAAGTTCATTTGGCTCACTGGTTCGTTCCTCTGTCCAGAAAATATATAATTGGTAAGAAATATAATAATATATGGCTCACTTATGATGATCTTCGTTTGACACAAACATCAAAGCAACTTTCTTAATTTATTGAATAAAAAATCAACTATTCTTACAATGTCTTCTTTGCCTCTTTTATAGATTTTAGTATCTTAATACCTTATTAATTCTCTCTACCGCCAAATTCATATTCCTCATTCCCTGACCGACAGGATAGTAGGTTGGATAAACTAAAAACTTTTTGTTTCTGACATTTAAAGTTTCACCTTCTTTATTTTTATAATTGCTTACTTTTATTTTTTTATCCAAAAGAATCGAACTTACTTGATTCCCAAAGGTTATAATTTTTTTGGGATTGACCGACAAAATTTCTCGGAACATCAAATCCAGATATTCTCTAAAAATTCTATCATTAAGGGAATGAGCGTCTATTTGGGTGCACTTTGCTAAATTGGTTATATAAACTTTGTTTTCGTTAATTTCTTGATAGATATTTTTTGAAAAGTCATAAGTCCAGTCACCAAACTTGATCTTTTGCGTTTTGTCAAAACTGCTTTTGGAAATAAACTCTAATTTATATAAAAGCTTCCATATATTTTTTGTTCCCAGCCACGGAGCTCTCAACCCTTTCCAATTTTTATCGGCGGATATGTTCCTTGCCGTGGGATTCATAAAAATAAGCATAATCTGGGGACTTCTAATACACCCGGCTCCGTATACGGAATTGAGATTAGAATGGCCGTGTAGAACCTGTAGTCGGTCAAATCTTTTATGTAGGTGCTTTAACTGCATTTGTTTTATTATATACTATCAGTGTACAATATCCCTATGGACCAATTGGACCCAAAAATAACAGAAACACTTGAACAGAAAATAGATAAACTTCAGCGTTCAATAAGCAGATTAAATAAAATATTTCTTTGGACACTGATAATAGGTGTTGTCTTGTTTGTCTTGCCTTTGATTGGACTTTTGTTTGTGATACCTCAGCTGTTTTCAAGTTATAGTAATGTATTGAATTTTTAATATATGAAAATAATAAAAAATGCTTTAGTGAGCGCGGTGCTGGCGGTTTTGTATATAGGATTAGTCGCCACAGTAATGACCAACATAGAAAAATTATTTGGTGAGGGAGATCCAAAAACTGTTTTGGTTCCGATGTCATTTTTGATTTTATTCGTATTCTCAGCGGCCTTGATGGGAATAATTATTCTTGGAAAACCGATTTTGTGGTATCTGGACGGATTTAAGAAAGAGGCGGTTAAACTTGTTTTTTATACATTAGGATTTCTGTTCATGTTTCTTGTTGTGGCTTTTCTTGTTCTTGTTTTGTTTTTTTAGCCATACTATTCTTTTTACACCATCCTCTCTGCGCTTTTTATCAGCTCTTCCTTTTTTCTTTTGTTTATTGTATACCCTAATCAGTACTAAAAGAGAGCGATAAGGGCTCTTTTTACAGCTCTTTGACAGATACACCCCCACACCAATTTTGCTTATTATCGTCAAGTGCGTGTTGGCAGAATTGGTGTGGGGGTAAATAGCGACTCTGCAAATCAGATTTAATAGAGTTTTAATGCAAAAATATGAAAAAAATAGCTTTTCTTACGGCTTTTTTGGTCTTGGGAGTAATCTTAGTATCCGGCGTAGCTAAAGCCGAATCTACTGACGGAGTAGTAACAGTTGTAAGTCAGGAAGAGGTTTTAACTCCAGAGCTTTCTCAAATTCTTAAAGATGGATTGGATGCTTTGGAAATTACCTTAAATCAGGTAAAAGCTCGTCTTGACTCTCAGTTGATCTCAGAAGAGAAAAAACCGATTGTTGACCAAAGTTTGGTGATTATAAAAAATAGCTTGGTAACTATTGATTATACTCTTGAAACTTTAAGCTTAGCTCCGTCTGCCGATTCGTCCGTTGCTTCCGATGTAAATCTTTCTCCGATTGTTATTAATCCGGCGGAAAATCAAGAAACATCCAATGTCGCATCTAAAGATAACTTGCTGACAGGAACAGTGTCTAATAAAACAACTTTGACTGTTGTGGGAGCGATTGTGGGATTAGCGCTGATAGGACTAATAATGTGGTTTATTATGCGGAAACCAAAATCTAAAACCCTTCAAACAGTTCAGACGCATCAAACTCAAGAATCTTCAGATATTCCAAAACAGGCCTAAAAATAAATCCTCTCATTTCGAGAGGATTTATTTTTATAATATTTTGTGTAATTTTTATATCTATCATTTCTTGCTACAGCAACCAGATTTATATATAACCGGTACTTAATATGTAATTTTTTGTATATAGTATTTGGTATACGGTATACGATATTCGGTATTCTATTTTAGATTCTCTATTATAGCTATCTCAAAGGGCACCAAGGGGAAAGGATTGTATTTCATTTGGGAGTAGGCGGTGATGAGCGCTTTTATAAGTTTTATCTGCTCGTCCGTATCTATTTTAGCCGAATGTTTTTTTATTTCTTTTATTTGGCTTTCGGCCAATTCCTTTTCAAATATCTTTTCCAGTTCCGGATTAAGATGTAAAGAAAGAACCCTTCTTAAATATTCTGTCAGATCTTTGTTAAATTGAAAAAGATTGTATCCCTGACTGTTTATTTCGTATAAAAATTCCAGCGACTTTTGTAAGTCCTTTTTTATGACCAAATCGGCCATTTTTATTGTTTTTAGAAAATCAACTTTTCCCAAGATGCTTTCCACGTATTCAACGGTAATATTCTTGCCCTTCATGGAAACAATCTGGTCAAAAAGAGATTCGGCATCTCTTAAACTTCCTTCAGCTAAAAAGGCAATCATTTCCAAAGCTTCTTTTTCGTATTCTACTTTTTCTTCTTTGGCGATAAATGAAAGTTTTTTTATAATCTCCTGTAGTGTCAGCTTTCTAAAATGAAATCTCTGGGTTCGGGAAACAATAGTGGGAGGGAGCTTGTCGTATTCGGTGGTGGCTAATATAAAAACGGCATGGGCTGGCGGTTCTTCTAAAGTTTTTAAAAGAGCGTTAAATGCCTGTGGAGTGAGCATGTGAACTTCATCTATGATAAAGATTTTGTATTTAAGATAAGAGGGGAGTGTTTTTATGTTTTCTTTGAGATTTCTTATTTCATCTATTCCTCGGTTGGAAGCGGCGTCAATTTCAACGACATCCAAAGCTCTGCCTTCTTCAACTTGTAAACAGGCGTGACATTCTCCACAGGGCTCTCCTTGCTTGGCAAAGTTTTCGTCCTCTTGTCTTTTCTGGCAGTTAATTATTTTGGAAAAGATTCTGGCGATAGTTGTTTTGCCGGTTCCTCTTGAACCGTAGAAAAGATAGGCATGAGAAATTTTACCTTCCTTAACTGAATTTTGAAGTATGGTAACCGTATTTTCCTGACCGTAAATATCAGCAAGTTTTTTTGGTCGGTATTTTCTATAAATAGCTAACATATCAATAAGTATAAAGTATAAAGTATAAAGTATAAAGTAAAGAGCTATGAAATAAAAAAAGCCCGCCGGTGTCTTCCGAGGAAGTCCTGGCGGGGTGGAACAGGTGGTGCGACCTTAGCTCACTCGGTGCTGTCGAGTTCGCTCGCCCGATATACTCTCCGGGTGATACGAGAGCTCGAATCTGCCGAGACGTGACGCGTGGTCACTTTTTGCTAAGGTTTTTTGGGGTGCTGCTCCTCTTCCTGTTCGGTACTTTCTAAGAACGGTTCCCACACCGTTCTCGCCGGCGAGCTTAGCTCGCGCAGGGTAGAGGCGCCTCCTAAAGGAGGCAAAACATGAGTACAAATTCGGAATTGGATTTTTGTGAGTTTCCGGACTCACTATCTCGTTTGGTGCACCTCCCGAGAAGTCCTTTTCCTTCCACTTATTATTGGGCCAGTTTGAGATCAGCGGTGGACACTCAAACTGTTTGCGTGCTTTCACCGAGCTTGCCGGATTTACTCGGATCTTTGGTGAGATGGCGCAACCCCACAGTTTTGACCTCCCTCAGCTGCGCGCGCAACTGAGTTGTCAGCTCACCTAGTGACAGAGGCCCCCTTTTTGACCGTTTTTTCTTCTTGGTCCGGAAGGGTTTCCGTGCTACATTTTTATGCCTGTATTATACTCCTTTTGTTTTATTTGTCAAGTACCCATAATAAAGTTCTAAAAACCTTGGAATTTAGTGTTTTTGGCTATATAATTAATTAGTATGTTTGAAATGAAGTCGGTTGAGTTCTCTGGGCCCCTGGACAAGCTTTTGGAACTTATTGAGGGGAAAAAAATGGATATAACCAGAATCAGTTTAGCCGAAGTGACGGCTGATTTTTTGACATATCTTAAAGACCTAACGCAGGCAAATCAAGAAAATAAAAATGACTCTCTTTCAAGAATAATAGCTGATTTTTTAGTGGTGGCTTCTCAATTGATTTTGATAAAATCTAAAGCTATACTGCCCGAGATAGAACTTTCTGAAGAGGAAGAGGAGAGCATTCAAGATTTGGAGAAACGCTTGGAGCTTTACAATCAAATCAAACCGATGTTGGCTGTCTTAAAAAAATCGTGGAAAGAAAACAGTCCCTCTTTTTCAAGAGAAATGTTTTCTTCAATACAACCGGTTTTCTATCCTCCCTTAAAAATTTCAATAAATGACTTAAAACTTTCACTGCAGTCGCTGGTTGATTCGCTGGGATCATTTATTCTGGAAACGGAAAAGATAGAAAGACAAATATTTACGCTGGAGGAAAAAGTGGCAGAACTTTCCCAAAGAATTACAGATGGGATTTCAAAGTTTTCCCAGGTTATTTCAAAGAAATCAAGACAGGAGGCGATTGTTATGTTTTTAGCCCTGCTTCACTTGTTAAGAGATCAGGTTCTAAGAGTCAAACAATCGGAAATTTTTAAAGAAATAGAATTAGAAAGAGTATAAAATAATTTCATGGAAGAAAATAAACAAAATCAAAATAATGTGGCGGCTTTGGAGGCGGTAATGTTTTTATACGGGGAACCGATGGATTTGGAAAAATTGTCCAAGGTTATGAAAATTTCTACAGAGGAAGCCAAGACGGCTCTGGAGGAATTGAAAAATAATCTCTTGTCGGAAAATAGGGGACTTATCCTTATTGAAAAAGGAGGGTCTTTTGTCTTGGCCACTAAGCCGGAGTTTTCATCTTTTTTGGATAACTTTGTCAGAGAAAATTTAAAAGAGGATTTAACTCCCGCGTCCTTGGAAACTCTCTCTTTAATCGCTTATTTTTCTCCAATTTCCAGAGCTCAAATTGATTATATCAGAGGAGTCAATTCCAGCTTTATATTAAGAAACCTACTAATAAGAGGTCTTGTGGATAGAAAAATGAAAGGTAATATGTATCTTTACGAACCAAGTTTTGATTTCTTAAAACATCTTGGACTGGAGAACATTTCCCAGCTTCCAGAATTTGTTCGCTTCCAACAGATAAAAGATAATTATTTTTCTGCAGAATCAAGTAAATCCGAAAATCAACCAGCATTCATATGAAATTACAAGCTCTTATTTTAATATTTGTCATTGTGATTTCTTTTTATGTATTAAAGGAAGGATCGTCCATATCCCAAGGCAAATCCGAAATTGACCAGTCGGTCGGCATGGCTTCTTTGGGGGAAATTAATAATGGTGAACCAATAGTGGTAAAAGAAGAAATTACTGTTATCCCTGCCAACGCTGTTGTTGAGTCGCCTAAAATAGAAAAAGATGAAGAGCTTCCGATAAATTGCCGGTCGGTTAGTTCTAAAATTTTTGCCATAAAAGATTTGGATGATAATAAAGTTATTTTAGAAAAAAATCCTGATAACCATTGGCCGGTCGCTTCTATTACCAAGTTGATGACGGCCATAGTTGCTTTAGAAAATCTTAATCTTTCCAGTGTCGTGGAAATAACTCAGGAAGCTATTTTGTCGGCTGACGGTTTTAGTACGCTGGCGATAAAAGAAAAGTATTCAGTTGAAGATTTATTGGAGGCCTCTTTGGTTTTTTCCAGTAACGACGCTTCTTATGCTTTAGCGCAGGGGTTAGGGCAAGATATATTTGTTCAAAAGATGAACGACAAAGCCAAAGAAATAGGTATGAGTCAAACATCTTTTGTTGAGCCGTCGGGACTCTCTTATCTTAATCAATCAACCGCCAATGATCTGGCTACACTACTATCATATATATACAGAAACCATCCTCTTATTTTAAATATGACCAGGCAGAAAACCGCTTCAATAAAAGAAAGAGTTTCTGGGAAAACAAAAAAGTTTTCCAATATAGATTTGTTTGCCGGACAATCCAACTTCTTTGGAGGAAAAACTGGGTTTATAGACCAGTCGGGAGGAAATTTGGTTACTTTATTTCAGAAAGGTGGTAAGATGTTTTTTGTAGGAGTTTTGGGAAGTCAGGACAGATTTGGAGAAGTGAGTAAATTATTAGAGTGTATTGAATAATTATGTTAAGTTCCCAGGTCATAAGAGTTTTAATGTTGATGGGCGTGTCGTTCGTAACGGCTTTGCTTTTAACACCCTTGGTAACCAAGTTTCTTTATCGTTACAAAATGGGAAAGCAAATCAGGCAAAGTGCCGAAACCCCCATATTTTCCGCTTTACATAAAAACAAAGAAGGAACGCCAACTATGGGCGGAATAATAATTTGGGCAACCGTTCTTGGTTTGTCTCTTATCTTTTTTATTCTTAATCTTATTTTTGACGGATTTTGGGATTATTTTAATTTTGTTGACAGAGCGCAAACTTATCTTCCGATTGCAGCTATGTTGATTGCCGCTATCTTAGGACTAGTAGATGATTTGTTTGGAGTTTTTAAAAGAGGGCCTAATGGCGGGGGAATGTCTGCTAAAAGAAAGTTAATAATTTATCTTGTTATATCTTTGATTGGTGCTTATTGGTTTTATTTCAAACTTAACTGGACGATTCTTCATATTCCTTTTTTAGGGAGCTTTGAAATTGACGGATGGTATATTCCCTTGTTTATATTTATTATTTTTGCCTCGGCTTTTTCGGCTAACGAAACTGATGGCTTAGACGGGCTTTTGGGCGGAGTTTCTCTTTTTTCATTTGGCTCGTTGGCGGTTGTCTCTTTTGCTTTGGGAAGATACGAGCTGGCGGCTTTTTCTACTGTAGTGGCTGGAGCCCTGTTGGCTTTCTTGTGGTTTAATATTTATCCGGCCAAGTTTTTTATGGGGGACACTGGTTCTATGGCTCTTGGTATTACCATGGGAGTTATAGCTTTGCTCACCAATACCATTATATTCTTACCTTTATTTGCTCCGATATTGGTTATTGAATCGCTGTCCGTAATAATTCAGATGATTTCTAAAAAACTTTTTAAAAAGAAAATATTTCTTTCCACTCCCATTCACCATCACTTTGAGGCCTTGGGGTGGCATGAATCCAAAGTAACAATGAGATTTTGGATTATAACGGCCGTCTCCAACGGCCTGGGACTAGTCCTGTTTTTCCTTTCAAGAATCGTGTTGAGATAAATATTAAAGAAATTCTTTTAGAACTTTAAAATCCTCTTTTAAAGTGTCTTTTGTTTTATTGTTGTAGATAGCAACTGCCGGGTGGTAGAGAGGAATAATAGTTATTAATCTTCCCGAAAGTGAATTTGTTTTAAAAACTTTCCCATGAAGTTGGCTTATCGGTCCAAGCTCGTTGTGGAGTCCCATCTTTTCCATTATATAAGCCATAGAAAATCTTCCCAAAGAAGCAATAACTTCTGGTTGAATAATTTCAATTTGTCTGTCTAAAAAAGGTCCATATATTTTTATTTCTTCTGGTAACGGGTCTCTGTTTTGTGGGGGTCTGTCTTTAACGATGTTGGTTATGTAAACATTTTCTCTTTTAAGACCTATTGAATCGCAAAGCTCATCTAAAATCTTTCCTGCCGCTCCGCAAAATGGATGACCTGTTTTTGCTTCGTTTCTTCCTGGACCTTCTCCTACAAACATTATTTTGGCATAGTGGCTCCCTTGCCCGATAACGGGAAAGTAATTATTGTCTACCCGATATTGGTAGAGAGGAGAGTCCTTTAAGTCAATTACCTCATCTCTTATCTTTTTTAATTCTTCATCTCTATTTGTGTCTTTCATATTTTGGACAAATGCTATTTTTTATGTAATTATACCAGAAAGAGTTCTTTTTCAAAATTTTTATGTATAAAAGAAGTGATCCTTTCAAACAAGGAGAAGATTTCAAATTAAGCCGAAGCAAACTTGAAGCATTTACACAATGCCCAAGATGTTTTTATTTGGACAGACGTTTAAAAATTCCTCAGCCCTCAGGGCCGGCCTTTACTCTTAATTCGGCAGTTGATGCTCTTTTAAAGAAAGAATTTGATATTCACAGGGCTAAGGGTTCTACCCACCCTCTTATGAAGGAGTATGGAATAAAAGCAATTCCTTTTTCCCATGAAAATATAAATATTTGGAGAGAGAATTTTAAAGGTGTGACTTTTTATCACGAGCCCACTAAGTTAACAATTTCAGGGGCTATTGATGATATTTGGCAAGACGATTCTGGAAAACTTTTTATAGTTGATTATAAAGCCACCAGCACTACCGCTGAACTTTCTTTGGATACCGAATACCGTCAGGCCTATAAGAGACAAATGGAAATATATCAGTGGCTTTTTAGGAGAAACGGATTTGATATTTCTGATATCGGATACTTTGTTTATGCCAACGGAAGAAAGGATAAGGAGGCCTTTGACGGCAAACTGGAATTTGACGTTCAAATCATTACTTATCATGGAAATGATTCATGGGTGGAAAAAACGATAATTGATGCCAGAAAATGCCTTGATTCAGATGATCTTCCTCAAAGTTCTCCAACTTGCCAGTTTTGTGAATATAGGAAAAAGGCCGTCAAAGTAGAAGAATAAATACATGACATGAAAGTGCATCGATTTTTTATTGACAAAGATCTGTCGGAATACAATCTAAATCTTTCCGATTCAAAAATTATTAATCAAATAAAAAATGTTTTGAGATTGAAAATTGGAGAGGAAGTGTCTTTTTTTAATGGCCGAGATGAAGTTTTGGCAAAGATAAATTCATTGGAAAAAGATAAAATTCTTTTTTCGTGCAAGAAGATATCCATCAAAAAAGACAGAGGAATTATAGTTTCTTTGTACTGTTCCGTTGTCAAAAAGGACAAATTTGAATGGATTGTGGAAAAAGCATCCGAAGTGGGGATTTTTAAAATTATTCCTGTCATATCTTCCAGAACAATAAAAACATCTCTTAATCTAAAAAGATTGAACGATATATCCAAAGAAGCGTCCGAGCAGTCAGGAAGGATAACCTTGCCTCTTATTAGCGATATAATGACTTTTAGCCAATCCATAGAAGATGCCAAATTCAATAAAATGAATGTTTTTTTAAACACCGATATTGATGATCGAAAAATTCCCAAAATCGGAGATGGAGAAAGTATTGGAATATTTGTAGGTCCAGAAGGCGGATGGACTCAAGAAGAATCTGATCTTGCCAAAAAGAATGGGTTTTTGGAAAAGTCCTTAGGGAATAATATTTTTAGAACCGAAACTGCTGCTATTGTTGCTTCCTATTTATTTGCCAATAGCTGAAGTTTTGTATTAGAATACAGACATGACAAGAAAAAAATACTTTATGTTGGCGGGCGTGGTGGTGGTTATTTTAGTAGGTGTTTTTCTGTTTTTAAATAAAGACGGAGGATTTACGGTTTTGGCTTCTTATAATAATCCGATTTATAAATATAGTTTAGGTATACCCAAAGAGTGGCAGGGAAAATATGAAATTCAAGAATCGTCAGATTTTAGGACGGCCTCTTTTATTTATTCCAACGACCAAAAAAAGAGTCCTATTATGACTTTGGTTATTTTTAATAAAAATGAATGGGATTTAATTCCGGATAAATCTGGGGCCGGGACAGAGCTTGGAACAAAAGATAATAATGTCTTTCTATATTTGGCTTATCCTATTTCTCAAGGCAATCCTTATGAAGGCCAGGCAGGAAAAGAATTTTCTTCTTTTGTAAAACAAGCTAATTTGGTAGCTAAAACATTTAAATTTGCTGAGTAATTTTATGTGGCTTTTATACGCTTTTTTGGCATCTGTTTTCGCTGCTTTGGTGGCTGTTTTGGGAAAATTAGGCCTGAAAAATATAGACCCGATTTTGGCAACTACAGTCAGAGGGATAATTATGGCGATCTTTCTTTTTGTTGTAACTTTAGGTTTGAACAAAATAAATCTGACTAATATTAAATCAATTTCTACAAAAGATTGGGGGTTTATAGCTGCATCGGGAATAGCCGGAGCTTTGTCTTGGCTTTTCTATTTTGTGGCTCTTAAAAACGGCAGCGCTTCAAAAGTTTCGGCTATTGACAGGACCAGTATAATTTTTGTCATTTTTTTGTCCGCCTTATTTTTAGGAGAAAGTTTTGGATGGAAAAGCGCTTTCGGGGCTTTGTTTATAGCTTTGGGAGCGATTCTTATTACTCTTAGATAATTATTATTTTATCTTCTGTATTGAAACATCATCTTCTTTTTGAATGGACAATTTGTCTATAGTTCCGGCATTTATTTCTAAGACCATATCAATTAATTGCTGAGGTAAAATTGTTATCGGATCTTCTCCGTTTTTTGGGTAATCAACATTTTTATCTACTCTCACCACTTTATTGTTATTAATCCAGACAAAGTCCAGCGGGAATTTCATTTCTCTCATTGAAAATCCAACCGCCTGGCTTGTTCCAAAAATGAATAACATTCCTTTATCTTCTTCCATGAAAACTACTCCAGAAAGGCCTTGCGCTTTTTTATATGAAGAAGCCGAAACTTGAGCTTCTATTTCTTTTCCGTTGATTGATATTATGGCCGTGTTTTCGTCGTTCCATTCTATTTCTCCCTTTTGATAATAATTACTTACGATAAACCAAATCAAAAACAGCAAAGCAACGGAGATTATTATGATGAATAAAATAGTAATCATTTTCATGGGTTTTATTATTTCGTTTCAGAAAAGGTTTTGGGGCACGGGTATTTTTCTGCTGAAAAATCCCTCAAGCTCAGCCCGTCGGCTTCCGCACGGTCCCAAAACCTTTTCTAAAACTACAAATATGTTAAAATCATTATTATGAAAAATTATCTATATATAGCAATTGTGTTGGTTTTAGTTATCGGGGGAATCGTATATAATTCTTATAATAAAAATAACATAAATAATATGAGTAATACACAAGAGGGACTTATTATTGAGGACTTGATAGTTGGCGGTGGAAAAGAGGCGCAGGTTAAAGATAGTGTGGTGGTGAATTATGTAGGCACTCTTACCGATGGAACTAAGTTTGATAGCTCTTATGATAGAGGTCAGCCATTTCCTTTTATACTGGGAGCGGGCGACGTCATAAAGGGTTGGGACAAGGGAGTTTTAGGGATGAAAGTCGGTGGTAAAAGAAAATTAACAATTTCTCCCGAACTGGCTTATGGCGACAGTGGAGCCGGGTCAATTATCCCTCCCAACGCCACCTTGATATTTGAAGTTGAGTTATTAAAAGTTGAATAGAAATGAAAATGAGGATTGGGGCTCATGTTTCTGCTTCCGGAGGTTTAGGAGAAACGATAAAGAGAGCTAAAGAAATAGGTGCTAACACCATTCAAATTTTTGGCGCTTCTCCTGTCAGATGGCAAGCGTCTTTACCGGATAAAAAAGAGGCGGAAAAATTTTATTTAGAAGCAAAAGAAAACGACATCTTACCTATTTTTCTTCATGCCCCCTATCTTATTAATTTACCCAGTCAAAAAGAAAATTTACCCTCTCTTTCAAAAAATCTTTTAAAAAAACATTTGGAAATATCAAATGCCATTAAAGCCAATGGTGTTATTTTTCATATAGGTTCTAGGGGAGACAGGGAAGAAAAAGAAGGTCTAAAAATTGTAATTGATTCAATTAAACAAATATTAGAAGACGTTAAAGAAGGAAATCTTCTGATAGAAAACAGCGCTGGAGCTGGAAATTTGGTTGGTGACACCTTAGAAGAGATATCGGAAATCATAAAGAGTGTGAAAAGTAATCGCTTAGGAATGTGTTTGGATACGGCTCACGCTTTTGAATCGGGAATACTTCCCGACTATTCCAAAAAATCCATTGATGAATTTTCAAAAAAAATTGATAAGTTAATCGGATTTGATAAGATTTTGGCTGTCCATCTTAACGACAGCAAAACGCCCTCTTTCTCAAACAAAGACAGACATGAAAATATAGGGGAGGGAATGATAGGAAAAGAGGGTATAAAGAATTTTATTAACCATAAGGACTTTAAAAAACTCCCATTTCTTCTTGAAGTTCCCGGGTTTGACGATAATGGACCGGATAAAAAGAATATTGATATAGTCAAATCTCTCGTGGTAGAATAAGCAAGATGAATAAGAAAAGAAAAATTGCCGGCAGGAAACACGCTAAAAAAGCTGGCAAGAAGATAAAGTCAATTCGTAACCGTTAAGGTTTATGAAACCCCTGGCTATATTTGATATAGACGGAACTATATTTAGAAGCTCTTTAGTTATAGAACTTAACAGGGCTTTAGTTAAATATGGTGTTTTTCCTCCGATAGTGGAAAAGGAGATAGAACATCATTATATAAAGTGGGTGAATAGAAAAGGTGACTATGATGATTATATCAATCAAGTTATTAAGGCATTTGATAAAAGGATAGAGGGATGTTCGGTGGAGGATATAAAAAGAGTCAGTGAGGTTGTTATCAAGGAACAGAAAGATAAAGTATATCGTTTCACTAGAGATCTTATAAAAGAAATAAAAAAGAAGTATGTTTTGGTGGCTATTTCCGGGTCTCCTATTGAAATTGTAAAGATATTTGCAAGAAAATGGGGATTTGAAGTTTTTTATGGAACTTTCCATTATTCTAAAAATGGAAGATATACCGGTGAAATTAACGTGCCGGCAAGAAACAAAGAGAAAGTAGTTCTTGATTTGAAAAATAAAACTGGTTGGAGTTTAAAAAACTCTATTGGTGTAGGGGATACTGAAACTGATATCGGATTTTTGAAATTAGTTTCTAAACCAATTTGTTTTAATCCCAACAAAAAACTTTACAATATCGCTAAAAAGAACGATTGGAAGATTGTTGTTGAAAGAAAAGACATGGTCTACAAAATATAATGTTATACGTTGTTTCTACTCCAGTCGGTAATTTAAAAGATATTTCGGAACGTGCTTTAGAAACATTGAAAAATGTTGATTTTATAATTGCTGAAAGTCCGACCGACTCAATAAAACTTCTTAACGCTTATTCTATAAAAAAAGAAATAGTTAAGTATAACGACAAAAATAACAAGTTGGTTGTTAATAAAATTGTTGAACGGCTGGAGAATGAAAATGCCGCTTATATAACGTCTGCTGGAACTCCTGGCATAAGTGATCCTGGTGCTGATTTGGTTAAAAAAACAAGAGAAACTGGAGTGATAATAAATATAATTCCTGGAGCATCGGCTTTAGTTAGTGCCGTTGCCGTTTCTGGAATAAGAGCCAAGCTGTTTACATTTATTAGTTTTCCGCCAAAAAAATCGGGGCAGATGAAAAATTTTTTTGATGAATATAAAGAAAGAAAAGAAGTTTTGGTATTTTTTGAATCAACCCATCGTATATTAAAAACTTTAAATATTTTAAAAGAAACAGTGCCTGATTGTTATGTTTGTGTAGCCAAAGAAATGACCAAGATATTTGAAAATTATTTTACCGGAAGTCCACAGGAGGTTATTGATAAAATTAGTGAATTGCCTAAAAACGTAAGAGGGGAGTTTACGATTGTGATTGACTTTAAATAAATAAAAAGATATTTTTCTGTTAAGGGGGATGGATAATGGCTAGAAGAAAACCGGCAAGATCGATAACCATAGATAGGATGACAAGGATGATTTGCGGAGTGCTGATTCCGTCAATTATCCTTCCTCGACTACAAGAGGCGGAAGACATCGCCCTTCGGACTCTGGGGGCTTTAGGAAAGTCCCAGAGTGAAGCTCGTCATCTTTTCTGGGTGGCTATTGAGACACTCGCCAAGAGTGAGCAGATTTCCAACGGCACGCAATAGACAGCTCTTTCCAACTATAGGCGCGGAACTTGTTCCGCGCCTTCTGCATTTATATTTTTCCACTTTTTATATCTTTTCTTATCCTCTCCACGTATTTATTGAACAGGTACAAATTATGAAATGTCAAAAACTGCAAACCAGTTATTTCTTTGGACTTCATTAAATGACAAATATAACTTCTGGTGTAATTCTTGCAAACAAAACAATCGCAACTTTTATCTAATGGCCCTAAATCTTTTAGAAAAGAGTTTTTATTTAAATCTATTTTTTCGTGTTTTGTTTTTTGTTTGCTTACAAACGCATATCCGTGCCTTGCGTAATGTGTTGGAACAATGCAATCAAAAGTATCCACTCCTTCTTTTATAATCATAGGAATATCTTCCAAATGCCCTATTCCAAGCAAGTGTCTTGGTTTATTTTCGGGTAATTCCGATACGGTCAATTTGAGCATATCTATCATTGTTTTTTTGCTGTCGCCAAATTCTCCGCCTATGCCAAATCCTTCAAATGGCAAAGACCCGATAAACTTGGCACTCGCTATTCTTAAGTCCTTAAACTTTCCTCCCTGTGTTATTCCGTAAAGAGCTTGCTTAGATTTTTTGGTTTCTAAACAAATCTTTGCCCACTTGTGAGTCCTTTCTAAAGATTTTTTATTATATTCATAATCGGAGATGGGGGAGGTGCATTCGTCAAAAGCCAAAATTATATCAGCTCCAAGTTTTTCCTGTATTTTTATGGATTCTTTTGGGCCAATAAAAATATTTTTTCCATCAACTGGAGATCTAAAATAAACTCCACCATCGGTTATTCTTATATTTTTCGGTTTATGGTTTGTGGTTATTTTTTCATTAGTATTATTTTTTAAAATCTTGCCTGTTCCATAATCTCTTCCAAATCCTAAACTAAAAACTTGAAAACCGGCTGAGTCAGTTATCAACGGCTTTTTCCAATTCATAAACTTATGAAGCCCGCCATTTTTGACTACTATATCTTCTCCCGGTTTTAAATGAAGATGGAAAGTATTAGCAATCAAAAGTTGAGCTCCGGTTTTCTCTGCTTCTTGGCTGTTTAGAGTTTTTATAGTGGCTTGAGTGGCCACCGGAACAAAAGCAGGTGTTTCTACTTCCCCGTGGGAAGTTTTTAATATTCCCAGTCGCGCGTTACTTTTTTTAGATTTTTTTAGTATTTTAAAGTCAAACATAATGTTTTATAATAATCATATACCGAATACAGTATACCGTATACCGCAAAAATGACTAAGTATATTAAATCTAAATTAAATAGTTGCTTTTCTTATCCCGATATACGGTCTACGGTTTACAGTTCCCGTTCCTTCACCCTTGTAGAACTCCTCGTCGTCATAGGTATCCTAGCAGTCCTTACTACAGCAGTCGTTATCATCCTCAATCCTGCTGATTATCTTGCTCAATCTCGTGACTCTAGAAGAATGAATGACCTCTCTCTCCTCAATAACTCTCTCCAGAACTTAGAAGCCATAGACCCTACCATATCTTTTGGAACATCTCTTACCGTCTATATCTCCATCCCAGACGATGCTTCTTCTACCTGTGGAACCTTAGGATTACCCAATCTTTCTTCAGGATATACATATAACTGTGTCTCTACAGCTAATCTCACCAAAACAGATGGTACAGGTTGGGTTCCTGTCAACTTTACTACTCAATCTATTGTTCAATTATCTGCTCTTCCTATAGATCCTACTAATACCCCTACAGATGGACTTTATTATACATATACTCCTGGAGGGAGTTGGCATCTAAGATCTATTCTTGAATCATCTAAATATCAATCCAAAGCTCTAAACGATGGAGGCACATCAGACAACGCCTTTGAAACAGGAACGAACATGGCTCTTGCTCCAGCAGTATTCCCCAACAACTGGATAAAGGTTCCCGGAAGCTCCACATACAATACCTCTGATTTTTGGGTTATGAAGTATGAGGCCAAGTATGACAAGGATAATGATGGAAAAGGAGATGCAACATCATATTGTAGATACGGTGGTTATAATTCAATTTCTATTGGTTGTGTTACTGGTGGCAGTTTTATATCCTCAGCTTATGGTTTTCCTGTTGCTACCGCTTATTCTGCTTCTGACGCTAACAATGCCTGTTCTTCTACCGGTGCTCATCTTGTTACAAATAACGAATGGATGACGATCGCCAGAAATGTAGAACAAGTTGATTCCAACTGGACAGGCGGTTCTGTTGGTTCCGGAAAATTATTTATTGGCAACTATGGTTATTGTTATGGAGTTAGTAATTGCTATACCTTTAGTGGCACGTTTCAAGATTATGGAACTAATAGAAACTCAAGAGCAAAGTTGACTCTTTCCAATAAGGAAGAAATATATGACTTTTCTGGTAATATGGCCGAAAATGTAAAACTCGGATCTTCTTTTGCTATTACCGAAGCAAATCATCCGGATGCGATCAGTATAGGAGATTGGGCCAATAATGATTTTTTATCTCTTACTAGTTATGGAGATTTTTCTTCTTATGATAATCTAGGACCATCTGATGACTCATGGACTAATGCCAGTCAAGGAGTTGGATATATGTATCATTGCGATGGATGTTCTTCTGGTGGCGCCTCAACAATAATTAGAGGAGGATCAGTTGATTCTCAAGCCGCTGGAGCTCCTGGAATATATACGATTCGTCTGCGTTATATAGGTGGCGATTATAATGCTTATAGTGGTTTTCGCTGCGCTAAATAATTTTATGAAGATGCTTTTTTAATTGCCTCCATTTCTTTTTTTATTTGAGTAGCTTTTTCAAACTGTAAATTTCTCTGTGCCATTTCCAGTTTTTGCCTTAATTCTTTCAAATAATCCCTCTTAAATTCACTGCTGATATTTTTGAACTCTTCGCTTTTCTCTTCTTTATTATCTAATAATGTATTTTTTATTTCTTTTATTATGGCCTGTGGCTTTTTATTGTGTTTGCGATTATATTCCTGCTGAATTTTTCTTCTTCTGTCCATTTCGGATATTGCTCCTTTCATTGATTTAGTAGTTTTGTCGGCATACATAATCACATGGCTGTTTAAGTTTCTGGCAGATCTTCCGGCAATTTGAATGAAAGAAGTTTTATCTCTTAAAAATCCTTCTTTGTCGGCGTCTAAAATAGCTATTAATGAAACTTCAGGTAAATCCAATCCCTCTCTTAATAAGTTTATCCCAACCAGAACATCAAACTTTCCGGTTCTCAAATCAAAAAGAATTTTTGGTCTTTCCAATGTATCAATTTCGGAATGTAAAAACTCAGCTTTTATTTTTTTATCCTTAAAATGTTGAACTAGGGCTTCTGACAAGCGCTTGGTAAGAACAGTTACTAAAACTCTTTCTTTCCTTTTTATTCTTTCTTCTATTTCTTTTATTAAGTCAGGGATTTGATTTTCCGTGGGGCGAATCTCAGTTTCCGGGTCCAAAAGATAAGTTGGTCTGACAATCTGTTGGGCAACCAAAGATGATTTTTCCAATTCATATTCAGCTGGGGTAGCCGAAGCAAACAAACATTTATTTATTTTTGAATGAAACTCGTTAAATTTAAGAGGTCGATTATCTAAGGCCGATGGTATGCGAAATCCGTGTTCTATAAGAGTTTCTTTTCTGGCTTTGTCGCCGTGATACATCCCTCTTACCTGAGGAAGAGTCATGTGGGACTCGTCTATAATCATCAAAAAATCTTTAGGAAAATAATCAATCAAAGTGAATGGGGGACTGTCTGGTTTTCTTCCCTCAAAATAACGGGAATAATTTTCAATTCCTTTACACCAGCCAACTTCAGATATCAAAGCCATATCATAATTAGTCCTTCTCTTGAGACGCTCGGCTTCTATCATTTTTCCTCTTTCCTGAAGTTTTTTAACTTGTTCTTCCAAATCCAAACGTATATTGGATATGGCTACTTGTCTTACACTCTCTTCCGATGACCAGAATTTTGCCGGAAATAAATTAATTTCTTTTATATCTTTACTTTTTCCAAACGGCGCTTCCATTTCCACTATTTTCTCAATTGATTCGTGGTTTATCTTAAATCTGTATAAAATATCTCCTCCCGGGGGCCAAACATCTATAAACTCGGCCCTCTGTCTAAAATTTCCTCTCCAAAAACCAAATTCGTTTCTCTCAAACTGTAAAGTTAGTAATTTTTTTAGAAGTTCTCTTTTAGTTGTTTTTTGACCCACTTTTATTTTTAAAGAAAGATTTTTGTATGCCTCTGGAGAACCCAAATTATAAATACAGGAAACAGAAGCCACGATTATGGTGTTTGGATTTTTTAAAACTGATTGGACGGCCGCGTGTCTTAGTTTGTCTATCTCTTCATTAATTTGAACTTCCTTTTCTATATAAGTATCGGATGTGGGTAAGTAGGCCTCTGGTTGGTAGTAGTCGTAGTAGGAAACAAAATAATGGACATTGTCTTTAGGAAATATCATTTTAAATTCTTCATAAAGCTGGGCGGCTAAAGTTTTGTTATGGGAAATAACTAAGGTGGGCTTGTTAAGTGCCTGAATGGTGTGGGCCATAGTAAACGTTTTACCGCTTCCGGTAACTCCCAAAAGTGTCTGGAATTTATTGTTTTTACGGAACCCAGAAACTATCTGTTTTATAGCTTTGGGTTGATCGCCAGCTGGCTTTAGTTTTTTTGATATATTAAATGGCATAATTTTCTGCCACCTTTTTGGTCAGAAAAAGGTGGCGCCAAAACTGACAACCCTGTATATCCTCTCAAACAAATGAAACAAATATCTCGCTTTGTCTTGAACTCGTATCTGCTATACTCACACACTCAAGACACTAAAAGCTCATATTTGCTTTATTTGTTAGTGTTCGGACATACGGGTTGATATTTAGCTAATAATAGCCCTAAATCTAGTGTTTGTTAATATTGACTTATTAGTAATAATATGATATACTCAAAACAAGTTTCGAAACCGCTTCACTGCCGTGAACAACACTACAGAAAGAGCGGTCGGAGCACTGCTCTTTCACAGAAAGGGGAACTTCGATGAGTGGGATCGCTTGGTTTTTCGAGGTGTTCGCTCTGCTGTTTTTCGTGGGGACTCTGGGCGTTGCTTTCATCGGACGCCGCATCCTCAAGGCGGAGCAGGAGTCGTCGGTTCTGATGTCTTTCCTCCAGATCTGCAGTGGAGCGCTCTTCATCTTCTACGTTTTCGGACTGGGTCAACTCATGGCTCTGTCTGGACTGGAAGGTGCAAGGGCGCCCCGGTGGCTGATTCCGGGCACCTACATCACTCTCACCATCTTCAGCGCGTTGACTCGGCTGGCTCTTCCAAGGTGGGGCAGTGACAACAAAGCGATGCAACTCTGGAGTGTCGTCAGCGTCCTGACGTTCCTACTCGGCACGTTCTGCCTCGGGGCGTACTCGTCCAACTACTTCGAGTAGGTCTCCTTCTTCAGCTCTTCAACTGGCGGCGTCTCTCACGAGGCGCCGCACTGCTTTTTATATGGTTATAAAATTTATATAAATTTCCCCGTCAATATAAATCCGCTTAATCGGTATATGTCCGTGACCGACGTAGTCGGTGGTATCGTATAGCAAATCTGTGGGCTTCGTTTCTTAACGAAAGTAATGTATTTTTAACATCTTCGGGGATTTGGCTCAAGCTGATAGGGGATTTTGAATAGGGACTGTAAATCAATCCTTTTGTTTGTGATCTTTTATATTTCTTGCCAACATCGTTAATTAACTTACCATTACAATTAGAACGATCGTTGTAATTGTAATGGTGTGGATTATTACCCACAGATTGCAATTTGCCCACGTTTAGTTTTGCTAGAGCTATCATCGGAATCTTAATTGTTTTGAGTTGTGAGATTTGTGATTTTCCTCCGTCAATGATAATTAAATCCGGATATTTCCATTCTTTGTGGTTAAGGCGTCTTTCTATAATTTCTTTTATTGAAGCCGGGTCATTGGCTCCTTTTATCGTTTTTATTTTAAATTTTCTGTAAAGATTTTTATTAGGTTTATTTCCGATAAACGTTACCATTGAGCCAACTGACAAACTACCTTGGGTATTGGAAATGTCGTAGCACTCAATATGTGTTTTTTCTCCATTATATAAACGAAGAAAAGTTTTTAATCCATTAACCACCTGGATGTATTTTTTTACTTCGATATTATGAGCGGAACATAACCCTAAGTGATAATACAAGCACGGCTTTTCCGGTTTATTTTTACATGTGCGATAGGGGAATATTCTTCTGATTATCAATAAGAGATGCTTAATCTCTTTTGCGTCTACAAACGGGCCAACAAAATCGGCTTTAAATTTTTTTGTTTGGTGTGTTAAAAGCACTCTGGGGTACTTTTCGTCGGTAAAAGCTATATACAAAAAATCCTTGTCATCTTTAAGTTCAATGTTATATTTTGGCTGATACTGTCTAACTAATTTTCTTTCTAAAATCAAGGCGTCTTTTTCAGATGGGGTTTCTATAAAATCTAAGTCAGCTACTTGTTTGTAAAAATTAATAGAAGCATTCTCTTGTCTAGAAAAATGCGATTCTATTCTCTTTTTTATATTAATAGCTTTTCCGATATACAAAATCTTCTCATTCTTATCTTTGAAAATATATACTCCCGGTTTCTTAGGAAGTGCTTTTATCTTATTCTTCAGGATTGTTTTCACTGTTTTTTTATTTTTATCCTTATCTTAATCTTAATCTACCATTACATTTAGAACGATCGTTCTAAATGTAATGGTGGCTAGATTTTCTTTATAGTCCCCATTTTTCCTATTTCCAATATCTCCACGTATTCGTTTATTCTCATTTTTTCTAAATCTTCCACAAACTTTTTAGGAATTTTTATTTTTCCTATCCAGACACTTTTTTGCAACATTTCAAATCCAATATTCTTTACAGCTGATCTTAACCAAGCCCTCTTCCTTTTAAATTTTTCCGGAACATCAAAAGCTATCAAAATAACATTGTTTCCGGCTTCTTTCTTATAATCTAAAGCTGGAGATTGATTATTGGATACCCGGTTAATAAGTTTTTTGGCTTTTTTAGTAATCTTGATAATCAACCCCTCTTTTTGTTCTATGAGTCCGTCTTTCTTAAGACGATAAATCATTACCCTATATCTGTTTCTTATTTTTTCTTTCTCTGTTTTGATAGTCTCATTTTTAGTGCCGATTCTATTTAAATTGTCTCTTAATATAGACGTTGAGCCCCAAGAGAATAAAAACGCTTCAAAAGCATTAGAGTATGTTTGTCTATCTACATTATTTAGAAAACTTATTGTTTCTCTATTTCTTGCCCTCATAACAATATTATATCATCATTTATTACCATTACAATTAGAACGATCGTTCTAATTGTAATGGAGGGAGTATATATGATTAAGAATATTAAATAATTATCATAGAGTTATTATGATTATAGATTGATTTTATCGTTTTAATTAAAGAGTGCCTTATAAATTAGCACGGACCGCTTTATGGGCGGTCCGGGATGGGTGGAGCGGGTGCGGGCTTGACCACTTTGGCCACGAGGCCGATTAATATGGTCAGCATTGAAACGGGTACTACGGTGGCGATGATGACGGACGATTCCACCACCACCAGAGACCACTTGACTAGGTAGTGCATTCAACCTCCTTTCTTCTGAGAATCTTGGTGATCCACAGATAGAGGTTGTATCCTGTTTGAATAACGTGGGCCATCTTTTGGCCCAGTATTGTCGTCCGATGAAACGTTGTTGTAGACATCACGTCTCCTTTGGTTAGGCGATGGCGCCGGGGTATTCTTCGGAGATCTTCTCGATCTCTTTTTCCTCTTTCTTCACTTGGTCTGTGAGCACAAGGAAGAAAAAGATGATGGCCATGATTCCCACAAGAGTGGCAAAGGCCCATGAAAAGCTCTTGGGGAGTTGGAACCATCGTGATAAGTGATATCCTCCAAAAGTGAGAATTACCACGGCCACGGTCGCTCCAACTTTACGGAGCAAGTTGAGTAGTCCCGGGAACATTACTCTCCTCCTTTTTGGTGTACATCTTTCGAAGTTTCTCCTGTAGAGCGTTGAGCCCCGTGAAGACCAGGGCTCCGGTCAGAAACCCGATACAAGCCAACGATCCTCGGATCTCCAATCCTGGAGGCAGTGGAACTCGGTCTGCCCATAGGACCGTGAAGAAACAGGAAGCAGCAGTTGAAAGGCCAACGAAAGTGAACCAAACCACTCTTGCGATCAACTCCAGAACTTTTCCGATTTTCATGCTCTGATCCTCCTCTGTTTTTCACATTATAATAATCATTGAATTTTGTCCATGTTTGATTTAGAATAACCCTTTGGTTGGCATTTTATGAAAAAAGAGAATCAATCAATAGAAATAATCGGGGCGCGTGTCCACAACTTAAAAAATGTGGATGTTTCTATACCTAAAAATAAATTGGTAGTTGTTTGCGGAGTTTCTGGTTCCGGAAAATCATCTTTAGCTTTTGATACTTTATACGAAGAGGGACAGAGAAGATATTTAGAAAGTTTGTCCTCTTATGTCAGACAGTTTTTAGGAGGATTTAAAAAACCAGATGTTGAAAAAATAATCGGCTTGTCTCCGACTATCGCCATCAACCAAAAAAGCGTTTCTTCCAATCCGCGTTCAACTGTGGGCACAATAACTGAAATTTACGATCATCTCCGTCTTCTCTTTGCTCGAGTTGGAATTCCTCATTGTCCAAATGACAACATTGTCATAACCGCTCAGACACCACAAGAAATCGCCAATAGAATTATTGACTTGGCTCATAACAACGAAATTGTTTTGCTGGCTCCAATAATCTCGGGGAAAAAGGGTCAGCACCAGGCGATTTTTGACGAGATTGAGAGGGGCGGATATTCACAGGTCAGGGTTGATGGGTATTTTTATCCCATTGCCGAAGCCAAAAATATTTCTCTGGATAAAAATAAAAAACACGATATCGAAGTTACCGTAGGTAAGTTTTTTACTGGAGTAAAAATAGATATCCAAAGAAATATATCCAAAATGGAAAGAGAGGCATTGAAAAACAAAAATAAAAAGATAGATAAGTTGATAAAAGAAGAAAAGTTAGAACTTTTAGAAAACATCAGAAAAGGACTGGCCATGGGGCAGGGAAATATTGTTGCTCATACCAAGGGGAAGGATTTTTCCTTTTCCGAGAATTATTCCTGTTCTAAATGCGGATTTTCTTTACCCAAAATTGAACCCAGAACTTTTTCATTCAACAGTCCTTTTGGAGCTTGTAAAAATTGTCAGGGATTGGGAACTAAACTTGAAATAGATTTGGATTTGATAATCAACCCGGAAATCTCTTTGGAAGCGGGAGCTATAAAGCCCTGGTTTTCTTTAAGCCGTATGGGAAGAAGAGCTCTTGGCGCCAATTGGCAGAGATTTGTTACTGAGACCATTATTAGGGATTCTGGGCTGTCCCCAAGAACTCCTTTTGGAAAACTTCCCAAAGAAGTCCAGGATAAAATTTTATATGGTGATAAAGAAAATTATACTCATCTTAAAGACGGCGATTGGGAAGGAAAAACTTTATTTGAGGGAATTATTCCTCGCTTGGAGCGACTTTATTACGAAACTGAATCTGATTTTATCAGACAGGAACTTTCTAAATACATGCTTGAAAAAACCTGTCCCGTTTGTAATGGGTCGCGTTTAAGAGAAGAAGCATTGGCGGTAAGAGTGGGAGGAAAGAACATTTCTGAATTGACTTCAATGGCGGTTTTGGATTTTGTTAGTTTTTGCCAAAAACATATTTATGAAAAAATGTCGGAAAATCAAAAAACGGTTGCTGTTTCAATAATCAAAGAAATTTCCACTAAATCAAATTTTTTAATTAACGTTGGTTTGGAATATATGAACTTGGGAAGGTCAGCGACTACTTTGTCAGTAGGAGAAAATCAAAGAATCCGCCTGGCTACCCAGTTGGGTTCTGGATTGTCTGGAGTGATTTATGTTTTAGACGAACCGACTATTGGGCTTCATCCTCGCGACACTGACCGTCTCATAAAAACATTAAAAGAACTTAGAGATTTAAATAATACCGTGATTGTGGTGGAACATGATGAGAGGGTTATAGAAAGCGCCGATTGGGTTATTGAAATTGGACCATTAGCCGGAGAAGAAGGTGGCAAGGTTGTTTTTGAAGGAACGCCATCAGATTTGAAAAAATCAAAAACGTTAACTGGATTATATTTTGCCGGCAAGAAAAAAGCGCAATCGGGACTTTCTAAAAATAATTCTGAAAATAAAGAATTTATAAAACTGTATGGCGCTTCACAGTTTAATTTAAAAAACATAAATCTTTCCATTCCTTTAAAAAAATTTGTCTGTGTGGCAGGAGTTTCGGGCTCGGGTAAAAGCACGTTAATGTTAGATGTTTTTGCCAAGGCCCTTCAGAAAGAAGTTCTTAGGATGAGCGTGGCTGTAGGTGAATATAAAAAACTTGAGGGGGAAAGAAATATAGACAAAGTGGTTATTATTGACCAAAGTCCTATCGGCAGAACCCCTCGTTCCAATCCGGCTACTTATACGGGAATTTTTACTCCCATTAGACAATTTTTCACTCGCTTGGAAGAGTCGCAGATAAGGGGATATGGGCCATCATATTTTAGTTTCAACGTTAAGCCGGGAAGATGTGAGGCCTGCAGAGGGGAAGGATTTAAAAAGGTGGAGATGTATTTTTTGCCGGATATGTACGTAGAGTGTGAAGTTTGTAAAGGCACCAGATTTTCTCCCGAGGTTTTGGATGTTAAATATAAAAACAAAAACATTGCTGATGTTCTTTCTATGAGCGTTAAGGAAGCGCTGGCGTTTTTTCACCAGTTTCCTTTTATTGGCGATAAGTTAAAAATTCTTGATGAAATCGGTCTTGGATATATGAAACTGGGACAGCCGGCGACAACTTTGTCGGGAGGAGAAGCTCAAAGGATAAAACTTTCCGATGAACTTGCCAAAAGAGCTACAGGAAGGACTATTTATATTTTAGACGAACCGACTGTGGGACTTCACTTTGAAGACACAAAAAAACTTTTATATATTTTGCGCTCGTTGGTTCTAAAAGGTAATACGGTTTTAGTTATAGAACACAATCCTGATGTTTTAAAAGAATCGGACTGGATTATTGAACTTGGTCCCGAAGGTGGAGACAAGGGAGGAAAAATAATTTTTGAGGGAACACTGGAAGAGATAAAAAAGAAAAAAACAATGACGGGGAAGTATTTAATATGAAGATAATAATCATCGTAAAACCAAATAAAAAAGAAAATAAGGTTGTGAAAATAGGAGAGAACATTTTTGAAATTTATACGAATCAACCGGCTAAAGAAAATAAAGCCAATTTGGATATTATTCAACAAATGTCCAAGTATTTTAAAGTATCAAAATCAAAGGTTTCTATATCTTCCGGATTAAAGTCAAAGAAGAAAATTTTGGAAATAAATATATAAAAAAAGGGGGCTCCCGGTGTTGCTGGGAGCCCAAAGTGCGGTAAGGAGGTCAATGTACGATGCGGTGCCTGCCGTGCGTCGCTTCGCTCGTTCGGGTCTTGGTGGTTCAGATCAGGGCCAGTCGTGCCCGAAAACTTAACTTTCTGGCCCATTGCTTCTCGGCACGCATGGTTTCTCCTTGCATGGATTTTTGGTCCACGCAGCTCTGCCCTCAGCGCTTGACGGTGGCCTCGTCGTTGGTGCGGTGGTTGTTCTGACGCTGTTGCATGGGATTTCTCCTCGCGTGAACGTCGTCGGTTGTTGGTGCTAGCTATGGCTCAAGTCAAGCTTTCTTTTCGGTGAGCTTGACGAGCAGTGCTAGCGCCTGTTCTGGGTTTCGTTTTTTATCGGTATAACCTTCACAAGGTTATACCAGGGTTTCCTTCCTGATTGGCGGTCAAGAAGGTTGTTTAATCATCCAGCATTGTCCTAACTAACGGAACGGCGGTTCGACGTCCACGTGCATCGCTTTCCTCCTTATGTAGTTTACTTATTTCAGGATAAAACAAAAACGGCTATTAGTCAAATATTTTTGTGAAACTTACTTTTGATGCTGAAACACATCTATTATCAAATTTTGGTCGGGGATAATTTCTTTTTTTAATGCTTTGACAATGACCTGAGCAACTTGATTTGGAGTATGTTTTGGTTCATGGTCGGGAAAACATGTTTTAAACATTCCAGTATCGGTTGAGCCGGGAGTAATTGTAAAAACGTCTATATTGTATTTGGAAAGTTCGTCTTTTAACGACTGAGAAAGATTTATAATCGCCGCTTTAGTTAGAGAATAAATAGAGAGTCCTTCAATCCCGTAAAATCCGGCTCCAGAAGAAATATTGACGATTAATCCGGATTTCTTTTCTTTCATAATTTCAAGAACCCTTTTTATAACATTTAAAGTTCCTTTGATGTTAACGTCTATAATAAAATTCCAGTCAGGATAATCGGTTTCTTCAAAATTTTTATTCTGGGCAACAGCCGCATTGTTTACTAAAATATCTATACTTCCGAATTTATCAATCGTTTCTTCAATAACTTTTTCAACATCTTCTTTTGTTCTTATATCGCCTTGAGTAACTAAAAAATTGGGATTTTTTAAAATCACTTCCGTATCCAAATTATCGGGGATATTAATGGAAACCGTAGAAACTTTACATCCTTGGTCAAGCAAGAGTTTGGCTGTTTCAAGACCTATTCCCGACGTTGCTCCAGTTATAAATACAACTTTATTTTTTATGTCCATAAGATTAGTATATAGTATTTAGTAGTTAGTATATAGTATAATAGAAACAAATGGATACCCAAAGCTTTGTAATTCTCATAATTATCCAAGCCGCTTTTCTTGCGGGTATTTATTTTGTATTTAAAAAATTATCTACAAAAAAGCCGGAGGATTCTTCTTTCTTGATGATCCAAAATCAGCTTAATGAGCTGACTAAAAATATGGACTCTAAACTGGGGGAATCACATAAGGCCGCTCAGCACCAATTCTCCGAGAGCGCCAAAATTATTCGCGATGTTACCGAACGCTTAACCCGTCTTGATGAAACCAATAAGCAGGTTATTGATATCACCGACCAGCTTAAGAATCTTCAAGATATTTTAAAAAATCCAAAACAAAGGGGAGTTCTTGGGGAATATTATCTAGAAACAGTTTTAAAAAATGTTTTGCCTCCCGGAGTTTTTCAAATGCAATACGAATTTGCCGACGGCAATATCGTTGATGCGGTAGTTTTTGTGAAAGACAAAATAATTCCCATTGATTCCAAGTTCAGTTTGGAAAATTACAACAGAATTCTGGAAGCTAAAACGGATGAGGACAGAAAAAGATTTGAAAACGCTTTTTCCCAAGATTTAAAAAACAGAATTGATGAAACATCCAAATATGTTCGTCCGGAAGAAAAAACGACCGAGTTTGCTTTTATGTTTATTCCATCCGAAGCGGTGTTTTACGACTTATTAATAAACAAGGTTGGAGTAATGCAATCCAACACCAGGAGCTTGATTGATTATGCTTCGGGAGAAAAGAAAGTGGTAATTGTTTCTCCAACAACATTCTTGGCTTATTTACAAACTGTGCTTCAGGGCCTTAAAGCCATGCAGATAGAAGAATCGGCTAAAGAAATCAAAAAAAGAGTTATTGATTTGGGAAAACATCTGGCCGGTTACGACAGTTATTTTAGTAAGCTTGGAAATCATCTTTCTACGACCGTTAATGCTTATAACTCGGCTTATAAGGAACTGGGAAAAATTGACAAGGATGTTTTGAAAATCTCTGGCGTAGCTCCGGGGATAGAAGTCAGCCAGATAGAAAAACCAAGAGAAGAAGAGGAGGAATAAATTTTTGTTGACTTTGTTAAGAATTTGAATAGAATTTTGACTGTAAAGAGCAGGGTCGAAAGCTTAACTTTACAAACCTTTAACTTTATAAACTTTAATAACTAATAATATGAATTTAAAACCACTTTCTAATCGTATAGTTCTTGAGCCGGTAGGCGAGGAAAAAGTAACTCAATCGGGGATAGTTCTTCCCGAAAGCTCGGAGGCAAAACCTATCAAAGGAAAAATAGTAGCTGTCGGACCGGGTAAAAAAAATGACAAAGGGGAAGTAATTTCTATGTCTGTAAAGGTAGGAGATTTGGTTCTTTTTAAAAAATATGGTCCCGATGAAATGGAAATAGAAGGGAAAAAATATTTGGTCGGAGACGAAGATGACATACTCGCAATAATTGAAAATTAATATTAGACAAATATGGCAAAGCAAATTTTATTTAATGAAGAGGCCAGGGAGGCCTTAAAAAGAGGAATAGACAAATTATCCGAAGCGGTCAAGATGACTTTAGGGCCAAGAGGCAGAGCGGTTGTTATAGAAAAAGGATATGGCGCTCCCCAAGTTACTTTTGATGGAGTAACGGTAGCCAAAGAGATAGAACTGGAAGATAAATATGAAAATTTGGGAGCCGAGTTTATAAAACAAGCGGCGGATAAAACTAACGAAGGAGTCGGAGACGGAACCACAACAGCTGTTGTTTTGGCGCACTCAATGATTAATGAAGGAGAAAAAGTTATTAAAGAAAAAGGGTTTAATGTTATTCAGTTAGCCGAGGAATTAAAAAAGAAAACTGAACTGGTTATAAAATCTTTGGAAGAACAAAGAGAACTTATTAATGAAAATAAAAAAGTCCAAGAAGTGGCTACTTTGTCGGCTAAAGATAAAGGGATAGGAGAATTGATAGCCAAAGTAATGGATAAAATAGGAAAAGAAGGAGTGGTAACAGTTGAGGATTCCAATACCGTGGGGAACAGTTATGAAGTGGTTGAGGGTATGCAATTTGACCGTGGATATATTTCCCAGTACATGGTGACCAATTCTGAAAAAATGGAATGTGATTTGGAGGACCCATACTTATTGGTAACCGACAAAAAGATTTCTTCCGTTAACGAGATTTTGCCGATACTGGAAAAGATTCTTAAGACCGGCAAAAAAGAAATGGTAATTATCGCCGATGACATTGAAGGAGAGGCATTGGCTACTTTGGTTTTAAACAAACTAAGAGGAATATTTTCTGTTCTGGCTTTAAAAGCTCCGGGATTTGGAGACAGAAAGAAAGAAATGCTTTCCGATATTTGTGCTGTTACGGGAGCCCAGCTTATTTCCGAGGATGTTGGAAGAAAATTAGAAAGTGTTGAAATGTCGGATTTAGGGCAGGCGCATCGAATAGTTTCTGATAAAGATAAAACAACGATTGTCGGAGGCAAGGGAAGCAAGGAAGATATAGATGCCAGAATCAACCAAATTAAAAACCAAATAAAAAAGACCGAGTCCGATTTTGATAAAGAAAAACTTCAGGAGCGACTGGGAAAACTTTCCGGAGGGGTGGCGGTTATTAAGGTTGGAGCTCCAACTGAATCGGCTCAAAAGGAATTAAAACAAAGAGTTGAAGACGCTGTCGCTGCCACAAGAGCCGCAATGGAAGAGGGAATAGTTCCGGGAGGAGGGATGGCTCTTTTTAACGTTTATCTTTCCCAAAAAGAACATTTGGAAAAAGATAATCTCCCGGTAAATAAAGCCGTTTCATTTATTCTTCTTAATGCTTTGCAGTCGCCATTGTCGTCTATAATTTTAAACAGCGGAGAAAATCCGACTAGAGTTATAGAGGAATTATCCGTAAACAAAAAGGATAATTGGATGGGATTTAACGCCATAACCAACAAAATTGAAAATCTTAAGGATTCTGGAATTATCGACCCGCTTAAGGTTACCAAGACCGCTTTTATTAACGCTGTTTCCGTGGCTGCCAATTATCTGACAATAGGAGCGGCTGTTACGGATATTCCTGAAAAAGAGGAAAACAAAAATCCAGTCAATGACCACGGTGGTTACTAAGTTGAAGAAAAAAGTCAAAGTGATATAATCTAGATGTATTACATTTAACAAAAAATAACATGCAATTTATATCATCAAATGCTCTCTGGATAGTTTTAGTAATTATTGTCGCTTGGGTTATTCTTACCTACAATGCCATTATTCGACTCAGAAACAGAGTTAGAGAAGGGTGGGCTGATATAGAAGTTCAGCTCAAAAGAAGGTACGACCTGATTCCAAATTTGGTAAACACTGTTAAGGGTTATATGGCTCATGAGCAGGGTGTTTTTGAAAAAGTTACTAACGCCAGAACCAGAGCTCTTGGAGCTCAGACCAAACAGGAAAAGGCCGGAGCTGAAAACGAATTAACTAATACCTTAAAAACGCTTTTTGCCGTTTCGGAAAATTATCCCGACCTTAAAGCCAACGCCAATTTTTTGGAATTACAAAGAGAACTTTCCGATACCGAAAATAAAATCCAAGCGGCCAGAAGATTTTACAACGGCATGGTGTTGGAATTTAATACTAAGGTGCAAACATTCCCCACAAACGTTTTCGCTTCTATTTTTAAGTTCCAATCGGAAGAATTTTTCAAAGTTGAGAATGAAGAGGAAAAAGAAAACGTTAAGGTCCAGTTTTAATTAATTTTTGCCAAACACATGCAAGACGTAGATAAAATACTTTTAACTATACAGAACGATCCGTGGATTTTCTATTTGCTTTTGGGTTGGATTACGATTTGGAAGGGGATAGCTCTTTGGAAAGCATCCGCGTTAAAAAGCAAGCCCTGGTTCATTGCTCTTCTGGTGATAAACACAATGGGTATATTAGAAATCCTCTATATATTCTTTCTGTATAAAGTTAAATGGTTCTCAAAAAAACAACCCGATCAAGGTATCCAGTAATTTTTCGTACTTTCGTAATATTTTCGTATTTCGTAGCTAAATTATGAATTTATATTCTTTTAGGTCTTCTAATATAAGAAAGACATGGTTAATGTTCTCTTTGTTTTTAGTTGTTGTTATTTTTGTGGGGTGGATTTTTTCCTACGCCTATAACGACCCGGTTATACTTTATATAGCAGTTTTTTTTAGCTTGTTTACCAATCTTGTCGCTTACTGGAAATCAGATAAAATTGCTCTGGCTATGTCTGGAGCCCAAAAGGCGGAAGATAAAAAGTTTGGAGAAATTTATAATATTGTTGAAAATCTTTCTATAACTGCCGGAGTGCCAATGCCAAGCATTTATATTATTAACGATCCATCTCCAAACGCTTTTGCTACGGGAAGAAATCCTAAAAATGCTTCAATCGCTATAACTACCGGGCTATTGGATATCTTGGACAGGTCTGAACTGGAAGGAGTGATAGCTCACGAGCTTTCACACATAAAAAATTACGATATTTTAATATCTACCGTTGCCGTGGTTTTAGTTGGTTTGATATCTATCATTTCTGATTTTTTTATGAGGATGACTTTGTTTGGTAGAGGCGGAGATGATAATAAGGGGAAAAATCCAGTGATTATGATTGTTGCTATAGCCGTTGCCGTTTTAGCTCCAATACTTGGAACTATTATGCGTCTTTCCATATCCAGAAGAAGAGAATTTTTAGCCGATGCTTCGGGGGTTCTTTTGACTAGATATCCGGAAGGTTTAGCTTCGGCCTTGGAAAAGATTTCAAAAACCGGGCCGTCTTTAAAACCTCATAACGCTACTGCTCATCTTTTTATATCCAGTCCCTTTAGAGCCGATTCTAACCAAAGAAAAACTCCATGGCTTGCTAAACTATTTATGACTCATCCTCCTATTGATGAACGTATAAAATCTCTAAGGCAAGTTTAATTTTATAAATGAAAATTCTGTTTATCTGCAAAGGTAATTATTTTAGGAGTCAGATGGCAGAGGCGATCTATAATCATCTGACAAATAGTCACGATGCTTTTTCGGTTGGAACATATGTCGGTGCGCCGGATGAACCGGAAGGGCAAATTCTATCGGAATTATTCAGAGATGATCCCGATTTTTTTGAGGTTATGGATAGCCACGAAATGGATTTAAGAAATAATTTAACAAAAAAGTTATTACCAGAAATGCTTGATCAATATAATATTGTGGTCTCTATGGCAGAGGAGCCATTTATTCCGGATTTTCTGAAGAAAAATAAAAAAGTTATATGGTGGGATATTAAAAATCCCAATCCTGTGCCGCCTGGTTTTTTTAAAAGCACATACGACAAGCTCAATGAACTTATTAAAGAACTTATAAATAAACAAATTTAAAACGCAAACCGCTCCTTTTGTGTTTTTTTGTCAAACAAAAAAGCTCTCATATTCTAAAAACAATGAGAGCATTTTTTGTTTTAAATCATTTATATTTTTAGGCCTTCTCCGAATTTTCCGATAATCGGCAACGGCTTTTGTTTTCCAGTAGCCGCATTAACGACTCCGATTATAAATAGAATCATTATAACTATGCTTAAGGGGAACCAAAGTATCCATCCTATTATCGGGACAAACGTTCCGAATATAGAAACTACTACCGCCGCTATCAAAAGAGCCAATCCCTGTTTAACGTGATAATGAACGAATGGGTCATTCTTGTCTTCGGTCAGAAGGGGAACAAAAAATAAGATATAAGCCACTATAGCCATAATGGTCTTATTTGAACTATTGTGTTTCTCGTGCTCATGCTCTTGTCCGTGTTCGTGCTCGTGATTTTGTTGGTTTTCCATATTAATTATTTAATTATAATCCTACTCTTATTGTCCCATAAAAGATTTAATAAGGGAATACTTTGTGGAATTGCGGTGTTTGTTGGACAAAGTTCGAAACTATTTCGAGCAAAATCCAAATGATTAAAACTACTAAAAAGGACTCGGCAGGGCGAAACAATTTGTCTGGGGGAAAGGATTTAAAATCTCTTCATTTTCAAAATGCGTCGCCAAAAAATTATCTAAAAATTAAAACTCCTATAATATATGAACAAAAATTCATTACCAAGGACAATGCTAATAATTTTCTGGATTTTTCCTGTAAGGCAAAAACCAACAATTTCCATTCAATTAAAACAACAACTATCTCCAAAAACAAAATTATTAGCAAACTTGATTTGAAGAAAAAAAAATGATCATTGACCAACAAAAAATAGTTTAATATTAGATTTGTAAAAAGATTGATAAAAACAATTGCGATAATTTCTATCTTTTTTCTAAATCCAAAAAAGAAAGCGATTATTAGCTCAATTACTATCGTTAAAAGTAAAGCTAAAAGATAACTACTTATTAATGACATTTTTCTTTCTTCTTATTGCACGAATGACCAACCAAGAAATCAAGACGATAACGCCAACAATAACGCCACCTATAATCAATAAATCAACGACTGCTGGAGTACCAGGCACAATCCTTGATGTAACAATTATATCAGCATGTGCACTCAAGGCAGAAAATAATAAACCTAACACCGCAAATATTGATAATAAACTAGCTTTTCTCATATTTTTATTTTGTTAATTGATTTTTTAATAAAAATGTAAAAACATTTATTACTGCTCGACTCTTTGTAGTATAAATTTTTTGAAATACAAATACAATCCTGAAAAAAGAGCTACCGCCGATATAATTATTATGCTAAAAATAAACCAATTATTGGCAAGAGCTTGTTTTATTGAAAAGAAGGCGGGAAGCATTCCAAAAATTAAAGCCAAACAGGTCAAACCGAAAGCAAATCCAGGACGACCGGGCAAGATGTTTGAAATGGCGACCAATGTTATCGGCATAGTTATATTAAATAGAAACATTCCAATAATTGCCAAGTAAGGAATATTTGCACCAAAAACAAGAAAAGGAATAGATAGAACTAACGCTCCAACAGCGACCCGAATCCAGCCAAATTTATCAGCTAAAATTCCACCAAGTCCTTTACCTAAAACAACTGCCGAGGTCAAAATTATCAGTAGATCAATATTTGTTTTCCATGGAAATACAAGCACCGCTCCAACAAGTGAACGAATTGCAATTGAGAGAAAAACCAACAGTAGAATAAATTCGAAGTAGTTAAATTTATTTTCTCTAACTGCTTCTCGTTCATAATTCATTTCTGGTTTTCTAATAACAAACATTAAAAGACACAGAATGGCTAAAATTAAAATAAAAGGCCATGCAATGAATTGCCCACCCTTACCAAGTAAAGTGCCGACGAGAAGACCTATGGCACCAGGGGCAACATAAATTCCCGGGGCGGTCGCTTTTTTAGGAGTTAAATTCAAACTTATACTACCACCACCGATATGAAATAAAGCATTTCCTAGTCCTGCAAAAATTATGGCTACGATTGGAAAAGACAAAAATGTAATTGCGGAAAGTCCAGTTAAAATACAACCTAAAAAAGCGACTACTCGCGGAGATTTAAAATGATCTGTAACAAGGCCAAAAATTGCCTGAAGACCAAAAGCCAAAACATTATACAAAATTACTAAACTTATAAAATCTGTTGTGCTGACAATTTGATTTTTGAGAATACTAAAAATTACCGCGGCACAAATTCCGTCAACTATGGCGTGAGCAGTTCCATAAACAAAAAGATTTGCAGAAATATTTTTTAATGATATTTTTTTATTATCCATAAGTTCGAATCTCTATACTCTTCTTTTCACAATAACAAAAAAAGATCTTGTTACCAAGACCTTTTTTATTGTTGCGGAGGGTGAGAGATTTGAACTCTCGGTGGGTTTTACCCCACACACGCTTTCCAAGCGTGCGCACTAGACCACTATGCGAACCCTCCTATAAAACTTTCAATCAATAAAAATTATGATACTATTAGAGCTAATTTATTGCAAATATATAAAATTTTATTGTGCACTTCCATAGCCAAAGAGGGGGAGTATAATAGGGAGTGTAGATATATAACTTAAAATATGCAAAAACCGTATTACGACAATCCGAAATTCAAGCTTTATAATGGAAATTGCTTAGATGTTCTCGCCAAACTTCCTGAGAATTCAGTTGATATGGTTTTTGCTGATCCACCGTATTTACTTTCAAATGGTGGTTTTACTGTTCACGCTGGACGGCAAGTGAGCGTTAATAAGGGAGAATGGGACAAAAGCAACGGATTGAAAAAAGATTTTGAATTTCATCTTAAATGGATACAAGCCGTTAGGCGTGTATTAAAACCGTCAGGTACTCTTTGGATTAGTGGAACTTACCACTCAATTTATCAATGCGGTTTTGCACTCCAAGTCGCAGGATTTCATGTTCTCAATGATATCGCATGGTTTAAACCGAACGCTTCCCCGAATCTAAGTTGCCGTTTTTTTACAGCAAGTCACGAAACGATTATTTGGGCGAGAAAGGATAAAAAGGCAAAACATATTTTCAATTACGACTTAATGAAAAACGGCACTTGGCCGGAAGACGCATTAAAAAAGCCCGGGCTTCAAATGCGTTCGGTTTGGTCTATGGGAACTCCAAAGCCAATTGAAAAGAAATTTGGCAAACACCCGACGCAAAAACCAGAAAATTTGTTAAAAAGAATTGTTCTTGCCAGTACAAATAAAAGTGACCTAATTGTTGATCCTTTCACTGGAAGTTCAACAACGGGAATTGTCTCTTATCTTTTAGGTAGGCAATTTATCGGAATTGATACAGATTCTAAATTCTTAGATTTATCAATAAAACGATTTGAGGAGTTGGATAAAAATATTAGAGGTAAATTACAATTTAAATAAAAATAATATGGCAAACAGTAAGTCTTGGAAGAAAATATTTGATGATTATAAAATTTTAGATCATAATTTTGATAGATCGCCGTTTCCGCTTTCTGCAACACAGATAAAACGGGCTTGTCAGAGATTTAAAGAAACAGGTGAGAAGGAAGTTCGTATTTTGTGCAAACAAGACAGTAGAGAAGGCAGGCCAGACATTTTTCAAAAACATAATTTATTTTTACTTCCAGTAAAAAACGGCTATTACAATATTATTAAAGGTGAGGGTTATATTGATATTCCTGAAATTAAAAAAGAAACCATAGTTTATTCCTCAAAACTTGATTTCCAATTAGATACAGCAAAAATTGGTAATTCAGAGATGCAACATCTAGATTTTGCTTATGCCTCAAGTTTAATTCGTACCTTTATGGAAGATCCATCACTTGTTCTTACAATACGAGGCAGAAAGTACACTCCCGATTTTGAATTTAAAGTTGGTAGTCAAACTATTAAAGTTTCAAGCGTACAAACTGAAGTGGATGCTGGGTATGAGGGTAAGAATCAAGTCGTGCTAATTGAAGCGAAAAACTTTAATGCGACAAATGTTATTATTCGCCAACTTTTTTATCCATTTAGACAATGGCAAGAACAAACAAAGAAAAAAGTTATCACTTTATTTTTTGATAAAGTAAGCGACAGGGACATTTATTCAATTTGGCAATTTGAGTTTAGTGATCCAAAAGATTATAACAGTATTAAGTTGGTAAAATCGGGTAAGTTTAGGATTAAAGAAAACATTAGATGAATGTCTTTGTAAAAAATAAGAATTATAGTTTGAATGAAATCGTTGATATTTGTAATAAAAACGGACTTGCTACGATTGATTGTTTGAACGATGAGGGTATAATTGGTGGCAAAGGTTTTTAGATTAATATCCTATGGCGGTTTTATATTATTATAAGTCAAAATGAAATTTAGTATGGGGTATTAATAGAAAGATTTTTATATAAGTTAGATTGAAATAAATATATGCCTATCAAAATAGAAGGGTTTCAGTTTTGGGGACCATACTACCACTCTCGAAGATTCGATAAAAGTTTTGGTTGTGTGTATGTGATATTAAATAATCGTAATCAGGTTGTTGACGTGGGAGAAACAAATGATGTTAATTCTCGCCTTCTTAACCATGAGCGAAAAATGTGTTGGTATCGAAATGGAGTTGGTGAAACAGGTTTATATATTTACATAAGTAATGATCAAAACTTTCGTCTATTACTTGAAAAATTAATTAGAAATAAATACCACCCATTGTGTGGTGATAGATAAATTTATGGATGATAGAGGATATTTTATTATAGACGGCTCACATTTGTTCTCGAGTATTCATGAGTTGCAAAGAACAAAAAATGAATATGCAGGGAAAAAATTAAGCATTCCACTTCTTACTGAGGCTTTAACAAGAAAATGGTCTCTATGGGTGGGTGCAACAATTCGTGTTGTTTACTATTTTAAACAGAACGACAATCGTTTAGATACAATGCTTAATATTCCTGAGGAAGATGATCCTGGTAGAAAAGATCATTGGCAGATTAAAGAGTGTGGTGAAGCGATTGATGCTGTACCAGATGATCAGTTACAAAAATTAGATCCTCAATACAGGGATCATTTTGCCCGTTCAGAAAAAGGACTTGATGGAAAACTTATTTGCGATATTTTAATGTTGGTGGCGGGTAACAGGGCTTCAAATATTGTTTTTTTAGTAAATGATAGAGATTATATACCACTTTTTGAATCAGTACAGGCATTAGGTGGAAATACTTATCTGACAGCTCTTGATAGTTCGCAAAAAATTCAGAAAAAATTAGCAAAGCTTGCCGATAAATACCTGACGCTTGATTCAGAGCTCGATTCAATATTCGGAGTAGTTCATGAATCATCTCAACGAGAATCTCAAATTTTACAACAAGAATCAACATCAACACCGGTAACAGAACCCCCAATACAGACTTAATATCTTTATCCCTCAACTATAAATCCTAGAAAGTCATATATAAGAATGAATCTAATAAAAACAAAGAGTTTTGAATTGGTTATATATGTTTCAAGTTACTGGTCAATTTTTGGATAAATGCGAAATAAGGTAAAAATATGAAAATATGTCGAGTGAACGCAAGCTAAATATTGTTGATGAAAAGGGAAATATTGTTGGTGAAGAAACACGGGATAATATCCATAAAAAAGGACTACTTCATCGGGAAATTCATGTTTGGTTTTATACATCAAAGGGTGAGATTATTTTTCAGCATCGTGCGAAAGATAAAGATACCTATCCTGACTTACTAGACGCAACAGTTGGCGGACACGTAGAAATTGGCGATGATTACAAAAATACGGCACTAAAAGAGATTGAGGAAGAAACGGGGATAAAAGTGGAGAAAAACAATCTTTCTTTTATCCAAATGATGAGAAGCGAAAGCTATGACCAAATCACTGGCATGACTAATAACGTAGTTCGCGCGGTTTACGCTTTTCGTTATGATGATCAAATTGAAAATTTGAAAATAGAAAAAGGGAAATCTATCGGATTTGAAGCGTGGTCTTTTGAAAAATTATTTAACATCTCGGAAAACGATAAAAAATATTTCATCCCCGCTATATTTAAAAAAGAAATTTTAGCTATTTTCAGGGAAATTCAAAAATTAATTAAATGAAAGTACTATTCATAGACAAGGGAAATATGATAAGAAACTTAATAACCGTGGCAATATACTCTTAACATCCCCATCTCTTCGGTCATTGGAATTTTATAAAAGCTTGATATCAAAGTAATTTGACACTGATTTTCTTTGGTTTATAATAACCGAGTGTCTAATATTTGAAGTAATAGCCCCGTAAAAGGGGTTTGTGTTTAAAATAACATGCAAAAAATAAAGAATATATTATCAAAAATTTGGCCGATATTGAAAAAGAAGAGAGTTTTTATACCACTGGCAATAGTAATTATTGTTGTTCTTATAATTTTACTTTCCGGAGGCAGTGATGTCGGGAATAATACTTTTACAGTACAAAAAGGCGAGGTGGTTTCCGAAGTTAGTGTTACGGGACAGGTCAAACCCTCAAGAAATGTTGACGTTGCTTTTGAAAGAAGCGGGAGAATCTCTTCAATCAGAGTTAAAGTCGGGGATAAAGTTTATCAAGGACAAACTTTAGTAGCTCAAGAGAATGGAGATTTCGCCGCTCAATTAGCCCAAGCTCAGGCCCAATTAAAATCTCAGCAAGCCAAATTAGAACAACTAAAGAACGGAAGCAGACCCGAAGATGTGCGGATAAAAGAAATTGAGCTTGCTAAAGCCAAAGAAGATTTAGCCGGTTACTATAATAATTCAATTAATGTTATTAATGATGCTTTCTCAAAATCAAATGACGCTGTTATAAAACAAACGGATGATTTATTTACCGATGATAATTCCAGCTCTCCTAAACTTTCTTTTGAGCCCTCAAGTGGACAGTTTAAAAACGATTCGGAATATTACAGAAGCTTATCGGGGGGCGAACTTATTGCCTGGGCTAGCGAACTAAATCAGGTGAAAAGCACGGGGGCATCGGAAAATATTTTGGAATTTTTAAACAAAGCCAAAACTCATACTGATATAATCAGAAAATTCTTAAACATCTTAGCCGAAACGTTAAATAAAACATCAACCATTTCTCCAACGGTTTTAACAGCTTATAGGACCAGCGTTAATACGGCCCTTACCAATGTTAATACCGCGGCTACTTCAATATCTACCCAAATTCAAACAGTTTCGGGGTATAAGCTGACAGTTCAGAAAATAGAAAATGAATTGGCTTTAGCTAAATCCGGAGCAAGACCAGAAGACATAACTTATCAGGAAGGACAGGTAGATAATGCCAAAGCTAGTGTAGATTATGCCCAGTCACAACTTGCAAAAACTGTTATCTCTTCTCCTTTTTCTGGAACCGTAACAAAAGTAGTTCCTGAAGTGGGAGATATAGTTCAACCAAACTCTATCGCAGTTTCGGTTATCGGTTCCGGGAAATATCAAATGGAGGTCAATATTACGGAGTCCGACATAACCAAAGTGAAAATTAATAATCAGGCCAAGGTGATTCTTGATGCTTACGGTTCTGCAATTATTTTTGAAGCTAAAGTTGTTGGGATAGATTTATCGGAAACCATTATAGAGGGAGTGGCTACTTATAAAACCATTCTTCAATTTAAAAATGAGGATGAAAGAATTCTTCCGGGATTAACTGCCAACATAGATATTCTTAACGACAAGAAAGAAGATGTTTTATATGTTCCCACAAGAAATATAACCACTAAAGACGGTAATAAATTTGTGATGGTTGTAAAACCAGATGGGACAAATGAAGAAATTAAAATAGAGACCGGCCTTAGGGGTTCGGATGGGAGAACGGAAATATTAAGCGGAATCAACGAAGGAACAATTATTTCTACTGAATAAAAACGGCATGGATTTAATCAAAACTATTGGTTTAGAAAAGATTTACAGAAATGACGATGTTGAAACCAGAGCTCTGGATGGAATAGACCTGGATATTAAGGAGGGCGAATTTGTCGCAATTATGGGTCCTTCAGGTTCTGGAAAATCAACTCTGATGCAGGTTCTGGGATGTTTAGATAGACCCACGGGAGGGAAATATTTTTTTGAAGGTAAAGAACTTGATACTTACACCGATAATGAATTGGCTAAAATCAGAAATGAAAAAATCGGGTTTGTTTTTCAGGCATTTAATTTACTTCCACGTTTGAGCGTTTTGGAAAATGTGGCCATGCCTCTGATGTACAGGGGAACGCCAGAAAAGCAGAGGAAAGAAAAGGCCTTGGAAATGATAAATATGGTAGGACTTTCCGACAGAGTTGATTATCACACTTCTCGTCTTTCTGGAGGACAAAAACAAAGAGTGGCTATAGCCAGGGCTTTGGTTAATGAACCTAAGATAATATTTGCCGATGAACCGACTGGAAATTTGGATTCTAAATCTGGAGGAGTGGTTTTGGATTTTTTACAAAAATTAAACAATGAGGGACATACAATAGTTGTGGTTACCCATGAATTATATGTGGCCCAATCGGCTAAAAGAATCCTTCATATAGTAGACGGCAAGCTGGACAGTGACAAATTGGTTGAAAAGAGAAGAGTAATAGCCGAAGAAGGATTTTTAAAATAATTTTCAATTATCAATTCTCAATTTACAATCAATTCTTCAATGAATCATTGTTGCATTTAATGAAAATTGGAGTTTGAAAATTGTAAATTAACTTATTATGTTATTAACAGATTTATTAAAAACGGCTTTTAGGGGGATATCCACTCACAAAAGTCGGATGGTTTTGACTATTTTGGGAATCGTTATTGGAATTACCTCTATTATGGCAATTATGTCGGTTGGAAAGAGCGCCGAGCAATTAATTTTAGGAGAAATACAAAAATTGGGTTCAAATAATGTTTTTATACTCCCGGGAAAAGAACCCAAAGGCCCGACAGACGCGGCCGGAAGTTTGATTAATGATTCTATAAAACAAAAAGACATAGATGATTTATCAAAGTCCTCAAATGTTCCTGGGGCCACAAATATTATTCCCTACGCTTTTGGATCGGTGGCTTCTTCGTTTGAATCAAACATTTATGAGGGCATGGTAATAGGCAGTACCGAATATTCCCAAAAAAACTTTGATTTAAAAATTGAAGAAGGTAGATATTATGACCAATACGACGTTGATTCCAAATCTAGCGTGGCGGTTATCGGGACTGAAGTTAAAAAAGAGCTTTTTGGAAACGATGATTCTATAGGAAAAAGAATTAAGGTAAATAATAGGCCGTTTCAAGTTATAGGAGTTTTAAAAAAAGAAGGAGCCGGTTCATTTATAAACTTCAATCAAGCCGTTTTAGCGCCTTATACTTCCATACAACAGGATGTTTTGGGGATAAAATATTTCCAAAGAGTCACGGTTGAAACAAAATCCATAGAAGAAATCCCGGGTGTCATAAAAGACATAGAGACACTTTTAAGAAACAATCACGATATCAGCGATACCGAAGAAGATGATTTTTATATTCAGACGCAAGAAAATATTGCCAACAGCGTTAAGAGCGTAACGGGAATTTTAACTGTTCTTTTGTCTTCGGTGGCGGCCATATCCCTGATTGTCGGAGGAGTGGGGATTATGAATATTATGTTTGTCTCGGTTACAGAAAGAACAAGAGAAATAGGACTGCGAAAATCTTTGGGGGCAACCAATAAAAATATTTTGACTCAGTTTTTATACGAGGCCTTAATGCTCACTTTAAGCGGAGGAATTATAGGAGTGATTTTTGGATTTTTATTAAGCTGGGGACTTTCTTGGGCGGCGCAAAAATTTGCCGACATTGATTTCCCGTTGGTCTTTTCCATACAAGGTCTTATTTTGGGAGTTGTAGTTTCGGCTGGTATAGGAATCGTTTTTGGAATATTTCCTGCCCACCAGGCCTCGAAAAAAAGTCCTGTAGAAGCATTAAGAGATGAACAGTAAAGATGGTATACCGTATATCGTATACCGTATATCGAACAAGATATTTTAAAAAGAGATGACAGTCAAAGACACAATAAAAACTTCAATATCATCTTTAAGAACCAGAAAGGGGAGGTCTATTTTGACGATCTTGGGAATAGTTATTGGTATCAGCGCTATTATGATTATTATGTCTATTGGAGGGAGCGCTCAACAGTTGATATTGAATGAAATTCAAATGTTTGGTCCGGAAAATATTTTTGTAAATCCCGGCAAGAATACGGGCGGGGCTTTTGATATATCTTCGGCGATTTTAAGCAGGTCTTTAACTAACAAAGATTTTGAGGATTTAAGCAAAAAATCAAATCTGCCGGATGCAATTTTAATAAACCCCTCAGTTAACGGTTCTGCAACTGTTTCTTACGGCTCTGAGGCAAAAACTGTTTCAATTTGGGGAACAGGAAGCGACGGTTTTGCTATATATACACTAATTCCCGAACAAGGCAGAATTTTTACACAAGAAGAAGTTAACGAAAAAGCGGCGGTTGTAGTACTGGGAAAAAAGATTGCCGAAGAATTTTTTGGCTCGCAAGATTCGATTGGAGAAAAAATAAAAATAAAGGATAAAACTTTTAGAGTTATTGGAATCTTTTCGTCAAAACTTTCTTCAATGTTTGGAGTTGAAGATTTGGTGGTTATTCCTTATACATCTGCTCAGCAATATCTAATGGGGATAAAATATTTTCAGGAAGTTGTCATAAAGGTTGGGTCAACGGAAGCGGTTCCTTCTACCGTTAGGGACATAGAACTTCTTTTGAGGGACAATCATAAAATAGAGGACTCGAACAACGATGATTTTATTATCACCACCCAAGAGGACATGATTGAAATGGTGGGAAGTATCATGGGAGCGATTACCGTTTTTCTGTCTTTAGTGGCGGCCATATCTCTAATTGTTGGAGGAGTTGGGGTTATGAATATTATGTTTGTATCAGTAACCGAAAGAACCAGAGAAATAGGACTTAGAAAAGCGTTGGGAGCAACCAATAAGAATATTTTAAGTCAGTTTCTTTTGGAATCGGTTATATTAACGGGACTTGGTGGAATTATTGGAATAATTGGAGGAGTAGTGATAACTTTTTTAATAACGGCCGTAGCGGGAATATTTTTAGGAACCAGTTTTCCTTATTCGTTTTCTGGATTGGGAGCGATTCTTGGAATTTTGGTCTCCGGAGGAACTGGACTTTTGTTTGGAGTTTTTCCTGCCCGCCAAGCATCTAAAAAAAGTCCGATGGAAGCTCTTCGCTACGAATAGCAAATGAAAATGTTATCCACAGCTCCTTGTTGAAGAATAATTTAATTGTTCTATAATGATAATGTACTGATAACAACTAAATGAAATAATTTTGTTGGAGTGAGGCCCACAGAATCGTTTCTTTAAGTGACAAAGATTCCCCTGTAAAGGGGAGTTTTTGTTTTTCGGATAAAAGTTTAGTTACTTGACTTGGTTGGTGGAAATATATAAATTAAAAACAGAACCTGAAATGGGTTGCGTTGACCCCGTCTATGACAGTCGTTATTTTGCTCACTATTGCTCAATCTTCCTCCTTCCTCGCTCGCGTCTTGACTAGAAGTCGGAAGAAAGAGTGAGAGTTGAGTGACCTTTGTCAGGGAGTTCTTCACTCCTTTTGTCAACGCGACTCGTGTTAGTACCCCGCCAGCAGGGTTGTTGGCTTCTCATGGTGGTTCATTCTTCGATCGATGGCCTCCTCAAGAGCTCCATACTCGTTTCACTTTTGTCCATCAAATCGAAAAAATGCCCCACGGGAGGGTTCTCCTCTCAAGCCAACGCCCTGCGCTACACCGAGGCGGCCGTGTTTTTACCGGCCGCCTCACCTTTTTATGTGGGGTTTGAAACAACCGTGTAAAAGTTGTATCCTTTTAATATTAAAATGACTAAAAAACATCTTTTTATAATACTCTCTATATTAGCTTTCTTAGTTATTTTTTCATTTGTTTATTACAAAATAAACAGCGTTGTTGATGAAGACAATGTTATAGAAACCACGGAGGTAAATGTTTATTTTTCAAACTCAATTTTAGACCCAGAAGTTTCTTGTTCTAAAGTTTTCCCCGTCAAAAGAAAAGTTGTTAAAACCGAAGCCATAGGAAAGGCAACTCTAACAGAACTTTTCAAAGGGCCAAGTGATGAAGAAAAATCGAAAGGATATTTTTCCAGTATCAATCCGGGAGTAGTTGTTCAGTCGCTTTCTATAGCAGATGGAATAGCTAGGGCTGATTTTAATCAAGCTTTGGAATTTCAAGTAGGTGGTTCTTGCAGAGTTTCTGCCATAAGATGGGAGATTACAGAGACATTAAAACAATTTCCGACTATCAAAGACGTTGTTATTTCCATAGACGGCCGTACAGAAGACATTCTTCAACCGTAAATGAAGATTTTAAACATTTTAAGAAAGTATAAAAAGAATTTAATCGGAGAACAGGAAGGAAATCTTCTTGAAATTAGAATAGACGGGAATAAACTGATTAATAATTTGTCTATATTCAGAAAACTTTTTCCGCATCATCATCTGGCGGTTGTTTTAAAAAGCAATGCTTATGGACACGGATTGGTTGAAATGGGAAGATTTTTGGATGTCAGGAAAGAAGTGGCGTATTTTATAGTTGACAGCATATTGGAGGCAAAAATCTTAAGAGAGTACTGGATATCAAAGCCAATAATTATAATCGGATATGTTTCTAAAAAAGCGGTTTATTTATTAAAAAAAATAAAAGATTGTTCTTTGGTGGTTAATTCTTTGGAACAGGCAAAATTTTTATCTGAAAATATTAATTTTTCCTTAGTTGTTCATGTAAAAGCCGACACAGGAATGCATCGTCAAGGAATTGAGATTGAAGATATTGATAAAGCCATAGAATTTTTGGAAAAAAATAAAAAAATAAGAATAGAAGGTCTAATGTCTCATTTGGCCGATGCCGATGGAATAAGTCAGGAGCCGACATTAAAACAAATTGAATTATGGAAGAAAGCGGTAAAAATATTTAAAAATAAAATTCCATCGGGCCTCCTTCATTTTTCTGCTACTGCTGGAAGCCAATATACAAGCCATGGAGAAAGCAATTTAATCAGAGTTGGAATAGGAGCGTATGGTTTTGACCCTACATCGCAAAAAAAATTGGGGGTAGACCCCCACACTAATCCGATTAGTGTGGGGGTAGAGCCAATCCTTTCTTTTTGGGCTAAAACGATTAATATAAAAAATATAAAAGAAGGTGAAAGTGTTGGATATAATTTTACTTGGAAAGCAGAAAAAGAAACTTGTTTAGCTACTATCCCTTGCGGATATTATGAGGGTATTCCAAGGATTTTAAGCAACCAAGGAGTGTTATATTATGAAGATGAACCATTAAAAATAATAGGCAGAATCAGCATGAATCTAACTGTCGTTGATGCTTCGTCTGTTAAGGATAAAATAAGAATTGAGGATAAAATAGAAATATTTTCAGATAATCAAAACAGGGCAAATTCTATAGAAAATGTGGCTAGTATGTGTGGTACTATTCCCTATGAGATATTAGTAAAATTGGCTCCCACTATTCGAAGAGTAATAAAATAACAAAGATACCAATATACCAATGGTGCGAATGATACTAATAAATACTAAAATTTTCGCATCCATTCGTATCATTAGTAATGTTAGTATATTAGTATCATAGTTTTATGAACAATCCAGTACAAGAAATAAAAGAAAAATTGGACATTGTAGATATTATTAAGGAGCGCATCCCTTTGACTCCGGCTGGAAAAAATTTTAAAGCCGTTTGTCCTTTTCATAAAGAAAAAACCCCTTCCTTTATGGTTTCTCCTGACAGGCAAACTTGGCATTGTTTTGGTTCTTGCGGAGAAGGAGGAGATGTTTTTAGTTTTGTGATGAAGTATGACAATATTGAATTTTATGAAGCGCTTAAATTGTTGGCTGAAAAAGCCGGAATAGAGTTAAAACAAATCAGTCCTTCTAGCCAAAAAGAATTTGGAGTTTTATTTGATATTAATAATTTGGCTAAAGATTTTTTTAGACAGCAATTGACGGAAAATCAGGAAGCCAATGATTATTTAGAATCAAGGCAACTTAACAAAGAAATATTGGAGGAATTTGAAATAGGATTTGCCCCCAACGCTCATGATGCGCTTTGTATTTATTTGGCCAATTTAGGATATGACATGGTTGACTCCGAAAGGGCTGGTTTAATTTTCAAAAACGATAGGGGAACTTATCAGGACAGATTTAGAGGAAGAGTTATGTTTCCTTTGTATAACACATTTGGGAAAGTAGTGGGATTTTCAGGAAGAATAATGCCTAAGCTTGAAAACGATAATATCGGGAAATATATCAATTCTCCGGAAACTTTGATTTTTAACAAATCAAAAATATTATACGGTTTTCATGTGACTAAACCCTTTATGAAAAGTGAGAACGAAATTATTATGGTTGAAGGCCAGATGGATTTTCTTTCTCTTTTTCAAGATGGCGTCAAAAATGCCGTGGCTGTTTCGGGAACTGCTCTTACTCAAGACCATCTTGGAATATTAAAAAGAATCAGTGAAAACATGATTATAGGGTTTGATAACGATGAGGCGGGTTTAAACGCCACTCAAAGAGCTATAGATTTAGCTAACACCTTAGATTTCAATGTTAAAGTTTTTGTTTTGGAAGAAGCTAAAGATGCCGCAGAATTTGTATCTAAAAATCCGGGTAAGATCAAAGGACTAATAAGCAAATCCATATCGGCTCTTGATTTCTACTACAAGAGATTTTTTGAAAAAGAAGATGGTCAGGATTTAAAAAATCAAACAAGAAAGATGTTGGAAAAAATATCTCTTTTGTTAAGTCCGATAGAAAAAAGCCGATGGATAAAATATTTGTCGGAAAAAACCCATATTTCTGAAAAAGCGCTGTGGGAAGAGATGGATATGAGGAAAAAGAAAAGCTCTCAAACAAAACAATCTTTAGATGAGGTGCCGATTCAAACTGTTAAAGAAACAACCAGAATGGAAAAATTATCTTGGGAAGTTTTAACTTTAACTTTGATAGATAAGAATAAACTGGGGCTTCTTGATGATTCTCTTAGTTATTTCCCTGACCAAGCGGTGAAAGTCGTTGAATATTTTAAAAATCCTCAAAAGGATTCTGAGGTTTCTCAATTAGCGTCTGACCTAGAGATGAAAGCATCACTTAAGGCCGAGCAAGTAGATAAAGAAAAGCTTGATATTGAAATCGTCTTTTTACTAAGAGAACTAAAAAGAGAATTTTATAAAAAAAGAAGAGAGTTAATACAAGCTCAGATGAAAGAAAAAGAAAAAGAGGGGGACATGGAATCGGTGTCTAAACTTAACAAGGAATTTGACGAAGTAACAAAATTATCCGATAATTAAGCGCAACTAAAGTTGCTTATATGATACCAACATACGAATGATGCGAATGATACAAATAATACGAAAATTTTAGTATCCATTTGTATCATTAGTAAAGTTAGTATATTAGTATCATAGTTAATATATGAAAAAACAAAAGAAAAAAAGAAAGAAGACAAAATTGATTAAAAAAGTAAAGAAGATTAAAAAGTTTAAAAAACATCTCCATAAAAAAACCTCTAAAAAGAAGGTTGTTAAGCGTGTTAAAAAACTTAAAAAGAAATCCAAAAAGAAACTTAAGAAAAAACTTAAGAAAAAAATCAAGAATTCTAAAAAGCCGATTAAAAAAATTTCAAAAGAAGTTAAATCAAAGTTTTTTGATGACCAGCAGATAACAAGTTTAGTGGAAAGGGGACGAGCCAGAGGTTTTGTTACTGACTCTGAAATTATTTCCGTTTTCCCAAATATAGAAAGCGACGTTAATTTTCTTGAAAAAATCTACGACGAGCTGGAGAAATTTAATATAAAAGTTATTGAGGTCAATCAACTTATTGAACCAATACAGGGAAAAGAAGTTTCTCAAAAAGAAATAGAGTCCTTGGAAAGCTCCGATCTTCCCGATGCTGTTCAGATTTATTTAAAATCAATAGGAAGAACCGCTCTTTTAACCGGCCAAGAAGAAAAGGACTTGGCTAAAAGATCCGAAAAAGGAGACGAAGAAGCCAGACATAAACTTATTCAAGCCAATTTAAGATTGGTGGTTTCTATTGCCAAGCACTATGTAAATAGGAGCGCTAATTTAAGTATTTTGGATTTGATACAAGAAGGAAATATCGGTCTTTCTCGCGCCGTTGATAAATTTGATTACAGGAGGGGATTTAAGTTTTCCACCTACGCTACTTGGTGGATAAGACAGGCAATAACAAGAGCTTTAGCCGACCAATCCAGAACCATTAGAATTCCTGTCCATATGGTGGAAACTATTTCCAAATATACTCAAGTAAGAAGAAGATTGGCTCAGGAATTAGGGAGAGATCCTTTGGCGGAGGAAGTTGCCATTGAGATGGGGATATCGGTTGATAAAGTCAGACACATCCAAGAAATTTCCCAAGAAGTTCTTTCTCTAGAAGCTCCGGTGGGAGATGATGATGAAAATTCAACCTTGTCTGAATTTATTAAAGATGAAAAAGGATTGACCCCGGACCAAGTTACCGCTCATTCGCTTTTGAGGGAAAAAATAATAGAGATTATGAACGATTTGGCTCCAAGGGAAAGAGAAATTATCTCTATGAGATTTGGTTTGAATGATGGGGTAACTCACACTTTAGAAGAAGTTGGAAAGAAATTTGGAGTTACAAGGGAGCGTATCAGGCAAATTGAAGCCAAAGCTCTTGAAAAAATGAAAGACCACGAAAAATCCCGAGCGTTAGAGGAGTATTAAACAATCTACATCATAATATATGAATTATTTCCACAAACTGCGGGAACAGTTTTTAGATTTTTTTAAAGAAAGGGGACACACCATAGTTAAATCCTCATCTTTAATCCCTGACGATTCCTCAGTTCTTTTGACGACCGCTGGGATGCAACAGTTCAAAAGATATTACACCGGAGAGTTTAATCCAGAATCGGATTTTGGATCAAGAAGAACGACATCTTTACAAAAATGTTTTAGAACCAGTGACATAGAGGAAGTAGGAGACGATACCCATCTGACGTTTTTTGAAATGATGGGAAATTTTTCATTTGGAGATTATTTCAAAAAAGAGGCAATTGTCTGGGGATACGAATTTATTACTAATATTTTACAGATAAATCCCGAAAGAGTTTATGTGACTGTTTTTGAGGGAGATGAAGAGAATAAAATTCCCAAGGACGAGGAGTCGTATTCTATTTGGTATAAAGAAATTGGCATTCCCCAAGAAAGGATTTTTTACGGAAACAAAAAGGATAATTTTTGGGGACCGACAGGAAATGAAGGTCCTTGTGGTCCGACAACCGAAATTTATGTAGCTCCGTCAGCCAAGGATGCTTTGGCGCAGAATGGGGTGGAAATATGGAATATTGTTTTTAACGAGTTTTATAAGACGCAGACTAACGCGGATATCACGCAGATCAACGCGGAAAATAGTCAGCACAAGTCAGCGTCCAGTCGGCGTCAGTCCGCGGTCTACCGAAAGGTAGACACGCCGGGGATAGACACAGGAATGGGATTTGAAAGATTATTGGCAACTTTAGAAGGAGTTGAAAATGTTTTTGAAACATCCGCTTTTGCTCCGATAATTAAATTGTTAAACGAGCAAGCCACTGGAATTTCACAAAGAGAATTAAGAATATTAGCTGACCACATCAGGTCGTCTTCATTTTTAATTGCCGATGGTATAGAGCCGTCAAACAAAGGAGCGGGTTATGTTTTAAGAAGGTTACTAAGAACAATAATTGCAATCAAGATAAAAAATGACATCCATTCTGATATTTTTGAAACTGGTTATAAAAAGGTAAAAGAAATGTTTGGAGAAATTTATCCGGAGATAAAAGATGAGAAAAAAATAATTGGTATCTGGCAGGAGGAAAATTCAAAATTTCAAGAAAGCATTAATAGGGGAATAAAGGAATTATCTAAATATAAGAATATATCCGGGATTGACGCCTTCTATATATACGAAACATTCGGGCTTCCATTTGAATTAACCAAAGAACTAGCTCCTCAGGAGGCGGTCAAAAACATTTCTTATGAGGAATTTGAAAAAGAATTTCAAAAACACCAGGAAGTTTCCCGAGCAGGAGTTGAAAAAAAGTTTGGAGGACACGGACTTATTTTGGACACTGGAGAACTTAAAGCCGGAAATGAAGAAGAGCTTAAAAAAGTTTTGGGATTTCACACGGCTACTCATCTTTTGCAGTGGGCTTTGAGAAAAGTTTTAAACTCAGACATTCACCAAATGGGCTCTGACATAAATTTTGAACGCCTAAGATTTGATTTTAATTTGGACAGAAAAATGGCTCCAGAAGAAATAAAACAAGTGGAGGATTTTATTAATGAACAAATAAATAAAAATCTTCCTGTATATTTTAAAGAAATGCCAAAAAGTGAAGCGGAAAAAGTAGCTTTGTCTTTTTTCAAAGAAAAATATCCTGATATTGTTAGAGTTTATTTTATCGGTTCGGAAGAAAGCGGAGGAGTGTTGAGCGCCGAGTTTTGTGGCGGACCTCATGTTGAATATACCGGACAAATTGGCAAGTTTAAAATATCCAAGGAGGAATCGGTTGGAAAGGGAGTGAGGAGGATTAGAGCAACAACCGAATAACGTATACCGTATACCGTATAAAACAAAATAAATGTCCAGATTGATAGAAAAAATAAAAAATTGGATAAAATTTCAAAAAGAGTCCAGAAAAATATTGATGGTTTATTTTCTTGGTGACGGAGTTTTTATTCTAAAACTAATCTATCATCCGGCTCAAAAGACAGTTACTAAAACTGGAGAATTCTTTTTGTATGACGTATCGGAGAGTAATTTTTCTAAAAACTTGAAATATAGAGCCATTGTTTTAACTTCTTTTTTCCCTTTTCCTTATTATATTATAGTTGGAGTTTCTCAAAATTATGGTTGGTCAAAATATACGACTATTGTTGGTAAAAAAATCAGCAAAAAAGAGAATTTGGACAACGGTGACATAGGAACGGTTTTTTCAGAAGAACTCTGGAAAATATTGGAACTTAACAAAAAAGAGGCAATAAAAAAAATGGAAATAGATGAGGCCAATCTTTTACTGGCGGGAAATAGTTTTGTTAATATAAAAACCGATAAAAACAAGTACTCTATCTATCAAAACTCTTTTCCGGAAGATATCGGTGGTCATTATTCGGATCTTGGTTTATGTCAAACTTTTATAGATAGAAAGATTTTTAATGATTTGGAAAAAATTATTCCCTCCAGAGCCAAAATTTCGTCATTTTTTGAAAAGGATTTTTATTTTCCGCTTCACTTTTATCTACAGGAAAGCCAAAAAAAAGACAAATGTTCGGATAAATTTGCTGTTATTCTTATAAAAGAAAAAGAAAGTAAAATAATTCTTTGGGATAAAATATCAATGTTTGATTACGATAAGATAAACTTTGGAGTTAGAAACGTCTATCAATCAATTAATTATCTATTGGGTATGGATAGGGATTCATTTGTTGAGCTTATAAACAAAATGGATAAATCTGATCTTTCCGATCCTGTTAAGAAAATATTTGAAAATATTTTTGTAAAAGAGTTGGGAAATCTGAGGAACGGAATTGCTTCCTTGAAAACATCTTTAAAAATAAAAAACATCTACATAGAAGGGGGAATTCTAACTCCGATTTTAAGATTGGATAAAAGGATAGCCAACCTGCTTATTAGTCCGGAAATAGACGAAAAAATAATAAATATGCCCAGTGATATTCCGGCAAAAATGCAAGCAGATATTCTTGCTAATCTGATTCTGTCCAAATCGGTGAAGTTTTTTGAACCATTGCTAAAAATGACCAAGTGGCTTATTCCTCACCAGATGAAGGTCGTTAAGTAAATAAAGGACTTTTAAGATATTGTTTTTTGGTATATAATTAAACTATGGAAAGAGGTAAGAAAAAAATAATTAGAGTAGTTGATATAGTAAGAAATATTTCTTCTGGAAGCAGAAGAAATGATGTTTCTGATTTTAGAAAAATAAAAAGTGAGTCAGATGACTTAAGAATAATGAAAGAGATAGAATCGTCCAAAGTTGAGGATGATGATATTAAATTTGAAGAATCAAGGGAGATTTTCGAAAATAGAAGCAAGGGTAAAACAAAGAAAGGTAAAAAAATATTGTGGTTGGGAATAGGTCTGGCTGTCTTGGTTATTGCTTATTTTGTGTTGGCTTCGCTTCCTAAGGTGAATATAGAAATATTTACAAAAAAAGTGCCTTGGGAATTTAATGATTCAATTATCGTGAATAAAAATATCAACCAGATAGAAATTGACTCCAAACAAATCCCGGGAGAAATTATCACTAAAAATGCCAATCATACTTTCTATTACACACCTAATGGAAAAAAATACGTAGAAATAAAAGCCAAAGGAACTATAACAATTTTGAATAATTTTGGGACATCACCGCAAACTTTAGTGGCTACTACCAGATTTCAAACCAGCGATGGGAAGATTTTTAGATTGGTAAACAGCATAACTGTTCCGGGGGGTAAAATGGTTGATGGAAAGCTTCAAACGGGGACGATAGATGCTCAAGTAGTGGCCGATAAAGCTGGCCCTGAATATAATATAGGAGCTCAGGAAAAACTTACTATTCCGGGATTTTTGAATTCCGAGAGATACAACAAATTTTGGGGTAAATCAGATAAGCCGATGACTGGCGGGTCTTTAGGAGAAGGTTTGGTGGCTACTCAAGAAGATATAAAGAAAGCAGAAGAAAATTCCTTGAAAGAAATAAAAGATATAATTATAGGTTCAATTACAAGTAGTCTTCCGGAAGGATTATCAAAACCTGTAGACGGATCTACTAGTTTTGTTGTTAAGAAAAAAGAAGTTATTAGCGACCTTAATGGAGATAATAAATTTGGATTTTTTGTTGAAGGAGAAGTGTCGGCTATTGTCTTTAAAGAATCGGACATTTTGTCGCTTCTCAAAAAATTGTCAGAAAAAGATAGTGTTCCGGAAAATTTCTTGGCTCAAAATAACAAATTGGAATATGGTTCTCCCAGTAACGATTGGAAAATTGGCAAAATGACTCTTCCTATAAAATATAGCGACATTTTCTCTCCCAAAATAGATTCTCAATTGATTACTCAGGAAATACTGGGTAAAAATGAAGTGGACCTAAAAAAATACATGCTTTCTATAAATGGGGTGGATAAACTCAATGTTTCTTTCTGGCCGTTTTGGGTCGGTGATGTTACTAAAAATAAAGATAGGGTAAAAATAACGATTGAGTAGCCAAAATACAGTTATCCCTTGACTTTGGTTCAATTTTTTTTTATTATCAACTTCACTAATGCTCAACAGCAATAAAAACGAACAGGCAGAAGGAATCGTTGTAGAATCGCTTCCCTCGGCCATGTTTAGGGTGAAAGTCAATGAAAAAATTGTATTAGGGCATCTTTCCGGAAAGATGAGAATTCACTATATCAAGGTTATGCCTGGAGACAGAGTTTTAATTAAATTGAGTCCCGACGGCAACAGAGGAATTATTTCAAGAAGATTATAAATTATGAAAGTAAGAGCTTCAGTAAAAAAGATGTGTAACAGTTGTAAAACCGTCAGAAGAAAAGGGAATATTTATGTTATTTGTAAAAATCCAAAACACAAACAAAGACAAGGTTAAAATATGAGATTATTAGGAATTAATTTACCGGATCAGAAAAAAATAGTCATTGCATTAACTTACTTTTACGGAGTTGGTAGATCTTTGGCTGAAAAAATAATAAAGGAAACAAAAATAGATCCGGATAAAAGGACTAAAGATTTGACTCCTGAAGAATCAAATAAAATAAAAAATTTTATAGAAAAGACCGCAAAAGTTGAAGGAGAGTTAAGGCAATTAGTTAAGACAAATATTGGTCGACTTAAGGACATAGGTTCTTATCGAGGCTCCAGACACGCCAGAAAACTTCCCGTTCATGGCCAAAGAACTAAAACCAATTCAAGAACCGTAAGAGGCAATGCAAGAAAAACAGCCGGAAGCGGTAAGAGAAAAGTTGATCTCAAGTAGTATCAGCCAATATTATGGGAAAGAAAAAAGTAATACAAAAAGTAGGAGGCGAACCGGTAGCAGAAGGCGCTAAACCAAAAAGCGCTGATTCCCAAAAACTGTCTTCAAAGAAGATAGAAATAGGCGTTGTTTATATAAATGCCACCTACAATAATATTCTTATAACTGTAACCGACCAATCGGGAAATGTTTTGGCTTGGTCATCTTCTGGAACTTTAGGATTCTCCGGACCAAAAAAAGCCACACCTTTCGCCGCTTCTAAGGTAATGGAAACGGTTTTAGAAAAAACGAGAAAATCAGGACCTTTTAATGTTAATGTCATAGTCAAAGGAGTTGGAAGTGGAAGGGACTCGGCCATAAGAACCATTGCCGCTCAAGGAATAAATATTCTATCAATCAAAGACGCTACGCCAATTCCACATAACGGTCCAAAACCAAAAAAAGTGAGAAGAGTTTAATATGCGACTTTTAAAATCAAAAGAAAAAAAGGAGAGAGCTCTACAAACCAGATTGGGATTAAAAGCCCATCGTTCTTTTTCTCCAAAAAGCGCCATGGTCAGAAGACCTAATAAACCTGGAGAACACGGAGCTAAATTTTCAAGGTCCGGTTCTGAATTCAAAATTCAGTTGATGGAGAAGCAGAAAATGAAAATATCTTACGGGCTTACCGAAAGACAGATGAAAAATATGTTCAAAGTTGTTTCCAAGAGTAAGAAATCGGCTATGGATGTAATTACCAGAGAACTTGAGATGCGACTTGATAACGTTGTTTACAGAATGGGTTTAATTCCTTCCAGAATAATGGGCAGGCAATTTGTCGGACATGGACATTTTTTGGTTAACGGAAGAAAAGTTACTATTCCTTCGTATAAAGTACGAGTGGGAGATGTAATATCTCCAAAGGAAAATATAAAGAATCATGATTTGTTTAAGGATTTAAAAAATACTTTAAAATCACAAAGAGAAGATTGGTTCATAGTTGATTTAGATAAACTTGAAGGCAAGGTTAAATCACTTCCGGAAAAAATTGATTTTCCATTTAATATAAACTTAATAGTCGATTATTATTCAAGATAATAAATATGGAGTATACATTTTTAAGCAAAAACGTTTCTATTAAGAAAGTATCAGAAGAACAAGCATCGGGAGTTTTTGAAATTTCCGGACTGTACACCGGATACGGAGTTACTTTAGGGAACGCTCTTAGAAGAGTGCTTCTCTCATCTTTGCCGGGAGCAGCTATAACTCAGATAAAAATAAAAGGAGTCAAACACGAATTCTCAACCATGCCTGATGTTATGGAAGATATTATAGATATAACTCTTAATATGAAAAAGGTTAGGTTTAAGTTTTTTACAGATGAACCTCAAATTCTTTCATTAAGAAAAAAAGGTTTAGGCCCGATAACCGCAGGTGATATAAAAGTCAATTCTGAAGTTGAAGTTGTTGACCCTGATGTTCATATCGCTACTCTTACTTCAAAAAATGCCGAGATGGATATGGAAATAGTTGTGGAAAAAGGGTTGGGATATTCTCCGGTGGAAACAAGAAAAATGGAAAAATTATCCATAGGGTCTATTGCCATAGACGCTATTTTTACTCCTGTAGTTAATGTAAATTTTGATGTGGAAAATATGCGTGTTGGCGATAAGACCGATTTTAATAAACTTATTCTTACTATAAAAACAGATGGAACTATTAGTCCGTCAAGGGCTCTTCACAAAGCCGCTAATATTTTGAAAGATCACATTGATATAGTTTCTGGAATAGAAACGAGCGACGAATTTGAAGGAAAAGTAAAAAAAGAGTCAGCTAAAGAAACTAAAACCGAAAAGAAGACCAAGAAAACAAAAAAGTAATTCATGATACATCAAAAGAAAGGAAAAAAATTTGGTAGAAAAAGAGGTCAAAGAAGAGCTTTCTTAAAAGGCCTGATTGGTAATCTTATAAAGATAGGAAAGATAACTACTACTGAAATTAGAGCCAAAGAAACCAGGTCACAAACTGAAAAATTATTGTCTCTCGCTAAAAAACAAAATGTCGCATCTTTAAGAATCTTAATTTCAAGAATCGGTAAAACTCCGGCTCAAAAATTATTTTACGAAATAGCTCCAAAATATTTGGATAGAAAAGGTGGATATATAAGAATTATTAAGCTTTCAAAAAAGAGAAAGGGCGACGCCTCGCAAATGGCGGTAGCAGAATTCGTTTAATATGAGTTTATTATCTAAAATAAAACAGGTTTTGGAAGAGGAGGAGGCCTGCTCTATATCTCAAAACGGGACGCCTATTTACGCCGTTATAAAATGGGAGAAATATCAGAAGATAATTAAAGAATCCAAAGATCTGAAAATAATAAAAGAAGAGGTTGATAAAGAAAGAGCTGAAGAGGAAAATATTGACATAAATAAGATTCCTGTGTAATATAAGTGTCGGCATTAATAAATTTTATAATTAAAATTAAATAAAAAACAAAAAAATATGGCAGAGAAAGCAAAATTTGACAGAAGTAAGCCGCACGTTAATGTTGGAACTATTGGTCACGTTGACCACGGAAAGACCACGTTAACCGCAGCTATTACTCATATCTTAAAATTAAAAGGTTTTATTGATAAAGAAGAAGGAGTTGACCAGATTGACAACGCTCCTGAAGAAAAGGCCCGTGGTATTACCATTGCTCTTCACCACTCTGAATATCAGACCGAGAAGAGACATTATGCTCATATTGATGCTCCTGGACACGCTGACTACATCAAGAACATGATTACTGGAGCCGCTCAGATGGATGGAGCCATCTTGGTTGTGGCTGCAACTGATGGTCCTATGCCTCAAACCAGAGAGCACATTCTTTTGGCAAGACAGGTAGGAGTTCCAAAAATTATTGTTTTTCTTAACAAAGTTGATATGGTCTCTGACCCAGAACTTATTGATTTGGTTGAATCAGAAATCAGAGAGCTTCTTAAAAAGTATGAATTTCCTGGAGATGAAACTCCAATAATTAGAGGTTCAGCTCTAAAGGCATTGGAAACAACTTCAGGCGACAGCGAAGAAGCCAAACCTATTTTAGAATTAGTTAAGGCCTTGGATGAATACATCCCAGAACCAGTTAGGGAAACGGACAAACCATTCCTTATGCCTATTGAAGATATTTTCTCAATTGAAGGAAGAGGAACTGTGGTTACTGGAAAAATTGACAGAGGAATTGTTAAAGTTAACGAAGAAATTGAAATTGTCGGACTTAGACCAACCCAAAAAACGGTTGTTACCGGAATTGAAATGTTCAATAAATTATTGGACGAAGGTCAAGCTGGAGACAATGTCGGAATTCTTTTGAGAGGTCTTAAAAAGGAAGATGTTGAAAGGGGACAGGTTATCGCTAAACCCGGAAGCATTACTCCTCATACCGATTTTGAAGCCGAAGTGCTTATTTTGACCAAAGAAGAAGGTGGAAGACACACTCCATTCTTTAAAGGATATAAACCGCAGTTCTATATTAGAACCACGGATGTTACCGGAGAGGTGATTTTGCCCGAAGGAACCGAAATGGTTATGCCTGGAGACACAATTACATTAAAAGCCCAACTTATCGCTCCTGTAGCTTTGGAAGAAAAAATGAAATTTGCTATTAGAGAGGGAGGAAAAACGGTTGGAGCCGGAGTTGTCACTAAGATAATAAAATAAAGTTTTTATCGCACTCTTATGCCTAAAAAGGACGTTGAAAACAAAAGTAGAATACGACTAAAAATAAAATCATACGACCATCGTTTGATTGATACTTCAACCAAACAGATAATTGATACCGCTCAAAGAAACGGAGCCCAAGTAATTGGTCCGATTCCTTTACCGACGGAAATCAGGAAGTATACCGTCAATCGTTCAACTTTTGTTCATAAAAATTCCAGAGAACAGTTTGAAATGAGAGTCCATAAACGTCTGATAGAAATATTAGACCCCGGGCAAAAGATTGTAGAATCACTTTCCAGTTTGTCATTACCTTCGGGAGTGGAAGTGGAAATAAAAATGATTTAAATAAAACCCCTCCGGCTCAAATCGGAGGGGTTTTAACTTGATGAATATAATAACCCAAGATCCTCTTAATGTATTAAAATCTACAAAAGCTGTGCTTGAAAAAGCTCAGTTTGTTTCGATTAACCAGGATAATATACAAACGATAGCTAATCAGCTTTTGGAAGATTGTGAAGAAAAATTAAATAGCATGAAGAAGGATTTTCATTTAGCGGGAAATCTTGAGGATAATTTACAATTAGTTTTTATTGAAGACGTGGTAAATTTCTGTTTTTGGGCAGACAAAGATAAATTTAAATGGCAAACGGAATGGCCTAGTGGGAATATTATATTCGGAGGATGGTACTCTCTAAAAAGTTGTTTTGAGCGGGCATTACATAATAAAGTTCCTATTTTGGATGCCAATTATTTGTCGTCCATATCATCAGAAGATGCCAAGAACTTTTTTAAGGGCGTAGACGATACCCAGATTCCTCTTCTTGAAAATAGAACAGATAATTTAAGAGAAGCTGGGAAAATATTACTTAGTGAATTTAACGGAAAATTCGTTAATGTTTTAGAAGCTTCCGAATTTGACGCCATTAAGCTTGTTCAACTAATAATCAAATACTTCCCATCATTTAGAGACATCTCGGTTATTGAAGGGAATGAAGTTTTTTTCTTAAAAAGGGCTCAGATATGTGCTTGTGATGTTTCTTATTTGTTGAAAAAAGATAAGTTATCCAATTTTCCTCTGTTAACGGCATTTGCCGATTATAAATTGCCTCAGATTTTGAGAATGTTTGATATTATAGAATATAGTGATGATTTGGCTAAAAAGATAGATAACATGGAAGAAATACCTCATGACAGTCGTGAAGAAATAGAAATAAGATCTGCTACTATTTGGGCGGTTGAATTAATACGTCAAAAAATTGGCAAAATGCCAACGAGTAATATTGACAACCTCCTATGGTTAATGAGTCAAAAGATTCAAGATAAAGCAAAACCGTATCATAGGACAAGAACTATATATTATTAATAAAATTTCAAAGGGCTCCTTGCGGGAGCCCTTGTTTGTGGGGTGCGGAATGGTGTGTTCAATTACTTACTTCTCGTGGAGGCGGCCATGAAACCACCAACGCAGAGAAAAATATGTTCTCACAAACTCCGGAATGACAAACCGAAGTCCGCAGATTGCGCAGTGGATGGCATTGTGGGCTTTAGAGATCCGGTGGATCTCTATCTGTCCACCGCAGATGCCGTGTTTGCCGATCGCTCCTGAAGGCGGAAGAAGGTTCTCGTCCTTCACCTTACTTCCGGATAACTCATCAAGCGTTCCTTCCTCTGGACTGAAAACTATAGGTCTCACGGTTTCTCCTTTTTTTAGTTGTCACCGAGGTAGACATTGCGTACGGCGAACAGGGACGGGTCGCAGATGAGCCCCAATCTTTTTCTCAAAAAGAGGATAAAGTTGATAGCTTGTTCCTTTCTGCAACCAACGGCTTGAAGATGTCTGTGATACTTGTCTCTGGCCCAGAACATCGGGGGATCATCTGGACTTCCCCCGAGAAGGCCGACGTCGATGGTCATCGGGTCTTCGCTGGTCAAAATCATAGCTCCCTCCTTTGAAGTTAAGCGTTGTTGGCCTTACTGTAAGATAGCGCCTTCTTACTGAAGGTTACCTTACAGTATCTCGAGTTTATGTTGTACTTCTTAAGAAGAAGAACAAGGGCCTCTTCTCCAGTTGAGCCGAATTCCACTGTTTCGGGAGATGATTGGAGACGGGCGAAAAATGACCCATTTCCTCCAATCTCCTCTGGTGAAAAATACCCGACTTGGATTGTTATTATTTCCGGCATGTCCTCTCCTTTCTTTTTTTAAACTACAATATAATGGTATATTTGTCAAAGGGTTATACTAATCGGAAAGAAGAAGAGAGTAGGCCAATTCTATTGACAGTAAGCCGTCTTTTTGCTAAATTTAACTTACCCTTTAAAAACCAAAGAGTTGTAAAAAGGGCCAAGGACATTGTCTTTGGGCCGATTTTTATTGAAGTGCAAAAATATGTTTCTAATAGGAAAAAAAGTTAATATGGACCAAGTTTGGGAAGGAAGCAAAGTTATACCGGTTACCGTAATTGAAGCCGGTCCTGTTGTTATTACCCAAGTCAAAGGAAAAGAAAAAGATGGTTACGATGCATTTCAATTGGGTTATGACACTTCCATTAAAAAAATAACCAAACCAATGGCCGGACATTTAAAGGAATTGGGAAAATTCAGGCACATAAAAGAATTTAAAAAGAAATCAAAGGAACAGAATTACAACGTCGGTGACACCATTGACGTTTCTGTTTTTTCTAAAGGAGATAAATTAACAATTGTCGGATATGAAAAAGGAAGAGGATTCCAAGGTGTTGTTAAAAGGCACGGATTTCACGGAGGACCAAAAACTCATGGACAAAAAAATCGTCTAAGAGCCGGAGGATCATTGGGAGCTACCGCTCCACAAAGAGTTATCAAGGGAAGAAAGATGGCCGGAAGAATGGGAGTGGAAAGAGTTACTTTAAAAAATGTTTTGGTTGTAGGTGTTGATAAAGAAAAAAACCAATTAATCATAAAGGGTCCGGTTCCCGGAAATAAAAAATCAATTATTTTAATAGAAAAGCAATAATTCAATTATGAAAGTTTCTGTTTATAACATAGATAAAAAGGAAGTTGGAAATCTGGAAGTACCCCAGAAACTTTTTGATTCCAAGTGGAATCCGGAATTAGTTGCTCAAGCCGTTGAAGCGCAAAGAGCCAATAACAGGGAAAGAATTGCTTATGCCAAGGGTAGAGGCGAAGTCAGAGGAGGAGGAAAAAAACCATGGAAACAAAAGGGAACCGGAAGAGCTAGGCATGGTTCCATTAGGTCTCCGTTATGGATAGGTGGAGGAGTTACTCACGGACCAACCAAAGAAAAGAGATATGACAAAAAAATTCCTCAAAAAATGAAGCAGGGAGCCATATTTTCCGGACTTTCTAAAAAATATTCTGAAAATAACGTGATGGTTTTTGATTCATTAGTTATAAATAAACCGTTAAAAACCAAAGAAGCCAGAAATATGATGGTAAAAATATTAGAACCAAAGGAAAGTGCCATCGTTATTCTTTCTTCAAGTCAAAAGAGCCAGCAAAGAGCTTTTAGAAATATACCCAAAGTAAACAGTTTATCGCCTTTGTCGCTTAATATTTACGATATTTTAAAATCAAAGAAGATAATAATAGAAAAAGAAGCGGTAGAAGAAATAATTAAACACTATAAATTGTCAAAATAATCATGAGTTTGTTTAAAAAAACAACTAAAAAACAAGAGGTTAAAAAGAGTAACGATAATATTGCTCCGGTTAAAAACACCGTTCATCAATATCATCAACATTTTATAATAAAACAACCCTTGGTTACCGAAAGGACTCTTCTTTTAGGAGAAAAAAATCAATATGTTTTTTTAATTGATAATTTAGCCAGTAAATCAGAAGCTAAAAAACAGATAGAGAAAATGTATTCAGTTAATATAATAAAAATTAATTCTCTAAATCAAGCCAAAAAGCCAACAGGATATAGAGGAGTTAAGAACGAAAAAAAGAGATTCAAAAAAGTTATAGCGACATTAAAACCGGGACAAAAAATAGAAATAACAGGAAACAAGTAATAATATGAAATCCTATAATCCAACAACTCCATCAAGAAGACACATGACATCGGTTGGCAGCCATTTGGTTTCTCGTGGAAAACCTTTAAAATCGCTCACAAAAAGAGTGAGAGAAGATTCAGGAAGGAATAACCAGGGAAGAATTACCACCCGTCATCAAGGAGGAGGAAGTAAAAAACTTTACAGAATGGTTGATTTTAGACAGAATATAATGGACATACCTTCAAAAGTGGAACGCATAGAGTACGACCCATATAGAAACGCATTTATAGCCAGAATTATTTATCAGAATGGTAAAAGATCTTATATACTGGCTTATAGTTCCGCCAAGGAAGGGGATTTAATTGTTTGTTCTCAAAAAGCTCCCGTAAAGGATGGGAACAGAATGATGTTAAAAAATATTCCGGTGGGATACATGGTTCATAATATAGAAATAAATCCTGGCAAAGGAGGACAGGTAGCCAAGTCCGCCGGGTCTTACGCTGAAGTAGTGGCTAACGACGAAAATTACACAACTTTGAAAATGCCCTCAAGTGAAAGAAGAAAAGTTCTTTGGGATTGTTTTGCTTCCATAGGACAGGTTTCTAATCCTGATTATTCATTGATGACCATAGGAAAAGCCGGAAGATCAAGATGGCTTGGAGTTCGCCCCACAGTCAGAGGATCTGCCATGAACCCGGTTGACCATCCTTATGGAGGAGGAGAAGGAAGACAAAAAAGAGGAACCAGGAAACCAAAAACTCTTTGGGGTAAAGTTACTGGAGGAAGAAAGACAAGAAACAGGAAAAAGTGGTCAAACAAATTAATAGTATCAAGAAGAATTAAAAAGAATAAGAAATAATAAAACCATGTCTAGGAGTTCAAAAAAGGGTCCATACATATACCCAAAACTACTGAAAAAGATGTCCAAACAGAAAGCGGAAGATGGCTCTATTAAGACATGGGCGAGAAATTCCAGTATTTCTCCTGAAATGGTTGGTTATGTTTTTTCCGTCCACAATGGAAAGAATTTTATAGAAGTTAGGGTTACAGAAGAAATGATAGGTCACAAGTTAGGAGAATTTTCTCCTACCAGGAAATTTGTTAAGCATGGAGGAAAAATGCAAAGAGATATAGAGAAAGGAGGAACTGCTCCCACGGCTTCAACAGCCCCAGTAACTCCGGCAGCTAAAAAATAAATAAAAATGGAACAATCAAATATAAAAAATAATAATAAGAATCAATCAACCGTTATTACGGTTAGCTTAAGGCATCTAAGGATTGCTCCAAGAAAGGTTCGTTTAATGGCACATTTGATAAAAAATCTGAATGTTAACGAAGCTCAAGCTCAATTGATAACCAACCCAAGAAGACCTTCAGAAACCATCTTAAAGCTTTTAAATTCAGCCATAGCCGGAGCCAAAAATAAAAATTTAAATATATCAAGATTGGTGATTAAAGAAATAAGAGTAGATAAAGGACCGATATTAAAAAGATTTATGCCAAGAGCTCAAGGAAGAGCCACTCCTATACATAAAGTTACCAGCCATATCGTTATGACTTTGGCGGAATCTGAAAAAGAGCACAAAGAGAGATTTTTAATAGAAACCAAGAAGATAAAGAAAAGCGATAAGAAAAAATTAGAAAACAAAGAAAATAAATCAAAAGTTGAAAAAGAAAAAACAGGAGATTTGAAAGAAGAAGCAAAGAAAGAGATAAAGAAAGAATCTAAAACAGAGAGTAGAGGTTTTATGAAAAGAATGTTTAGAAGAAAGAGTATATAACTAATATGGGACAAAAAATTAAACCTACATTATTACGCACAGGCGTTACTAAAGATTGGAATTCCAAGTGGTTTGCAAAGAACTTCAAGTTTGGCGCCGGCTTAAAAGAAGATATTTTAATAAGAGACATAATAAACAAAAGAATATTCAATTCGGGAATTGATTCTATCATCATAGAGAAGGCGTCAAACAATTGTAGAATAACCATAAGATCAGCTAAACCCGGCTTGATAATAGGAAGAGGCGGTAAGGGAGCCGAAGATTTGACAAAAGAAATAGAAAAAATTGTTTCCAACTTCAGAAAAAGCCAGGGAATAAAAGAAAAACCGGTTTTGAGCGTTAATATAGAAGAAATAAAAAGATATGAAATTTCATCTCAAGTGACTGGGCAAAACATTGCTTGGGATTTGGAGAAAAGAATGCCTTTTAGAAGAACTATAAAAAAATATTTAGAAAGAATGATGCAGAACAAAGATGTTAAAGGAGCCAAGATAAGGGTCTCGGGAAGATTAGACGGAGCTGAAATCGCAAGAACAGAACATCTTTCAGCCGGTAGTTTACCGCTACAGACCCTGCGCGCCAATATTGATTATGCTCAAGCAACAGCTTTTACAACTTATGGAACGATTGGAATAAAGATTTGGATATATAAAGGAGAAATTTTAAAGAAATAAAGATATGTTACAGCCAAAGAAAATGAAACATAGGAAATGGCAGAAGGGCCGATCCAGGAAAAGAGATGTGGAAACGAGAGGAGTATCTCTTAGTTTTGGAAGTTATGGATTACAAGCCATGAGTATGTCATACATAGATTCAAAACAAATAGAAGCCGCCAGGAAAGCCATATCCAGATTTACTAAAAAGGGTGGAAAGTTTTGGATAAGAATATTTCCGGATAAACCGATAACCCAGAGACCTCCGGAACTAACTATGGGATCTGGAAAAGGATCAGTTGACCATTATGTTTTTCCGGTAAAATCTGGAAGAATGTTGTTTGAGATGGATGGAGTGCCAAGAGAACAGGCCATAGAGGCGTTAACTAATGCTGGCCACAAATTACCCGTAAAAACGAGAATAGTAGAAAAATAATTATGAAATCAGATAAGATAAAAGAATTAAGAGGAAAGACCAAAGAAGAACTGGAAATTCTGGTTAAGGGTCTTAAAGAAAATCTGGCTTCGGCAATTTTTGATTTGAAATCCGGAAAGACCGCTAATATAAAACAGATAAAGGATTTAAAAAAAGAAATAGCTATAATTTTTACAATAATAAAAGAAAGTCAAAACAATGGATAACAAAAAAGAAATTAAAAAAAGAAGATTGACTGGCGAGGTTGTTTCTGACAAGATGCAGAAAACAAGAGTAGTGGCTATAGTAACCACCAAAAGGCATCCCGTTTATGAAAAGCTCTATAAGTCAACCACAAAAATAAAGGCTCACGATGAAAACAATCAATATAAAATTGGTGACGTTGTAATTATCCAAGAAACAAGACCATTATCTAAAGATAAAAGATGGGAAATAGTTGAATTGGTAAAAAAAGCTAAAGTCGCCGAGAAAATTGACGCAGAAGTTATTGAATAATAGTTATTTATAGAAAATTATGATACAAGAAAGATCAATATTAAAAGTAGCGGATAATTCCGGAGCCAAAGTTATAAGATGCTTTAGAATTCTTGGCGCTACCAGAAGGAGATACGCTCAAATAGGAGACGTAATTGTCGCCTCTGTTCAAGTGGCTGAGCCCAGAAAAGCAGTTGTCAAAAAGGATAAGGTTAGAGCGGTTATAGTCAGACAGAGGAATAATTTTAGAAGAAAAGACGGTTCTTACGTTAAATTTGATGAAAACGCCGCGGTTTTGATTGATGCCAAGAAAGAACCCAAAGCCACCAGAATATTTGGACCAATTCCAAGAGAAATAAAAGAGAAGGGATTTGAAAAAATATTTACAATGGCTCAGGATATCGTTTAGTAAAATTAAAATTATGAAACTAAGAAAAGGAGATACAGTAAAAATAATTTCTGGGAAAGACAAAAGTAAATCCGGAAAGATACTAAGAGTTTTTAGTGAAAAGGGCTCTGTTTTAGTTGAGGGGATAAATCAGTATAAAAAACATGCCAAACCAAAAAAACAGGGAGAGAAAGGTCAGGTTATAATAGTTCCAAGACCGATGAATTCCTCAAATGTAAAAATAGTTTGTCCTTCTTGCGGTCAGGCATCCAGAGTTGGATATAAAGTAGAGGAAAAAAACAAAACGAGATACTGCAAGAAATGTAAAGCAACAATTTAACAAAACACAAACAATACGAACATATGCGAATACCGCAAATAAGATAAGAATTTCGTGGTGTTCGTGTAAATTAGCATAGTTAGCATTATTTTATGAAACAAGCATCTTTAAGAGAAAAATATCAAAAAGAAATTAAACCAGAGCTCCAAAAAGAGTTGGGTTTGAAAAACGTCAATGCCTCTCCTGTTTTGGAAAAGGTGGTTGTTAATGTTGGTTTGGGAAGAATGGGTCAAAACGCTAATTTTCAAGAGAAAGTACTTCCGGAGATAATAAAAGAAGTATCTCAAATGTTTGGACAAAAACCGTCTCCAAGACCAGCTAAGAAATCAATATCCGGATTTAAATTGAGAGAGGGTCAGACGGTGGGAATAAAAGTTACCTTAAGAGGCGGAAGAATGTATGATGTTGTAGATAAGATAGTAAAGTCGGTTTTTCCGAGAGTAAGAGATTTTAGGGGAATAAACTTGAAAAATATAGATGAAAAAGGTAATCTCAACCTCGGCTTTAGAGAACACGTAGTATTTCCGGAAATAGCTCAGGATATATCAACCGTTAATTTCGGACTGCAAATTACCGTAGTGGTAAGAGCCAGAAAAAGAGAGCACGCTATTGAATTATATAAAAAATTAGGATTTCTATTTAAGAAAGAAAAATAATTATGGCCAAACAATCAGTAATAGCAAGATCAAAAAAGAAACCCAAATATTCCACTAGAGCAGTCAGGAGATGTTTTAAGTGTGGAAGAAAAAGGGGATATCTGAGGGATTTTGATCTTTGTAGAATTTGTTTTAGAGAATTGGCCTCCAAGGGAGAAATTCCGGGAATAAAAAAATCATCATGGTAAAATTATGTATATAGATTTATTAACACAAATTAAAAACGCTCAAGGAGTTAGGAGCGAGAGAATAAAATATCCAGCATCTAAAATGGATGAGAAGGTGCTTGAGATTTTGGCTAAGAATAATTTCATTAAAGAATTTGAGAAAAAAGGAAGAGGAAATAGAAAGTATTTCGAAATAGTTCTTTCTTATAAAGGAAAGGACGGAGGGATAGAGGGAATAAAATTTGTCAGTACTCCATCAAAGAAGGTCTATAGAAAGAGCGATGAGATAAGACAAATAAGACAAGGTTTTGGAATGTCTCTTGTCTCAACTTCCAAAGGAATTATGACAAATAGAGAAGCTAGAAAAAATAAATTAGGCGGTCAGATATTGTTTAATATTTGGTAAAAAAATATGAGTAGATTAGGAAAAAAACCTATTATAGTGCCACAAGGAGTATCCGTAGACGTACAGGATGATTTTATTTTGTTTACTGGTCCAAAAGGAAACACTAAGACAAAAAAGCTTGATGGAATAAATGTAGAAATTACCGAAAATGGAGCAGTTATTTCACCAAAGAATCAATTATCTCAAACATTAATGAATTGGGGAACCATGTGTTCTCTTGTAAAAAATGGGATAGAAGGAGTGGAAAAGGGGTTTTCCAAAACATTAATAATAGAAGGAGTTGGATTTAAAGCATCTTTGGAGGGAGAAAATTTAGTGTTGAAAGTGGGTTTCTCTCACCCAGTTAGTGTTCCTATACCCGAGGGAATTTCTCTAGGTGTTGAAAAAAATACTATAAATATTTCCGGAATAGAAAAAGATTTGGTTGGACAGATGGCTGCTAATATAAGAAAAATAAAAAAACCGGAACCGTATCTGGGTAAAGGAATAAGATATAGCGATGAGGTTATAAGAAGAAAAGCCGGAAAGAAAGCTGGAGCTGCCGGAGCTAAATAAAAACATCATGAACAAAATAAAGAAAATAAATAAAATTTTAGGAAGAAGGAAAGAAAGAGTTAGAGCCAAGATAAGGGAAGATTTAAAAAAGCCCAGAATTTCTGTTTTTAAGAGCAATAAAAATGTTTATATTCAAGTTATTGACGACCAAGCTCAAAAGACGATTGTCAGCGCTTCTTTGGATGGAAAAAAATCAAAGGAAAAATTGGAAGAGTTAGGGAAAAAGGTAGCTCAAGAACTTATTTCCAAAGATATTAAAGAGGCAGTTTTTGACAGAGGGTTGTATAAATATCACGGTGATGTCAAAATTATAGTTGAGTCGGCCAGAAAGAACGGGCTAAAAATATAAATCATCCAATAACTAATTTATCCGAATAAACGAATAATTAGTATATTAGTAAAAATAAGATATTAGTTGATATATGATGAACAAAGGAAGAGGTGGTGGAAATAGAGGAAAAAATCCTTTATCAAAACCCAAAAGTGAATACAAAGAAAAAACTGTGGACATAAGAAGAGTGGCCAGAGTTATGGCTGGAGGAAAAAGATTCACCTTTAGGTGTACTTTGGTTATTGGTGATGAAAAAGGAATGGTGGGAGTCGGAATTGCTAAGGGCTTGGACGTTGCTCAAGCTATTGATAAAGCCAGAAATGATGCCAAGAAAAATTTATTCAGGGTGAAGATAAAGGGAACTACTCTGGCCCATGAAGTCAAAGCTAAATTCAGCGCTGCCAGAGTAATTATCAAGCCGGCCAAAGAGGGTTCTGGATTAAAAGCCGGTGGATCGGTAAGAACCGTTCTTTTGATGGCTGGTGTTAAAGACGCTTCGGCTAAATGCTTAGGAAGGACTAAGAATAAATTAACTAATGCTTTAGCGACCATAGAGGCGTTGAAGATGATAAGAACCTAATATGCAATTACACGAAATAAAATCAAAAACAAGGAATAAATCCAAAAGAAGAGTTGGACGAGGAGGAAAAAGAGGGACTTATTCTGGAAGAGGTCAAAAGGGTCAGAAAGCCAGAGCTGGGAGAAGAATAAAACCTGCTCAGAGGGAAATTTTGTTAAGATTTCCAAAAAAGAGAGGATATAAAAACAAACCCAAAGGCAAAAGGACAACAGCCATAAATATTAAAAGAATAATTAAGCTTAAAGAAAAAATCATAAACAAAGAGATCCTTTTAAAGTATGGTTTTATAGCAAAAAAGAATGATTTTGTTAAAATAATAGGGGATACAAAACCAGATTTCAAAATTGAATTTGCTCCGGATATAAAATTCTCCAAAAAATATGTCAAAAATAATACAGCTGTTTAAAATCAAAGATCTTAGAAAAAAGATTTTTATAGTTCTTATATGGCTTATTATTTTTAGAATTTTAGCCGCTATTCCGATTCCGGATGTTGATTTGTCGCGTTTAGAAAACTTTTTTTCAAACAATCAATTACTCGGTTTTCTTAATATATTTTCAGGAGGAGGACTGTCCAATCTATCTATAGCCATGCTTGGAGTGGCGCCTTATATTACCGCTACCATCATCATGCAACTTCTAACGATGATATTTCCAAAACTTAAGGAAATGTATTACGAGGAAGGTGCTATGGGTAGAGCTAAATTTAACAGAATTTCAAAGTACATAACTGTTCCTCTTGGCTTTCTTCAGGCCTACGGATTTTTAAATATTCTTATATCTCAGCAAGTTTTGCCCGGATTGGGGACTTTAGCACTTCTGAAAAACGCTTTAATTATAACCGGAGGTTCAATGATATTAGTTTGGATTGGAGATTTAATCAGCGAGCAGAAGATAGGCAATGGAATTTCCTTAATCATATTTGCCGGTATAGTCAGTAGTATTCCCACTGCTGTTCAAAAACTTATAACTTCATTTAACACAGCTGATTTAATCAGCTACATAACTTTTGCTATTCTAGCCGTTGTAGTTACCGCGGGAGTCGTTTTTATAAACGAAGGTGAAAGGAAGGTTCCCATTACTTATGCCAAGAGAGTCAGGGGGGTAAAAATGTTTGGGGGGGTTTCAAGTTACCTGCCTCTAAAAGTTAATCAAGCAGGAGTTATCCCGATTATATTTGCTATCTCGGTTTTACTTTTTCCTCAATTCATATCTCAAGCGTCGGCCATTTTTTCTAAAGATTTATCGGTTAAACTCTCTGAAACCATAAATAGATTGTTTGCCAACGATTATATTTATGCCCTTATTTACTTTGTTTTGGTTGTCGTATTTACCTATTTCTACACCTCAATAACTTTTGATCCTAAGGAAATATCCAAAAACATGCAAAGGGCAGGAGGATTTATTTTGGGAATAAGGCCGGGAGAATCAACTTCCATGTATCTTGCAAGAATCATATCCAGAATTACTCTTTGGGGAGCTATTTTCCTAGGGTTTATAGCCATACTTCCTAATATCACCAGAATTGCCACCGGGGTAAGCATTGTTACTATTGGAGGAACCAGTTTACTTATCGTTGTCTCTGTCGCTTTGGAAGTTCTAAGACAGGTTAACTCGCAATTAATAATGAGAGAATATGAGGGATTTGAGTAAAATATGAAACCGATATCAAATCAGAAAGTTGTAGTTATATTTGGAGCTCCGGGGTCTGGCAAAGGGACGCAGGCTAAGTTAGTTGCCGATAAGTATGGTCTTTACAATTTTGATACTGGATTATTACTAAGAAGATTGTTGCACGATCCTAAATTCAAAAAAAACAGAGAAATCCAAAAGGAAAGGGTGCTCAATGATGATGGCAAACTTAATACTCCATCTTTTGTTTTGAAGATGGTCCGAAATAAAGTTGTCGAAATAGCCAGAGAAAACATTGGTCTGGTCTTCAGTGGTTCACCAAGAACTCTTTTTGAGGCTTTTGGTGATACTGAAAATGAAGGGCTACTTTCATATTTACTTAAAATGTATGAAAGGAAAAATATTATATTCTTTTTCTTATCTATTCCCGAAAAAGAATCCATAGAAAGAAATAGCAAAAGAACTGTTTGTTCTATTTGTGAAGTCCAACTGTTGGGTGTAATTAAAAACAAACCAGAAATATGTCCATTTTGTGGTGGAAAGTTGATAAAGAGGATAGATGATAACCCTGAATTAATGCAAACTAGATTGGACCAATTCAAATCTAGAACATTTCCGATATTTTCTGAAATGAAAAAAAGAGGTTATAAGATAAACCAGATAGACGGCACCATTCTTCCTTATAAAGTTTTTGAAAATATATCCAAGAGGATATCTTAGCTACTAAATACGAAAGATATACGAAACTACGAAAATTAAATTATCTTGTTCGTATATTCGTACAAATTCGTAGTTCGTAGAGAAAAACATGACTTTTCTCAAAAAAGAAAATGAAATAGAAGTCCTAAAAGAAGGTGGGGCTGTTCTTTTTTATATACTTAAAACCCTTTCCAAAAAAGCTGGTATCGGAGTTAATTTACTGGACCTGGAAAAGATGTCCATAAATCTTTTTAAGGAACAAGGAATGACGCCAGCATTTTTGGGGTATCAACCGGAAGGCGCCCAACATCCGTATCCTGCTTCAATGTGTCTTTCTGTAAACGAAGTCGTCGTCCATGGAATTCCCAAAAAATATATTTTAAAAAATGGAGATGTTTTGAAGATTGATATGGGGGTTATTCATAAAGGTCTTTACACTGATTCGGCCCTGACCTTGGGTATAGGAAAAATTTCAAATCAGGCCCAGAAACTTATTTTGTCAACTAAAATTGCTTTGAATAAAGCCATAGAAATAGCCAAACCCGGAAAAACTTTGGGAGATATTGGATGGACGATAGAAAATGAAGCCAAAAAGGGAGGATTTAAGGTTATTAAGGGTCTGACTGGACATGGAGTCGGTTATGAACTTCATGAAGATCCGATAATATTAAATTATGGAAAGAAAAAAGAAGGTGGAAAACTGGTCCCGGGAATGGTTTTAGCCATTGAACCGATGTTTTCTTTGTCTTCTGAGAATATTATTCAAAATGATGATGAAAGTTATTCATCTTCAGACGGAAGTTTAACGGCTCATTTTGAACATACTATCGCTATTACACAAAAGGGAAATATTGTGCTAACCTTATAATTATGGAAAAACAACCTTATTTATCAGTTGTTATACCGGCTTACAATGAATCTAAGCGTCTTCCTTTAACTTTGATTGATATTGATAAACATCTTTCTAAGGCGGACTTTTCATATGAAATTATAGTGGTTGATAATAACTCTTCCGATGCCACCAAAGAAGTTGCTCAGAGATTTATTCCCTTGATAAAAAATCTAAAAGTTATTGAATGTAAAACACAAGGAAAAGGAGCTGCGGTAAAAAAGGGAATGTTGCAAGCCGAAGGTAAAATAAGAATTTTTACCGATGCCGATAATTCAACTTCTATAGATCATTTCTTTAAAATGAAACATTATTTTAATGAAGGATATGACATAGTCATAGGGTCAAGGGATGTGGAAGGTTCTAAGATGGAACCGGCTCAGCCATGGTATAGAAGGTTGCTTGGTAATATGGGAAATGTTTTTATACAAATTATGCTTCTTAGAGGAATTAAAGATACTCAATGTGGATTTAAAGCGTTTTCCCAGGAAGCGACACAGAAAATATTTCAATTAGCCAGCATAGTCGGTTGGGGATTTGACGTTGAGGTGTTAGCTCTTGGAAAGAAATTAGGATATAAAATAAAGGAAATTCCAGTTACCTGGGTAAACAGCGCCTTTTCTCATGTAAAACCAACGGCCTATTTGTTTGTTCTTTTGGAGGTGGTGAAAATAAAGATAAAATTTATAAGGAATTTCTATAAAATAAGTTAAGAAACGAATTGACTTTATCTTAAGAAAAGATTAGTATTTTACTTGTAATAATTAATAAAAACCCGCCACTTTTGGTGGGATTAATTTTAAAGTTTTTATTAAATAATTTGGAGCAGAACGAATAAATTATTTACTATAAAAAGTTTACCCCCTCACTTATTGTTGATAATTACTAAGGGGTAACACCAAGACAAGAGCCGATAAGGCGACATCCGTCTCTATCTTAGGTTGATACACAGATATTGCTACAATAAGTGAGGGGGTGCTCGATTTTGTAGTCAATCGCTTCGCTCTTGAACAAAAATGGCATGGCAGAAAGTTATTTAAGCAAAGAAAAAATAGAACAACTAAAAGGGGAATTAAAGGAGTTGAAAACAACTCGCCGATTTGAAATTGCCGAAAGATTAAAAAGGGCTAAAGAGCATGGAGATTTGTCGGAAAATTTTGAGTATTCTCAGGCCAAAGAAGACCAGGAAAAACTGGAAAAAGAAATATTTGATTTGGAAAACTTGATAAAAGACGCCAAAATTATAACTAAATCAAAAAATAAAAATGTTGTCAGCGTGGGTCTGGCAGTTACCCTAAGACAATCAGGAAAACATCCGGTTAAGTATGCCATTGTTGGTTCGCAAGAATCAGACCCTGTTAATAATAAAATTTCAAATGTTTCTCCTATTGGCAAAGCCATTATGGGAAAAAAAGTTGGAGATAAAGTTAGAGTGAAAACTCCCAAAGGAATTGAGATAGATTTTGAGATAGTTGAAATTGAGTAATTTGTAATTTTTAGAAAACACCTGGTAAATTGAAAACTGGGTGTTTTTATATTAAAATATAACTATGCTTGAAGAAATTATAAAAGAGAGAAAAAGAAAAGTTAAGGAGCTTAGAGAAAATAAATTAAACCCTTATCCGGCTACAGTAAGAAGAAATGCCAAGATTGGTGAAGTTTTAGTTGGTTTTTTAAAATTATCTTCCTTAAAAAAGAAGGTTTGGTTGACAGGGAGGGTCAGGAGCTTAAGGGATCAGGGTAAAATTATATTTTTTGACCTGGAAGACGAGTCGGGGAAAATTCAGGTGGTCTTAAAAAGAGATGAATTTAAGGACTTTAGGCAGATAAAAAATCATTTGGATATTGGGGACTTTGTTGAAGTTTTTGGTTTTCCATTTAAAACCCAAAGAGGGGAAAAAAGCATAGATGTGAAATCGGCAAGAATTATAACCAAATCCCTAAGGCCCTTACCTTCCGATTTTTATGGACTGGAGGATACGGAAATTCGTTTAAGAAAACGCTATCTTGATTTAATTTTGAATAAAGACCTAAGAGAGCTTTTTATCAAGAAGACCAAATTTTGGAAATCGGTAAGAGAGTTTATGGATAGTGACAACTTTATGGAAGTGGAGACCCCGGTTTTGGAGTCCGTTCCCGGAGGAGCCGAAGCCGAGCCATTTGTTACTCATCACAACGCTCTGGATGAAGATTTTTATCTGAGAATTTCTTTGGAAATTGCCTTAAAAAAATTGATTGTTGGAGGATTTGAAAAGGTGTATGAAATAGGAAGAATTTTTAGAAACGAAGGAATAGACGCTGAACATTTACAGGACTACACTCAGCTTGAATTTTATTGGGCCTATGCTGATTATAATGATTTAAAGAAGTTTCTGGAAAAGATGTACAAATTCGTGATTAAAAAAACATTTGGAACACTAATTTTAAATTATCAGGGTAAGAAAATAAATTGGGGGAAGAAATGGGGAACGGTTGATTACTGCAAAGAATTTATAAAAGAAAATAAACTGGACCCGAAAACGGTATCAAAAGACGATTTAATAAAAAGAGCCAAAGATTTGAAAATTGATATTCCTTCCGGTTCTGGAAAAGGAAGATTAATAGATTTGATTTATAAAAAAACAGTCAGACCAAAACTTATCCAGCCGTGTTTTCTTATAAATCCTCCTGTTGAAATAGAGCCACTAGCCAAGAGATATGAAAAAGACCCAAGAGTTGTTGAGCGTTTACAGATTATGGCTTGTGGAACAGAACTTGGCAAAGGATTTTCCGAGCTTAATGATCCCCAGGACCAAAGAGAAAGATTTGAGGAACAGATGAAATTAAGAGCTGCCGGAGATAAAGAAGCCCAAATGTTGGATGAGGAGTTCTTAGAAGCCCTTGAGTATGGAATGCCTCCTACGACCGGATTTGGCATGTCAGAGCGTCTTTTTGCTGTATTAGCCGATAAACCTGTAAGAGAGATGGTGTTCTTCCCTCCGATGAAAAAGAGAGGATAGCGTATAGAAAATATCGTGATTGACTACTACCAAAACCAAAAAGAAGAGCAAAGAAAAAGAAAAAGAAGAAAATGGCGGATTTTTTTGTTTAGTTTTGTGTTTGTTGTAGTTATTGTTGGCATAGCGTTTTTTATGAACAGCAGTTTTTTTCAGATAAGAGAAGTAAGAATTGAAGGAACTAAAACTTTAGATCAGGCGTTGTTAAAAGAAGGATTGGCAAAGTTTGATAAAGAAAGGAGCTGGATTTCAAGATTAATAATTCCCCAAAACAGCACAATTATTCCTTATTTGGAAGGTAGTAAAATATCGTCAGTTTTAAAAGAGAATAACTATCCCATAAGAAATATTGAAATAAAAACATCTTTATCTAAAAAAACAGTTGATATAAAAATTACAGAAAGAGACCGGTTTGCTTTATGGTGCAAAGAAAAAGAAAACACTCAATGCTGGTGGATGGATAATGATGGATTTCTTTTTGTAGAAGGTCCTCATACGGAGGGAGGACTAATAAAAAAAATAGTTGATTATTCTGATGTTGAGGTATTACCGGGAAAATATCCTTTAGATAAGGATTATTCACAGAGGGTTGTGGAGATATTTAATTTTTTGGAAAACAAAAATATTGCCATACAAACGCTTGTTTTTAAATCTCCGGAACTGGCTCAAATAGATACGTACACACAGGAAAGTTATCCGGTATTTTATTTTAGCTTAAGACATAGCCCGAGCTTTGCCTCCAAAACCATAGACGAACTGAAAGACAAATTTTCTAAAATAGAATATATAGATTTAACGGTGAATAATAGAGTTTATTATAAATAAGAAAAAAACTAATTTCTCAAGCCCGCTCGCTTATTCCAGCGATTCGTTTGCTTGCCATCATCGTTTTACCGATAAGAATCGGGCCATGCTAAAACGATTCCTGAGGCTATCGAAACCAGTTTCTTTTCTTATTTTTTATCGTAATCGGTAAATAAAGATTGATGTTCCTGCTCTGGCGTAAGGTTCTTTATAATTTGAGAGCCACTGATAGCTGTCTTCTGGTTTTCTCTCAAAATTAATAGGATTAGCTTTAGCTGATTGCAAAGAGTTTACAGAAATCGCCAACCAATCAATTCCTTGTTCTACCGGATTTCCTTTTGAAGAATTCCATGTTTCTCCTTTGTCTCCAAAATAATATTTGATATCTCCTCCTCCAAAATAATCAATGGCAATTTTGTCTACTTTGTTTTCATTGACCCAGCTTTTTAGTTTTAACATATCTTGTCCCCAGTCATAATTTGAATCGGTAACATATTTATAACCTCCAAATGTTCCTCCGCCAAATTGATTGAAGTATGAGATAAAATGAGGATAAGCTATCAGTGATTCAATTATCAGCCAGCCCATCAGAATAATAATTAGAAACACTTTGGCAACTTTTTTTGTTTCCAATTCTGTTGTCTGAATCCATTTTTTCAAAGAACCTGTGGCTAGTATATAGATGAAAGGTAGCGTGGGTATTATATGCCTAAAACCTATATTAAGAGGGCTTTTAATGCTGTAAACCCAATAAAAAACAACAAAAAGAATCATTGCAAATTCTGGAAAACTGAAAGAAAAGAGGTTGGAAAATGATGTTTTAAATTTGTTTTTAACAAATCTTGTCAAAAACAGGAAAAACCCTCCGATAACAAGCAAAAGAGCGGCCAGGGATTCTTTGAGAAGATAAATAACGGGGAAATAGTACCACCAGCCACCGCCACTAACATTTCCTAAAAAGTAAGCGGTGTTACCGCCAGATGATCTTTGCATTACCATCAGAAGGCCAAGCAGATACTCTCCAAATCCTCTTAAAACCGGAACTGAAGACATCCAGATATCAATATCGGCAAGACATCTTATGGATAAATTTGATAAATTACATTTTGACCACATTTGGTCAGAACCGCCGGCAAAAGAACCTAAAATAAATTTTGTGTCAGCCGTTTGTTTTTCTATGGGATAATTTAAAGTGAATATAAAATAAACAATCCATACTAAGACAAATCCAATAGCAAAAATACTGATCAATCCTTTTATATATTTCCATAAAATCAAAAATGATTGAGAAGACAATATAGAAAGTCCCTTGTCTTTAGTTTTAAACCACCACCAGCAGATAACCAATATAATAAATATAGGAATCAAAAGAATTACGGAGAATTTGGTAAGTTGAGCAATACCAAAAAATACTCCGGCCCAGATTAAATTCTTTTTTGAAGAATCGCTAAGATATCTGACAAAAAAGTATAGTCCTACAAAAAATCCAAAAGCCGCTCCCACATCAGTCGTAACATAGTGGCTATGGGCTAAAAAGTTAGGAGAAAGAGCCGTGAAAAAAGCAGGTATTAGGGCCCACCAATTACCCATTAATTTTCTTGACCACCAGTAAACAAAAAATACAAGCAGTAAGAAAATAAGTAATGGGAATATTCTGGATGTAAAAATTATACTATCGGCTCTATCTTGATTGGCTTTATATAAAAAATTGTTGCCCATATCCCACTGACCGTTGATATAATCGGTCCAGAATATTTCATCAATCGGAAAATTAAGGCCCATTAACTTTAGAGGCAAAGCCGAAAGAGCTTTTATTAGAGGAGGATGTTCCGGGTTTAATCGGTAATCAAAATTATTAATATAACTGTAACCGGCCGGAATGTGAGCCAATTCATCCATAACAGCTGACTCTTGCAGAGATGACGAAGCAGAAAGAGAGAAAGAAGAGATAATTATTGCTATTAAAATAATTATGGAAAATATCTCTCCGATCTTGTCGCTGATTAGATTGATTACTTTTTTTATCATATAATTATTATATCAAATTTATGTCTTTTTTGCCTTCAAAATACCTCTGGACAAACCATTCCAAATTTAAGATGGCTTTTTATAACCTTTCGGAAAGTAGGGTATTAAGAGTCATAAAATCGCCTCTGCGAACAGAGGAGGGAATAGCTCCTGATACTATAGCCGTTATGCAGCCAACTTCTTATAAAACCAAAAACGGCAAAAGAACATGGAATCAGGAAATATGGGTGATGTACTGCCTGCAAGGCAGGAAATCCGAAAAAGTCAGTCAGCGTCAGTCAGCGTTAAGTCAGCGCAAGTCCGCGATAAGGATTGTATCGGCTTGGAGATATCCCGGGCAGACAAAAGTCAGAGGAGAGTTGCCATCAGAAGTGCTAAGAGAAATTATGCAAGCCCACACACTCATAGAATAAGTGTGTGGGCAGGCCGCTTTATCCTCTGATTTGAATTAAAGTTCAAAAAGTGTTAAAATCAAGATATGAAAAATGAAAATCTATCTAAAATAGAGGAGATTTTAACAAGAGGAGTTGAAGAGGTAATAGATAAAGATAACTTAAGAAAGAAACTTCTTAGCGGAAAAAAACTTCGTATTAAATTGGGAATAGATCCAACTAGTCCCAACCTTCATATTGGCAGGTCGGTTACCTTACTTAAACTTAGGGATTTTCAGGAACTTGGGCACAAGATTGTCTTTATCATCGGCGATTTTACTGGAGTGGTAGGGGACACATCCGACAAGGATAGTGAGCGCCCCATGTTGGACAAAAAAACCGTTCAGAATAATTTAAAAACCTATACCCAGCAGGTGGGAAAAATTATTGACTTGAAAAAAAGTGAAGTTAAAAGAAATTCGCAATGGCTTTCCAAGTTGGGGTTTGAGGACATAACTAAACAGGCGAACATGTTTTCTCTTACTGAATTTATTTCCAGAGAAAATATAAAAAAGCGCTTAGATCAACAAAAAAGCATTTCTCTACGAGAAGTTCTTTACCCTTTGATGCAGGGATACGACAGCGTGGCCGTTAAAGCCGACGTAGAAGTAGGAGGTACCGACCAAAAATTTAATCTGTTGGCCGGAAGAGAAATTCAAAGAAACTACGGGCAAAAACCGCAGGATATAATCATGCTTGGGTTGATCGAAGGATTAGACGGAAGAAAAATGAGTTCCAGCTGGGGAAACACAATAAATTTGAACGATGAACCCAAAGATATGTTTGGAAAGGTTATGAAATTGGAGGACAATTTGCTGATTAAATATTTTACCAATTGCACCAGAGTTCCTATGGAGGAAGTTGATAAATATAATACCCAGATAAAAAATGGCGCCAATCCAAGAGATATAAAAATGGTCTTGGCTTACGAAATTACCAGGATGTACTGGGGAGAAAAGGAAGCTGATAAAGCTAAAGATTTTTTTGTTTCAGCATTTCAGAAAAAAGAAACTCCAACCGATATAGAAACGATAAAAGGTAAAAAAGACCAGACATATTTTGATATTATTTTTTCCACCAAAGAATTTAAAAGCAGGGGAGAGCTTTTGAGGTTATTCCAGCAAGGAGGAATAAAAACTTTCCCAGAACATGTAGTTATCAGACAATCCGACAAAGCTAAAGAGGGGATAATTAAAGTAGGGAAAAAGAATTTTTTTAAGGTTATATTAAGATAAGTATCATTTAAATTAATATGTCAGAATTTAGAATATATTGTGATGAAAGCAACCACTTGATTAAAGGGGTGGATTTTATGGTTTTGGGAGCAGTTTACTGTCCAGAGGAAAAAATCAAGGAAATTAATCTTAGAATCGGAGAAATAAAATCAAAAAACGGAATTCCTAAATTACGCGAGTCTAAGTGGGTAAAAGTTTCTCCATCAAAAAAACAATTATATCTAGATTTAATAGATTATTTTTTTGACAATACTGATCTTCATTATCGAGGAATAGTTATTGATAAAAAGATGTTAAATCACAAAGCATATAACCAAACTCATGATGACTGGTATTACAAGATGTATTTTGAATTATTAAGTAAAATATTAGACCCGAATATTATTTATTCGATATATTTAGATACAAAAGATACGCGAGGTAGACATAAAACTAAAAAATTAAAGGAAATACTCTCCAACAGCTTTTTGGATTTTGAGGAAACAATTATAAAAAGAATTCAAGAAGTAAGATCGCATGAGATTGGGATATTACAACTGACTGATATTTTAAATGGAGTTCTTCAGGCAGTTAATAGACCCAATGATATAAAAAGTATCGCTAAAAAAGAATTAATTGAAAGGGTTAGAGATAGATCCAATTATAGTTTACTTAGTTCCACACTGGCAAAAGAGGGCAAGTTGAATATTTTTTATTGGCATAAATCTGAATTTCACAATGAATGCTAAACTATTGTGGTTACCAAAAATTATAGAACTTACTGATTTTGGTGGCAATTTTTTATTATATCAGGATTATCTCTATTCTATTTTTAAGAGAGATTTTATAGATAGTTTTCCAAAACTTGGCAGAAGCCCAGTTTTTCATTTTAAAGAAGATACCAATGGTAAACGAAATATATTTTGGCATTTAACGACAGAAATAGATCAAACCAATAATCAAAGGAATAGCGACCTCAGAAGATGCGAGAGATTGGTCTGGATAAGACCAATAATAAAAAATTATTTAGAACCAGAAATTTTTTATTGGGAGAAAACAAACAAAAAAGAGATAAGATCTTATCTGTTTATTCCAGATGTTAACTATTTAATAATATTAAAAAAAACAAAAACTATCTATTATTTAATTACCGCTTATCCTATAAATTACGAAAATAAAAAAGAACGATTTTTAAAGGAAGCCGAATTCTATAATCCTAAAAATGCAAAAACCGCCTTATAGCGGTTTTTGGGCTCCTTTTACCAATGGTAAATGAGATAAGTTCATTGTATCACTATTTACAGCTTTTACAATAAAATTGTGGATAACTTATTTTTTTAAATAATTTCAAATTGTCGATCTTATTCTTGCAAATTAGCCTTATTTAAACCATTTTGCACAAGTGCTGTAGTCATCTCTGATATCCCAAATGTCAGCATTTTTGTCAATTTGTTTAACACACTCTCTATACGGTTGGTCGTTGTTATATGGTCTGATAAAAAATAATAAAAGACAGAAAAACCTATAATTAAAATAACCAAAGAACATAAAACTTTGAACCAATTTTGTTTTATTTAGTTTTGCATATCTCTATTTAACAATGGATAAGCAATAATCAATACATTGTTTTAATTCAGGAAACTCCCTATTTTTTCCCAAGCAACTAAAACCCCCATTATTACATCCATTATATTTGAAAATTTTATGCCACGATTCATATTCACAATCATATTTACATTGGGAAACACTTTTTTGATGTTCGTTCCAAAAATAAACACCGCCAGCAATAATCACAATTAGCACAAAAACTATCTTAAACCAATTTTGTTTGAGCCAGTTATTCATATTTTTATTCAATCACGATTATATTTAGATTTCTATTGATAATACCCAGAAAACCTCTTGTTGGATTTTCACAGCTTAATTGATAAGTTACTGATTTATCAGCCACAAATGAAGCAGAACCAGTTTTAGTTGTTAAATCGGGCATCTCCAGAGTTGTCATGTCTCCGCCATCTTTTGGCATCTGACATTTAGTAAGATTTGATATTTCATAATCAATTTTTATTAACTCGCCTTTTGTTACTTCAATCGGATAATTTGGAGCAACAGAGCCGTTTAATTTTATGCTCATTTTTGGAACTCCTTTTAGATCAATTTTAATTGTCTCGCTATCAGACGATTCTTTGTTAGAACAAGTAAGAGTATATGTATAAGTTCTTTCTATGCTGTTTAAGTTAAATCCAGTACCTACCGATCCCTGAATACTAGTATTTCCTCCAACCAACCAATCTCCAGAGAAAGCACACTCATTGGCATTTTGTCCAAACCATTGAATCCCTAATGGTTTATTTAAGTCTAAATAATAAACTCCAGATAAATTACTTGGGTTAAAGGATAAACTTGTATTAACTGAATTATCTTGTTCCGGTTCTGGTTGTATTATAGCTTGCTGATTTTGGATAACATCGATTTTAAGCTCTTTTTCTGTAGAACCCTTATGGTCCTTATATTCATTTTCGTTTGTGCATTTAATATTAAATAACAATGTTTCTATCTTATTAAAAGGCACAAAGCAATTTCCGGATTTTATATCAGTATAATTTCCTCTCCAATCAAAAGATGGGCATTCACTTATGGTTGAAGTGATATGGCATTCGCTTGCGTGATAAATTCTGTAGCTTATTCTTCCCGCATCTCCTACATATGGTCTAACGTATTGATCTTGTTTGTTATTGAAAATTATAGAAACTTCAGGAGATATATCTTTCAAAACTTCTTCAATGTGTTGTTGATTAGCATCTTGTTCGCTTTTTATTAGAGTATTTGATGAAGTAATTGTCTGATTCTCAGTATTTTTAGTAGATACTTCATTGTTTGGATTTATTTCTGTTATGGCTTGTGTTGGTGTCGATTCATTTGTTATTTCATTATCATTTGTCTCTCCATTAACATTAACATTCTCGAATTTATTAGGCAATGCTTTATTTTTTTCTTGATAATTACGATACTGTTCTACACCAAAATAACTTATCCCTCCAATAGCTAAAATGCCTGTAATAATTGCAATAAGTAGTGGTATTTGGATAAAACCTTTCTGGGATTTAATTTTATCTTTCATGGATTTGAATGGTTATCATTAGTTTAACAACAAAATCTTGATTTGTTAAATGGCTTGAAAAAATGGATAAATAATGGCTAAATTAGTGTATGAAACTATCCATCGGTATGGGTGGAACACAACCAGACATAAGGATGGGGGAGTAATACCGTTTAGGTTTAGGATTAAGTTGACTTCGTCAAAATTATAATATATAATAAAAACACTACGAAACTCACATTTTTTAGTTTTAAACAGTAGTGATGTGTTATGTCTGATGCCATTATCTACATGTTGGTTTGTGTTAGGCAAAGCCCCTAAAGAGTAATTTTTTAGGGTGTTTTTATTTATTATAAATAATTTTAAAATTAATAAAAAAAATAATATGAGAAAATTAATTTGTGGTAAGTGGATATTATTAGTAATAATTTCATTATTCTTTGTGCCTTTGTTGTCAGAGGCTGAGCAATATAATCAATCCATAACTTTAAAACCCGGATGGAATATAATCTCAGCTCCAAGAATAGTTGATAGCCACACTTTCTCAGCAGAAGAAATATCTTCCAATTTTGACATATACATACTCAATCCTTCCAGTTTGTCTGGTTGGTCAACTATGGCCGACCTTGGTCAGTCAGAGTTTACTCCTTTATTTGGTTATTTTATCAACAATAAAACTCTATCAAATCAAATTTTGACGATTAATTATAAAGAAGATCCGTTACCGGGTGAAAGACTTTTTGAAAGAAGCTTTTCTACAACTGGTTGGTATTCAATCGGTCCAGCTAATCCGACTTATACAAAAACAGTCTGTTCAAGTTCAAGCGATATAAATAATGTATCTAAAATTCTCAGTTCGTTATCAGAGAAATTCAGTTCTGTTATAGATTTTACCGACCCATTTACTGATTCTTTTGCTATAAATAACCAATGGAAATTAGCTGTTGCCTCGGAAGCTAACAACTTAAACGATCTTAGAGAATTAAAGGGTTACGCAATTTATCTAAACCAAACTGAGGCTCTTCTGAGTGGTTTTCAAAATGATGATGAGCCGTGTATTGCACCACTTCCACCACCTCCAACACCAGCAACTCTTAATATATTCTTAGCTTCCAATCCTACTTCTCAGACAGTTGTCGGAGGAGGATGGGTTGATGCTTTGGGAGTTGTTGTAAGCGCTGGTTCTGCTTCCAAAGTCACAGTTTCTTCAGTAACCTTCCAAGGTTATGCCGATG
>JBAZTS010000003.1:0-110594 GCA_041661795.1 Minisyncoccota bacterium
TTGATACAAAGATAATGAGTTAGTACCCGAGACAGAGCCGTAAGGCGACTTTCGTCTCTATCTTATGTTGTCACCCAAAGACATTGCTGCAATGAGTGAGGGGGTAAACTTTTTATAGTAATTAATTATATCGTTTCACTCTAAATTAATTATAAAAACTTCATTATAATTCGTTTAGTGGCTTCGTCAATATCTTCTTTTGTTGCAAATCTTCCAAAACTAAAACGAACGCTGTGTTTTATTCTGTCATCGTTAAAACCTATAGATTTTAGTACGTGAGACGGTTTTTCAACTCTTTGGGAACAAGCCGAGCCAGAAGAGGCCGCTATTTTTGCTATATCCAAAGCAACAATCAAGTTGTCATTATAAGGAACGAATAAATTTAAAATATGTGGCGACCATAAATTTTCTTCTTCTATAGGAGAATTTGACTCAATTTTTGGCAATTCTTTTTTCAACGATTTATAGAAATAATCGGATATATCTGCCAACCTTTTATGTTCATTTTTATAATTTTGGTGAGAAATTTCCGCCGCCTTGGAAAAACCCACTATTGATGCCACGTTTTCTGTTCCCGCCCGCAGTCCATATTCCTGGTCGCCACCAGTAATAATTGGAGACAGTATACCGTATGTCGTATTCCGTATAAAAAGACACGAAGAGCCCAGAGGGCCGTAGATTTTATGAGAGGAGAGAGTCATTATATCAACTCCGCTTTTGGAAACATTTAAATCAAACAGATTAAAGGCCTGAGAAGCGTCTGTGTGAAATAAGGGGTAAGGGGTAAGGGGTAAGGGGAGAGATTTTTTAAATTTAGAAATAATTTCAGAAATTTTAGAAATCGGTTGGACAGAACCGATTTCATTATTAACCCACATCACAGAAACCAGAATAGTATTTTCATCCAGCTCTTTTTCTAAAACCTTTAAATCAACTACCCCATCTTTATCAACCGGAAGATAAACAATATTAGCCGAACCATCTTTTTCTATATCTTTGGCTGTTTCCAATATAGACGGATGTTCAATTGAAGAGATTATGATTTTAGGAATTATCTTACAATCTTTTCTATTCCTGAAGAAGTTTTTAAGAACTCCTTTTAAAACCAAATTATTAGCTTCGGTCGCAGAAGACGTAAAAATAATTTCTCTATGATTGGCTGTTATGGTTTTGGCAATTTGTTGTCTTGCAAAATCAATTGCCGCCAAGGTCTTCTGTCCAAAAGAATGTAATGATCCCGGATTACCAAGTTTGTCTTTTAAGTAGGGCAACATAGCCTCAAGGACTTGAGGGTCTATGGGAGTTGTGGAAGCGTAATCTAGATAAATAGAATCCATTTTAAAACAATCTTTGATAAAGAAGTTTTTCTTTCCAATCTAAATCAACTCTAAGATGCTCAATGCTGTTTCTCTGTGGAACCATAAGATGTCCTTGTTTTTTTGCCAGTTCGTAAAGTTCTTTGGTTATTTTCACGTCATTTAAACAATAACTTTTTAGCTCATCCATTTTACCATCGCGATAAAGATTAGTGGCCTCAAGACCATGTCCAGTTTTTCCTACCCCAATATTGGCTTTAGCCAACAAATCCAATCCGATTCTTTTCCCGCTCATAAGTTCTATTTCATCTAAAATATCTATTCTTGGTATGGCAAATAAATCAAAATCGTAATGCTTAGCCATGACCGGCAAATCAAAACGACTAATACTAAAACCAATAATAAGTTCTGTGTTTTTTAAAATTTCTCCAACCGCTTCCAATTGATGCTCTTCAAAAGCAATAAATTCATTTTGATTGTAAGAGTAAAGACCAACTAAAGATATATCAAGACCAGTGAAATTATCTCTTCCCACATCAGCAAATGTATTTTTGGTTTCTATGTCTATTACAATAATGTCTTTCATACTTTAGGTGCTCCTTATACGTGTTTATCCGCTACGCTTGAAGCAGCATAACTTTCCGGCTTGGTCTTAAAATTAAAATTGTATGCCCTTATCATTCCTGTGACTTCGGAAATTAAAGAACTTGTCTTTCCGTGCTCTCCAATGTCAACGTGGACTTCAAAATCAAATTTTATTTCTATTTTTTCTTTAAGTAAATCTAAAATTTCTAAAGAGGTATTTATAGAAAGCATCACCTCGTTTATTATCCTATCTCTTAAATTATAAAATTTTTGTCCATTCAACCTTCTCCAGAAATATCTACCGCCGTTTCCGATTCTGTGAACAACAATGGCCGTGACAAAATCGGCGTTGTTGTCGCTCAACGGTTGAGAATCACTACCTATAATGATTTTATAAAGTGAGTCGGGGCTTTTTTCCATAAAATCTCTTATCTCCTCTATCAGGCGTTCTTTTTCTATTCTCTCCCCGCTCACTGAACAAAAACTGCTATCCATAAGCAGTAATCTATCACAATTCCTTAAAAAAACAAATCTTCCTGGTTTTTCTATTTCATCAAATTTCTGAGTCGCTCAATCTCTTTCTTATCCGTTCCAACAATGTTTATTCTTACTATATCCTCCGTGTTGGAAGGCCTTATATTTACAAAAGAGTTTTTAAAGAAAAAAGACGCCCCGTCAATCTTGTTTGACGATAAAGATAACTTAGAAAATATCTTCTCAAATTTTTCTATAATCCGATTTTCGTCCCCCTTTTTTGTTTTTACAACTATTTCGGGAATATAAAAGATTTTAGGAAGCATGCTTATATAAGAAGATAATTGATAAGGAAGAGCAGACAGAGAGTTTATGAATTTGATAGCCGCCAGAATTCCCGAATCGGAATGAAAAAAATCCTTAAAGTAGTAATGTCCGGAACTTTCAACTCCCAAGTCGCTTTTAGTTTCTATCATTTTATTTATCAGAAACAAGTGACCAACAGGACTAATTAAAATATTTGGTTTATAAGATAATGTTTCTGACATAATCTTTATTTCAAATTCTTCTGTGACAGAAGCAATTGTTTTTTTGATACTTTGACTTAAAGCCAGCAATCTCCAAGCATAGTAAGAACTAATTTCGTTGCCGTTTTCATCAAGAAAAACAGCTCTATCTCCATCGCCATCAAAAATTACTCCGGCATCGGCTTTTTGTTTTAAAACCTCTTTTTTGACGTTATTTATTGCTTTTTTAGCGAGAGGATTTGGTCCATGAGCGGGAAAATTACCGTTGGGTTTGTTGTTTTTTAAGACAATCTTTATTCCAAGTTTTTGATAATATTCTTTTAAAATTTTCCAAACAGGTCCAGCACTTCCATTGGAGCAATCAACAATAACTTTAAGTTGTTTTTTTGCGTTGATAAAATTTTTTAAAAAGTTAGCGTATTGTTTGTGAAAATTTGTGGCTTTAAAGTCATTCTTTTTGTTTTCGTATATTCGTACTATTTCGTATTTTGTGGCTGACGCTTCTTTTATTTTTTCGTAAATGCGCCTACCGCTGATTGCCTTTCCTTTTTCATTATAAATTCCTAGTCCATTGTATTCCTTGGGATTATGAGAGGCGGTTATCATAACGGCTCCCTTGGCTTTTAATTCTCTTATGAAAAATGCCATCATTGGAGAGGTAGAAAAACCGATTTTAATCGGCTCAAATCCTGACTTCTCAAGCCCCGACACTAGAACCGAATATAATTTAGGTGAGCTCAACCTAGCATCGTGGCCCACAATAATCTTCCCTCTCTTTGGAAAAAATTTCTTTGAGTTTAAAGCAATAAAAAATACGGATTTTTCATCCAGTTCTTTGGGGTACTTGCCTCTTATATCGTAGAGACGAAAAATTGACTGATCCATTAATTGGATTTTAGCTTATTTTAGAGGTAAAATAAACACATATGTCTCGCAAAAAGAATAAGAAACAAAAAGATTTTTCAAGAAGAGAAATTTTTCCCTCAAGACAACTTTCTCGGGAAACTGTTTATAGTGTTTGGGCTTTGATGTTTTTGGCCCTAGCTATTTTACTGATTTTAGCCGAATTTAAAACAGCAGGTAGAGCCGGAGGAGCTATATTTAATTTTCTCTTTGGACTGTTTGGTTGGGGATATTCGCTTTTGCCATTAACTTTTTTGGGTATCAGCGCCAGTTTTATTTTTAATCGCAAAGAATCTAAGATTTACAAAACAACTTTCTGGGGAGCGATTATTTTTCTTTTTTCTTCTTTGGGATTTATTGATGTCGTTTTTAATCAAAAAGGAGGAAGTTTAGGAAATATAGCCGGATATCTTAAAAATTGGTTTGGCGATATAGCTTGGGGGATTATTGCATTTATAATTGCCATTATTGGAATTATTTTAATTTCTGACCAACCCATAATATTTAGAAAAAAAGATAAAAACGAAGAAGAAATTGAGATTGAAGAAGTGAATATTAAAATAGCCAAAAATCAAGAAGTTTTAACAAGCAATAAGGAAGAGAACAGAGAAGAAGAACAGGAAGAAAAAGAAACAAAAATTAATATTCCAATTTTTGGAAAAAAGAACGGACAAGAAAAAGGAGTTGTGAAAAAGTTTTCCGATTATAAAGCTCCGCCCATGGAACTTTTAAGATCGTCTCTGGAGAAACCGGGGGCCGGGGATTTAAGAGCTAATGCCAATATTATCAAAAGAACATTAGAAGGATTTGGAATTCCCGTGGAAATGGGAGAGATAAATATAGGCCCTAAAGTTACCCGCTACACTTTGCGTCCGGCAGAGGGAATAAAATTATCAAGAATTACCGCCTTAAATCAAGATCTTTCCCTGGCTCTATCGGCCCATCCGATAAGGATTGAAGCCCCGATTCCAGGAAAACCCTATGTTGGAATAGAGGTTCCCAACAAAAGCGCCGCCGTGGTACGACTTGGAAATCTTATTTCTTATCCTGAATTTGCGGGAAGTGGAATTTTAGGATTCTGTTTAGGAAGAGATGTCACGGGAGAACCTATTTTTGCAAATATAGAAAAAATGCCTCACTTACTCGTGGCAGGAGCGACAGGGTCAGGAAAATCAATAACCCTACATTCAATATTAATATCACTTCTTTACAAAAATTCACCACAAACATTAAAACTACTTTTAATCGACCCAAAAAGAGTAGAACTTTCGGTTTACAACGGCCTTCCTCATTTAATTTCCCCGGTAATCACTCAAGGGAAAAAGGCCTTGGGGGTTTTTAGATGGGCTTTGGCCGAAATGGACAAAAGATATGAAACTTTACTTAAAGCCGGAGCTAGAGATATTCAAAGCTACAATAAAAAAAACGAACAAGATGCCTTGCCTTATATAATTATAGTGGTTGATGAAATGGCGGATCTCATGACTTCTTATGGACGAGATGTGGAAAATGCAATCGTTCGTTTAGCTCAAATGGCTAGAGCCACCGGAATTCATTTAATTCTTTCCACTCAAAGACCGTCAGTTGAAGTAATTACCGGTCTTATCAAAGCTAACATTACCTCAAGAGTTGCTTTACAGGTTGCTAGTCAAATTGATTCAAGAACAATTTTAGATACCGGCGGCGCAGAAAAACTCCTAGGTGGAGGAGATTTATTATTTGTATCGGCGGAACTTTCTAAACCAAGAAGAATTCAGGGTTCATACATTTCAGAAGAAGAGATAAAAAAAGTCACCGACTTTATCAAAGATAATAACGAAGATTATACAAGCGACGAAGAAGTTTCTTTTAGTCAAGAAAACTTGGAAAATGGGACCGGACAAGAAGGTGGCCGAGGAAAAGATATGTTTGAAGAGTTTGAAGAAAATCAGGATGATGATGAGCTTTTACAAGAAGCCATGGAAACCGTAAAACAAGCCAAAAAGGCATCTGCTTCTCTACTCCAGAGACGTCTTAAGGTTGGCTATGCCAGAGCAGCTCGACTTCTGGATATTATGGAAGACAAGGGTATAATAGGCCCAGGAGACGGCGCCAAACCAAGAGAAGTATATATCTCAAAAGAAGAATAGTTTGTATATAATAACCCATGGAAATAAAAAGCTTACGAGAGATAATAAAAGGAGGAATTAAAGCCAAAGGAATAACTCCTCAAAAATTGACGGAGCTAACCGATATCGCCCCTATTTACATAAAATCTTTATTGGAGGGAAATCTTGAAAATATGCCCGCCCTTCCTTATGTTAGGGGTTATATGGAAAAAATTGCCGATGTGTTGGATTTGGATTTTAGAGAAATTTGGGAACAATACAGAAAAGAAACAGAAATCAAAAAATCTGGAGAAAAGGACCTGCTTCCTAATAACCGTTATGCGACAAAACCGATAAATAAAAAAAGTATTTTTTGGATAGTTTTGGTTTTAGTGGTTGTTTCTTTATTAATACCACAGATATCAAGTTTTTTAGGATCTCCTTATATTGAAGTAACTTCACCAAAAGAAAATAATATTATCGTGGAGCAAAACACTTATTTATTGAGAGGCAAAGTGAGTAATTCTCGCGACAAAGTGACTATCGGCGATGAAGAAATAGTTGTTTTCCCAGATGGAACTTTTGAAAAAGAGGTTTTATTAAATGATAAGATAAACACATTTGAATTCAGAGCTAAAAGATTTTTAGGAAAAACTTCCTTGGTCTCAAGAATAATTATTTATCAACCACTAGAAATCACCCCAATATTATAAAAATTATTATTAAACTTTTATTAAAATAAAATGACTAAACCAGAAAAAAAAGAAAAGGATAAATCAGGAGAACTAGATGACCTAATTGAATCGCTCCAAAGTAAATTTGGAGAGGGTTCAGTGATGAAATTGGACGACAGAAGAAAAGCAATGAAAGTTGAAGTTGTCCCCACCGGGTCTTTCTCTTTAGATTTAGCTTTAGGAGTTGGCGGTCTTCCCAAGGGAAGGATTGTGGAAATTTTTGGTCCTGAGATGTCTGGAAAAACCACCCTGGCTTTATCGATTATTGCCCAATCTCAAAAAAGAGGAGGAAGATGCGCATTTATTGATGCCGAACATGCTTTAGATCCAGAATATGCCAAAAGAATCGGAGTTAAAACATCAGAGCTATTAATATCACAACCCGACAGCGGAGAAGAGGCGTTACAAATTTTAGAAAATATGGTCCATTCCGGACTTATAGAAATAGCCGTGATTGACTCGGTGGCCGCTTTAACACCAAGGGCTGAAATTGAGGGAGAAATAGGAGATCAGCACATTGGCCTTCAGGCCAGATTAATGTCTCAGGCATTAAGAAAACTAACTTCCATAGCTTCCAAAGCCGGCACAACTATAATTTTTATAAACCAGATAAGATCTCAAATAGGAACCGTTATGTGGGGGAATCCAGAAACAACTCCTGGAGGAAGAGCTTTAAAGTTTTATGCTTCGGTAAGAATTGATGTTAGAAGAATAGCCCAGATTAAAAAGGGTGAGGAAGTAATCGGAAACAGAACTAAAGCCAAAGTGGTTAAAAATAAAGTAGCCGCTCCTTTTAGGTTTGCCGAGTTTGATATCTTATATGGACAGGGAATTTCTTATGAAAATGACATAATCGCCACCGCGTTAAAACAAGGAGTGGTCACTAAATCTGGAAATACTTATTCTTTCAATGGAGAAAAATTGGGAGTAGGAATGGAAGGAACTGGACAAAAATTAAAAGAAGACCAAAAACTCTTAAAAGATATAGAAAATCGGCTTAAAACGGCAATAGAATCAGCGATAATAGAACCAGGAGAATAATTTTAAACTAATCAACGGTTATTACTAGTTGTTAGTTAGCTTACTTTGTATATAATCCCTAATAGCGGTGTAGTTTTCAAATCCAGCCGATGGAATTAGAGCTGAAACGTAAGTAGTTGTAGCTCCAAATTGCAGTGGAATATTTTCTGTTTTTAAAAGTTTGGTGGAAAAATCAAGAACCACACTTTCTAAAGTTATATTATCTAAAGAACTATCAAATATATAAGGGGTTATTTTTGACACATCTATACTGGAATTTTTAAGAACCTGCGAACTAAAAACAAAAGTTTTAACGAATTCTGACTTTTTATCTTTGTCTAAGTTTTTAAATTTCTCCAAAAGACCCTTAATTATTTCCTGTTGGTTTTTTTCTCTAAAAAAATCACCTTCTTTGTTGTAGCGATTCCTAATAAGCCAAATTGCATATTCCCCATCAAGATGATGAGCTCCTTTTTCTAATGTAAAACCACTTACCCAGTCAACCGCCGCTTCGTTTAGAACAACGTCTACGCCCCCAAGAAAATCAATGGCTTTAGAAACGGTGTTTAAATCAATAATCACAAATCCATCCGGATTTAATCCCGTAATCGTTTTCATTTTATCCAACACTTGAGGAATCTTTTTTTTGTAAATCACCTCGTTAATCTTGAACTGTTCTTTTCCATCGGCAATCCAAAGGTCTCTTGGTATGGAAATTAGATAGGCCTTTTGGCTATCTGGATTATAATGGGCCAACATAATAGTGTCGGATAATTCCCCGGCATTATATTCCAGTCCTGGTTTTCCAAAAATCAAAACCGTTATTGGTTGTGTTTTAAAAATATTTTTAAAAAAATCAGAAACGTCTTGAATTCCTAAAGTACTTCTATCCTCGTCTCCCCAAGAAAGATTTCTTGAGGGTAATTTAAAAATAAGATTATAAACAAGGAACAGAAGAATAATGGCACCAACAACAAAGAGAGCGGTTTTAAGTAAAAATTTAATGATTGGCATTATTTATTTAGAGTATAAAAATTTTTAAACAGACAAGCCACTAAAATTGGCCCCGTTCCTCCCGGAGTGGGAGTAAAAAAAGAAAGAAAATCATCGCCATTTTCATTTAAAGATTCAATATCAAAATCTCCTCCCATTTTACCCGTTTTTTCATTTATTCCGTATCCAAAGTCAATAACCGCTGATCCTTTTTTGAGCATACTAGTTTTAACCAATCCTGCTTTTCCTGTTCCCAGGACAACTAGATCGGCGTTTTTTAAAGAATCTAAATTACATCCTTCTGACATGGAGCAAACTTCAGGAACTTCTTCTAAAAACCAATTAGTGACCGGGCGACCAACTAAAAACCCCTGCCCTAAAACCGCTACCTCTCTAAAAGAATTTCTTTTTAAGTTTAAACTTTTTAACACCTCATCTATAACCGCAACCGTAGGAGGTAAAACAATAGATCTGTTGTGATAAAAAGCCCCAACAGCTCTTTCTGACATCGCCTCTATGTCTTTTTGAGAAGGAATAACATTGATCGCATAGAAGGGGTTTAGAGTATTAGGAAGAGGAAGTTGTAAAATAGCTCCCCCGCATTGGCTGGACAAAACCACCTGTCTTATTTTTTCCCTTAAATCATCGTTGGAAATATTTTCATCGTATTGATACAAACGAAAATCCACCCCAAGCTCTTTGGCTATTTTTTCTTTTTGAGCGATAAAACTGACGGAAGCCGGATCTTTTCCAACCAAAAACACCGCCAAAAATTTTTTGGGTACTGTTTTTGTTTTAAGCTCGTCTAAAATATTTTTAGCTATTTGTTTTCCATCTATTTTAATCATATTTTTTGACAACCAAAATATTGTGTAATTCTTTAGCTAATTTCTTCATATCTTTTTCTTTCATTCCTCTTGAGGTAACTGCATAAGTTCCGATTCGTATGGCTGATGGCTTAAAGGGAGAGGTGTCTCCAAAAATTGTGTTGCGGTTGGCTAAAATTCCATTTTTTTCCAGCATTTTTTCCGCCTCAAACCCGTTTATACCTAAACCAGATACATCTATCAGGAACATGTGACAATCAGTTCCTCCACCAACTATATCCCAGCCCAAGGCTGGTCCGCCTCGGGCGGAAAACCCTAATTTTTTCATTTCATCACAAAGAGTTTTAGCGTTTTTTACAACTTGCTTATAGTAATTTTTGTTTTTCGTCGTAAGCAAAAGTCCATGGGCAATGGCGGCAATTGTGTTGTTATGAGGTCCGCCTTGGAGACCGGGGAATATCGCTTTATCAACTAATATTGGTAAATCAATATTTTCTTTTTTTATATAAATTAAAGCTGCTCTCGGACCAAAAAGTGATTTATGAGTTGTAGTCATAACAAAATCAGAATATTTAAAAGGAGACGGGTAAAATCCGGCTGAAATTAATCCGGCATAGTGAGAAATATCAGCCAGATGATAAGCCCCTACTTTTTTGGCAATTTCTCCTATCTTTTTGAAGTTTATTTTTTTAGGATAGGCCGAGGCCCCAGAGACAATAATTTTGGGCTTATGTTTTTTTGCTAATTTTTCTAATTCTTTATAATCAATGTCATAATTTTTATCAACGCCGTAATGAACAACGTTAAAAAGTTTTCCAGTAAAACTAACTTTGGAACCATGAGAAAGGTGTCCTCCGGCGGTCAAATCCATAGAAAGGATTGTTTCGCCTGGTTTTAGAACAGAAAGATAAATAGCCAAGTTAGCAATAGCTCCCGAATAGGCCTGGACATTCACATGCCATTTGTTTTTATCTAATTTAAATACCTTTAAGGCCCTATCTTTAGCCAACTCTTCTATTTTGTCATAGTAAACATTCCCAGGATAATATCTTTTTCCGGAATATCCTTCCGAGTATTTATTGGTCAATTCCGACCCAAGCAACTCCAAAACACCTTGGGGAGCCAAATTTTCTGAAGCAATTAAATCAATGTCTTCTTTTTGTCTTTTTACTTCCTTGTCAGCTAGGTCAAAAAGAGTTTTGTCTGTCTTTTTTAACTTTTTAAGCATTAAACAATAATAATCCAAAAAGACCGCTTTGAGCAAGCTGGTTTGTTAAAATATTAAAATAACAAAATTTAATTAAAATATTCCAGCTGGACATTATCTACCCATAAAGTTCCTTCCTCTCCGTCGTTTCCAAATAAATACAAAGAAGCGTCATGATTGTCCACTTCCCAATCGGAAGTAACTGTAAATTCATGGGTAATCTTTTCCCAGTCCTTTTTATTTGGAATGGTTTTACTAACAATGGCCGTGTCAAAAACATAGGCGCCTTGAGAGTTGGACCAGTGATAAATTCCAAATCTGGCGGTTTTGTTTTTATTATCAACTTTAGCCATAAATTTTACCCTAACAGCCGTGCCCGGCTTCCAACTATGAGTTAGTCCAAGATTTTGCCATGTTTGATAAATTTCTTGGAGACGATGAGGATATCCGTATTGAGTATTTTTGTCTATAAATTCTATACAAGGAGAATTTCCTATGCCACAAGGGTCAAAAACATGCCCATGATATCCAACCGAAGGACTAGGAACAGAGGGATTGTATCCGAAAGAAAATCCTCTACTTGGCTTGTGATCACCGTTCAAATTAACATCCCATCCAGGATTATATGATTCCGAAATGTGATTGATGTTTGTATTATCTACTATGTTTCCGGAAATATCATCTTTAAAATCGTCGCTTTTTTCTTCATAGGAATAATCATCGTCTCCATCATCGGTTGATGTTTTATCTTTATCTCCGCCTAGGGTATATTCGTTACTCTCAAGGTTATTGGCAGCAACATAGAAATTGTTACTGTCGTCTACCGAATAAAGATAGTAGCTCTCGGAAGCGACGTCATTAACCGGATCGGTTGGTAAAATATTTATGGATATTGAGCCGGCCAATTTGGTGAAATCAACAGGCACCCATCCGGTTCCATCAACATTAAAAATATCTTCCTGAGATATACAACGGTAAGACCATCCTAATGGAAGCTCGGGAAGATTTAGATTGTCGCAAGTAGGCGAAGAATCTGGAATTGAAGGATAAACGGTGTTGGGACTTCCCATAAGAACCGCCTGAGGACTAAATTTGGCTTTAGCAAGGTTAATTTCCAAGTTTTTAACATCCGATATTCTTTTAACATCCCGAGATTCGGCTAAAAATTCGGCTGGATTGATAACAAATATTGCCGCTCCTCCCAAAAAAACCAATATTCCCATCACCACCAAAAGCTCTACAAGAGTTGTTGATTTCTTTTCTTTATCTTCCTTGTTAGAATCTTTCATTTTTTAATTATATCACACCAAACAAGTCGGTGGTATTTTTGAAAATTATTTTTTCTGTTTCTTCTAATGACATATTTTTTATCACAGAGATTGATTCCAAAACTTCTCCGACAAAAGACGGTTCGTTTCTTTCTTTGCGATGAGACAAAGGTGAAACGAATGGAGCGTCAGTTTCAATTAATATATTTTCAATAGGAATATATTTTATAACTTCATCAAACTGACGGTTATAAGTAATTAATCCTCCAAATGTAAAAGAAAATCCCAAATTTAGAGCTTTTTTTGCCTCCTCTATCCCACCAGTGAAAAAATGAAAGATTCCAGCGTTTTTTAATAAAAAATCTTTATGATTTTCCAAAATTTCAAATGTTCCTGGGAAGGCCTCCCGACAATGAATAACTAATGGCTTTTTAATTTGGTCTGATAATTTTATGTGTTTTATAAAAAGTTCTTCCTGTATCACTCGATTATTTCTATCCTCCTCCCTATAAAAATCCATCCCACACTCACCTATGCCAACAACCTTGTCATCGGCAGCCAGTTTTCCTATTTCATCAAATTTATCCAAATCCTTTTTGGCGTCAGTGGGATGGAGACCAACCGTAGCCCAAATTCCATCGTATTTATGCGCCAAATTAACCGCTTCTTGTGATGATTTCAAATCGGCTCCGGCATTTATCATTCCGATTTCTTTATCTAAGGCTCTTTTTATAACCCCTTCTCTATCTTTGTCATATTGCTCAAACTGAACGTGAGTATGGGCGTCTATTATTTTTAAATTCATAATTATTATTCCAATCGCGGAAATAAATTGGCTGCTTTTTTAACTTTGATAAATTTTCCTTTCAGAGAAACGCTTGAGGTAATCTTTTTGGATGTATCCGGAAGAAAGGGGCCGACCAAAACCCCGATTGCGTTAAGAAGTATAAGTAGATTAAACAAAGTTTTTTCGTTTTTGATATTTCCATTTTCCTCACTCCAGGGTTTTTGTTCGTTAACATAAGAATCGCCAACGGAAATCAGCGACCATATTTCTGATAAAGCATCATTAAACATAAAACCATCAAGCTGTTTGTCTATATTTTGCTGAACGGCTTTTATTCTCTGTTCTATAGAAAGTTCCATCAAAGAAAAATTATTGGGTATCTTTTTAAATTTTTCCGCCAGACCCAGAACTCTTGCATAAAAATTACCAAGACCCTTAGCTAAATCCGAGTTGTATCTTTCCACAAATCTTTTTTGTGAATAATCCCCATCGTCAAAAGGAGAAATTTCTCTTAAAAAGTAATACCTAACGGGATCGGTTCCAAATTTATCAACTAAATCATTTGGTAGGATAACATTACCAAGGGATTTGGATATCTTTTGTCCTTCAATGTTTATAAAACCGTGAATAAAAAGTTTTTGGGGTAATGGAAGTTTGGCCGAAATTAACATGGCCGGCCAGATAGCAACGTGAAACTTGGCCACGTCTTTTCCTAAAACCTGAACATCCGCCGGCCACCATTTTTCAAACTCTTTTTCGTCTCTACCATAACCAATAGCTGATATATAATTAGTTAAGGCATCAGCCCAAACATATATAACTTGAGAGTCGTCTCCTGGAACTCTTATCCCCCAAGAAAGTTTTTCTTTGGGGCGAGAGAAGCTGACATCCTCCAACCCTTTGTCTATCAAGGAAAGAATTTCATTGGCCTTGCTTTGAGGAATAACTTTCATTTCGCCGCTTTCTATCTTACTTTTAATCGTTTTTCCGTAAGCAGAAAGACGAAAAAAATAATTTTCTTCTTCAACCAACTCGGGTTCTTTTTGATGGATAATACACTTTCCTTCTTCTATGTCTTTGTCTGTTAAAAAGGTTTCGCACCCAGAACAGTAAAGCCCGCGATAAGTCCTTTTATAAATATCCTTGGCTTCTTCCAATTGTTTCCACATTTTAAAAACTCCGGGCCAATGTCTTTTTTTATCGGTTGTTCTGATAAAACCATCCCAAGAAAGGTTTAGTGTTTTTTTAAAATCCTTAGTAATTTTGCTAATTTTATCAACTAATTTTTTGGGGCTGATTTTTTCTTCCAAGGCCTTTTTTTGAATTTTAGTTCCATGCTCATCAGAACCGGTCAAAAAAAAGACCTCTTTGCCGTTGGCTCTGGCGTGCCTGGCTAAAACATCTGCTTGGATAAATTCCAAAGTATTACCTATATGAGGAACACTGCTCATATAAGGTATGGTTGTTGTTATATAAAATTTTTCCCGCATAAATCGTGGGCCGTCAGCTGTTGTTTGTTAATTTCTTGCGCTCTGCCCAATCTTCAACTATTTCTTGCAAGATGATTGTAACAGGAACAGCTAAGATTATTCCCGACAAGCCAGCTATTGCTCCACCCGCCAACATGGCAACAACAATTAAAACTGGATCTGTACCTATGGCTTTACTCATAACAAATGGAACCAAAGCATGATTTTCTATTTGCTGAATAATTGTGAAGATAATCAAAACCAAGAAAGCGGTACTTAAAGATTGAGGAATAGTCACCAAAAAAGCAACGATTCCCACAGTAATTGGTCCAACATAAGGAACGAGTTCCAAAATAGCGGCCAAAACCGCCAGCACTAAAGCATATTCAACCCCTAAAACAAGCAAGCTGATAAAAACCATAAATCCAACAAAAAAACTGATAACCAATTGACCGCTAAGCCATTTAGCTAATTTTTTTCTGGTTCTCAAATAAAGATCAATGGCATAATTTTCTTTGCTTAATGGAAAAACCGCTTTTATAAATCTCTCCACTCCATCTCGGCTTAAAGCCAAATAAAAAGACAAAACCAAAACCACAGAAAAGAAAAGGGCGTTTTCAAGAAGAGAGGAAACAAGATTAAATCCACTACTCCCTCCGTAGAAAATTCCATCAATAAAACTCTCCAAGTTATTTCCTGCCTGAGAAACCAAATCTCCCGAACCCAAAAAATCCAAAAGCGGAATTTTAAGAGTGTTAATATTATTAAGGAAATATTTAAGTTGGATAAGAGCCACCGGAACTAATGTATAAAGGAGCAAAGCCATTAAGGCGACCCCTATTATAAATATAGAAAGAACACTCAAAAGCCGGGGAATCTTTTTTCTTTCAAGATAAGAAACGGGCTCATGGATGGCCGATGAAATGATTATAGCCAAAAGCAAAATAACCAAAACATCTCTAATATAAAACAGAGCTACAGCCAAAATAAACATCATAAAAATTTTCCAGAGCGAACCCCAGGAAATGTCAAATGCTTGCTTTTCCATTAAGCTAAATATACTACAAAAAGATCAAAATTTAAAAGGGAATCAAATCCTAAGAAGCTTTTTAAAGTCGGATTCTTTTTTGTATGGTCCGATAACAGCCAAGTTTAATCCCTTGTTTTGAAACACCTGTTTGGCAACCTCCATAACGTCCTTTTTGGAAACTAATTGAAGTTTTTTTATTATTTCTTGAGATGAATTAATTTTTCCCAAAATTGTTTCTTGTTCCCCGTAGAAAAAAGCCAAATCGCTTGACGTCTCCAAAGAAAGCATTAAATTTCCAATATAATGGTCTTTGGCTCTTATTAATTCTTTATCGTTAATTCCATTTTTTAATATTTCTCTTAGTTCATCCAATATCGCCTTTATCGCAATAAATGTTTTTTGGTGATTGACGCCGGCAAATATTTCCAAATAGCCATGTGTTTTAAAAAGAGATGGCGATGAGCCCACATAATAAGCCGCCCCCAATTCCTCTCTTACTTTTTGAAACAAACGAGAACTCATTCCGCCCCCTAAAATTTCAGAGAGTAGAGCAAGCGGATACTTTTTTGGAGAATTAAGGGCAAACGACTTTAGCCCAAAAATAAAATGGGTTTGGTCTAAATCTTTTTTAACTATGCTTAATAAGGGACTATTTTGTTTTTCTAAAACATTTTTTGAAATAATTCTTTTGCCCTTGTCTAAATTAGAAAAATATTTATCCACCATCTGTCTGGCCTTTTTAGTGTCAATTCTTCCGGCAATAACAACAATCGTCTTTGAACCGTGATAGTGAGAGGAACGATATTTTATAAAATCGTTTTGAGATATTATTCTTATGTTTTCTTTGGGTCCCGCGATACTCCATCCGGCCGGTTGATTGCCATACATTAATTTATCTAATTCTTCAGAGACCTTGGCGCGAGGCTGGTCCTCATACATATTTATCTCTTCTATAATCACCCCCTTCTCTTTTTCTATTTCTTTCTTATTAAAAACGGGGTTTAGGTACATATCAGCCAAAATATCAAAAACTTTGTCCATTTTATTATAAGCCACCTTGGCCCAGTAACCAGTTAAATCTCTGGATGTAAAAGCGTTACTTAGCGCTCCAAGACCAGCCAATTCACTGGCGATATCCATTGGAGTTGGTCTTTTTTTGGTTCCCTTAAAACACATATGTTCTAAAAAATGCGAGATGCCGTTGTTTTTTTGGTTTTCATAAGCAGCTCCGGCTTCAACAAAAATCCCCACAGTAACCGAGGGACTTTCTTTTTGTGGTATAACCAACAACCTCAACCCGTTTTTAAAGGTATGTTTTATAAAATTAGCCATAATAAAAATTTATTTTAATTTTTCTTTGAGAAAACTTTCTAATTCATCCACGGCTATTCTTTCCTGTTTGGTAGTATTTCTATCTCTGACTGTAACCGTGTCGTCTTCTAATGTTTGAAAATCAATAGTAAAACAATAAGGAGTTCCAATCTCATCTTGAGAGTAATAACGTTTGCCAATATTGCCTCTGGCATCCCATGCAATTAGACCTAAATTTTCTTTTTTCAGATTTTCAAATATGTCACGCGCTTTTTCTACCAATTCTGGTTTATTAGCCAATAATGGAAATACAGCGGATTTATAAGGAGCCACTTTAGGATTTAATTTAAGAACAATTCTGTCGCCATCTTCTTCGTAGGCATCAATAATAAGAAAAAGGAATGTTCTATCAACTCCGCCTGATGTCTCAACAATCCAAGGAATATATTTTTCTTTTGTCTCTTGATCTGTATAATTCAGATCTTTCCCTGAGAATTCTGAGTGTCTTGATAAATCCCAATCACTGCGCCAGTGTATTCCTTCCATTTCTTTATTACCAAAAGGAGATTTTAGATATTCTATATCAAATGCTTTCTTGGCATAGTGAGCTAATTTTTCGTGCTCGTAAAATCCGAGATTATCTGGGTGGGTAAATAGATTTTTATACCAATTCATTCTTTCTTGTTTCCAATAATCAAACCATTTTTCCATTTCATCTGGGTGAGTAAACCACTGTAAATCCCATTGTTCAAATTCTCTTTGTCTGTAAAGAAAATTGCCGGGAGTTATCTCATTTCTGAAAGCCTTTCCAATCTGACAGATACCAAAAGGGACTTTTAGACGAGACGAGTCAACAACGTTTTGGAAATCCAAATAAATTGTCTGACAAGCTTCTCCTCGCAAATAAGCTCCCATTTTTTCTCCCTCGATAATACCAAGCTCAGTGGGAACTAAAATATTAAAATTTTTAGGGTCAGTTAACCCTCCTCCGCAATCGGGACAAATGCCACCCTCAATGTCGTCTGCTTTAAAACGATGGTGGCAACTTTTGCATTCCACCAACGGGTCCACAAAGCTTTTTAAATGACCACTGGCTTCCCATACTTTTGGATGAGTAATAATAGCTCCGTCTATTCCAACAATATTTTCGTGTTCAATAGTCATCGAACCCCACCAGAGACGTTTTAGATTATTTTTCATCTCAACGCCCAGCGGGCCAAAATCATAAAAACCTTGAAGTCCCCCGTAAATTTCAGAACCGGGGAACACAAAACCTCTTCTTTTGCACAGAGAAACTATTTTTTCCATTAAATTGTCTTTTTCTGACATGTTTTTTATTAATCAGTTTAAGTTTATGGGGCAACTCTGTCAAACTTGGGTGGCAAAAGAGCGTCGCTCAAATTTCTTGAATCTATTTCCCTGGAGGATAGATTTATGTTTCTTTTTATAAATTCATCAAACCCGGAAAGATTGGCTTGAGAGATTATACCAAAGCTCTGGTCAGTCTGAGTTGAAGAAGGAATAACCTCAACCTGGAAAATTGCCTCCGGTCCCGGTTCTATTACACCTTTATTGGCTTGAATATTAGGAATATCCCAAACGATTTCCTGAGTTCTTGAATTGTAAAAAGGAACCGTGGATATATTTGATTTAACTTTCCCGGTCCAGCCAACTCCCGTTCCCAAAGAAGCTTTTATTTTTATTCCGCTAAAATCCGATGCCAAGGTTTTTAAGTTCCAATGAATCGTATATTGGGTCGGATTCCCTACTTTAGGAGGCAACGACCCGTTGTTTGTAATATCTGAAGACGGTTCATCAAAATACACTTTTTGTGAAAAATCTAATTTACCCGATATTTTATATTCCGATTCGCTTACACCCAAAGTTTTTGAAGCTATCACGTTTGCTGGAACCGTAGGAGAAGATATTTCTCCAAAAACTTTGATGGTAAAATTTTTGTCTGATAATTTTGAAATTGGAAATTGGTCCTTTATTTTTATATTAAAAGAAGCCGACCCAGAGGCTTTAGTGTTGAGTTCTTTTAAAATTGGCAGATTGGTGGCTGTCCAGGTTATTGATCTGTCGGCGTCGTTGAAATACCCGGAACTATCTATAGAAGAAAAATCAAACATTTCTCCCTTGGGACGAACAACTAAAATGACATCCGACAAGGTCTCATTAGAATTATTGGAAAAGTTTACCAGAAATCCGGCATTGGCTCCCGGACTTACAAAACCATTTTCATTAGAGAGAGATATCTGAATATTAAGAAGGGAGGGACTAATAGATAGAGAAACGGACTGAGAGCCAACGTCATAATAACCAAAGTCCGTTTTTACCTGAGCCAAGGCCTCTATGTTTAAAAAAGAATATTCTTTTCCTATTATTATTCCCGAAAGAATAATAACTCCTTTGGTTTTTGGATTGATATTTAATATTTTAATAGAAGAATTTTCCAGAGTCGGTTCTGAATTGCTAAGCTTAAACTCTTGAGGAAGTTTAAAATTAATAATGGTTTCTGGCAAAATTTCATCACTAATGTTTTGATATTCAAGCGACATTTCAAAATCCTCACCGTTAAAAACCTTCTCGGGAGCATTTAAATCTAAATTTATGACCGAATCCCTAACCAGCACCTCAAAAGATGTTTTTTTATCAAAACGACTGGCAAAAGCCGACCCTTCGTAAGTGTAAGATATAGAAGCATTAATTTGATAGGTTTTAGGAAAAGACCCAGTAGCTATCAACTTAAATTCATCTTTAATTATCTGTCCGGGAGTGATTATCCCCCTATCTTGGGTTGTTATCTTCTTATTTCGGTCTTCATAAAAATAGATTCCGTCAGGCAAAGACAAAGAGAGTTTGGAATCAATCAGTTTTTTTGTGGAAAGATTTTCAAAATTTAAAGAAACGGAAAATGGGGACCCTACTAAAACCTCCTTGGGACCAGAGGTCTCTAAAGAAACGTCTTTGGTGGTAAAATATTGGAAAAGATAATAACCGGCTATTCCAGTCAAAACTAAAAGAACCGTCACAAGAAATATGATAAAAAGTTTTGCCGGACCTATTGATTTTGGGCTTTTGTTTTTAATTTTTTCTTCACCGTTCTGCCAAGGATTTTCCACCCTCAAATCAACCTTTTCTTGATTTTTGCTTTTTTTAGAACCGCCCCCGATTCTTTCTTCTTTTTTTTGCCCGTAAAGTTCTCTTTCTAAATCTTCTAAACTCATGTCAATAATATTACTTTATCTTGAGGTATTTTCAAAGAGTGCTCTTTGCATAAAAAAATATGATCGTGTTTATGAAATGAAAAAATGTCTTTGGAGTGGCAGGAAAAGCACTCTCCTTCTTTTGGATCAAACCCCAGCACCAAGAGAAGAGCTCTTGTCACTTCTGAATATTCAAACTTTTTCCCCATTATCCCAACCATAAAAGCCCAGAGCTTTCTATCGGTTTGAAGCTCAAAAGCCATAGAGTCAATAAGGCCAAGAATAGGAAGCATATCAAATCTCTTTTCTGGCCAAGACAAATCTTCATCTCTAACGCAGTCAATAATAGAAAACCCGTCCCTTGGACCGGCTAATTTTATCAAGCGGACTTTTATGAAATTGAGGGGTTGGATATGAGCCGAGAGTTTTGATTTTATTTTCCTGATACTTTTGGCCCTGGCCACAATTTTGCCATAATCCTGGGTAAACAAAGAGATGAGTCCATCAACTTCGTTTATGTCTCTACGTCCCAAGACCAATGCTCTAGTGTAAAACTCCTTCATTAATCAATAATAACCCATTTAGGCATCAAAAAGCCAAAAACTTTGAAATGCGCCCCTTCTTGAACTTCTACTGCCCGGGCTTGACTTCTATAAAAGAGGGAGTATAATAGTAGGAATCGTGCAGAGAGCGCGATTTTTTAATGTAAAAACAACAAAAATATGGCTAAATATATAGTAATAATGGCTCTAATAACATCTTCCCTCTCAACTTCATTGGTTGGCGCTAAGTTGTTTTCAATGGAAAAAGAGGTGGGTAAGGAGGTTATTTCTGGGTTTAGCGCTAAGGCCTTGGCTCAGGGCATTGTAATACCCCAAGATAGCAACGACACCGTTGCTTTTGAGGATTCAGTCAGAGAGAGACCCACTGCTAACTTTGTGGAAGAATATGAGAATGGCAGTTCATTGGTGGTTTGGGCTACCGGATATTCAAGTGAACCCGAACAAACCGACGATACTCCTTTTATCACAGCTTCTGGATCAACCGTAAGAGATGGGGTGGCCGCCGCTAACTTCCTTCCTATGGGAACAAGATTTAGAGTGCCGGAGATTTATAAAAACAAAATTTTTACCGTGGAAGATAGAATGAATTCAAGGTTTGGCAACCAGCAAATAGTGGACATCTGGTTTGAAGACACAAATGACGCTCATGAATTTGGAAGAAAGATTGTAGCAATTGAACTTCTTTAATAATAAAAACCCCCGGATAATGCGGGGGTTTTTATTTAATTTACTTGATTAAAAACTATTGGTTGGCACCCAACGCTTTTATAGATAACCCAACTTTTCCATTTTCTTCTACTTTGATTATTTTGGCCTTAACTCGGTCGCCTAATTTAACCACATCGGTTACTTTTTGAACAAATCCGTTTTTAAGTTCCGAAACATGTATCATTCCGTCTTTCCCTCCTCCTAGATCCAAAATTGCTCCAAAATCCAATATTTTTATAATCTCTCCTTCTATAACTTCCCCCACTTCAAACTCGTGAGTCATGCTTTTTATAAAGTCACTGGCTTTTTGAGCTTTTTCAAGAGAATCAGCCGAGACAAATACTTTCCCGGAATCATCAATGTCGATTGATTGGAGTTTAAAATCTTCAATCATCCCATTTATCATTTTCCCTCCGGGTCCTATAACCATTCCTATCTGATAGGGCTTAACGTTGACGGTTAAAATAATAGGAGCATATGCGGAAAGTTCTTTTTTGGGTTCTGCTATTGTTTTTTCTATTAAATCCAAAATCTGATATCTGGCTTTCTGGGCCTGAACAAGAGTTTTGGAAAAAATCTCACTGTTAATGCCCTCTATTTTTACATCCATTTGAACGGCGGTTATTCCACTTCTAGTGCCGGCAACTTTCAAATCCATGTCTCCATAATGGTCTTCTGGGCCTTGAATATCGGTAAGAATTTTAAACTCTTCACTTTGATTTTTTGGGTCGTATCCTTGGTGAGTAACAAGACCCATGGCAATTCCTGCCACCGGTTTTCTTATCGGTACCCCGGCATCCATCAAAGATAAAGTAGCCGAACAAGCCGAAGCCATAGAAGAAGAACCGTTAGATGAAAGAATTTCTGAGACAACTCGAATTGTGTAAGGAAATTCTTCTTGAGAAGGAATTACCGATCTTAGCGCTTTCTCCGCTAACGCTCCGTGGCCTATTTCCCTTCTTCCCGGCATTCCCAATTTCCCTATTTCTCCAGTTGAGTAAGGAGGAAAGTTGTAATGAAGCATAAATCTTCTTTTTACCAATCCTTCCATGGTTTCTGTCATCTGTTCCGATCCGGGAGCAGCCAAAGTAGTCACTGCTAAACTTTGCGTTTCGCCTCTCATAAAAAGAGCCGAACCGTGAAGACGTTTAAAAAGTCCGACATAAGCCAAAAGAGGCCTAATCTCATCTAGCTTTCTACCGTCAGGTCTTTTTTCTTGGGCTAAAATATTTTTGTGAACTATCTCGTTGATTAAATCCTCCCAAACGGACTCAACTAATTCTAAGTTTTCCATTTGAAGAGATTTTAAATGTTCGAAAAGTTCTTCTTTGACGGCAGAGATGGAATTATTTCTTTCCGCTCTGTTTTCTATATAAAGAGCTCCTTCCAATTTTTCTTTAACAAAAGATTTAACAGCTTCCTCAAGTTGTTTGTCGGTTTGTAAAAGAACAACCTCCGTTTTTGGCTTGCTAACTTCTTTTATTATTTCTTTTTGAAAAGAGATAAGTTTTTTTATTTCTTCAAATCCGGCAACAAAACTTTCTTCAACATCTTTTTCAGAAGCGTCTTTCCCTCCAAGTTCTATCATGTTAATTCTTTTTTCAGTTCCCGAATAAAATGCTTCAAAACCCCCAACCTCTTCCAAGGCCGGAGTGATTTGACTGTTAAGAGGGCTAAAAATAAACCCGTCTTTATTTTTTATTACCCTCACTCCAGCCACAGGGCCATCCCAAGGAATATCAGACATTCCTAATACTAATGAAGAAGCGACTAAAGCCAGAAAATCCGGGTCGTTTTCTTCATCATAAGAAAGAACCGTAACGACAATTTGAACATCTCTTCTTAGGCGATGATCAAATAAAGGTCTAATACTCCTATCTATCAACCTTCCCGAAAGAACCGCCGGGTCCGAAGGTCTTCCTTCTCTTCTTATAAATCTACTGCCAATAATTTTTCCCGCGGCATAAAATCTTTCCTCGTAATCCACCGAGAGAGGAAAATAATCAGTTTTTTTATCTTCTTTTCCCATAACCGCCGTTACTAAAACCGAAGTATCTCCGTATTGTCCGATAACCGAGGCGTTGGCCTGGCCGGCAATATCAGAAATTATAAACTTAAGCTCTCTTCCAAAAAAAGGAAGAGAAAACTCTTTTTTGTTTTGTATATTCATTTTTTTTAAATCTCAAACCCCAAGCACCAAATTCTAAATAAATTTAAAATCTTAAATTTCAAACTTGTTTAGATTTTAGTATTCGGAATCTGAAAACTTTATTTAATTATTTAATATTTTTTGACCTTAATAATATTTTTTGATTTTTGTCCAAATCAATGTAAACATCAGCCACTTCTTTTAACTTGGCCGAAGTGCTTCTTCCAAAAGAAACCACCTCAACTTGTCGTCCAAGTCCCCATTTTAAGTATTCGACCAAAGGACAAAAGTCGCCATCTCCAGTGACAAGGACAATAACGTCTAAAAACGACGCCATTCTAACGGCATCTACCGCCATACCAACATCCCAGTCGGCTTTTTTGGCTCCACCGGCAAAAATTTGTAAATCTTTAATTCGTAAGTCCATTCCTCCTTTTTCCAAAGCGTCAAAAAAAGTCGCCTCCGGAGTTTTTGGGGCGAACCTCGCTCCTTCGGAGCGGGCGCTTTCACCTAAAGAAGTGTCGCTTTTAACCACATACCCTATGGCTCTTATTAACTGTCTTTGGCCAACAATATATTTTAACAACTGACCAAAATTAACCCTGGAACTATAGAGGTGTTTAGCCGAATGGTAGAGGTTCTGTATATCAACAAAAACTCCAACTCTCTGATCTTTATATTGCATTTTATTTCTTTAACCCCAGTTTTTTTACCACCTTGGCATATGATTTCTCGTCGTTTTTAGCTAAGTAGTCCAAAAGCTTTCTCCTTTTGGAAACCATCTTCAAAAGGCCCCTTCTGGAAGAATTATCCTTTAAATGACCCTTAAGGTGTTTTGCTAATTCGTCAATCTGTTTTGTTAAAAGTCCAACCTGAACCTGGGCCGAACCAGTATCACCATCGTGAACCTGAACTTCTTTTATAACATTTTGTTTTTTTCGTATAGTAAGCATCAGAGCAATAATACACGATTTTTTTGTAATAGTCAATTACTGCCTTTCAGAAAAGATTTTGGGACGCGGGTATTTTTCTACTAAAAAATCCCTCTAGTTCAGCCCATCGGCTTCCGCATGGTCCCAAAACCTTTTCTGAAAATAATAACCAAAACTGTTTTCTAGTGTCGCAAAATAATATATACTAACGTCATGACTGAAATTCAAAAATACGAAAAAGATTATTTAGATTATCTGGAAATAGAAAAAAACAGGTCGCCAAAAACCATAGAAAACTACAGGCGCTATCTTGATGAGTTTATAAAAGATGAAAAACTGAAATATTTAAAAGATTTAACCGTAGAAAGCGTCAAAAACTTTCGGCTCTTTTTGTCCAGAAAAGAAAGCGGACAAGATGGGTTTATTAAAAAAAATACCCAAAGCTATTATGTTATAGCTATTAGAAATTTTCTTAAGTATTTGGCCAGAAACAAAATAAAAACCGAAATATTATCCGAACAAATCGACCTTCCTAAAGTTTCCCAAAGACAGATAGAAATAATAGAATACGCCGATTTGGAAAGATTTTTAAAGGGTCCGGATGGAAATTCTCTAAAATCCCTTAGAGATAAAGCAATTTTGGAAACTCTTTTTTCTACCGGACTTCGTGTTTCAGAACTCTGTTCTCTTTCACGATATATTGATTTAAAAAGAGAGGAGATAACGGTTAGAGGAAAGGGGGATAAATTAAGAGTGGTTTTCCTTTCTCAAAGAGCCAAAGAGGCAATTGAAAAGTATTTAAACAAAAGAGGTGACGCCGACCAAGCGATGTTTGTTAGTTTAACTAAATCTAAAAATCCAAAGGTTATAGGAAAAATTTTACCAAGAACAGTTCAGCGTCTAGTAAAATTTTATGCCAAAAAAGCGGGAATCTTAGGAAAAGTAACACCCCATCAACTGCGTCATCAGTTTGCCACGGATCTTTTAATGAACGGGGCCGACATCCGCTCAGTGCAAGCGCTTTTGGGACACGCCAATATTTCCACAACTCAAATTTACACTCACGTAACTAATAAAGAGTTAAAAGAAATCCACCACACCTTCCATGCCCGCAGGAGAAAATAATCGATAAAAATAAATACGAATAGAAAAGATGGAGTTAAATAACAAATTTATATAGCAGTGTTTACCTCTCTTATCGGCCGATCGTTCAATAAGAGAGATTAAAAACTAGAGTTAAAAACACAAGCCAAACATAAACCAAAAAGATAAGAATTAGAACTAGGAGATTTGCTCCAAACTCCCGTGTTTGGTTATCTCAAATATTTCCACATAACTCAACATTTTTAGTCCCCTCAGGTCGTCCAGGAATTCTTCTGGTAATTTTGTTTTTCCTATCCAAACACTTTTTTGGATTAAATTAAAATCAAGATTTTTCAATACTACCGACAACCATTTTCTTTTTTTCCTCTCTGCCTCCGGAACATCAAAAGCGACCACAGTTACTCTGTTATTTGGAGGTCCCTTTTTATATTTAGTTACGGGCAAAGAGATTTTTAATTTTATTCTTAATTTCCCCAACAAGATTTTACCCTTATTGGTTAATCTTAATTTGTCCCGATTTTTACTCTCTATCAACCCGTCCCTTTTTAATCTATAAACCAAGTTATAAAATTTTTGCTTTTCTCCTTTTACAGCTTCCGCTTCGGCTTTTTTTGACAAAGTTTTATAATACGCTCTATCCATATCAGACAAAGAAGCTCCGTAACCAGCCTCAAGAAATGACTCTATTAAAAGTCCTACTGCCGTTACGCCGTTCTTTATTAACTCCAAAGCCTGTAACATTTTGTCCTCTTTCATATTTATTACTATTACATTTTTGTTACATTATACTCTTTTATCGGCCGATCGTCCAATAAGAGAGATTAAGTTATAAGCAATGGAATTGAAATTAAAGTCGGGTATTTTCCAAACAAAAATTTAGTGGGCAGGGAGGGACTTGAACCCTCAAACCTTGCGGCACTAGCTCCTAAAGCTAGCGTGTTTACCATTTCACCACCTGCCCAGTAGTACTATAGTATTTTAAAATACGGATTTTTTCAATAATAAGAGAAAAAACACTAATAAAATAGCCATTGTTCCCTATTTACAAACTCTTTGTAATATGCTATTATATAGGGTAGAACTTATCAAACAACTTTCTCGCCTTTGGAAAAGGCGTGGGATTTACCCCCACACCAATTCTATTGGTGTGGGGGTTTATAGGGTGCTTTAAATGCAGTTAACAACAACTATCCCCGATTCTAATCGGGGAGGAAGGAAGTGGAAGATGTCGACTTTGTTGTCCACACTGTTATTTGGTCTGGCTGGAGTGGCATTCCTGCTGTTTGTGGGAATCGCCATCTTCGTCAACGGCTGGAGAAAAGTTCCACCGTATCCGTTCATGGTCGCGAGGAAGAAGTTTAACCGCTTTATCGAGACGATGACGAACGATACAACAACAGGAGGATCAACTACGCCACGTTTCATTCTGAAGCCAGGAGGAGACCAGTTGTTTATCCTCTATCCGTGGTTCCAGAGTGGTGTGGTGGTGGATTGCTCTGACAAGAACTTCGACGGATCAGTGGACGGAGTCAGGGCTCTCAAGAAGACCGCAGAGGGAAAGTATGAGGTTGGATTCGATCTCTCCATTCCCTACGAGATCACGGTCTTCATCGACTCCAAGCGATTCGACAAGTTCGTCGAAGCATGTGGAGGCATCGAAGGGGACAATGTGACTGATGGACATTTTAAGAAGGTCGAGAAGATCCTCAACGGAATCATCACCGAACAGATGGTTTCCATCGCCGCGTCCATGAAGTCCACCACTCCAAAACCGGACGGGACAACAGACGAGGGAGTGATCTGGGAGGATTTCTACAAGCGCATCGCTGATATCGCCGACCAACTCATCCGACAGATCGCAGCCGCTGAGGCGGAAGGCGGCCTTGTGCACGACAGCGAAATCCAGAGCGTCCGGAGTGGCAAGGGGAAACTCCCGTTGAAGCGACTTGGCATCAAGATCAAGCGCTTCAATTTACAAGAACCCAAGCTTCCCAAGAGCATTTCAGACGCAATAGCAAAGAGGGAAGCCGAGGAGCGAGAGAAGGACGCGGAGAAGACAGAAATGGACGGAGTGATAGACCGAATCAACGACGCCAAGACAAAGACCGGTCTCTCGCCCGAACGCGCTATGGATCTTGTTCAGAGTGAGCGTGGCAAGGCACGGCGCATCGTTCACACCATCGATCAACAAGGAAAATCAAGTGGGAGTGGGTCAACTCCCGTCATTGTGATTCAAGAAACAACCGGAAAGGGGGAGTAACATGCCAAACAAGGACTCTCTCGAGAAAGCGTCTCCTCCTTGGACACCAAGAGCCAGAGGATGTTTTCTTTTCATTTTCTTGTTTCTGACTGTCGTTGCCATCGCCGTCGTCTCATTCTGGCCCGAAGGCAACGGCGCCAAGACCGTCGAGGCGGTCAGGCAGATCCCAGTGGTCGCGGAGATCAGTCTGGGACAAACTAAACAAGTCGCAATCCAGCCTGGACACGTAGTAGCAGTTCGCTTCGTTCTCAACCCCGGCGAACCGCCCGGTGAGTGGGGTTACCGATGGCTTGAGAGAGAGGAAGGGTTGTGCGCAAGTGTGACCCTTTCCTCGGGTTTGGTGCCCCCATTTGTGGATTGCGCCAAGCCCATCACCATCGTGCCCCTACCCAAAATCAGGACGACCACCCAAATGATCGTCCACAACACCAGTGAGAAAACAGCCAAACTGGAGTTCTTCCTGACAAGGCCGATTTAGAGCACCCTAACGAACACAAAAAAAACAAAGACCCGACCGCTCACGCGATCGGGCTCTTTTGTTTTAACAAAACTTTTATTTTTATAAGAGGCCTCCAGTTCCTTTATTAAGAGATCCTTCAACAAATTTAACAATTCCCCAAGAGAGCAAAGCAACAACTATACCGATAACGGCATAGAGAAGCATACTCTTGGCTTTTTTGACTTTGGTGTCATCTCCACTGCTGGTAATAAAGTAGAAAGCGGCGATAAGAATAAACAGGACAGCGACTATAAACAGAATTGTATAGACCCACTGAACTATTTTAGTAAATATCGCTACCGCTCCACTAACAGTTGTTGGAGCTCCCGGATTGTTCACTATATTACAGGGAAGTGCTCCTGGCTGTCCACACGGAATCGGAGCCGCAGAAACTAAAGAAGTACTCAAAATCCCAAATAAAGCCAACAAAAGAAGAGAGGAAATTAATTTTTTTGACATAATTTATTTTCAATTTTTACGACCTTTTTACTTTAAATAATTATAACAAATTATTTTAAAATTAGTAGTTACCACCAGATCTCAAGAAGTTGTCTATAATAATAGGAATACCGGCTCCTAAAATTGCAACAACAATAGCAATAACGGCATATTTTAATTGAGCTCTGGCAATTTTGACTTTAGCGTCATTACTCCCCCCTTGAATAAAGTTATAAGCGGAAAGCAATATAAAGAGAACAGCAACAATAAAGAATATAGTGTAAATCCAACGAATAATTCCAAAAACAACTTGCTTAGCAGACCAACTTCCGCCCGGCTGAGCACTCACACTATTAAGACCGGTTATCGGACTTCGTAATTTAGGATCACTCCCAAACGGATTTATAATTTCCTCTCTAGTTGGTGGAGTAGCAACAGCCGCCAAAACGAAACTATTTATAAAGAAAACATTGATAAACAAAAAGCTTAAAGATACTAAAACAAATTTTTTAATCATTTTTTATTTTTAATTTTAATTTCCCGACCTTAAGAAATTGTCTATAATAGCAGCCACGCCCGTAGAAATTAGAGCTATTACTATAGCAATAACCGCATATTTTAAACGAGCCACTCCTTCTTTCACTTTCTCTGGCCTACCTTCAGACATCAAAAACGTATAAGCCCCAAGAAGTATGAAAAGAATGGCTAATATGAAAAATATTGTATATGCCCATTTAACAGCTTTCAAAAGCAGATTCTGAACACCTTGAAAATCTGTGACTATCGGTTCCAAAACAGGTTGGGCCAATACAGGATAAGATAACAAGGAAAATAAACTGAGTATTATAATAATGCTAAAAAGTGTTTTTTTCATATATTTATGGATTTGCCGGCTGATTGACTCCCAAAAATTCTTTTAGTAATAACACCAAACTGCTTGCCACTAATATAACGGCAAATCCTATAACGGCATTATATATAATCTTTTTGCCCTTATCAAACTTGGCCTGATTTCCTCCGGCAGTCAACATATTAAATCCGCCAAATAAAACCATAAGAGTAAGAATAGGAACTGAAATTATAATAAGCCAATTAGTGGCTTTAGTTATTAAATCGGAAAAACTTTCCGTACCTAATGGGTTTTTAAGTTTTATGGACGTTTTGGGTTGCGGATCTGTGGGTCCAACAGGATCGGCAAATACCAACTTTTGAATAGGAAACAAAAAAAGTGCTAAAAAGATAGAATAAAATAACTTCTTCATAATTAAATTATAACAACATTATTTTATAAAACTATCCCTTTATCCCCAGGAGGGTTATAAGAGTGTCCACTATTAACCAAGCGGCGAATGTAATCAATAGAGCAATAATTACTCCTTGAGCCATACTCTTTCCTTTGGAAAATTTCCCTTCGTTGCCTTGGGCGGTCATCATCATAAATCCTCCCACCATTATCCAAATAACTCCCACCGGAACAGCCACACTAAAAACAGCAAACCAGATTATCTTATCAACCATCACCATAAAATGCTTAAAGGTGCATGGAACTAAAGTTGTTTTGGTTGTTGGGTCTTCGTTTCCACAAGGAACTAATGGAATTTTACCGTTCCTTGATTCGCATTTTATTCCGTCGGGTTCTTCGCTGTTACATGGAACAACAATAATTGGCGGAGAGTTTGGCTCCTGCGGTTGAGCAGAAACAAAACTCGTTGAAAAAATATTAAACAAGACCAACCCGAACAAAGTTAAATAAAATATTTTTTTTGGCATGTTGTTAGAGACTATTTATTTCTTCTTGAGCAAACCTTAATCCCTGTTGTTTTGATATCTTACCAGAAAGAATGTCTGAAATCATATTTCCTAAAACTTTTTTAGCTCCCATAAAATCACGTCTCTGCCAAGTTTTGGCAATTAACGCTCCTCTTAAAAACGGCCCGTTTTCTCCGGAAATATTATCTTCTATCAATGATTTTAGAGCAGGCAACTTTCCCGACAAACTCATATATGTCGTAAGCACCGATTCTGTTGTGGTTAGGTGTTTAACAAAATCCCAAGACGCATAAACTTTAAGAGGAACAAGCTGAGACGAAACAGCAACGCCCCAATAATCCGCCACATTTGATTTTTGAGAGGCGCTGGCTCCCTTTATCTGAGGAAGATCTATAACTTCAAAATTAAGAAATGGGTTTTTGGCTTTAATTTTTGCAATATCGCTCTGATATCCAATTATCATTCCCAACTTTCCCAGAGCAAATTCGCTTATATAATCCCCCAATCCTTCGTTCCAGGTGTAATAAGAATTAATCGGATCGGAAAATTGCATAAAGAAATCAAGTCCGTTTTGAGCATTAGCGTCAAAATAAACTCCCGACTGATTTTGATTTACAAAAGTTGAACCGGACTGAAACATAAGAGCGGTTAAAACATCGGTAGCCACAGATATGTTTTTATATGCCCCCAAAGCCGTTGCCGGAAGATTTATTTTTTTGTTGTCGCCAATTTCTCTTATTTTTATAATTAGCTCCGTAAATTCATCCCAAGTGGTTGGGAGGGATATAATTGATTTTGAATTAAAAATATCTTTGTTATAAAAAAGAGCCAAGGAATCCATATTCAAAGGCAGAGCTAAAACATTTCCGTTTAAAACAAAATCCTTGGAAACAACGCTGGGAAATAACTTGGAAACAGTTTGGGCTGAAATTATAGTAGATGGAGCGGCCGACATTTTACCCCAGTGCTCATAAGGCCAGGCGGCAGGAATCATAAAAATATCAGGGCCTCTTTTTTCGGCTAAGGCGTTGAAAAGCTCTTTTTGATAGCTTTCAAGAGAGTCAAATTCTTTATAAACTACCTCGACATTTTCGTGGATTGCTTTATATGAACTAAGGGCTTGTTCAAAATAACTTGTCTGATCACCAACGCCCCAAAAATCTATTTTGACCGAATCAGTTGGATAGTTTGGATCGCCCCCGGAGCCGCCACTGTTAAAGATAGGAATAACTCCTAAAACTCCCAAGATAATAATTATTACCAATAGCAAAACAGCTCCAATAATAATGATCTGGTTTTTTGTAAAAGACATATTCTGATTATATCACATTTAAAAACAAATTATGGCTACAATTTTGTCGTTATCTTTTAAACGCATTACCCTAACTCCACTGGTGGCCCTAGCGCTTTGTCTAACATCAGAAATCTTTGTTTTAATAATTTGTCCTTTGGCGGAGAGAACAATTACTTCTTCTTCCGCGCTTATTACTTTACAAGCTACCACATTTCCTGTTTTTGGATTAATCTTGGCGGTTTTTATTCCCTGCCCTCCCCTAGATTGAACTTTGTATTCTTTTAGAGATGTTTGCTTGGCAAAACCATGTTCCATAATAATCAATAATTTTTCACCTTTATTTACAATATCAATTCCAATAACAGAGTCAGCGCTTTTTAGTTTGATTCCCCTAATACCAGCAGCGGTTCTTCCCATCGGTCTTAGTTGAGATTCTTTAAATCTGATCGCCTGCCCTTTAGCGGTCACTAAAATTATTTCATCTTTTCCAAAGGACGGTTTTACCCATTTAAGAAAGTCCCCTTTTTTCAAGTTAATGGCTATAATTCCACTTCTCCTGACGTTAGAAAAATCTTCTATGGGAACTTTCTTAATTATCCCTTTAGAAGTAGCCATAACTAAATATTTAATATCTTCTGATTTATCGCTGTAAGTAACAATAGCCCCAATTCCTTCCGAAGGAGGAATATCCAAAAAATTATGGATAATTTTCCCTTTGGCGGTTCTTGAACCAACGGGAATTTCATAGACCTTGGTCTGATAAACTTTTCCGCTGTCGGTGAAAAAAAGAATATTGTCGTGCGTGTTAGCATATAAAAGATTGGTAAGAAAATCATCCTCTCCAACCTCCGAACCGATAAGCCCCTTTCCTCCCCTGCCCTGAACTTTAAACGTGTCGGGGTTGATTCTTTTTATATATCCACTAGAAGACAACGTAATTATCGCCTCTTCTTGAGCTATTAAATCTTCGTCCTTAAATTCGGTTAGTCCCGATTCAATGATTTGAGTTCTTCGTGGGTCGCCATATTTTTCTTTCATCTCTAAAAGCTCTCGCTCTATAACTTCAAGTATCTTTTTAGGCGAAGACAAAATGGTTTCTAGGTCTTTTATTATCTTTTTCTTTTCTTTGAGCTCGTCTTCAATTTTTTGTCTTTCCAACGAAGCCAAGGTTTGTAATTTCATTTCTAAAATGGCGGTAGTTTGAACATCGGTAAATTTAAATTTGCTCATTAAATTTTTATGAGCTTCTTCTTTATTTTTAGATTTTTTAATTGTAGAAATAACCGCATCAATATGGTCTAGGGCCTTGGAAAGACCATCTAAAATATGAGCCCGATCTTTGGCTTTGGTTAAATCAAACTGGGTTCTTCTTTTTATAACAATTTGTCTGTGTAGAAGATATTGCTCTAATACCTCTTTTAGGGAAAGTAGTTGCGGTTGAATTCCATTAACCAGTCCTATCATATTTAAATGAAAGTCCTTTTGCAGTTCGGTGTTTTTAAAAAGCTGGTTTAAAAGTTTTTGGGGAGCAACGTCATTTTTTAACTCAACCACAATAGAAAGTCCGTCCTTATCGCTTTCATCTCTTAAATCTTTTATTCCTTCTATTTTTTTGTCTCCTACTAATTGAGCAATTTTTTGTATAAGTTCAGATTTGTTTACCTGATAAGGAATTTCTGAAATGGAAATATTATATTGACCGGCTTTTCTTTCAACGATTTCGGCTTTAGCTCTACAAGTAATAGACCCTTGGCCGGTTGAATAAATTTCGGCCATGTTCTTGGCCCCATGGATTATTCCACCCGTAGGAAAATCTGGTCCCTTGACATGTTTTACCAACTGAACGGTTGAGATTGAGGGATCTTTTATGATAGCCAGTGTGGCGTCAATAATTTCCCCCAAATTATGTGGAAAAATATTTGTCGCCATACCAACGGCTATACCCATAGAACCATAAATCAGAAGATGAGGAATTTTTGAAGGAAGGACCGTGGGCTCGTTTCTGGAAGAATCATAGTTTGGAATAAAATCAACCGTGTCTTTTTCTATATCAATTAAAAGTTCTTCGGCAATTTTTGAGAGACGACACTCGGTGTATCTCATAGCGGCCGCATTATCTCCATCAACGCTTCCCCAGTTGCCCTGACCATCAATCAACGGATAACGCAAGGAAAAACCCTGAGCCATTCTTACCATAGCATCATAAACCGAAGAATCACCATGTGGATGGTATCTTCCTAAAACCTCTCCAACAACGTTAGCGGATTTTCTGTATTTGGCCGAATGAGTCAGTCCAGAGTCCCACATGGCCCAAAGGATTCTCCTATGAACCGGTTTTAATCCATCTCTAACATCGGGAAGGGCGCGGGTGACAATAACCGACATAGCATAATCCAAATAAGAGGTTTCTAATTCTTTGGTTATTTCGGTCTGAACAACTCCTTGTGTCACCTCAATATTTTGATTTTTTTCTTTCTCCTGTTTGTCTTTTGCCATCTTAAATTAACAAAAAAATATTATTTTATTATATTTGAAATATTATCTATTCCGGTTACCATTTTTTCTCTTACTATAGAAATCCCATTTTTAAATGACCCCCAGAATTCCGAAAAGCTTCCCTCTTGCTCCTTAATAGCGATGTCTTTTTCTCCCAAAGACCTAAACACGGAACCAAAAATAATTATCCATACCAAAAAAATAAAACCAAATAAAGAAATAACTGTTATAAAAAACCATTTCTTCCTGGTCCCAAAATCTCCGTATCTGACTTTGTTTATTTTATCTATTAAATCACTCATCCTTCTAAAATTTTAACTGAACAATTTTTGTCTTTTTTATTTCCTCTAAATCCTTTTTCTTAAAAACAAACTTCTCTTCACTTTTTAAGACATCGCCGTTAAAATTGGAAATAAAACTTTTAATATCCAACGTTTTTCTTTTTAATCCATCAATTTTATAGAAAGAAGGAATAAACACTTTGGGATTTATTTGCCTGACCAATTTAAGCATAGCATCCTGAGAAACAAAGGGGGTTCCTCCGACTGGTCCTATAACAACATCCACCTCTTCCATATTTTCTAACGCTTGAGTGGGTAATTCCTCAGAGAGATGCCCCAACACTCCCAGAGTTATGTCGTCCCACTTAATAACAAAAACAGATTTAAAAAATTTTTCAGATGATTCTTTGGGCAGGGAAAAACCCTTAATTGAAACTCCCTTAAAATCATACTCGCCCGCCCCTATAACAGAAAAGTCGGCCTGATTATTATCGGTCGATTGGGGCCAGGGGCTTATGCTTTTTATAAGAATATCTGTTTTGAATCGAGGGGGTGTTATTCCAGAAGAAGCTTCCGGTGGATCCAACAAAACAGAGGTTTCTCCGTTTTGAATTTTAAAACACCCTTCTCCGTGCCAAGTTATTACCATAACAGAATGTAATTTTATCACCAAAAAACTTGCTTTGCAAATGTTTTTCTAGTATCATTCTTTTTACGCTTTTGGCAAATAAAGCAATTATTATTAAAAAGCCCTGCCCACCAGTGACTGAATGATGTTTTTGGGTAATCCCGTTGTTCCAAGCACCTTAGATAGGTTTTTACCAAAGAACAGAGCAAGGGTAATGGCAGGCGGGCAAAAATGGTGGTTTGCTATAAAAACCACAAAGTATTATGAAGATAAAACCATCAGAAGATTCAAAAAAGAGTAATCCTCTTTTTTATTTATTAAAAAATAACCCAAACTTATTAACGCCGCCAAAGGAAGGAGACACCTTTGATGCTGAGCTACTATATAAGGACGAACGCAGAGCCTATTTTGATTTAGAAGGAAAAAGCACTGGAATCGTCTTTGGATTAGAGTTTATTAATGCAAAAGACATAATAAAAGGATTGGAAATCGGTCAAAAAACGACTATTACGATTACCAATCCGGAAAATAATGACGGAGAAACAGAAATTTCTTTAGTTAAAGCCCTTTGGCAACAGAACTGGCAGGAAATAAAGAGGTCTAAAGACGCGTCAGAACCAGTGGTGGTTAAAATATTAGGAGCTAATAGTGGTGGACTGATGGCCGAGCTTTATGGAATTAAGGCGTTCGTCCCAGTTTCTCAGCTTTCGGCCCAAAATTATCCTCACGTTGAAGATGGTGATAAAAATAAAATCTTAGACGAACTAAAAAAATTCATAGGAAAAGATATGGAAGTAAAGGTATTGGATTTTAACCCTAAGGCCGATAAATTAATACTTTCAGAAAAAGAACTAACTGGAGAAGGAGTTAAAAAATCGCTGGAAAATTATAAAATTGGAGATACTGTTGATATTATAGTTTCTGGGGTGGCTGATTTTGGAGTTTTTGTTAAATTTGCCGACGATCTAAATATTGAGGGTCTAGTTCACATATCCGAGATAGACCATAAACTCATAGATTCACCAAAGGAAATTGTTAAGGTTAACGATCTACTTAAAGCTAAAATAATAGAAATTAAAGACGGCAAGGTCTCTTTGTCCTTCAAGGCCTTAAAACCAAATCCTTGGGATAAGGCGTTGGAATTTTTCAAAGAAGAACAAGAAGTCAAAGGAACCGTAACAAAGTTTAATCCTTTTGGAGCTTTAATTTTTTTGGGAAACGACTTACAAGGATTAATTCACATCTCCGAATTTTCCGCCCAAGGCGGATCCGCCTCTGGCGGAGAAAGTAATATGGAAAAAATGAAAGAGACGATTGAGGTTGGAAAAGAGTACACATTTGTTGTCTCACAATTAAAACCTGACGAGAAAAGAATTATTCTAAAACTCAAAAAATAATAAAACACTTGTGCAGATATATTACAAAACCCGCTTCTGGCGGGTTTTGTTTAAAATTTGATTTTTATATTTTCAAATACTATAATTTCTACTCACTTTATACTTTTAAATTTATAATTTATACTTATACACACTGAAATGAAAATCAACAAACCGTCAAATATTTTAAAAAATATATTAGTTATCATCCTTGTGATCTTTTCCGTCCTTCTTTTTTTCTCGGCTTTTTATTCTCAGGAAGAAGAGACACAAAGCATAACTTTAAATGATTTAGTTACTCAAATTAACGGCGGCGGTATAACAAAAATTACCGTTCAAGGAGAGAGTATTTTTGTTGATTTGGTAAGTGGAGAAAAAGCCATAGCCAGAAAAGAAATGGAGTCGGGTTTATCAGAAACACTAAAAAACCTGGGAGTTGATCCACAAAAAATGTCCACCATCCCATTGGAGATAAAAGATGAGTCGGGTTTTAAATTGTGGGCCGGTGTTCTCTTACCAACCTTGATTCCAATAATAGTAATTGGCCTATTCTTTTGGTGGACTTTCAGGCAAGCAAAATCAGGGGCTTCACAGGCATTTAATTTTGGAAAATCAAACCTAAAGCTTTTTTCTCCTTTTAAAGACAGGATTACATTTGCCGATGTGGCTGGCCTCCAAGAATCAAAACAAGAATTAATGGAGGTTGTTGATTTTCTAAAAAATCCAAAAAAATATCTGGATTTGGGAGCGGTTATTCCAAGAGGCGTTCTGCTTTTAGGAATGCCAGGAACCGGAAAGACGCTTTTGGCCAGAGCCGTAGCCGGAGAAGCTGAAGTCCCCTTCTTTCATATCAGCGCCTCTGAATTTGTTGAAATGTTTGTCGGCGTAGGAGCATCAAGAACCCGTGACGCTTTTTCAACTGCCAAAAAAGCGGCTCCTTCTATATTATTCATAGATGAAATAGACGCCATCGGAAGAGAACGTGGAGCGGGCTTAGGAGGAGGACATGACGAAAGAGAGCAAACTTTAAATCAAATACTAGTTGAAATGGATGGATTTGAAAAAGAAAATCAAGTAATAGTACTTGCCGCTACCAATAGACCGGACATTTTAGACCCAGCCCTTTTAAGACCGGGGCGTTTTGACAGAAGGGTGATTTTAGATCTTCCCGATTTAAACGACAGAGAACAAATACTTAAAATACACTCAAGAAATAAGGCCTTTTCTAAAGATGTTGATTTGAGAAAAATAGCCACAAGAACTCCGGGTTTTTCGGGAGCGGACCTGGCCAATTTAATGAATGAAGGAGCAATACTGGCCGCTAGAAAAAATAAAAAACAAACAGAACAGGAAGATTTATATGAATCCATAGAAAAAGTTTTATTGGGTCCAGAAAGAAAATCGAGAGTTCTTAATAAAAAAGAAAGAGATATTACCGCCTATCATGAAGCTGGGCATGCTTTGGTCTCGGCCTGTTTAAAAGATGCTGACCCGGTTCATAAGGTTTCCATAATCGCTCGTGGGCAAGCCGGCGGATACACGTTAAAACTTCCTTTAGAAGACATGCATCTTAAAACCAGAAGACAATTTGTAGCTGATCTGGCTACTATGTTTGGAGGATACGCCACGGAAAAAATGGTTTTTGGAGACATTAGCACCGGAGCATCCAACGATCTTTCGGTTGCCTCTGATATGGCCAGAAAATTGGTGACTAAGTATGGAATGAGTGAAAAATTTGGTCCGATAACTTTTGGGAAAACACAAGAATTGGTTTTTTTGGGAAAAGAAATTTCAACGGAAAAAAATTATTCGGAAGCTACCGCGCTTGAAATAGACAAAGAAGTGGGGAAATTTATAGAAACGGCCTATTCCTTGGCTAAAAAGATTATCAAAGACAAAAGAAAGGTTTTAGACATAATAGCCAAAACTCTTATGGATAAAGAAACGATAGAGAAAGATGCGTTTGATGAAATTATAAGAAAATCAAAGATAAAAAAAATAGAAATAAAATAATCAATTCAACCAAAAATGACCCAAGATAAAAATGGGTCATTTTTTTATGAAACATTGAAACAATTTTTTTATTGATATAGAATTTGATAATTAAAATCGCGCCTGTAGCTCAGTGGTAGAGCGCTACTCTTATAAAGTAGATGTCGTAGGTTCGATCCCTACCAGGCGCACTATGGATTGGCTCAATTCATTTATAGATCAATACTCCAATTTTGCTTATCTAATAGTATTCTTGGCAATAATAATCGAAGGAGACGTTTCTCTTCTTTTATTCGGAGCTTTAAGCAAAGAGCACTACGTCAAATTTTGGGAGGTTTATGTTATAGCCATAGTAGCCGCCGCTATCCACGATATTATATTTTGGAACATCGGCGATCGAATCGCTAAATCCAACAGAACAAAATATTTATTTTTTGATTTTATAAAAGCCAAAGCTTTTTTAGAAAGAATGAGGCCCTTGGCTGGAATTTTTATATTTCTCTCTAAGTTTGCTTGGAATCTTAACAGGGTGGTTCTTGTTTGTGTTGGCTATATAAGGATAGATTTTAAAACATTTGTCAAGTACTCAATACCGGTGGCCATTCTTTGGCCGTTAATATTTCTTTCTGTGGGGTATGTATTCGCCGACCAAACTCAGATATTTAAACAGAAGATTGAGATAGCCGGATTATTTATAATTGGCATTCTTGTTTTGTTGGTTGTGTTTGAATTGAAATTAAAAACAATTTTTAAAAAATATTTTTACGAAGATTCTGGTGTTGAAAAAAATGGCGGTTCTGATGTAAAGTAATACTGATTATATGCACTCTTAGCTCAGTTGGCCCTAAAAATTTTATTGTAGTAAAATTTAACGGGTAAATTAGAGCGCTAGTTTATTCCCGATTTGTTTCTGATATAATCAGAATTACAAATCGCAATCCTGCTTATGGTGGGCGCATAGCTCAGTTGATTAGAGCGTCCGCCTCATTCACCCCGTTAGATTTATGAGGGCACTTAGCTCAGTGGTAGAGCGACTCGTTTACACCGAGTAGGTCGGGGGTTCAATCCCTCCAGTGCCCACAAAAAAATCTAACGGGGCAAGCGCAAAAACCCCATGTTTGAGCCCTGGTGCGCCCACCATGCGCGGGACATCGAGGAGGTCATAGGTTTCCGCCAGAGGCGGATCCGCCTCTGGCGGACAATCCTCCAGCACCCACTAAATAACAACTTTTTAGTGATATTAAAAAAAGCCAGTATTTAAGCCGAAAGTGAGTTTCGGCTTAAAACCTAGCTTTTTTGAAAATTACCCATTTTCACCCCCAAAATATGGTTTAAAATGTTTCACGTGAAACAATTTTTTTATTTTAAAGTGGCAAAGATGTGGCAATTCCATTTCCACTTGGTTTCCACTTTACCACCACACTAATAGTATTAGTGTGGTGGTTTATTTCCACTTTACAATGTTTCACGTGAAACAATTTGTATCATTTTTGGTATAATAAAGGCATGAATTACAATAAATTAGTTGGATCCACAGGTGAAGGCGTCGCCTGTGGATATCTTATGGAAAAGGGGTATAAAATATTATTTAGGAATTACGCTACTAAGTTTGGGGAGCTTGATATAATAACTAAATCACCAGATAAAACCTTAGTATTTTGCGAAGTAAAGTCGTTACTTTTAAAGCGGAAAGGAAGTGGCAATAAAGTGGAAAGTTATCCACAACAAAGTGGCAATAAAGTGGAAAACCTGTGGCAAACCAATTATACACCGGAGGACAATATGTCTGCGTCTAAGATAAAGAAGTTTAAAAAGATCGCCCAGTGGTACGCAAATCAGAATAATAACCTTATAGACGAATCAGTGGGTTACAGGTTGGACTTAATAGCTGTGGAATTATCAGATGTAGATGCTCCCATTATAAGACATTATGAGAATATAAGTTAGTTAAAAGTCAGGGGTCTGGATACTTGACAGAATTGCTTGTGTATATCCTAATACTAACTTTATACTTTCTGCTTTATGCCTTATACTTAGCATATGTCAGGGCATAATAAATGGAGTCAGATAAAAAACAAAAAGGGGGTGACCGACAAAAAAAGGAGTCAGGTTTTTTCGAAATTACTTAGAGCTATATCTCTTGCCGCTAAACAGAATGACAATCCTCAATATAATTCCAAACTCAAAGCGACGATGGACAAAGCTAAAGAAAATAACGTACCTCAGGAAAACATAGAAAGGGCTATAAAAAAATCTCAAGAAGTTGAAAATATCGAAAGCTTAATAATAGAATCTTATGGACCAGAGGGGGTGGCTCTTTTAATAGAGGCGTCCACAGACAACAGAAATAGAACCATATCAGAAATAAAAAGAATTATATCCGATCACCAAGGCAAGTGGGCTGATCCGGGAAGTGTAATGTGGGCATTTGAACCAGACACAAACGAGCACGTTTGGAAGGCAAAATTTCCTCAAAAAATATCAGAGGATGGAGAACGGCGTCTCTTGTCTTTAATGGAGGCCCTAGATGATCACGGCGACGTTGATGAAATTTATACCAATGCTAATTTGGAATAATTTATGAAGATTTTAGGGATTGATCCTGGAAGCACCAGGGCTGGATATGGTGTTATAGAATTTGATAAAAATCACCAGGTTTTTATTAGTGGTGGAATAATAGATATAAAATCAAAAGACAAAAACAATCGTTTGGCAGAACTGGAAAAGGGGATAAATAAGATAATAAAAAAGAATGGACCCGATTTGGTCGGGATAGAAAAGCTCTATTTTGTTAAAAACATGAAAACTGCGCTTGAGGTAGCTCAATCAAGGGGTGTTCTAATTCTCTGTTGTGTTAAAGAGAAAATTCCCATTTTAGAATTTACCCCATTAGAAATAAAACAGGGGATAACAGGATGGGGAGGAGCTGATAAAAAATCTGTTGAGTTGTGGGTTAAGAAGATATTAAAAATAGAAAACTTAAAGGAGGTAGATGATGTTTTTGACGCTTTGGCAATAGCTATTGTTACCGGATATTCTTTTTTAAACAATAAATTTCAAAATCAGGGTTAGGCATCTTGACTTTAATTATAGAAAAGTTATATTTCTATAATTAAAAATTAACCTTCCAAGATTTTATTAAATAAAATCGGGGCGGGCAAAAAGGTCGCTTCTTATTTTAAAAATAAAAATGTTTTTTCAAGAAACTTTAAATCTAAAAGATTTTCTTCTTTTCAGCGACGACGACATGAGTGATGTAACGGACGACGAAGAAGAGCTTATTGAAGCAGGAGACGAAGAAGAGGATGAGGAAGAGGACGACGAAGAGGGCGGGGACAAGGACGACAAAGATAAAAAACCAAAAAAACCCGACGTCGTAGATGAATTAGATGAAAATTAAAACAAGAGCCCGTCATTAAATTGGCGGGTTTTTGTTTTTTGGAATACAATATAAGTATGGCTAAAACTAAATCTAAAAAGATCTTTTTATTTTCATTGGTTGTTGTCTTGGTTGTGGGAATCTTTTTTGTTTATCAATTTATAGACATTATTAGAGGCCTTCCCCACCCGGAAAAAATAACCAATTTTCAACCGACTCAGTCAACTAAAATTTATGACAGAACCGGAGAGGTTTTGCTTTATGAAATACACGGAGAAGAAAATCGTACGCTAATAAGAGGAGAGGATATGCCTGATTACGCTAAAAAGGCCACCATAGCCATAGAAGACCAAAACTTTTACAATCACTCGGCTGTTGATATAAAAGCCGTAATAAGGGCTGTTTTTGTGAATATTATAAAGGCTGATTTAGCCCAAGGAGGATCCACTATAACCCAACAATTAGCTAGAAACGTTTTTTTAACATTGGACAAAAATTTCAAGAGAAAAATAAGAGAGACAATATTGGCTTATTGGATTGAAAAAAACTACAACAAGGAAGAAATACTAAACCAATATTTAAACCAGATAAGTTACGGGTCTAATGCTTATGGAATAGAATCAGCGGCTCAAACTTTTTTAGGGAAAAAAGCCAAGGATTTAACTTTGGCCGAGTCGGCTCTTTTGGCTGGACTGATTCAATCTCCTTCTTATTATTCTCCTTGGGGCAGTCATTTAGATGAATTATTATCCAGAAAGAATTATGTTCTTGAACAGATGAAAAAATTATCTTTTATAGATGAACAACAATTGGAATCCGCCAAAAAAGAAGATATAAAGTTTATGCCCCAAAGTATTGGTTCTATAAAAGCCCCTCACTTTGTGATGATGATAAAAGAATATATATCTAATAAATACGGAGATGACTTGGTTGAAAACGGAGGATTAAAAGTTGTAACCACCCTTGATTGGAAACAACAAGAGATAGCCCAAAGAGTCGTAAAAGAAGGAGCTCAAAGAAATAAAGAACTTTACAAAGGAGAAAATTCTTCTTTGGTTTCACAAGACCCAAAAACAGGACAAATTTTAGCGATGGTTGGCTCGGCTGATTATTTCAATAAAGAAATTGAGGGAAATTTTAATGTCGCCACCCAAGGGAAAAGACAGCCGGGATCAACGTTTAAACCTTTTGCTTATTTAGCGGCTCTTTATAAAGGATATACCCCTGATACAATATTATTTGATGTTCCAACAGAATTTTCTACCAACAAAAATCTTTGTCCGGTAATTGTTGATTTTTCCAATAAAAACACCGCTTGTTTTCATCCTCAAAATTTTGACGGTCTCTTTAGGGGACCGATTACTTTTAAACAGGGGCTAGCTCAATCCATTAACGTCGCCTCGGTAAAAACGCTCTATCTGGCGGGCATAGATAACACCTTAGACATAGCTCAAAAAATGGGAATAACCACATTAAGTGATAGATCTAGATATGGATTGTCTTTAGTTTTGGGCGGAGGAGAGGTAAAACTTATTGATTTAGTTAACGCCTACTCCGTTTTTTCACAAGAGGGGATAAAACACAAACAATCTTTTATTTTAAAAATAGAAAACAACAAAGGGGAAACTTTGGAAGAATATAAAGATGAACCCGTTCAGGTCATAGAAAATAATTATGCCAGAATAATAAATAATATTTTATCGGATATTAATTTAAGGTCCGGGCTCTTTCACTCCAGCTTATCTCTAACTGTTTTTGAGGGTTATGACGTAGCTCTAAAAACGGGGACCACAAATGATTATAAAGACGCTTGGGTAATGGGATATTCTCCGTTTATAACGGTGGGAGTTTGGGCTGGAAACAATAATAATAAACAAATGCAAGAACAAGGGGGAAGTATTTTAGCCGCCGTCCCTATATGGAGTAATTTTTTAAAAGAGATTATAAATCAATATCCATCGGAAATATTTAACAGCCCCGAAAGCATAACAAGTAATAAACCAATTTTAAACGGGCAATACACTTCGGTCCTGGAGAACAACGGATTTAGCTCACAGCACATTCATGATATTCTCTATTATTTAGATAAAAATAACCCCAACGAAGATTACAATCAACCAAATCCCGGGAATGATTCTCAATTTGAAAATTGGGAGGTTCCGGTGCTGGAATGGGCTAAAAATAACGTCCCAAACTTTCTTACTGAATACAATAAATAGTTAAGACGATTTAATAGGCATTACTATGTAAAAATAGGAGTTGTCGTCGGGAGTTTTTATTAAACTAGCTTTATTCTCACCGTTAAATCCAAAAAAGACATTGGTGGTTTTTATGTTTCTAAAACCGTCCAATAAAAATTTCCAGTTAAAAGTTATTTGAGTTTTTGATCCTTTGATTTTAGCAGGCAATATATATTCGCTCTCCCCAAAATCATTTGAAGACGAAAGCGCTTTTATATTTTTTAGGCTCTCGTCAACAACAAACCGTATTTCGTTTAACCTATTAGAGAGAGAACTAGTCAGTTTTAAAGCAGAAATAACGTCGTCTTTGTCAAACAGGCACTCGGTTTCAAAATCATTTGGTATTACTGTTTCGTAATCCGGAAATTTTCCCTCAATTAATCTTGAAGATATTCTAACTTGGTCAGTTTTAAACAAAACCTGATTTTCTTCAAAAACCATTTTTATTTTCTCTCCTTTTTTAGATGAAAAAATTCTAATTATTTCTTGGACTGTTTTTATTGGAACTATAAAAGATTCATCTTTTTCGTGTTTGGTTTCAATCTTTTTTTCAGAAAAAACTTTTTGAGCCAATCTAAAGCTATCAGTGGCCGCTAATTTAAATAACCCATCTTTAAAACTAAATAAAATTCCACCCAGCTCCGGTCTTATGTCAGAAACCTGACAAGCGCAAGAAACGGAAGAGAGGGAATCTATAAAATAATCTGAATCAAAAATAAAGAAATTATCTTTTTTTTCTTCTGCCTCTGGAATTATAGGAAAGTCGTCTTTGGAGTTGGTTGAAATTTTGGCCTTAAAATTATCAGTCGCAACTAAAAGATTATTTCCTTTACTTTCCAAACTTATTCTCTCTAAAGATAAATTATTTATAATCTGGGAAAAAACTAAAAATGGAATAGCCAAAGAACCATCTTTTATTACTTTTGCGGGTATAAAATAACTAATACCTATCTCAAGATCAGTTGAGGATATTTTTAATTTTCCATCAAACGTTTCAAAAAGAAAATTTTTAAGAACCGGTAAATTAGACGATTCTTTCCTGGCTCCGGAAATAGCGTTCAAACCTTCTTTTATATTATTTTTTAAAGCAATTATATTCATAATAACTATTATATCTTATTAATTAATATAAATAGTAGTAGTAACAGTAGTGTCTGTGGATATGTGGAAAAGCTCATGGTGGGGCTTATATAATATTGTTTTTAAAACCATCTTATTTAATTAATTGAGTAAAAATTGTTGATAAACTGGGTAAGTTTAACTAACAGGATTCTTACTTATCGACTCTTTTATTAGTATTATTTTTTGATTTAATGACTTATCCTTATTCATTTCCCTGCTTATTTTCTCGTAAGAGTGAATAACGGTGGTGTGATCTCTTTTGCCCATCTTATCCCCAATATCTGGGTAGGACATCCCCAACATATCCCGTAAAAGAAACATGGTTATTTGTCTTGGTAGCACAACCTCTTTTCTTCTGGATTTATTAGTTAGGTCGCTTAAGGATAATTCAAAAAATTGAGCCACTGATTTAATAACCTGAAGAGGATTAACGTTTACTATGTTTTGTTGTATTGTCGCATTTATTATTTCGTCGGCTGTTTTAGTGTCTATCTCAGCATTTTTAAATTCTTTATAAAAATAGAGTTTATTTATTATTCCTTCTATCTCTCTTATGTTTCTTTGAATCTTAGAGGCTATAGTATGACAAATTTCGTCGTTTAAAATAAAATTCTTGTCTTGAATTTTATTTTTTATAATAGCTAGCTTCATCTCATAGTCCGGGTAAGTAATATCAGCTATCATACCACCCTCAAATCTAGATCTTAGGCGTTCTTCGAGTGTTGGTATGGCTGATGGCGGTCTGTCGGAGGAAAGTATTATTTGTTTGTTGTTTTGATAAAGGATATTAAAGGTGTGAAAAAATTCTTCCTCACTTCTTTCTTTTCCGCCTATAAATTGGATGTCGTCTATAATTAAAACGTCTATGTTGCGGTATTTATTTTTAACATCTTCCATTCTTTTGTTTCTAATAGCCCAAACAACATCGTTAACAAACTTTTCCGAGGGCACATATTTTACCCTAATTCTTCCGTGATAATTTTTGATAATTTCATTTCCCAAGGCCTGTATTAAGTGGGTTTTTCCTAGCCCCGTTCCTCCATAAATAAAAAACGGATTATATTTCCTGCCAACTTCTTTGGAGATGGCAATTGAAGCAGCATAAGCCATTTCATTTGACGAGCCAACTACAAAATTTTTAAAACTATAACGAGGATGAAGATTTGTTTCAGGGTCCGTAGAGAATTCAGCGAATCCAACTTGGCCAACTTCGGGAATTGGTTTTTTGGTTTGAGAGAAAATTTTTTCTTCTAGGTTGTCGTTTAAAACAACGTAATCAATTCTATTAATTCCGCTGTCTATATTTTGTAGCGCCTCTAATATAATTTTATTGTATTTACTTTGAACCCACTCTTTGGAAAAATTATTATTAACTCCTAAAACAACCAGCCCCACAGAATCGTTTTTTTCCACCAATCGGCTGTTTCTAAACCAGGTTATAAAATTTGGTTTGGATATCTGTAACTCTATTTCGGCTAGGGCTTTTTCCCAAAGTTTTTTTAAGTCCATGTGTTGTGATGACTAATAATCAAAAAGAGAATAATCTAGTAGACCCATCTTAGAACAAGAGTATCTTAATTGAAATAGTGGAAAAGTCAAAAACGTTAACAAGCTGTGGATTTCTTTTTGGGTTGGGGGTTTGATATTTATGTATTTTTCTGTTAGATTGTTTCTTATGTCGGTAACTTATCAACCAAAAAAGAGAAAAAGAAGGAAAACCCACGGCTTCTTGAAGAGAATGAGAAAGCCGGGAGGAAGGAGGGTTATATCCAGAAGAAGAGCCAGAGGGAGAAAAAAACTCACCGTTTAAAGGTGGGCGAACACATGCTGCCTAAAAAATACCGTTTAACAGTTGGTTTTTTTAAAAACTTAGTCACGGAAAATAAAAAACCAAACAAGATTATTGATGTGGGGATTTTTTCCGCTAAGGTTTATTCTTCTGGTAATAAATTTAGTCGTTTTGCGGTGGTGATGTCGTCGGCTAATTTCAAAAAGGCAACCGAGAGAAATCGTTTGCGTAGAATGGTTTATGAAATAATCAACAAAAAAGAAATTCATAAATTACAAGGTAGAGATTTCGTTTTCTTTCTAAGAAAAAAAATACTAAAAGCTGACTCAAACGAATTAAAGTCTGAAATTTCTAAATCGCTGTCCTCTGTCATCTAACCTCTATTTTTATGTCATACATCTTTAATGAATTTTTATATAGACCGCTTCTAAATCTTCTTTTTCTTGTCTACAACAACATCTATGCAGACTTGGGTGTGGCGATTATTATTCTGACGATAATTATACGTTTTGTTTTACTACCTGTTTTTTATAAGAGCGCCAAGGACCAAACGTTGATTCAAAAAATAACCCCCAAGATAAAAGAGCTCCAAAAGACACATAAAGACGACAAAGAAAGACAGGTAAAGGAAATAATGGCGGTTTATAAAGAGCACAAGGTTAATCCATTTTCTGGGTTTATTTTAATGATTATCCAACTGCCAATTCTAATAGCGCTTTATTCTGTTTTCTGGAGAGGGTTTTCACCAGAAATACTTTCAAAACTTTATTCTTTTGTTTCCGCTCCTGATCCGGTTTTACACTCTTTTCTCGGATTGTTTAATCTTTATGAAAAAAATATAGTTTTGGTTTTAATTGCCGCCGTCGCTCAATATATTCAGTCAAAACTATTAATGAGCGTAGTTAAAAACAATAAACAATCTGATAAAAACAAGGGAGAAATGAGTGTGGCCGAAAAAGTTTCCAAACAAATGGTATTAATTGGTCCCTTTTTAACTTTCGCGATACTCTATTCACTTCCGGCCGCGGTCTCGCTTTATTGGTTGACAACTTCTGTTTTTTCAGTTATTCAACAGATAGTAATTAACAAGAAGATAAACAAACAAGATGGAACAGACACAGGAGATATTAAAACGGCTAATTAGTTTAATGGGCTTTAATGATTTTTCTATTAACTTTTCTCAAGAGTCAAGGCGTTTTTCGGTTTTTATAAACGACGGGCCATTTCTTGACCGCCATCTTTCTCAATTTGTTTCCGATATGGATTTTATTCTAAAAGGAATAGCTATAAAAAAGGGCTTGGAACTATCGTTTGTTGATATAAATAATTACAGAAAAGAAAGAGAAGAACTTATTATAAAATTAGCCAAGGCGGCTGCCAGAAAAGTTATAACAGAAAAAAAAGAAGTGGCACTGCCTCCCATGAACGCCTATGAGAGAAGAATTATCCATTCGGAACTGGCTGTTCATCCGGATATAAAAACAGAAAGCCAAGGAGAAGGAAAGGAAAGAAGGGTGATTATAAAACCCATCGCTTAATTCATTTCTCCCCATCTCTTTCCTATCTTTACACCCACTCTCAAAGGAACGTCTAATTTATAAGAGGATTCCATAATATCCCTTATTTTTTTTATTAAATCACTTTCTTTTTCTTGTCCTAGTAGTTCTTTGTTAATGTCAAAAATTAATTCGTCGTGGATTGAGAGAATAATTTTTATTTTTTTCAGAAGGTTATTTTTAGAAAGATAATCAAAAACCTTTATCATGGCGATTTTTAAAATATCAGCCGCCAAGCTCTGGGTGGGCATATTGGTCGCCTCTCTTTCGGCGCTGGACGATAAAAATTGATTTAAAGAATTTATAGCCGGCAAATTTCTGAATCGTCCGTTGATATTAGATGAAATTTCCGTTTCTCTGGTCGTCTCCAGAACCATTTTTTGCCATTCTTTTATAGCAGGGAACTCTTCAAAATATTTTTTTATAAATTCCTTGGCTTGATCGGAAGGAATGTGGGCGGTTTGGGAAAAAGCCCGATATCCCATTCCATAAATCATTCCAAAGTTTAAAGTTTTTGCCAGTCGTCTTTGTTGAGGCAAAACCTCTTTTGTATTAAATATTTTTTGAGCCGTTAGGGTGTGTATGTCCTCGCCTTTTTTAAACGCTCCTATCATATTTTTATCTTGCGAAAGGTGAGCGATGACTCTTAGCTCTATTTGGGAGTAATCAAAAGAAACTAATGAGTTGTTTAAAGAAGGAATAAATATGTTTCTGATTTTTTGTGACCATTCCGATTCTTGGGGTATGTTTTGAAGGTTTGGGTTTTGGCAAGAGAGTCGCCCGGTTGCGGCCCCGAGCTGTAAAAAAGTGGGGTGGATTCTTTTGTCTTCCCCTATTAGTTTTTCAAAAGAATCTAAATAAGTTGTTTTCATTTTGAAAAATTCTCTGTACTCTAAAATCCTTTTAACAACAGGATACCCTTCCGATATTTTTTCCAGGGTTTGGGCTGATGTGGATTTTATTTTAAGGCCTTGTTTTTGAAAGTAAGAAAGGAGTTGTTTTGGAGAATTTAAATTTATTTCTTCCCCGATTTCTTTTAAGATAATATCTTCTATTTTTTTAACCGAAACGTTTAATTCTTTTTGAACATCTTTTAGTTTTTTTAAATTGATTAAAACACCACTTTTTTCCATTTGGGATAGAACTTTAACAAGAGGCATTTCAATATTATAAAAAACCTTTTCCAATCCAAGGGTTTTTATTTTTTGAGAAAGCCAAGCAAAAGATTTATCCAAAAATTCTTCCAAGGGGAGAATTTTTTTAAATATTTTTTCGGATGCGTCTTCCCATCCGTCCGGTTTAACTCCTAAAAGTTCTAAACCTATCTTAATGTCAAAAATCGGCCCTAATATTTCCTGTTTTTTATATAAATCTTTTAGGTTGTATCCAATTTTTATATCCTCAGAATTTTGTTTAATAGAACCAAAAACCGACAATTGATTACTTTCAGCTTTCTTTTTTGTCTCTTTCTTCTTAGTATTTTCTCCTAAACCATCAACCCTTTTAATTAAGCTGGAAAAATCATTTTTATCAAAAAAATTTTTTATATTTTGAGTGTTTGGATTTAATTCTAATTCATTGATGTTTATTTTAACCGGAGCTGATGTAATTATTGTCGCTAAATCTTTTGAAAGAAGAGCAATTTCTTTGCTTTGGTTTATTCTCTCGTAAGATTTTTCTTTTTGTCCCTCTTTAAAAAAAATATCAAGAGTTTTGTATTTTCTTAATATTTCAGAGGCGGTTTTGGGTCCAACTCCGGCAACCCCGGGAATATTATCGGAGGCATCGCCTACCAAGGCCTTATAATCAATCATCTGGGTTGGATGTATGCCATATCTTTCTACAACCGCTCCTTCGTCGTAAACCATCGTTTCCGAGATCCCTTTTTTAAATGTTTCAACTAATATTTTTCCATCTTCTACCAACTGAAGAGAATCAAGATCTCCTGTTAAAATAAGAACTTTTATATCTTTTTCTTTTTTAAATTTTATTGCCAGAGTTCCTATAAGATCATCAGCTTCATATCCGGGAATTTCCAGCCATTTTATTGAAAAACTTTCAAAAAGATCGTGGGCTTTTTTAAGTTGTGGTATTAGTTCGTCGGCTGTTTTGGGTCTTTGGGCTTTATACTGAGCATATTTTTGCTCTCTGAATGTAGCTTCTGGTCTATCAAAAAGAGCGGCCGCGTATTCTGGTTTTTTTGATTGGATTATCTTAAGGAGGATATTAGAAACTCCGTACAGAGCTCCTGTCGGCTCGTTCTTCTTGTTAACCAAAGGAGGTACCGCGTGAAAACAGCGATGAATCATAGAGTTGGCGTCAATAAGTAAGAGAGTTTTCATAAAACTAATTTTACCATAAACAAAGAGTTATCCCCATATAAATTATTTTTTTATTGTGATACAATTTTACTAACGTCAGCAAAATAAAATTTTGCAACTCAATATTATTAATAAAAAAATAAAATGGAATATAATACAAATCCATCGCAGTTTAATCCTGGAAGAGATAACTCTCCTCAGGGAAGCGTTCCTCCTCCGCCTCCGGCTCCAGAACAGCAAGTGGGAGTAAGAACTATGAATTCAGATTTAGAGTCGGTTCAACAAACGGGAGGGGACTCTCCTCAGTCACAAGTTATAAGCGCTCCAGAACTTTCTGCGCTAAGAAATAATCAAGCACCCGCTCAACCTCAATATCAACCACAACCACAACCGCAACAACCAATCCTGGAAACAATTCCGGCCCCACCTCAATCATTTACTGAAGAATCTTCTCAAGTCGTTGATGTGTCGGAAAAATCTTCAAAATTAAAAACTATTATTTTAGTGGTGGTAATTGTTGTTTTGGCGGTAGCTGTTGGGTTTGGTGTCTATTATTTAATTTCTTCTTTAAATAAAACTCCCCAAGCAACCGTTCCAACACCTCCTATTCAGGAACAAAACATTCCTGTAGTAGAAACTCCAATTCCACAACCAGAAGTTGTGGTTCCTCCTGCCCCAGTTCATGTTTCGGTTATATCTAATCCGACAAAAACGGAAACCGTGGCCATTGATTTATCCGGCGATTTTAAATTAGCCATAACTAAACCAGCCGAAGAAAAACTTTTGGTTGGTAGTGTCAAGGAATTGTTATTTGTTGATGCTCAAAATAATGCGGTTGCTGCGGCCTCTATTTTCGGCAAAATCTATCCTTCTGGAGGAACCCTGCCGTTTTCCGTGAGTGATGCAACTTACTGGCTTTATGCCGACAAAACAGGTGGAAATAAATTCGGAACTGTTTTTGAAGTTTCTGATTTAACTAGTGCAAAAACATCTTTAAGTCCAATTTTGGAATCAGCCGATATAGCAAAAACTCTTTTCGTTTCAGACGTTACGGTTCCGGCTAAGCCCGAATTCAAAGACGGACAAGTAGAAGGTCAAGCCGTTAGATTTTTGGCTTTCAACGCCAAAACCAACGATGTTTTTGAATATGCTTGGATGAGCGTTGCCGGAAAAAATTATTTAGTCATTGCTACGTCTTATAATCAGATGGTGGATATAATAAAGAGATTAAAAGCAATACCGCAAGTAATTAATCCTCTAATAACTTCTACCTCTACAGCTACTACATCAACTTCCACTTTGATTAATCCATAAGACATGAACTTAGAAAAATACAAAGAACAACTCAATAAAGAAAGAGAAGAAATTTTGAGTCAGATGAAGGAAGCAAAAACTCCTCCTGATTTTGGCAATGAGCCGGGGCCGGACGACGAAACAGACGAAGCCGAAGAGTATTTTAATCAAACGTCATCTCTGTCTCTTCTTAGAAACAAATTGTCTGATATTGACTCCGCTTTAATCAGAATAGAAAAAGGAGAATACGGAAAATGTGAACAGTGTGGAATGGAAATAGAAGAAGATGTTCTGGAAATTTCTCCCCACTCGCGATTTTGTAAGGATTGCAATAAGTCAAAAATAGTCAGTAAATAAAAAGAAACAGTCCCAACGCGACGTCGGGACTGTTTTTATAAAATCGATGTCCAAAACGGTATCAAAAATATTTTCTGCCGAGTTGGAGGGAATAAATTCAAGGCCCATAGAAGTGGAGACCGACATTAATGTTGGTTTGGCTTCGTTTACGATTGTGGGATTGGCCGATAAAGCGGTTTCGGAGGCCAAAGAGAGAGTCTCTTCGGCAATAAAAAATTCAGGGTTAAAACCGCCAAATAAAGAAAATAGGAAAATCACAGTGAACTTAGCTCCAGCTGATGTAAAAAAGAACGGGTCTCAATATGATTTAGCTATTGCCTTGGGATATCTATTGTCGTCTGGACAGATGAGACCGTTTGATTCTTCCAAAAAGATATTTATCGGTGAACTTTCCTTGGACGGAAAATTAAGAAGAGTGGTGGGAGTTTTAAATATAGTCGGAATGGCCAAGGACATGGGATTTGAAGAAATTTTTATTCCTAAGGACAATTCTTATGAAGCATCTTTTATAAAGGGAATAAAAATTTATCCGGTAGAAAATCTCGTTCAAATTATTAGTCATCTTGAAGAAAAGAGTTTTATAGAATTAAGCAAAGAGAGCGAATTTGTCCCGTTGCGGTTTTTAGGTGTAGATATTTCCGAGATAAAAGGTCAGGAAAATGCCAAGAGGGCCTTAATGATAGCCGCAGCCGGTGGACATAATATTTTTATGTCCGGGCCTCCTGGGGCTGGAAAAACAATGTTGGCTCAGTCGCTTGTTTCTGTGTTGCCTCAAATGTCTTTAGAAGAGGCGCTGGAAACAACTAAAATATATAGCGCCGCCGGACTTCTGGAGAAAGACTTATTTATTGCTTCTCGACCGTTTCGTTCTCCACATCACAATGCTTCCATGGTGTCGGTAGTTGGCGGAGGACAAAATCCAAGGCCGGGAGAAGTAAGTTTGGCTCACCGGGGAGTTTTATTTCTTGATGAAATTCCGGAATTCCACAGAGATGTTTTAGAAGCCCTAAGACAACCACTTGAAGATGGTAAGGTGACCATCTCAAGATCAAGAGGCGTTTTAACTTTGCCTTGTAGGTTTATGATGGTAGCCGCCTCCAATCCTTGTCCTTGCGGATATTTTGGTGACGACAAAAAAGAGTGTCAGTGTAATCCCTATGAAATTGCCAGGTATCAGAAAAAACTATCAGGACCTCTTTTGGACAGAATTGATATTCATATCTGGGTGGGAAGATTAAATTCAGAGGATCTGAAAAATCCTATTAATCCCAACGAATCAGAGAGCATAAGAAAAAAAATTTTTGACGCCAGGAACATTCAAAAAGAAAGATTTAATAAATTAAATTTGAAAATATTTGCTAACTCGGAACTTTCATCAAAACAAGTTGATAGTATTGTTAAGTTAGAACCGCAGGCAAAAATTTTGTTGGATAAAATGTTTGATAAGGCCTACCTTTCGGCCAGGGGATATTTTAAAATCCTAAAAGTAGCTCAAACAATAGCTGACTTAGACGGCTTGGAAATTATTACTCCACAAATAATTTCAGAGGCGTTCTCATATAGAGCCAGGGTAAGTTAAGCGAGTACCGGGCACCGTATGCTGTATACCGCGCAAAAAAGTATTTTGCGTTATTTTTTTATTTGTTGTAATTTATTAGTCATGACTGGCACGTTTGAAGACCTAAACGACAAACAAAAAGAAGCGGTTTTTTTTGGTGATGGCCCTCTCTTAATTGTAGCTGGAGCCGGATCGGGAAAAACAAAAACTCTGACTTCGCGCTTGGCCTATTTGATTTCGGAAAAAAAGATAAGTCCCGAGAGAATTGTGGCTATTACCTTTACCAATAAGGCGGCGGGGGAAATGAAAGAAAGAGTAAGTAAAATACTGTCTTATAATAACAAAAGTCCAAAGGAGCCATTTGTGGGAACGTTCCATTCTTTTGGCGCCGGCATCTTAAGAAAAGACGGCAATGTTTTTGGAAGAAATAAATATTTTAGTATCTTTGACGGAGACGACAGTGGAAGATTGGTAAAAAATATAATAAAAAACATAAACTTAGAAAAAAAGCTTCCTTCTCCGCTGTTTTTTATAAAAGAGATTTCAAGAATAAAAAATGAACTATTAAATCCGGAAGATTATTTTTCAGGAAAAGACGGAGAGATAGTAAAAATGGTTTTTTATGAATATGAAAAGAAATTACAGGAAAACAACGCCTTTGATTTTGATGATTTAATAGAAAAAGTGGTTAGAATTTTTAAAACTAAACCCCAAATTCTTCTGGAATATCAAAAAAGGTATGACTACATATTGGTTGATGAATATCAGGATATAAACACATCTCAATATTGGATGATTAAACTTCTAGTTGAGAGACACAACAACATCAATGTGGTTGGCGACGACTCACAATCCATTTACATGTTTAGATTCTCTGATTTTAGAAACTTTCTTAATTTTGAAAGGGATTGGCCGGGAGCTAAAACCGTTTTTCTGGAACAAAATTATCGTTCCACAAAAAATATAATAGAATCATCATCGCGATTGATTGCCCACAATCTTTCTGGAAATAAGAAAGAACTTTGGACCAAAAATGACGAGGGGTCATTTGTCCAAGTCATAGAGCATGAAGACGAATTTGTTCAGGCCGATTTTATTGTTGATAAAACCAGGGATTTTTTAAAAAACAATATGAGTGTCGGGATACTTTTTAGGACCAATGCTCAAAGCCGAGCTTTAGAGCAGGTCTTTGTTGAATATGGAATTGACTACGATTTATTTGGGGCAGTTTCTTTTTACGAAAGAAAAGAAATAAAAGATATTTTAGCGGCTCTAAGATTGGTTTCCAATCCTTTGGACCAAATAAGTTTTGAGAGGATGGAAAAAAGTTTTGGTAAAAGAGCGGCGGCACAGATAAAAGAAAAGATTTTAGGTGCTTTAGGATTGAGCCCCTCAGAAACAATAGGACTTTTTATAGAATCGTCTGGACTATTTGAATTGATAAAAAAAGAGTATCCGAATTATCAGGAAAGATATGAAAACATATCGGAATTAATTTATTTTGCTCAACAGTTTGATTCTCTGGAAAAATTCTTGGAAAAGATTTCCTTGGCTAGCCCCCTGGAAATGACAAATAAAAGAAGGAAGAAAAAAAACTATTCGGGAGCCAATTTAATGACGGTGCACCTTTCCAAGGGGCTTGAATTTGACGTGGTTTTTATTTCGGGAGTAAACGAAGGACTTTTGCCCCACCAGAGATCATTTTTTACATCCGATGAGCTGGAGGAAGAGAGGCGATTAATGTATGTAGCTATGACTAGAGCCAAAAAAGAACTGTTTATAAATTTTTACGGAGTTCCTTCAAGATTTTTATTTGAATTGCCTCCTGAAAAAACCGCTTTTTCCGGCGACCGTCCGTTAAACGAGGAAGAGAGATTTATAGAGTATTAAAGATTATTTTTGTTTATTAATTTTAAAAATAATCAGTCCGGCTTTTCTCTTTTTTATTAAATCATATGCTTTTTGTCCGTTTTCCAGAGTCATTTTGTGAGTAATAAGCTTTTTTATGTCCGATTGAATTTGTTTAGTTATTTCCATCGCCCTTTTTAGATCTTTAAATGTATAAGCTAAACTTCCTAATATTTTTATCTCTCTTGTTATTATTTTTGTGACTGGAATCGGCGCGTCTTTATCATAAACACCCACCAAAATCACAGTGCCGTCTTTTTTAAGAAAAGTGAAAGTCGATTTTAAGGCTTTTTGTGATCCGCTAACTTCATAAATAACGTCAAAAAATTTAGACGCGAACTTGTTTTTCGGAAAGATTTTTGGATTTAATATTTTTTTTGCTAATTTAAGGCGATATCTTGACGGTTCAAAGAGGTATATATTTTTTACTCCAAATATTCTTTTTAGAATCACTCCAATAACAATACCCAGGGGTCCACCTCCATATATTCCCACGCAATCATTTTTTTGTGGGACGTGTTTTCTAACGGCATGAATGGCGGTGGCCACCAAATCAGCCATAAAACAAGCAGTTTCCTCGTTTATTCCTCTTGGTATCTTTTTGGTAATTCTTTCCGGAAAAACAGCGTAATCAGAATGAGTTCCTTTTGCCCCCATGCCAAAAACTTTGAAATTTTTACAAAGGTTTTCTTTTTCGTCGTTACACTTTTTGCATTTTCCGCAAAAAAAGAAGTCGTTTCCAAAAACTAAGTCACCAATAGAAAACTTTTTCACGCCAGCTCCTTTTTTTACTACAACTCCTGACCATGCATGACCCAGTGTTATTTTTTTATTATTATAAACCTTGCTTTTTAGAACTCCCGATATTATATGCAGATCGGTTCCACATAGGGCGGAATTTATTATTTTTATAAGCAACTCGCCATTTTTAACGGATGGAATGGGTTGGCTCTCTATTTTAAATTTCTTTTCTAAAAAACTGTATATTAAAGCTCTCATTTTAGAGATATTTATAAGTTAAAATATTGGCAATAATATTTTTTATAGCCATAGCTATTAAAAAAGATATTATCAAAACACCAATCAAATTATGTTTTTTCATAATCTTATTATCTCGGTCAGCATTAAGAGTATTACAAAAATAATAAAAGAAAAATAAGTCATAAAAACGGGGAGCTCTTTATAATTTTCTTTGTTTGTGAAGTAAAAATAAAGAATTGCGCAAATTATAGACGGAATTATTAAAAGATAAAAATATTGATTGAAAATTAAAGGTATTAATATAAAAGCCAGAGTTCCCATGGCTCCGATTATTTTTTTACCTCTCTCTAATCCGAAAATAACAGGCAATGTCCTTATGTTTTGGTTTTTATCTCCCTGATAATCTTTTATATCCTTAAAACCCACTCCTAAAGTAAATAAAACAAGAACAGACAGCGATAATTTAACCGGAAAATCGGAAATTAGATTACCGCTAATCAATAAAAAACCCGCCATTATAGTTGTTAGATAAGCACAGGCGATAACAAACTGAGAAAGTATGGGATATTTTTTTAGATGGAAAAAGTCGGAAGAGTATAGATATCCCAAAGAGGATTTTATTAATATCATAACAAAAAATGCGTATCCAACTATAAAACCATATAAGTACGATAATCCAAGAAATAATTTTGAGGTAAAATTATTCTCTTCCAAACTTAAAGTTTTAGAAGGAAGAGGACGATTGGTGTTGGAAATAATGTCTATTTTTTCATCCTTTCTGTCGTTATAACTAACTCCCCATCCCCAACAGAAAATATTACTAAGACATGCGGCCAGGATAAAAAATATTAATTCCCAATTTATGGACACGTATTGATCAACGTTTTTAATTCCCAGAATTATTCCTATAAACAACAGAATTGTCGTGTTTAAGGTCCTGGTGATTCTAAAATTTTTGATAACTGACCATGTTTTTTTCTTATCGTAAAGATAAAATATTATTCCGGCAAAAAGAGTGGACACAAATAGGTACAACAGAGACATGATGGTGTCGCCTCTTGATAAAATTCCAGACCCTTTTCCGAAAATAAGATTGATAATATAAGGGAAATGTCCCATTAGAAACAATCCTAACTGGAGAAGTAAAAATGACCACAATAATTTTGTGACTGATTTGGTTTTGACGTAGGTATACAAAAGAAGAATAAAAATTAGTATAGCGATTTCTATCCTGATTCCGTAATTAATATAAACCTGTGATAAAGATGTGCTTTCTCCAAAAAACAAAATTCCATTCGGACCGTGGAGGATATAGTTGAAAAAATATTGGGACATTTCAATTAAATTGTTTGTTCCCGGTGGAATCTGCCGATATGTCATTAAGGTTTGATTTCCTCCTGTGGCCGCCAAATCAGCTAAAGGGGGGGTGATTATTATGGGAATTAAAAACAATACAAAAAGAATCGTTTTTTTAATGTGGTCTTTTGTAATTAAGTTTATTATTAAAATAAGCCCAAGAAATGAAGCTAAATAAAACGTGAATGAATGAAGGAAAAAGAACTCAAAGTTTTTTTGAGATAAAAAACTGCCTGATCCGCTGGAAATACCCTCTAGTATATTTCTTATAATAACAAACGAAGCAAATGTAGCTATCCAGCCCAAAGCAGATACGTATTTAGCTTCAATCACAGTTATTACTTTCTCTATAAACGTAATCATTTTGTTCTGTTCCACATAAAGTAAGCCATTTCTTTAAAAAATAAAAGAGATTCTTTTTGTAGGGCTGGATTGGCTTTTTCTAAATGTTTTATTGCGATAGATATCTTCCGATCAGCCATTTTTTGACAATAATCAAATGAGCCGGACTCATCTAATATTTTTATAACTCGTTTCATTTCTTTTGGAGATGTTTTGGTGTTGCCCAATTCTTTTATTAAAAATCCTTTATCTCTTTTATTACAATTATTTAGAGCATAAACAATAGGCAATGTTTTTTTGCCTTTTTTTATATCTGATCCAATCATTCTTCCCTTCTTACCCCCAATGCCTAAATCTAAAAGGTCGTCTTTTATCTGAAAAATATCAGCTATTTCCTCGGTATATTTTAAAAGATGGGATTTTTGAGATCTCGTGGTATTTCCCAAAACACAACCCCACTCAATAGCGGTTTTTAAAAGCTGACCAGTTTTATACGAAACCATCTTAAAATAATCTTCGTAACTAATAATCTTTTCTTGTTCTTGGTTTAAATCAATAGCTTGTCCGATATTGTCGTATAAAGAAACTTTCTCAAGAAGTTCTATTCCTTTTAAACGTCTATTTTCCGAAATATTTAATTTGGTAATTAATAACCCACTAAGAGTATGAAGAATTTTTCCGTTTATAAATCCGGCTATTACTCCAAAACGAGAAGGTGCGTCATGATAAAGAATTTCCGGTGCCCTTTTTATTATTTTATATTGATGTTTGAAAAAGTTTTCAAGTATTACGTGATTAGTTGTAACCCCTCTCCTTTCCTTGTCTTCGTCATATATGTCATCGTGTATAAGAGTGTAATTATGGAATAATTCAAAAACCAAAGATGGCTCTATAATTTTTTTTTCTTCTTTTCCTCCAACGGCTTTATAAGCCATAATAGTTAAGATGGGACGGAGGCGTTTACCTTGTGAGAGGCAGGCGTTTTTTATAAGTTCGTACTGTTTTTTTATAAAATGATTTTTACCTTCCGGATAATATTTTAAGTTCTTATTAAAATAAGAATTAAGCGCTCTATTTATTAGGCGTTGATATTTTGATAGAGTTTGTTCGAATAGAGACTTTCCCATTATTATTAATTATACCACTTTTAATCCAATTTTATGAGACAAAAATTAGGACAGCATTTTTTAAAGAATAAAGAAGTTTTGGAAAACATTGCCGACTCTCTTGAATTAAAAAAAGGCGACGTTGTTATAGAAATAGGTCCGGGGCACGGGGAATTAACGCAATATTTGCTTAATGCTGGCGTTACTATTATTGCCATAGAGAAAGATGAGAGTATGGTGGAATATTTATGTAATAAATTCGAAGCACGAAGCACAAAACTCGAAACAAGCACAAAATCCAAAATTCAAAACAATGAGTTAAATTTAATTAATGGGGACGCCCTCAAAATACTCCCTGTTTTGAATACGGTATACGACATACGGCATACGAAATACAAAATTGTTGGCAATATTCCCTACTACATAACTGGGCATCTGTTAAGAATTATTAGCGAGTTAAAAAACAAACCCAAATTAACTGTTTTACTTATACAAAAAGAAGTGGCGCAAAGAATTTGCGCAAAATCTCCACAAATGAATTTATTATCTGCTAGTGTGCAATTTTGGGCGGAACCCAAAATAATACAAAATGTGACTAGGGGAAATTTTAATCCTCCTCCAGACGTTGATTCGGCTATTGTTTTGTTAAAAACAAAATCACTGATTAACACGGATAAAAATAACACACGGATTGATACAGATATATACTATGGTTTTATAAGAAAAATTTTTAAGCAACCCAGAAAAACGGTTTTGAATAATTTAATTAGTGGTGGATATAAGAAAGATGAGGTTTTGGGGTGGTTTAAAAATAACAAAATAAAGGAGAATTGCCGACCGCAGGATTTTGATGTGAATATGCTGATAAAAATGGCTTTAGAGCTTTAATTTTGAATATAGTGTTGTATAATAAACAAGCGATGCCGAAGGGGAATTACCAGTCCCTCAATTTGCTTTAGAAAACACAAAATGCAAACTTTAAACTTTAAAAATCCGTTTGTTATTTTTGGAATTATTGTGATTATCTTTGTTGGTTATTGGATACTCGGAGGATTAACTCCAGATAAAATTATAAATCTTTCTAAAGATAGTGCTGACGTAGTTAAAAGTAATAATTCTCAACAATTGGGAGATTTGAGCTGGGTAGAAAATCCAAACGATGTCGCAAAAGATTTGTCTCAGACGTCGCTGGAAAATTTAACCAGCAAACTATCAGAAAACATATCTTCGGAATTTCTGTCTCAAGTAGATTTTTCTCAAGCATCATCTTCTCCTAAGAACTTAATAGATCAATTAAACGGAGCAGATTTGAATGATCCTAAAACACTTTCTTTTTTAAAAAATAACCCACTTGGGTTTTTATATAGCATACCCGACAAGAGTATTAAAATTTCTTCTGATAACTCATCTCAAAAAGCAGTTGAATACATTTTTAGTTATACAAGCATCATGTCTGAAGTTGCTGGTCAAAAATCACAAGACCCGCAAGACCTTCTGGAAGAAATTACCTCTGTTATTGAAAGCCAGGACCAAGGAGAAATGTCTCAAATGGCGTTTAATTTAAATAAGGGATTTGATAGAATAATACAATTAGAAGTTCCTTCGGGTTTAGTTGAATTACATAAACAAAACTTAATGATATTCAAAAATTCAGCGATTGTTTTTGGGGCGTTGGCTTATAAGGATAACGACCCGTTAAAGGCGTATCTTGCGGCCATGAATGGTTCTGACCTTATTATAAAAGAAACCGACAAAGCCGATTTATTATTTAAGGAGGCATCTAAAAAATATTCCTTATAAAAATTTATGGTAAGCGTTTTTAAAAAAATATTGATAGTGGTAGTGCTTTTTTCTTTTGTTTTAAATGCCTCTGGGGTTGCTTCGTTTTTTACGGTCAAAAAAGCGCAAGCGGCTTGGCCTGTCAGCGAACTGCTCTCTCTGCCGACTTTTATTCAGATAATGAAAGACCTTGCGCAATGGATTAAAACTGAATTGCTAAAAGCCCTAAGAGACGCCGTTGTTAAATCTATTATAGCCAAAATACAAAATGATATAATCCAACAAGTAACTGGTGGTAATGGAGGGGATAGCAGTTTTGTCTCTGATTGGGGCTCTTACCTAAAGGATGATATTATTAATTCTACTTTTAGTGAGTTTAACGATATTTTAGCCAATGATACTGGAATTGATTTGTGCGTTCCTTTTGCTCAGCAGTTCTTGTCGTTGCGGTTAAATGCTTTAACTGCCAGTTATGGAGTTGGTCAGGACTATCTTGGTCTTCCGGTTAGATGTACTTTTGACCAATTTAAATACAATTTGGAATATACTTATGATTTTATAACAAAAGGAGGATGGGCTTCTTATGACGCCCTCTTCTCTCCAGATATTAATCCCTATTGGATATCTTGGCAGGTTGAAGATAAATTCGCTCAACGTGTTGCTGAACAAAAAGATGCAAAAAAATCTGAGGCCGAAAGCTCGGGAGGATTTTTAGGAACAAAAGAGTGTAAGATGTATGGTCCTAAAACAGAACAACAAATAAGAGATGAGTGTACCGATGACGTTATAAATGGAACCGCACAAGGAGAAGCCGGAGAAGCTTTTAAAAGTTGTTTGGGGTATCTTACTCAACAAAACTGTAAAGAGTGGGGGATTCTTACTCCGGGACAAGCAGTTTCGGAAGCTGTAACAAAAGCGATTGGTTCTGATTTTGAATATGCAGAAAACGTTCAAAGTGCCATATCGGCTATAATAAATGTTTTAGTGTCAAAAGCTCTAAGTGAAGGACTTCAAAGTGCTTCAGGAGGAACAACCGTTAATAGAGAACCCGGAGATTTAGATGGTACAGGATTTGAGGATTATGAAGGCGAAACATACAGGCAAGACCTGGAAGATGCTAACAGGGATTATGATGACATAATTTATTATATTACTAACGACCTAGGGCCGATTGTTTCTACGGTTTTAGCTTTTGCGCACGACATGGCCGGAGACGGAACGGATTTGGAAAGTTGTCCGAATAGTAGAATAAGTGTTGATGATGGAAGCGGAACAAAAAAAATATATACCGCGGCAGAAATTATTGATTTGCTAAATGGATTTGATTTGAATAATTCCAGCTCAGCTACTTCGCGAGCCCTGACTCAAGCCAGAGCCAATCAAATTGAAGTTTCGAATTTATTAGACCAAGACAATCCGAGTAGTAATGACGTTAATAAGGTGGTTAATAAGTTGTCTAATTTTGTCAGGACATATCAGCCATTTTACATTGACGTTCAGCTGGTTAATAGTGGTGGTGACGGAGAATTAGTAACTCTGGTTTGGAATATTTACAACGCTCTAAGGGCGTTTAACAACGAAGACGGTAATGATAAGAATAATTTTGTCTGTAGATAAAAAATGAATTATTTTAGAGGAAATAAAAAGACTTTAATAAAATCATTATTGATGTTGGTTTTAGTTGTAACTCTGTTTGGGTTTTTTAATCAAGAAGCTCAAGCGGGTATTTTAAGTAGTTTTATAGATTTTTCGGGGTCTGTTTTGATAAAAATTATATTGTTTGTTTTTGGTTTAATTCAATGGTTGGTAGGAGTTGTATTCATTAAATTTGGGGCCATGCTTGTCAACTTTGCAATGTACATTAATAAAGGATTGTTAACAGATTTAAACGATACTCACTTTGTCATAATTGGATGGAAAGTTTTTAGAGATTTGGCAAATTTAGGGTTTACTTTGGGAATAATAATAATTGCCGTTTCCATTATTCTTAGATTTAAAAGTTATGGCTCTCAAAAAGTTCTTACAAATCTTATAGTGGCGGCTCTTTTAATAAATTTTAGCTTAGTTATTGCCGGTTCAATAATAAAAACATCAGATGTTTTTTCGAACTTCTTCTTAAAATATATTGATGCTTCTGGAACTAGTAACTGGTCAGCTAGAATTACCGGTATGTTTAGAATGCAGGGAGTTGTTATTTCTAAAGATCCGTCAGCGCGACCAGTTTGCGATGCTGAAAATGATGAAAAAATTAAAGAAGCTTGTGAGCAACAAAAGAAAGATGGGACAATAACAGATGTTGATGCCTGTATTAAAAATGTTACGGATAGTATGTGTAAATTTGACTCTGTTATACCAGATAATACGGATTTAGCAAACATCAAAGAAGATAGCGCGCTTTCGGCTAGTTTTTATACTTTGGCCGGTCTTTTAATATCTATAGTGGTAGGTGTTTTTATCGGATTAACGCTTTTGGCGTTAGCTTTTATGCTTCTTTTAAGATATTTTAATCTCGCTTTTCTTTTAATGGTATCGCCTCTTGTTTGGGTTCTTTGGGTATTTCCTTATACCAAACAATATTGGAAAAAATGGTGGGATAGTTTTATAAAATGGGTTTTATTTGCTCCGATAACGCTGTTCTTTGTATATTTAACATTAATTTTCCTTTCTAAAAGTAGCGGTGGTTTTGGAGGGCAGGCGAATGAAGTGGCTACTGGTTCTGGAACAAGTATAGCCGGTATTGGTTTTGCAGATATGATGATTCCCTTTATGGCTGGGGCATTGCTTTTAGCTGGATTAAAAATCTCTCAAACGATGGGATTTGCTGGAGCCGGATTTGTTTTGAAGCAGTCCTCAAAATTGCAAAATTGGGCAAAAACAAAAGCTCGAAGAGGAGCGGCAAGAGCTGGAAGAAGGGCTTTAGGAGAGAGGACCAGAAATGTAGCAAATAAAATTGGTTCTAGTAAATGGGCTAATAGATTGACTTTAGGAGGAGCAAGTAAGCTCGCTGAAGTAACAACCAAAGGCAGGGCTACCTTAGAAAAAAAATCTCAAGAATTTATTGATGAAAAAGTTAAACATTATGAGACCATAAAAGATTCCAAACAATTAGCCGCTCTTCTCCCAACAATGAACAAAGAAGAAAGAATGGCGGCGTTAGAGGTTTTGTCTAAAAGAGGAGACATGAAAGAAACTCAAGGATTACTTGGAATGGATCAAGTAATAGAATCGGTTGAAACCGCTAATACAATTGGTCGTGGTAAGTCGGCGTCTGATACTCAGAAATCTTTTGGAATGAGTCTTAATATGATGAAAGCTATGAAAAGTAGCGATGGAAAGCACGAGGGAAAAACATATGAGGAACACGCTAAGGAATTTTACGGAAATTTTTCATCTGATGATTGGAAAAAATCGGGGGCTGCAATAGGAAATCATATTTTTAAACCAGTGGACCCAACGACTAAAGAGGTGGTAGATATGCCAGGAATGACAAAAGAACAATCAAATAAGTTTAGGGAGCAGTATGTGGCTGGTTTGACCGGAGGTTTTGGAGAAGGGATATCTGCTATCGCCCCCAAACTCAAAGGAGAAAGCACGAAAAAAATGCTTGAGGATGTTGTAGCATCTGTTGCTGGAGATGCGGAAGTAGTAAGTATCAAAGATGCTATAGAAAAAGCGAGTAAAGATATGGATGGTGATAAAGTTATTGAACTTGTGCGTCAAAGGGATGAGGAGGGAGTGAAGGAAATAAAAATAACTGCCAGTCGTGATGATATATTAAGAGCTATAAGAGAAGGTGATTTGGATAAAGCTGTTAATCTTATGAAAAATTCTAAAAATCCCAAACTAATAACTATCGCCTCTAAGATTAACAAGAGTATGGGAGCTGCTATACTGTCTGCTAGTGGAGAAGAAGGCAAATCAGAAGAGAAGAAACCAGAGGAGAAGAAACCAGAGGAACCTAAGAAATAATATGTTGAAGGTTGATAATAAAACGATAAATAAAAGGTGGGATGAAGCTCCGGACGTTTTAAGAGAGGCGGTATTTTCTCCTGTTTGCAATGATGCCTTAGAAAATGTTTGTGAAGAGTTTCATTTAGTTGAAGAAAAAAGAGTTATTTTAAGACGATTAGGATTTTTTGTTTTTTTTGGCTTTATTCATCTTCAGGACTTGTATAAAGAAATAAAAGATAGCTTAGGAATAGATGGACGGCTAGCTCTGGAAATTTATCAAGAGTTAGATAAAAAAGTATTTTCTCCCTTCCACAAAGAAATAGAGGATAATTATTTGAAATTTAAAATAGGAGTAGTAAGACCGGAAGATATTGACGAGGCCCCTAAAGCTCAAATTCAAAGAGTAGTTCTTAAAGAACAGGAGCCGAGCGTGGTAGATTTGAAACCGGTGGAAATAATAAAGGACAGAGGAGAGAGAACAGAGAATAGTGAAGAGAGGGTAGGGACGCAAGAGACGGAACCACCAAGCCCATTAGAGGAGAAAGAGAAGCCCCCTGTTGTTATAAAGCCGACCCAGGAAATTAATGAACAGGGTAAAGAGGAAAGGGAAAAAGGTAAAGTAGAAGAAAGAATTATTGTCAAAAAACCAATTGAGTCCATTCCACTGACCCCTAAACCTTTACCCCTCACCCTTAGTGATGTTGCTGACTTGGGGCCGGTGATTATTCATAAAAGAGAGGAACCTTCATCTGTTTCTCAAACAAAAGCTACCAGCGGGTTTAAAATAAATACGTTTGGAGGATTTTTCGGTTCTTTTAAATCGTCCATACCAAGACAACAAGACGCGGTTTCCAAAGCCCAAGTTCAGACGCCGAGCAATTTTAAAAAAGAAGAAATGAGCGAAGCCGGAAAAGTGCCGGTGGTGGTAAAAAAATACGAAGAACAACCAAAAACAATACACTATAGTGGATTTAAAACCGATCTTGGAAAGAAATCAGAAGAAAAAGATAATAGCGAAAAGATAGATTTAAATAAATTATAACTATTTATTTAAGCACGAAGCACTAAATCCGAAATTCGAAACAATATTTAAATTCTAATGTTAAAAATTTTTAAACTCAAACACCGTTTCGGATTTTGATATTAGAATTTCGAATTTTACTAATTATGGCTCAATTTGAAGTACCACAATTTATAGATATGGAGCCAAAAATTGTTGGCCCGTTAACGTTAAAACAGTTTGCTTTTATAGCGGCTCCTTTTTTGATTTCATTCTTTCTATTTTTTGTATTAAACAGATTTGTCTGGTTTATTATGGCTTTTATTTTGGCGGTTTTTGCCATTTTATTTGCCTTTGTAAAAGTTAGCGGACGGCCTTTTTGGAAAATCTCTCTTTACGCTTTAACGTTTTTCTGGCAACCAAAACTTCTTTTATGGAAGCGGGCTGTTATACAAGAAAGAATAGAAATTCCTGCTCCGGTTGCCGTCAAAGCTGTGGCCGAAAAAAGAAGCGCCCTAAAATCAGTTTCATTGGGAGTATCAGGAAAGATTGCGGGAGTGTCAAAGCTTTGGCAGGATTTAACCACAACCAAAAATCCGATTCCAAAAAGAGAAAAATCTGTTCCTAAAAAAACAATCTCGGATATAAAAGAACAATACATGGTTTTTAAGAAGATGAGTGGCGAGAGAGAAGTAGCTAAACGAATAGATTACAGGTAGTCTATTCGTTTAAATTCGAAGCACGAAGCACGAAATCTGAAACAAATCACAATGACAAAAATCCAAAATAATAAGCAATATGATTTAGAAGAGAGAACCTATGAGTTTGCCAAGAACGTTAGGGTATTTATTAAGAAAATCAGAAGAACAATATCAAACATTGAAGATGGAAAACAAGTCATAAGATCGTCAGGTTCTATGGGAGCTAATTATATAGAAGCCAACGAAGCATTAAGTAAGAAAGATTTTATTATGAGAATTAAAATTTCCAGGAAAGAATCTAAAGAAAGTGTTTATTGGCTGACCTTGATAGATGTTGAGGGTGATAAAGATTTAGAAAAAGAAAGAGAAATTTTAGTAAATGAGGCACAAGAATTGATGTTAATTTTTAGTTCTATTATGAGGAAATCAGTTTAGTTATTTTTTATTTATAATTTAGATATTATTTCGAATTTCGATATTCGAATTTCGTGCTTAGATTATGGTATAATCTATTTATGAGTGATAAGGTTGTTGAAAAAATTATTTCTCCTCCAAATTCTACTCAGAGATTTGTTGATGTAGAGGAGATAAAAAATGGAGTGGTTGTTTTAAAAGGAGGCGCTTTACGAGCCGTAATTATGGTTTCAGGGGTAAATTTTGAACTTAAATCCGAAGATGAACAAGATATTATCACATCAACCTACCAAGATTTTTTAAATTCTCTGGATTTTTCTCTCCAAATAGTCATCCATTCAAGAAAGCTTAATATAGAAAATTACCTCAAAAAGATGGAGGAGATAAGAAATAAAGAATCAAGCGAACTTTTAAGAAATCAGATAGACGAATATGTGTCTTTTATAAGAAGTTTTGTTAAAGAGAACGAGATTATGACTAAAAACTTTTTTGTCGTAGTTCCTTATGAGGCGGCCGGAGCTGGGGAAATAAAAAAGGGATTCTTTGGATTATTCGGCAGTAAAAAATCACAAGCCAAGGAAAAACAAGAAAGTTTTGATCAAATGGCCCTTCAACTTCAGCAGAGAGTTGATCAGGCAGTTAGCGGATTGGAAAGAATTGGACTTAGGGCGGTGGCTCTTAACGATGATGAGTTGGTAGAGCTGTACTACAATTTATATAATCCGGAAACAGTGGAAAAAGAATTACCCAAATCAACTAATAACAAATAAGTACTAATAAACTAATAAGATGTAAATGATAAATAAAATCAATTTATTATATCCAGAAGTTAGCTATAAAATAGTCGGAAGCGCTTTTGATGTTTATAATAATATAGGATCCGGATTTAAAGAAAGTTATTATCAAAAAGGATTAAAAGAAGCTTTTATAAAAAACAATTTAAAATTTATAGAACACCCGAGTTTTCCTTTAAGGTATAATAATAAAATAATAGGCAGAAAAATTTTTGATTTTTTAGTTGAGGATAAAATAGTTGTAGAGATTAAAAAGGGCGAGAGATTTTCTAAGATGAATATTGATCAAGTATTGGAGTATTTAAAAACAAAGAAATTAGAACTGGCAATATTAATGAATTTTGGCAAAAACGGAGTTCAGTTCAAAAGAATTATTAATCTGAGTTATTAGTAAATTAGTATAGATAAGATATTAGTTGATATGGAGGAAATAAAAATTATAAAACCATATACCGGAGAAGAAAAGGAGATGAAAAACATCATTGCTCCCTCGGCTTTGGAAGTTAATCAAAACTACATAAAAATAGGAAATAAATTTTCCAAAACCTTGTTTGTTTTTTCATATCCAAGATATCTTTCCAGTGGATGGTTTTCCTCTATTATAAATTTGGCTAAACTTTTTGATATATCCATATTTGTTCATCCAATTGATACGGCTTTGGCTTTGAGACGGCTAAGAAAAAAGGCGGCCCAGATTGAAGCTGAAATAAATGAGAAAGAAGATAAGGGTTTTGTTAGAGACCCAATGTTGGAAACTGCTTTTGCTGATGTGGAAAGTTTAAGAGATAACCTCCAGCAATCACGAGAGCGACTTTTTGACACGGCCGTTTACATAACAATATATGGAGACAGTTTGGAAAAATTAAATGAACTTGAAGAGGTAATCAGTAATCTTTTTGAAAGTCGTCTTATCTATGTTAAACCGGCTATTTTTCAAGAATTAGACGGATTAGTGTCCACTCTGCCTTTAGGAGAAGATAAACTGGAAATAAGAACACCTCTAAATTCTGGACCGGTTTCATCTTTTTTCCCCTTTGTTTCTATGGATCTGACTTCCGAGGAAGGAATAATGTATGGAATAAATCAACATAACAATACTTTGGTTATTTTTGATAGGTTTTCTTTGGAAAATGGGAATATGGTTGTTTTTGCCAAGTCCGGTGGAGGAAAATCTTACGCATCCAAATTGGAAATTCTCAGGTCTTTGATGATGGGAACGGAGGTTATAGTTATTGACCCTGAAAACGAGTACAAAAATCTTTGTGATACTGTGGGAGGAACTCATTTTAAAATATCTCTAACGTCCGACCAGCACATCAATCCTTTTGACATACCAAGAGTTCCGGAAGGAGAAGATCCAGCCGATGTTTTTAAATCTCACATTCTTACTTTAACTGGACTTCTTAAAATAATGCTTGGGGATATCAGCGTGGAAGAAGAAGCGATTTTAGACAGGGCCCTTACAGAAACGTATGCTTCTTATGATATAACTCCTGAGAACCCAAACTTCTTACAGATGGAGCCGCCTCTTTTGTCCGACTTTGAAACGGTTTTAAGAAATATGGAAGGAGGAAGAATTATAGCCGAAAAACTTTATAGATTTACCCAAGGAACATATTCTGGGTTTATTAACCAAAAAACAAATATTGATGTAGACAATCGCCTGATCGTTTTTTCCATAAGAGATTTAGAAGAGGAGCTAAGACCAATTGCTATGTATGTTATTTTAAATTATATCTGGAATTTAGTCAGGTCACAGCTAAAGAAAAGAGTTTTAGTGGTGGATGAGGCGTGGGTGATGATGAAATACCCAGAGGGAGCCGCTTTTCTTTTTGGATTGGCTAAAAGAGGAAGAAAATATTATTTAGGAATGACCACAATTACGCAAGAAGTTGAGGACTTTTTAAATTCTCCTTACGGAAAGCCGATTATTACCAACTCGTCTCTACAGCTTTTATTAAAGCAAGCCCCAGCCAGCATTGATGTTGTGGCTAAAACTTTTAACTTGACCGAAACCGAAAAGAATCTTTTATTGGAAGCCGGGATAGGACAAGGATTATTCTTCGCCGGTTTAAAGCATGTGGCCATGCAGGTTGTCGCTTCTTATTTTGAGGATAAAGTGATAACCACAAAACCTCAACAATTACTTGGAGAAGAAACAAATTTGATATAACCTTAATAATCTAAATGGCAGAAAACGAAAACAAAAAAGAAGAGAATCCTGGGCCTAAGGTTGAATCACTGGATAAACAGGAGGGAGAGATAGAGGAAAGAGAAGAGGGGCAAGGGGAAAGCGAAGAAGACGGAGAAGAAGAGGATGAAGACGGAGAGGAATCGGAAGATGAAGAGGGTGGTAATTTAAAACAAAAGAGCGGACCACATTTTGATTTTGTAGAATCCTTTTTCTATATATCAATGGCTATTTTGAGCGATATATTTGATGGACTGTGGATATCAAGATTCTTTTTTGCTCCTGCTACACTACTCTGGCTTTATATGAAGGGCCTTAATAATGTGATTTCAAAAAATGCTATTGCTCAAGGAGTTGAATTAATCCCAGTAGTAGGATTTTTACCGTTAAGTACTATAGCTGCAGTTTTGACTATTTGGATTACAAACAACCCGGAGTCATTTAATAAGGTTTTTGGTGTAGCTGGAAAAATATTCCAAAAAGTCGCCAAGAGGGGTAAAAAATGATAATTATGATATAATGTCCAGTATGATCTTTAGGATTAATTTTGTTTTGATATCTGTATTTTGCCTGTTGGTCGGCTTTCTATTTATTAATGTAGCTTTGGCGGAGGAACCCGAAGTAATTTTTTCTTGGAAAGCCAATTCTTACGCTCCGGAGTGGTTTGGCGGTAAAATATTTCCCATTAACCAAAGCAAAATAACAACTTCTTTTGAAGCCGTAAGCCAAAACAATTCTGATTTTGGAAAGATATTAAACTTGTCTTCAAAAAACATAAAATGGTTTGTAAATAACAGTTTATATAAGGAAGGTAAGGGGTTAAAGTCGGTTGTGATAACCAAGGATGATTTTCCAAGAGATAATATAGAAGTTAAGATTAATTTTGAAATTTTTGACGAGAATAAAAATTACAATCTTTTTGTAAATAGATACTTTTCAATTCCGATAGTTTCTCCAGAAATAGTTATAAGCCATAAAAAAACAGATTTATTAGTGTCTCTAAACGAGAAAATAAATTTCAAAGCATTTCCATTCTTTTTTAGTGGTTCTCTGAAAAATTTAACCGCTAAATGGACCGTTAACAGTATCCAAGTTGAAAGAGATTTTGAAAATCTATTTGACCTTGTTTTGAATATAGCTTCAGAATCGCCGACAAAACAAGTGACAGTAGAAGGTTTTATTAATAATTTAAATAATCAAAGAGAATCTGCCTCTAAATCAATTCTATTTAAATTTTAATATCAACTAATAACTAATCTATACTAATAAGCTAATAAGAAATGGACTTTAATAATTATAAAATTAAAACATTATTTGCGATAACAGCGGGGTTATTCCTTCTCTCTTTTGGTATTTCATTGGCAACAGAATTTACGTTGGATTATCCTGATTTTGCCACCGCCAGTAGCCCGGCTGAATTTGTTGACCAACTTTATACATATGCTTTAGGGATTTCAGCCAGTTTAGCTGTTATGATGATTATATATGGCGGAGTAAAGTACGCCGTTAATCCCGGCAATCAGTCGGCCTTGAGCGACGCTAAAGATATAATTCAGAGTTCTGTTTGGGGGATAGTACTTTTAGCCGGAGCATTTCTTATTTTAAACACGGTTAATCCTTCTTTAACTGAATTAAAAAATCCGGGATTAGAAACAGTGCCAACGTCTACCTCTTCTGCCCCAGTAGTTGATTCTGATGAAGCTGTTTTGGCGGCTGGTAGAGTTATTGCTTCAGGAATTGCGTTAGACAACAGAGCGGACTGTGTTCCAGGTTCTGATGCTAGGTCGGTTGTAAATGACGTGGCTCAATCCAAATATCCTTTGGTCTGTAGTAGCGGATGTTCTGTTTCTGGCGGATGTGTTGCTGGAGGAACCTCAGGGACAATAAATATAAATACATCTTTATTAAACACAATCGCAGAGCTCCAAGAAATAGTTAGTTTTGGGACAGGAAATCCTTGGCTTAGCGCCAGAGTTACCAGCTTGACCGGTGGAAAACACAAATCCGATTCAAAACATTATAATGGAACAGCCGTTGACCTTGTCCCTAACTCTTCTGGTGGTAATTTAGAACGAGGATGGAGAGATATTCCCATGTTTTTAAGGAATAAAGGAGCATCTTATGTCCAGTGCGAAGTTGGCACATTAGTTAGTGGAAGTTGTAAAAATGTGAAGAAAGAGGATTGTGATATTGCAAAACTTACCGGAAGTAACAAATGTTCTGCTCATATTCATGCCCAATGGTAAATAAAATATGCAACCAAATACTAAAAAGATATTAACAATATTGGTTATAGTGATAGTCCTGGTCGCTTTAGGATTTGGAGTTTATTTTGGATTAAAAAAATCTGGATTTATTACCCCCGACAACAACCAAGGTGAATTTCCTGATGGAGGTCAGGGCGGAGACGGTGGGACTGGAGGTGGAGGAACCGGAGGTGATGGGACGATTGAGGACGACGATCTAACTCAATACTACCAAAACCAAAAGGAAAGGTTATTTCCTTTGACACTTTCTCCGATTGTTGATTTTTGGATATCTTCTGCTACTTCTACCGCATCAGCGTCATCTCTTCTCAAGTCAGATGTTTTCTACATAGATGCTAAAGGAGATGTTTTTAAGGTTAAAGGTCCGGGAGAATCAGAACCTTTTACGTCGTCTTCTTTTGGAGCGCCTCTTAATATTACTCAAAATAAGGATGGAAACAGAATTGTTGTTAAATTCAGTTCTAAAAAGTTTGTTATTTTAGACGTTACAAAAAAAGTTTGGCAGGACGTTGGAAGTGATGTTTCTTCGGTGTCTTTTTCTCCGGATGGGAAAAGCATCGCTTATCTAAAAGATGGCTTTGGGACACAGTCCTTGTATGTTGTAGATCTTTCTAAAACAACCAGGACTGCTACCTTAGTTTCTCAATTATCGGCTCAAGATTTTAACGTGGATTGGATCGAGAGCAATAAAATACTTCTAGTATCAAAACCCTCTAACGGTATTATAGGAGAGGTCTGGGCGGTTAATTTAACATCCAAAACAATTAGTTCTTTTGGAAAAGGAAAGGGATATTCTTCTATTTTTTCTACACTCCATAATTTTGGACTTTCTTTTGTTTCTTCATTAAAGAGTCAGATGGAGGTTGATTTAATAGACAAATCGGGAAAAAAGTTAGCTGACGTTTCATTTTCTACTTTGGCCGACAAATGTTCTTTCTCACTCCAGCAAAAAGTCGCTTATTGCTCTGTTCCTTATGCTTATAACACCTCAAATCCACCAACGCTTCCCGACGATTACTTGAAGAAAGCCGTTTATTTTAAAGACAGAATTTATTCTATAAATTTAGATGACTCAAATATTGACGTGATATTGGATATAAACAATTTTATCTTTGATGCTGTTAATCTCAAAGAAGCCAACAATCAGCTTTTCTTTATAAATAGATATGAAGACAAGTTATACTTGTATAATCTTGAGTAATTTATGAACAATAAATTTTTTCAGCCAGAAATCAGACCGATTTTTTATATTATTCCACTGGTTATTTTGGAAATTATTATAGGAGCCGCATATCTTCCCTCTTCGTGGATGTGGATTAGCGTGGCTATTTTGGTAGTTTTGTCGGTCTTGATAATTTTATCAAGTTTGGCGGTTCTGAAAATGAATAAATCTATCAAATCCGAGAAGCTTCATATGGAAAGCATTATTTCTCACCTTCCTATCGGAATTTTGGCCTATGATAGTAACTTTAAGGTGCTTATTTTCAATCCGGCCGCTAGCGAAATTTTTAGTATCAATAAAGATGAAATAATTTCCAAAAAAATATCAACGGAAATGGCTGGCAATCCGAAATTTAGAGTTTTGGCTCAAGTGGTTTTTTCTTCTTTGGCTCCCACTGTTATAAAAAGATCTGAACCGGGAGCTTATCCTCAAGTAATTGATGTTTCTTTTGACGACCCTCAGTTGGAATTAAGAGTGGTAACAGACAGAATTTTTGATGATAAAGGGAACACAACCGGTTTTATAAAACTAATTACCAATAGAACCCGGGAGATAGAACTTATAAAATCAAAAACAGAATTTATTACCGTTGCCGCTCATCAATTAAGAACTCCCCTTACCGCCGTCAACTGGGCTTTTGAGGCGTTGGAAGGAGGCGTTTCTCTTCCTAAGGAACAAAAAGAACTTGTGGATACGGGTTTTATGGCGGTTAAGAAAATGTTAAAGACAGTCAACGACCTTTTGGATGTTTCTAAAATAGAGGAAGGTAAGTTTGGGTATCAGTTCGAGGATGTGAATGTGGTTTCTTTCTTGGAAGATATTCTTTCTCAAACCAATGGTATGGCCAAACAATTTGGGATAAAACTATATTTTGAAAGACCGGTGGATACCAATATGAAGGTTTTTATAGATGGCCAAAAAGTAAGCATGGTTCTTTATAATCTTTTAGACAACGCCATTAAATATAACGTTGAGAATGGAGAAGTCACTATTTCTGTTGAGAAGGAAAAAGATGAGCCATTTATTAAAGTTTCCATAAAGGATACGGGAATTGGGATACCAACCGACCAAATGGATAAATTATTCACTAAGTTTTTTAGGGCCGACAATGTTGTTAAATACGCTCCTGACGGGACGGGACTTGGGCTCTACATAGTCAGAAACGTTATTAATAGACACGGAGGAAGGATTTGGGTAGAGTCGGAGCTTAACAGAGGAACGACGTTCCACTTTACTTTGCCTACAAGCAGAGATGTTATACCTAAAAAGGATATAATAGAATTTGAATAATATGCCGGAACTTCCAGAGGTTGAGATAATCGTTAGAGAACTTAAACAGAGAATTATTGGGAAAAGAATCACTGGTTTTTGGACGGATACTCCAAAAATAATAAAACATCCGTCTTTGGGTGCGTTTAAGAAACTCATTATAGGAGCCAAATTTTCTGATGTAAAAAGGATTGGAAAAAACATTTTAATTTATCTAAAAAAAGACAAAAGAGACCTTCTCCTTTTGGCTCATCAGAAAATGACTGGACATTTTATGGTGGGGAAGTGGAGCATAAAAGGGGTAAGAGGTAAGGGGTTAGAGGTTAGATTTATAGGAAGGGGGCCGATTGCTACAGACCCGCGCAATGGTTTTGTTAGGGCAATTTTTTATTTAAACAACGGGCAAATGCTGGCTCTCTCGGATGTTAGAAAATTCTCAAAAATGGTTTTGGGAGAAAAGAATAAGATTGAAAATTTGTCTGATTTAAAAAAATTGGGTCCAGATGCACTGTCTATTAATTTCAAATTAGATGAGTTTTCAAAAAAATTAAAAAAAACATCAAGGACTATAAAACAATCACTTTTAGACCAATCAATTGTTGCCGGGATTGGAAATATATATGCCGATGAATCGCTTTTTCTATCTAAAATAAATCCAAGGAATAGATCCAATCAGCTTAATAATGTCCAAATTAAGAATTTGTTTGAAGCTATTATTAAAGTTCTTAAAAAAGCTGTTAAATTTAGAGGAACATCAATTATTGATTTTAGAGATACATTCGGAAAAAAAGGAGGATATGACAAAGTCAGGTTGGTTTATGGAAGAAAAGGATTAGGATGTAAGATTTGCAGCACTCCAATTCAAAGAATAAGGATAGGTCAAAGGTCTTCTCACTTTTGCCCAAAATGCCAAAGGTCTGTATAATTACGGCATGTTAAGAAAGTACATCTTTGTGGTGGGGGGGGTAATGTCTGGAGTGGGCAAGGGAATTGCCGCTTCTTCGGTGGCGCGTTTGTTAAAAGATAGCGGTTACAATGTGACCGCTTTTAAAATTGACCCGTATATAAACGTGGATGCCGGAACAATGAATCCAGTGGAACATGGAGAAGTTTTTGTATTAGAGGACGGCACTGAGTGCGACCAAGACATGGGTAATTATGAAAGATTTTTAGAAACTAATTTATCCGGGTCAAATTATTTGACGACTGGAAGTGTTTATTTGTCGGTCATCAATAAAGAAAGAAATCTTGAGTATCAGGGCAAATGCGTTGAGGTGGTGCCTCATATCCCGCTTGAAGTTATTGATAAAATAAATAAAGCTATTAAAAATACAAAGTCCGAAATAGCCGTTATTGAAATAGGAGGAACGGTTGGGGAATATCAAAACATTCTTTTTTTAGAAGCTGTTAGAATACTTAAACTCAAATTCCCGAATGATGTGGTTTTGTGTCTGGTAAGTTATCTGCCGTTGTTAAATAAAGATAACGAGCTTAAAACAAAACCTACTCAATATGCGGTTAGAACTTTAAATTCTGCGGGATTACAGCCCGACATCATATTTGGGAGAGCCGGATTTTCTTTGGATGATAAAAGAAAAGAGAAGATTGCTTTTAATTGTAATTTAAAAAAAGAGGAAATAATTTCTGCCCCAGATGTGTCTAGTATATATCAAATACCGGTCAATTTTGCGAAAGAAAAAGTTGATGGATTAATATTAAAAAAACTATTTCTTAAGAGAAAAAAATCAGTATTTTCTCCGTGGAATAAATTTGTCAAAAAATCGGCTCTTGCCAAAAGGACATTTAAGATAGGTATCGTGGGGAAATATTTTTCCTCGGGTTCGTTTGTTTTAACCGATTCCTATGTGTCTGTAATTGAAGCATTAAAACATGCGTTCTTTGGGTTTGGATATAAGGTTGACATAGATTGGTTGGATGCCAAGGATTTTGACAACGCTCAAACGGAAAAAATAAATGTGAAAAATAACCTGGAAAAACTTAAAGGATATCATGGTGTTATTGTTCCGGGAGGATTTGGAAGCCGTTCTGTTGAGGGTAAAATCAGAGCTATTGGGTTTTTAAGAGAGAATAAAATTCCTTTTTTGGGATTATGTTATGGGATGCAACTGGCGGTAGTTGAGTTTGCTAGGAATGTTTTAGGATTTAAAAATGCCAACACAACCGAGGTTGACTCCAAAACAATTTTTCCTATTATAGACATACTTCCAGAACAAAAAAAGAATTTAGAGAATAAAAATTTTGGAGGAACTATGCGACTAGGAATTTACCCGGCCGTTCTTAAAGAAAATTCCATTGCTTTTGGGGCTTATCAAAAATCTGAAAGGTTTTTAATTCCACCCAAAGATAAGATTAAGTATAAGGTAGAAAAAGATTCACTGGCTATTTTTGAAAGACATCGTCATCGATACGAAGTTAATCCCGATTATTTGGAGGTATTGGAAAATTCAGGGTTAATAATTTCTGGGATATCTCCTTCCGGACAACTGGCTGAGATAATAGAACTGCCTAAGGAAAAGCATCCATTTTTTGTTGGCTGCCAATTTCATCCTGAATTAACCTCTTGGCCCTTGGATGCAAACCCTCTTTTTAGGGCCTTTGCGTTATCTATTATAAAAAATAACAGAAGAGTGATTAAATAATAGTATGGTCTATTTTATATGGGGACAAGATGCTTATAGGAGGCAAAAGTGCGCCAAAGAAGTTTTAAATACAGCCCAAAAGAAATACCCCGGTTTAACGGTTAAAAGATTTTATATGGACGAAGAAGAAAGCGCCCTTTTATTGATGGAGTTTTTGTCGTCTCAAAATCTTTTTGAAATGGGAAGAAGGGCTTGTATTATAAGTGAATTTGATCAAATAAAGGACCAATCAATAATTGATAAAATAGATCTTTTAGGAGAAAGTCCCGATGTTCTTATGATTTTTAACGAATCTTGGGAGAAAAATGAGCCTCCTAAAAAGATATCTCAATTGAATATATTCAAAAAATCAAAACAGTTCTATTTTGGGGATGTTGATTTTGAGAAGGAATGTGTATTCGTAAAAGGCGAGATAAAAAATTTGGGAATAAACTGCCAAGACGGAGCTATTAGATTGTTAGTCAAGAATTACAACAAAGATACTTGGGGATTAATAAATGAAGTGAAAAAGTTGTCATTTTTGAGTAATGAAATAGACGTAGACTTGGTAAAAAGTGGCGGTGATTACCAAACAAATGCCAGCTTCTTTGATTTTTCTAAGGGATTTTCAAACCATTCTAATTTGTCCGGTAAGCTCTTTTTGTGGGAAAAAATTTTATCAACTCATGATGAATTTTTCTCTCTTTTTAATTATCTTTCCAAATCGGCCAGTAATAGAGAAACAATAAATTCTTTAGCATCGGCTGATATAAAAGTAAAATCCGGACTTTTAAATCCGGATCAAGCTATTTTAGAAATTATTTTGAATTAGGAATTAAGAAAGAGATTTGGCCACTAACTTAGCGGCTCTGGATTTAATTCTGGAGGCCTTGTTTTTCTTTATATATTTTGTTTTAACGGTTTTATCGGCAAGCTTATAAACTTTGTCTAAAGCGGCTTTGAGGGCATCCTTATCTTTACTCTGAGATATCTTTTTTAATTCTTTTATGGCTTTTTTTAAAGCAACGCTTCTTGATACGTTCATTTTTCTTTTTCGAGCCGATTGTCTTAGGGCTTTTTTAGCCGATTTGGTTATTGGCATATAAAATAGGGTTTAGGGTTAGGAGTAAAGGATTTAGTTAATACCAAGGGATATTATCAAAGACGCCATTTAAAGTCAATTATTTTTAAGTTATAATTCTAATATATGATATATTCGCTGACTGGAAAAGTTATTTTAAAAGAAGATAATTTTGTCGTATTAGAGACGGTTGGAATAGGATTTAAGGTTTCTGTTCCTAAATTTTCCCAAAAGGACTTAATCAAAGGGAAAAGGGCCACTCTTTTCTGTTTTTTATACCAGGAAAATATGGAAATATATGGATTTATTAACCATCAAGATTTGGAATTGTTTGGATTACTAAATACCATATCTGGAATAGGCCCCAAAATGGCTTTAAAAATTATAAATGGTCTTTCTCCGCAAAAACTGTCACTGGCCATTCTTTCTGATAAGTCAGACATAATCTCAAAAAAATGTGGCGTTAGCTCAAAGACCGCGTCAAGAATAATCATAGAATTAAAAGAAAAGATAAAAAAACAAAATTTTAAACCCGAGGGAGATATTATTGATGATACTGATTTAGAGGATGTTTTAATGGGTCTTGGATATAAAAAAAGAGAGGTTGAGTATGTAATTTCCAAATTATCTCCCAAAACGGAAAAATTATCAGAGAAGATCAAAGAGTCATTAAAAATGCTCGCAAAACCGATAAGACATATATGATAAAAAGATTATTTTTTTTCTATCATTACTTATGGAGTTTTTTTGGAGCGTTGATTTTCAGATTTCCTTCAAGGCGCATTAAAGTTTTTGGAATTACCGGAACAAAAGGAAAGACCACAACGGTAGCATTGCTCTCTTATATTTTTAATAAGGCTAAAATAAAAAATTCCGCACTTTCTTCTGTGTGGAGAAAGGTTGGAGATAAACAGGAAAGGAACTTAACCGGAAATTCCATGCCGGGAAGATTTCTTATGCAGGGATTTTTAAATGAAGCGGCAAAAAATAGTTGTTCTTACGCCTTTGTGGAAGTTACTTCCCAGGGAATTGTCCAGAGCCGTCACAGATTTATTGATTGGGATGGAGCGGTGTTTTTAGACATTCATCCGGAGCACATAGAAAGCCACGGTTCTTTTGAAAATTATTTAAAAGCAAAAGTAAGTTTTTTTGAACATATTGCGAAAAAGACGTCTAAAAATCCCGTTTTTTTTATAAACAAGAAGGATCTACATTGGGAGGAATTTGCCGATGCTTCTAAGGCATTTACAACAAAATTATTTTCTTCCGATGATGTTAATGATTTTGGAATTTCACAAAATTTGGGTGGAGATTTTAATAAAATAAATATTGCCGCTGCCGTAGCAATCGCCAGGGAGGAAAAGATTTCAGAGGATATAATCAGAAATGCTGTAAAAGATTTTGAAGGAGTTATAGGAAGGGTTGAGTTTGTGCAAAAAGAACCGTTTTCTGTTGTGGTTGATTATGCTCATACTCCCGATTCTCTTGAGGAAATATATAAATTTTTATCTGGATATAAAAAAAGTGATAAAAAATTAATATGTGTTTTAGGGTCTGCTGGAGGAGGAAGAGATAAATGGAAAAGACCCAAAATGGGAGAAATGGCGGCTAAATATTGTGACTCTATTATTTTGACGAACGAAGATCCGTATGACGAACAACCAGAGAATATAATAAACGAAATTGAATCTGGTTGTTCGCAAATCCAAAATTCGAAATTCGAAATCCTAAAAATAACCAATAGAAAAGAAGCAATAAAAAAAGCAATTTCTTTAGCAAAAGAGGGAGACGTGGTCGTTTGTACCGGTAAAGGATCGGAAACTTCTATTCATATTGATGGAGGAAAAATTATTTCTTGGTCGGAAAGAGACGTTGTTAAAGAAATTTTAAAATAAAGATATTATAAAATGTGAACCGACCCGTAAGGGTCGGTTTTGTTGGAGTGCGGTATGTCTAGTTATTCGGTCCTGAGTGCTGATTCTTGGGTTAGAGGAAGATCCAATTGGACGCTCTCTTGCTCCTTGATGAGGTGGGAGTTCAACTCCCAAATGCTCCTTTTCACCTCCTCAACGAGTTGTTCGACTCCTGGGATTCTGATGGCCTCTCTGAACGCCTCCTCGCTGGTCTGGTCTTCAAAAACTACCTCACCAACGTTGGAGACACAAAAGTGGATAGTGCTTCCCTTTCCAGAGGCAACAGAAAAGGATATGATCCTGACTTTTCCCATCCCGTTCATATTAGGTCTCCTTTCGTATCTAATTTCTATCACACCTGATTTTTATGTCAAATGGGGATTTGTTTGGTATAATATAAATATGAGATTACATTTTTTAGGAGGAGCTGGAGAAGTAACTGGTTCAAACTATCTTTTAGATAGCGGGGAGGAAAAGATTCTTATTGATTGCGGGCTTCATCAGGGCTCTGGAGAAAGCGAAAGAAAAAATTCTGAGAAGTTTGATTTTGACCCAAAACAAATAAAAGCGGTTTTTATAACTCACACCCACATAGATCACATAGGAAGAATTCCTCAACTAGTTAAGAAAGGTTTTTCCGGATTTATATATTCTACCGCTCCAACAAAAGACGCTGCTTATGAGCTTTTATTGGACAACCATCACCTTATGGAAAGGAGCGATTCTTCTACAAAGGAGGTTATTTACGATTTGGAGGACTTGGATAAATCCATGTCTTTATGGAAAACGCTTGGATATCACGAAAAAATAAAATTAGGAAAATTTGAAATTGAATTATATAACTCGGGACATATCTTGGGTTCGGCTTGTATTAAAATAATTTGTGATGGGAAAACTATTGTATTCTCCGGAGATTTAGGGAACGTGCCCGCTCCTTTAGTTAAAGACACCGAGTACATAGACGGCGCCGATTATGCTTTGGTTGAATCAACTTATGGTAATAGAATTCATGAATCGGCTAATGAAAGAAAATCCATTTTGGAGGACCTTATTGAAGATACGGTAAAATCAGGAGGAACCTTGCTTATTCCCGCCTTTGCTATGGAACGCACTCAGGAACTTTTATATGAACTCAATGATTTGGTTGAAAATGGACGCATACCCAAAGTGCCTATTTTTATAGATAGTCCCCTGGCTATAAAATTAACGTCCATATACGAGAAATACATACATAATAGCGAATTTTTTGATGACGAGGCAATAAATCTTTTTAAATCAAAAGATGAGATATTTAATTTTTCTGGATTAAAATTTACCCTAACAACTGAGCAATCCAAAGAAATAAACAATGTCCCTCCGCCAAAAGTAATAATCGCCGGGTCGGGAATGTCCCAGGGAGGGAGAATATTGCATCATGAGATGAGATATTTATCCGACCCTAAGAACACCATTCTTTTTGTCGGCTTTCAAACACAAGGGTCAATGGGAAGGGCTATAATAGAGGGGGCGCCGAGTGTAAAAATTATGGGAGAAATTATTCCGATTAGATGTCATGTTAAAGCTATCGGGGGATACAGCGCTCATGCCGACCAGCCATTGCTTTTAAAATGGGTGGAATCAATGAAAGATTCCTTAAAAAAAGTTTTTGTGGTTCAGGGAGAGTTGGATCAAGCCATTCCTTTGGCCGAAAAAATAAGGAGTGAAATTGCGGTAGATGCCGTAATTCCTAAAATAGGGGAAGTGGCAGAACTATAAGAAGTTAGGTATAATTACTTTATGGATAAAGAAAAAAATCTCTGTGTTATTCCAAAGTATAAAATATGCATATCTGGAGCGGCCGAAACGAGTCGCTGTGGAGATGAGGCGTTTGCTAAAGCTATTGAGCTTGGGAAAGAAGTGGTTAGACATGCTGGAGTATTAGTTACGGGAGCTACTACGGGGTTTCCTTTTTGGACAGCCAAAGGAGCCAAAGAAGAAGGCGGTATTGTTATAGGATTTTCACCGGCGGTAACCCAAAGAGAGCACGTTAAGGTCTATAAACTTCCCACCGACTATCATGATTTAATTGTTTATACCGGGTTTGGATATTCTGGAAGAAATTTGATTTTAACAAGGTCTACCGATGCGGTTATTGTTGGTTGTGGTCGTCTGGGAACGTTAAATGAATTTACCATTGCCTTTGAAGACAAAAAACCAATAGGTGTCTTAGAGGGTGATTGGGAAACGGATAATATTATAAAGGAAATAATAGCCACGTCTCACAGAGGTAAAGGCAAAATTGTTTACTCTTCCGACCCAAAGGAGCTTTTAGACAAACTTATAGAACTTATAGATAAAGAAGAAAAAGAAACTCATAATGGCATTGATGATAAGGTGAGCTTACAGGAATTACAAAAAGAAGAAATAGAATAAATTAATTAAAGGTCGCTTTATATCTTTTGTTATGAAAGAGAAAAAAGAGAAAAAAGTTGGAGAGGTTATTCATTATTATTCCAAAATAACAGTGGCTGTTATAAAATTTAGCGTGCCCGTTGAAGTGGGGGATACAATTCATTTTAAAGGACACACCACTGATTTTTCCCAGAAAATTGATTCAATACAGATTGATTATAAACCAGTAGAGAAGGTAAAAGCCAAGCAGGAAGCAGCGATGAAAGTTGATGATCACGTTAGAGAGGGGGATGTAATTTATTTGGCCGAGGAATAATAATTTATTTACGTTTCTTTTGTGACTATTTATTTGAGCCGTTATATTTTGATTGTATGAAATTTTGGAAAGAATTCGTTTTACCTGCCAGTTTACTCTCCGGAACCATTATTGGAGCCGGAATTTTTTCTTTGCCGTTCATCTTTGCTCAAGTTGGATTAGGCTTAGGATTGTTTCTTTTAACTCTTTTTGCCATTATCTTTTGCGTTATCCATCTGATGTATGGCGATTTGGTATTAAAAAATGGCGACAATCACCGCTTCGCCGGTTTTGCTAAGATTTATTTTGGAAAAATTGGATACTGGCTTTCTATTTTAATGACGGTGGTGGAAATGTTTTTTGTTTTAGCTATTTACCTTATTTTATCTCAAAGTTTTTTTAATATAATCTGGCCTCAGATGCCCTCTGTTTTTGGCGTTTTAATTTTTTGGTGGCTTGGGTCACTAGTCATATTTTCCGGGACCAAAAGATTGGTTATTGCCGAATTTTTAGCTTTGGCCGGTACTATTTTACTGATATTGTTTATGGGTTATTGGGGTTTTGGAGATTTTTTTAATAAAAATTTCTCTCTAATTTCTTCAAATTATCTTCTGTGGTTGTTGCCTTTTGGGCCGATACTTTTTGCTTTAAACGGAAGGCAGGCAGTTAGCGCCATAATTCATTATTTTGATAAATTAGGGAAGAAAAGAATATTGGCTAAAAAGGCGATTATTTGGGGAACCATAGTGCCGGCTATTGTTTATGTGATTTTTATTATTGGAGTTTTGGGAGCATCTTCTTATGTTAGCGAAGATTCAATTTCGGGTTTTGTCGGGTCGGGACTACCTTCATTTTTTCTGTGTGCTCTGGGATTCTTGGGTATTATGGCTCTTATTAGTTCTTATCTTGTTATTGGTTTGGATGTAAAAATGTCATTACTTCTTGATATTAAATTTTCCAAATTCATTTCCTCTTTTCTTGTAATAATTCTTCCGTTGGTTATTTATTTTTCCAATTTGGGAACATTTCTTTCTTTGATAGGAGTGGCTGGAGGATTATTTATCGGATTGGAAGGAATAATGATTCTTTGGATGTGGAAGAAATCGCAAAAACAAAAAAGTTTGGAAGGGAACTTTATTAAAAAAATCAGCCCCGTTTTTTGGTGGCTGATGATTTTGGTTTTTGCCGCCAGCATTGGATATATACTAATTAGTTAGAAGTATAGAAATTTATTTTAGTCCCACCTTTTTATATACTTCGTCAATTTTCTTACTGGCAAGTTTCTTAGCTTTTTTGGCGCCATCAGAAAGAACTTTTTTAACTTGAGTATCAGAAATTTTATTGTATTTACTTTGAAAACTGGAAAGGAATTTTATTAAAGTGTCGGCAACATCCTTTTTAAACACTCCGTAATTTTTTCCTTTATACTTAGCTTCTATTTTTTTAACATCAGAGCCGGTCACAAGAGAAAGAATGGTTATTAGATTGGATATTCCGGGTTTATTTTTGAAATCATATTTTATCTCACTTCCAGAATCAGTAACGGCTCTTTTAATTTTATCCTCTATAGTTTTTGGCGAGTCAGTAAGGGCTATGTAGTTGTATTGGGAAGAGGCGCTTTTAGACATTTTTTTATCCGGGTTATCAAGTCCCATAATACGGGCTCCTGATTTTTGAATTAACGCTTCTGGTTCCGTTAAGTTTTTCCCGTATGTATTATTAAAATCTCTAGATAATTCTCTTGCCAGTTCCACGTGTTGGATTTGGTCTTCTCCAACAGGAACGGCATTGGTGTCATAAAGAAGTATGTCAGAGGCCATCAAAACAGGATAATTCAAAAGACCAGCGTTAGCGATTTTGCCTTGAGCCACCTTGTCTTTATATTGAGTCATCAGCTCTAACTCGGAAACCTTAGTTATGGTGTTTAAAATCCAGTAAAGTTCCAAATGCTCGGGAATGTCGGATTGTGAAAAAATTATTGATTTTTTAGGGTCAATTCCCAGAGCCAAAAGTGTTTTTGCCGAGTTTAAGATGTTTTTTCTTAATTCTTGCGGATTCTGGTAAACCGTAATGGCGTGTAAATCAACTATGCAAAAAATTGAGCTATATTTTTTTTGAAGCTCTACCCATTGTTTTAGGGCTCCCAGATAATTGCCTATATGAATGACCCCCGATGGCTGAATGCCTGAAAATAAAATCTTCTTTTCCATGTCGTAATTATACCTCAATTATTACCGGAATAACCATTGGCCTTCTTTTGGTTTTATTGTAAACAAATTGGCCAACTTGGTCTCGTATCATATTTTTAAGATAATCCGATTCAACCGATTGAAAACGGGGGATTCTTCCTATGAGATTTTTTATCTTTTTTCTGACTTCTTCAACTACTTCTTTGTTTTCTTTAAGATAAATAAATCCTCTGGAGATAATGTCGGGATTTTTCAAAAGCTTTCCCATTCTTCTATCAAGCGTGATGATTAAAACCATCATTCCTTCCTGGGCTAATACTAATCTGTCTCTAACCACAATCTCTTCTACATCCCCAACCCCAAGTCCATCAACCATAACGTAGTAGGCCGGAACCGAATCTTTGGAAATTTCCACCTTGTCTTTGGTTATATTTACTACCTGTCCGTTATCAACCAAGAAACAATTTTCTTTGGCAACTCCAACTTCTTGAGCTAAGCGAGTATTAGCAGCTCTCATAAAGTACCATCCATGGATCGGAATAAAGAATCTTGGCTTTATTATTCTTGTGACCATTTTTAAGTCCTCCGCAGGTCCATGTCCACTGGAGTGAACATCAATGTGTTCTGTTTGTATAACCCTGGCTCCTTGGCGAGTTAAGTTATCTTTTAGTATCTGAATAGGTCTTTCGTTTCCCGGTATAACAGAAGACGAAAATATCAGTGTATCTCCTTTTTTAATCTGAACTTGTTTGTGTTCGCCGTTGGCGATCCTGGTTAAGCTGGCTCTGGGCTCTCCTTGAGCTCCTGTACTAAGAACCATTATTTTTTCGTCTTTATACTTATGAAGCTCTTCTATTGGTAAAATCAATTCTTTCTTTGTTTTTATGTGTCCCAAGTTTCTGGCTATTTGAACGTTGTTTTTTAAAGAAAGTCCGCTTAAAAAAACTTTTCTATTATGTTTTTCGGCTAATCTAATAATAGTGTCTACTCTGGTCAAAAGAGAAGCAAAGAGGCCTATTATGAGTCTTCCTTTGGCGTTGGCTATGAGATCATTCAAATTCCTTTCAACTAGTTCTTCAGGAACAGATCTTCCGGCTCTATCGGCGCCAGTGCTTTCTAAAAATAGAGTATGAATTCCTCTTTTGCCGATATTTTCATAAACTTCCAGATCCAGCGGTTTACCATCCAAAGTGTAGTCAACTTTAAGATCTGATGTATAAGCCATATTACCTATTGGGGTTTTTAAAACTACCGAGACCGAATCGGGTATAGTATGAAGCGTCTCAAAAAACTCGGCTTCAAAATATTTTCCTATTTTTATTTTATCTCCCCCCTTAATGACCTCAAAGTAAGGTTTTGGAGAATTGGGAAAATCGGCTTGCCTTTTTAATATAATTTCTTTAGCAAGGGCTGGAGCATAAATAGTCATGTGGTTTCCCAATTTATCTATTAAATAGGGAATAGCTCCAATGTGATCGTAGTGGCCGTGAGTAATAATAATGGCCTTAATGTTTTTCTTTTTAGGAATTAAAGAATTAACGTTGGGGATAATAAAATCAATTCCGGGTGTGTCGTCTTCTGGGAATTGAAGTCCCATATCAAAGATAACTATTTCGTCGTCGTACTCAAAAACAGACATATTTCTGCCTATTTCTTCTAGACCTCCCAAAGGGATAAATCTTAATCCGTCCTCTTTGGTGGCATCTTTTAGACTTTTGTGATGAGTTGTCTGTCTCGGGTTTCTTTTTGTAACCATATTTTTTTATTAATTATTTTGTGCCCAGGGGGAGAGTTGAACTCCCAAGACCTTACGGTCATAGCGACCTGAACGCTACGTGTCTGCCAGTTCCACCACCTGGGCGTTTAGATTTCTAAGAAATGAAACTTTTTTGGGCTTTTGACAAATTCTTTATAGAGGGAAGAGGTTTTGGAGGGGGTGAATCTTTTTGGAATTCTACTTTCTGGTTTTGGAAAACTTTTATAATTAGGGTTTCTTTCGAAAACAATTTTATTTCCTTTAAGAACCGGATACCAAGATGGCCCATGATGTTTTTTAAAAGAAGAGTAGTCAGAAATGTTTGGTTGATTGGAAAATATGTTGGCTATTAGAAGGGAATTTTTATCAGAAGCATTGGCTGTGATATGGCCAAATCCTTTTGGGATAAAAACTCTTTGCCTTTCTTTTCTTGGAATAATAAATGTTTTCTTGGTTTTTATGTTTTGGAGAATAAAAAGTGCGTTTCCTGAAATTACCTGATATTCTTCCCTAAATTTCTTTTTTATAGTTGATTTGTGAAAATGTCCTATGGTTCTTATGGTTTCTCTTCCAATTTTTCCAGGAAAAATCAGCGTTAAATCATATCTTAACCCCTCTTTTTCAAAAAGGGGCTGATCTTTTCTAGTACAAGCGTTACGGTAAATATAATATAGTTTTTTATCTTTTGCAAGCCCCTGATTTTGGAAGAACTCTTTATATTGGAAATAACCTTTAGATTCAAAAGAATAATTAGAAGTGTTTTTACTGAAAACCAAGCCGTTTTTTGTAAGTTTTATGGGAAGTCCGGAAGTTTTTAAAATGTTTTTATTCACTTGAAAATTCTTTTTGTTTTCACATACCAATCGGTTATTTGAGAAAATCTGTCCTCGGGAAGAGATATGGTTTTTATGATTATTCCCGGACGACTGGTCTTGTGGATGTAGAGATATTGAGGAGAAACCAAGAATATAGCCGACAGTTCTCCCGAAATTATTTTTTGTATTTCTTCAAGCTTCTCTATTCTCTTTGAGTCATATTCTGCGATTTTTCTTAATGATTCTAAAAGTGAGTCAACGGTACTGTTTTCGTAAAGCGAAAGATTAAGCCCCGGATAAAATTTTTGACTGGAGTGCCAGAAAGAAAATAAATCTGGTGTTGCCGAGGATATGTTTCCAAAGAGCAATATCTCATAATTTCTTGTTTTTATAACATCCTCATTGATTGTTTGGGGGTCAATCTCTTTGATCTTTGTTTGTATTCCAACCGCTTGCCAATCGTCTTTTATTTTTTGGGCAACTGATTTTAAGAGATCGTTTGATGGAATGGTAATAGTTAAACTATCCTCATTATATTTCCATTTAATTTCCTCAAGTATTTTTTTTGATAATTCCTGATCAAAAGAAGTGTAATTTTCAATGTTTTGAGAATATCCATTAACTGTAGAAGGAAGCGGTCCTTTTTGAGCGGTTGCGTAGTTATCAAAAGAGTCGGTTATTATTGAGGATATATTAATAGCTGACGCCAAGGCCGTTCTCAAATTTTTGGAAGCCAGATTTTTATTGGCATTGGGATTTATAAACAGGGCGTAATATTTATTTGTTGGTATTTTTTCTATGGAAGAATTAATAGTTATTCTGTCAGTGGCTATCCCTTCTGTTTTTAAAAACCCATCAATTGTCCCTAGGTTGTATTCTTTGATTAAGGAATCCTCGTTTTCAAAGAACTTTATTACAAAATTATCTATATTGGGCAATCGTCCTATGGACCTATAAGCATCGTTTCTTTCCAGTTCGTACTCTGTTATAAAACCGTCCTTTTTCTTGTCTAAACTCTTGTAAGCAAATGGCCCGCTGACAAATGGCTCTAAATTATATATAGAAAGCTTAATATTGGAAGCTGAAAGGTCGGCAAATATCTTTTTAGGTATGGGTCTTAATTCCTTTAACAAGCTGTCAAAAAGGGCGTAAGATCCGGGAAGAGAAAATTCAACCTCTCTCTCGCTGATTCTGGAAACTTTTATATTTTGCCAATCAGAAAATAAAGGAGAAAGGGTGTCTGGGTTTTGTATGGTCTGAACCGTAAATATAATATCGTCACTGGTGATTGGCGTTTCATCCTGCCAACGGGCATTTTCTTTTATTCTTATGGTCCAGGTTTTAAAACTTTTATCATTTTTTATATTTTCTGATATGTCTTTGACGCTGGCAAAAGTTAGGGCTACAAGGTCTCTGTCGGGTGTGTTGGGTTTAGCTAAAACCGGATTAATAAAAGAAGGTTGCCCTACTACTCCTTCAATATAAGTTCCTCCTTCTCCGGCGGTGCTTAAGGTTGTTGTGGCGATGATTTGAGAAAGAAGCAAAACAAAACAAACAACAAGAACAACAAAAGATCCGATAAAAACCAAGCGCTCTTTTGTGGAGAAACTTTTAACAACGTTAATAAGGGGTCTTATCATTATTTGGAAAAAACTCTAACCTTAGTTAATTACAAGAAGAGCAACAGAAGAAACAACAAAAAGAAATAAAAATATAACTGTTATAATGAAGGTAGATTTCTCTAAACCTCTTCTTTGGCTGGAAAACCCTCCGGTGCCAGAGCCCCCGATAGATTCTGACATTCCCTCACCTTTTTCTTGGAATAAAACCAAGATTATTAGTATGGCGGAAATAACTAATTGGGCGATAGCAATGACTTCTTTCATAATTTTAAAATGTTTAGTTATAAGCTCTTTTAGCTGAAAAGTGAAATACTAAGTTAATAACACTGATAATCAAAGTAGCATAGATTAGAGGATAAAGTCCAGATATGGTTATTTGCACTAGGAAGTAATCAAGCAGGTACAAAATGATGGCGTTTATGATTATTATTCCCAGTCCTAAGGTGATAATGATTATTGGTCCTAAAAACAATTTGAGAAGCGGTTTTAAAAAAAGATTTAAAGCAGTTAATGCTACGGCTACCATGAGATAGGATTTAATGTCTTGAGTTATGGAAAAACCCGCGACAAAATAGACGGCTATCCAAAGAGCAATTAGGTTGCATATTAAAAGGAATATAATTTTGCCAATAAGCTTCATATCTTAATTATACCAATTAATTAACTTTATTAAAGTCCTATTACTTTATGTTATGTGCCTTGTGTTTTGTGATTTAGCGTTATCCACAAATCAAATTGGCTTTATAGATAATTTAGTTTATAATACTTAGGTAATCTTTAAAAAAGAATAAAAGGTCGAGATTTTTGGTTGTAAATTCTAAAATATTATGGCTTATCAAGATTGGTCCTCATTTTTTCTCAACCCTCTTCAAGACGCCTGGGCGACCGTTATAAGGTTTTTGCCTTCATTAATAGGAGCTTTGATTGTCCTTTTTGTGGGGTTATTGGTGGCTGCTTTACTTAGAGCTGTTTTTGAAAAAATTGTTGGAGCTTTGAGAATTGACAGTTTATTAAGAAAACTTGGGGTAGAGCCCTTCATTGAAAGATCCGGATATCACCTAAGCAGTGGTAAGTTTGTCGGAGGATTGGTTTATTGGTTTTTTGTAGTTGTGGTAGTTTTGGCCGTTTCTGACATATTGAATCTCTGGGGTCTTTCATCTTTCCTTAACAGCGTTTTGATTTACTTCCCCAATATTATTGTGGCTGTTCTTGTAATGATAGTCGCTTTAATTGTTGCTAATTTCTTAAGGAATTTAGTTCGGGGATCTATAATGGGAGCTAAACTTCACGCTTCCAAATTTTTGGGAACGTTGGCCTGGTGGTCAGTAGCCATCTTTGGATTTTTGGCAGCTTTGCTCCAATTGGGAGTAGCCGCTCAATTAATTGAGATGATTATTACCGGAGTGGTAGCTATGCTGGCTTTGGCTGGAGGTATTGCCTTTGGTCTTGGCGGCAAAGAATACGCTTCTCACCTTATCGGAAAATTCCGAGATCACACAGAAATGTAATTGTGATTTGATTTGAAAACTCCCCCGGCTCTTTTTGGGGGAGTTTTTGTTTTTAGTTGACATTTTAGAATGTGTTCTGATATAATCTTTACAGTGAAATCCGCCGAACAAGCGGATATTCTTTTAAAGAGCTTTGTAAAAATTAAATAAAAAACGGCATGTTAGATGTAAAAATATTGGTAAAAGCGGCTGAGCAATTGGCCAGCGAAAAGGACTTAGACGTTTCTTTGGTTTTAGAAGCCATAGAGGCGGCTTTGGCGTCGGCTTATAAAAAGGAATACAACAAAAAGGGAGAAATAATAAAATGTGTTGTTGATAAAAAAAAGGGAGACGTAGATTTTTTTCAAGTTAAAACGGTCGTTGATAATGACTCTGTTAGATTTGATGGAGAATCAGAAGAAACAATTCAACCACAAGAAGGTGAGGAGATGATCCCTCTTTATAATCCAGAAAGGCACTTAATGATAGATGAAGCCAAAAAAGTAAAGTCAGATGTTCAAGTTGGAGATGAAATACTTTTTGATTTAGAAGCGCCATCTTCCGAATTTGGCAGAATTGCCGCTCAAACGGCCAAGCAGGTGGTTTTGCAAAAACTTAGAGAGATAGAAAAAGACAGTGTTAAAAAAGAATTTGAAGGAAAGGTTGGCAACTTAGTAAATGGTTTAGTCCAGAGGGTTGAAAGAGGGAATGTCTTTATTGATATGGGTAAGGCCTCTGGGGTGATGTTTTTTTCTGAAAGCATTCCCGGGGAACACTATCGCTTGGGAGAGAAATTAAAATTTTATCTTTTGTCGGTCCAAGAAAATACTAGGGGGCCAGGTTTGATTTTGTCTCGTTCGCATCCTAAATTTGTTTCTAAACTTTTTGAAATTGAAGTTCCGGAAATTGCCGATGGTATTGTTCAGATAAAAGGAATAGTTAGAGAAGCCGGAAGCAGAACTAAAATTGCCGTGACTTCAACTGCCGATGGAGTTGATCCTGTGGGAGCTTGTGTTGGCCAAAGAGGAGCCAGAGTAATGGCGGTTAACAATGAGCTTGGAAATGAAAAATTGGATATTATTGAATGGTCGGAAAATGCCGAAAAATTTATTGCTTCTGCTATTTCTCCTGCCGATGTTAGTTCGGTTGAATTGATCTCACAAAGAGAGGCGTTAGTTTTGGTTCCCGACGACCAATTAAGTTTGGCTATCGGAAGAGGAGGACAAAACGTGCGACTGGCGGCCAAATTAACTGGTTGGAAGATAGATGTCAGGTCACAGTCAAAGCCAGAGGAAGTTTTAGAGGGCGGGACTGCCGATATTGAAGAAGAAAAAAACGAAGAAAGTGATAAGAAAGAAGAGGAAGAATAAAAAATAAATTTATAAAAATAATATGAATAGCATATATTTAATAATATTTGTTCCTGTGGCGTTGGCGGTTATTTACAGTTTGTATTTGATTTTGTGGTTGAAAAAAAAGACAGTGAATGACGCTAAGATGGAAGAAATATCCAAAGCCATACAGGAAGGTTCCTCAGCTTATTTAAATCGTCAGTATAAAACCGTTGCCGTTGTGGCTTTGATTTTAGTTATTCTTATTTTTATTTTTTTAGGATGGAAAACGGCTTTGGGGTTTTTGGTGGGAGGACTGGTATCGGCTCTGACTGGATATATTGGAATGGGAGTGGCGGTCAGATCCAATGCTAAAACTGCCAGCGCCGCCAAAGAAGGAATGGGATCTGCTTTGTCTTTGGCTTTTAAAGCCGGCTCTGTTACCGGTTTTTTGGTGGCAGCTTTTGGACTCTTAATTGTTGGACTTTTTTATTTTTTAACAAAAGATTTAGGAGCTCTTATCGGGCTATCGTTTGGAGCCAGTTTAATATCTGTTTTTGCCCGACTAGGAGGAGGAATTTACACTAAAGCGGCTGATGTGGGAACTGATTTAGTCGGGAAAGTTGAAGCCGGAATTCCGGAAGATGACCCAAGAAATCCTGGAGTTATTGCTGATAATGTTGGTGATAATGTAGGAGATTGTGCTGGAATGGCAGCTGACCTTTTTGAAACTTACGCGGTTACTTTGAGCGCTGGAATTATTTTGGGACTGACTGTGGTTGGAACCGGAGCTTCGGCTGTTTTCCCGTTGGCGCTTGGAGGAGTTTCTATTGTGGCTTCTATATTAGGGTCTTTCTTTGTTAAATTGGGTAAAAGCGAAAATATTATGGGAGCTTTATATAAGGGACTTATTTCTTCTCTTGTTTTTGCCGCCGTTGGATTTTATTTTGTCTCAAGATACTTTTTTGAAGGCGGATATCTAAAAATATTTTTAGCTTCTTTAATTGGTCTTGCGGTAACCGGGCTTATTGTGGTCATCACCGATTACTACACAGCCAAAAAATACAGACCAGTTAAATCAATTGCTGAGGCCTCTAACTCGGGACACGGAACAAATATTATTATGGGAATTTCTGTTGGGTTTGAAGCGTCTCTGCTTCCTATATTAGTTATCTGTTTAGCTATTGTCGGATCTTATGCTTTGGCGGGAATTTATGGTGTAGCCATAGCTTCTGTCGCCATGCTTTCTGTAACAGGAATTATTGTTTCAATAGACTCATTTGGTCCAATCACTGATAATGCCGGAGGAATTGCCGAGATGACCAAGCAACCTGAAGATGTCAGAAAAATAACCGATGCCCTGGATGCTGTTGGAAATACTACAAAAGCTGTAACCAAAGGATATGCCATAGGTTCGGCAGGACTTGCGGCTTTGGTTTTGTTTTCTAGTTATGTAAACGAAATAGGCGGAATGACATTTGATTTAAGTGATCATACCGTTCTTGTCGGACTTTTATTGGGAGCCGCCATCCCTTATCTTTTTGGAGCGCTAACATTAAAGTCGGTTGGTAAAGCTGCTGGAGCGGTGGTTGCAGAAATAAGAAGACAGTTTAAAGAAATCCCGGGGATTTTAGAAGGAACGGCAAAACCCGATTATAAGCAGGCAGTTGATATTGTTACAAAGGCGGCCATAAAAGAAATGGTTATTCCGGCTCTTATTCCTATTGCCGCAGTTTTGATTGTTGGATTTGTTTTTGGGGCCAGAGCCCTTGGAGGACTTTTAATGGGAACTATAATCTCTGGACTTTTTATGGCTCTTTCTATGACATCGGGGGGTGCCGCTTGGGACAATGCTAAAAAATATATTGAGTCGGGGAATTACGGAGGCAAAGGATCAGACGCTCATAAGGCGGCTGTTACAGGAGATACAGTCGGAGATCCTTATAAAGACACAACCGGACCGGCTATAAATCCCCTAATTAAAGTTATAAACATTATTGCTTTGTTAATTGTTGGGTTCTTGAGATGATTTTTTTAAAAGTGCTATAATTGAAATATGAAAACTAAAATTATTAAAAACGAGTTTGAAGAAGAATCTATGAATTTAGTTCCAATGGTGGTAGACAAAACTCCTTTTGGAGAAAGGGCTTATGATATTTATTCTCGTCTCTTAAAAGAAAGAATAATCTTTATTGGTGGACCGATTAGCGACGCAGTGGCTAATTCCGTTATTGCTCAATTGCTTTTATTGGATCACGAAGACCCCAAGAAAGATATTATTATGTATATTAACAGCCCCGGAGGAGTGGTGACGGCGGGACTTGCAATTTATGACACCATGCAACACGTTAAGCCGGACGTTTCCACTATCTGTGTAGGAATGGCCGCATCTATGGGAGCTGTCTTGGTTTTAGCTGGTAAAAAGGGAAAAAGATTTGCTCTGCCTAATTCGGAGATTTTACTCCATCAGGTAATGGGAGGAGCCGAAGGACAGGCCAGCGAAATAGAAATAACCGCCAAGCAAATACTTAAAATAAAAGAAAAATTAAACCAAATAATCGCCAAGCACACAGGGCAAGCGGTTTCTAAGGTTGAGAAAGATACCGACAGGGATTTTTACTTGAGTACCAATGAAGCTAAGGAGTACGGAATAATTGACGAGATTATAAAATCAAAAGGAACAAAATAATTTTATGTATGGTAAGGGCAAATTGGATGGAGTGTTTGAAAAACCCAAAAGACAGCCAAGAGAAATGGAAGAACCAACTCTCCCGTCTATTAGAGAGGAAATGGAAGATATAGAAAAGAATTATATTGAATTGGCTTATGATATTGAGGGCTATTTGAAATTTTTAAAAGCCAAGGCGCCCGAGTTTACCAACTCTGAGTTTGTTCATAAAATTATTGAACCGGTGAATAAATTGGTTGATCTTAGAAAAGAGTTGGACAGACGGGCATCTGAAAACATAACCGATGGTCAGCAACTCCTGGAAATGTCTAAATCGCTAGTTGATATTTTTAGGGAAACATTTAACGATAAAAGTATTTTTGACGAGTTCTGTTCTTTCCATGCCAGAGCCGGTAAAATAAGTCCCGAAATTGTTTGGGAAGGAATGAGGACTGCCTGGAAGAAAAAAATTATTAAACTTATAGAAAAAAAGGGTCAGGAAGGGGGACTTAAAGAAGAAGACATAATAAAAGCCGAAGTTCTTATTATTAAAATCAGGATTTAATTTATGGGTGATTTATTCCATTTTCCGGATAGAATCAATAAGCCAAAACTAGTTCGTGAGCCGGAATCCCTAGATAATTCGGGTGGAAATGTTGTTAATATTGAAACCAAAAAAAATCTTACTCCAAATCAGGTGGAGGACAGGATAATAGCTGGCAAGGTTTTTGCTGAAGATGAATCAACCAAGAAAAAGAAAAAAGCTTATGAAGATATTCCAACAAAAGAATTTGATTCATTTCTGGGTTTTTGTCTGTTAGAAGGAAAAGGGAATAAAGTTTTTGCTATGTTTAAAGAGGGTGAATCTACATACGCTCTTCCTAAAGGAGAATGTTTTAAAAGAAAAGCTCATTTGAAATCTAGAAATATAGCTAGTAAAGTTATTGATAAGGCCTTAAATTCAAGATGGCCCGAAAAACAAGAAATCTTCTCTTTAATAAGAAGAAACCCATTTAATTTTATAATTATTGAAGAAACAGATAGGTTAGAAAAATGAAAATTGCCATATTTCAATCAAAAGGATGGGAACAGGAGTATTTAAAGAATGCTCTGTCCCAAAAAAACATAGAAGCCGATTTTTATCCGGAGAGTTTGAGTAAAAGTAAATTACCGGATAAAAACGATTATGACGCTATCTCGGTTTTTGTGGGTTCATTGGTTGATAAAGAGGTAATTGATTATTTTCCTAATTTGAAACTTATTACTACTCGTTCAACTGGATTTGATCACATTAATAAGGTCTATGCCAAAGAAAAAAATATCGCCTTAGAATACGTTCCTTTTTATGGAGAAAACACAGTAGCTGAATTTGCTATGGGGCTTATTCTAACTTTATCTAGAAAGCTTTATTTGGGAATAGATAGGATTAAAGAGACGGGAGAATTTTCATTTGACGGCTTGGAAGGATTTGATTTAAAGGGAAAAACATTGGGCGTGGTGGGAGCCGGAAGAATTGGGCAGCATGTTATTAAAATGGCAAAAGGCTTTGACATGAATATTATTGCCTACGACAGAACCTTAAAGCCGGAACTTGCCAAGGAGCTTGGATTTGAATACAAAACATTTGACGAGGTTTTGGGGCAATCGGATATTATTACCCTTCATTTGTTTTATGCTCCGGAAACTCACCATATAATAAACAAAGAAAATATTTCCAAAATAAAAAAAGGAGCTTATTTGATAAACACGGCGCGTGGTCCGATTGTTGACACCGAGGCGTTGGTTTTGGCTCTGGAAAAAGGAATTTTAGCCGGAGCTGGACTGGATGTTTTGGAAGAGGAAGGGACGCTAAAAGATGAACAGGGATATTGGATGAGAGACGCCGATGACGACGCCAAAGATATAAATATGAAAACCCTTTTACAAAATCACGTTCTTTTTAAAATGCCTAATGTTGTTGTTACTCCTCACAACGCTTTTAACACTCGTGAGGCGATTATAAGAATTTTGGATACGGATATTTTAAATATAACTTCTTTTGTTGAAACGGGAAAAGTTATCAATCCTATTTCTTAATTTGCTATAAATTGATAAGCCCTCTGATTTCTCGGGGGCTTATTTTTTTGGGAACAATTTTGTTTTTGCTTTTTCCAGAAGCGCCGACAATCTCTTGTGAAACAGAGTGACTGTAATCGTGTAGATGGTTAGGGCCCTAAATCCAGTCGTGTTCATAGCTCCAAACAGCGCCTGAGGGCTCTCTATCGTTTCTTTGATCGTAAACGCCATCGGTGACAGCGTTACGGCTGTAAACAGATAGAAGAAACAAACTCTTTTGTAGAAAGAAGTTACTCCGCACTTTTTTAGGAAGTGGGAGGCGATCGGGAATATTACCCCGATCCAGACGGTTGGTAGTACTGGTAGCAGTACTAATGCTACTAGCGGTCCAAGAAGAACCACGACCAGCAAAAGAATCATCTCCATCTCTCCCTCCTTTCAAGTGGGAATTAGCAAAAGTCAGATTTTGTGTTCTAACAGGAGGATATCAGTGATAATACCAAGTTGTCAAAACTGATTTTGTGTATTGATTATTTCTTCTTTTTGTTATATAAGATAAAACAGCTGTTTGAAATACTTGATTGACGTTAACTCAAAAACAACTTTCCCTGCGGGGATGGAGGAAATATGGAAGGAATCGTGGTTCTGTTGGTGGCTTGGGTAATCGGTCTTCTTGTCATCGGATTCATATCGACGACAAGGAAGCCGGTCTACAAGATGGGAGGAGGGCGATGGAATCAAAAGCGCTCTCCCTAAAGATGCGCCAGCAACGACGGCGCCGTGATGTTCAAGCTCGGAGGAAGGCAGCGGTTCTGATTGTTTCTCTCTGTCTTTGCAAAGGCAGGGGAGAGATGTTCTTGCGAGACGCACGAGGAGTTGTCCGTCCTCGTCCCTGCAACCTTTGTGAGGGTGCGGGATACAAAGAAAGGTGGTTGATGTAAAAGGAGGCCTGATGAAGGATTTTCTGAAAGAGTTTGGATTCGGAACAGCGATATTTTTCACCGCCATCAGCTTACTGATGTTGGTGTCGCTGTTTGACGCTTTTACCGTCGTCTCTGTTCTTCTTCTCGCCCTTTTCATCTGGGGGCGGCCGATGCTCAAGAAGTTTCTGGTGACAACAGCAATTGTGCTTGTTGTCGCCTGGGAATGGGTTCGAGGTCTGTTTAGAAAGAAGGTCGTCTGGGACACGGAATAACTTCGAGAAAGGAGGTGAGCTGTGTCAGCAGGACTGGTAATTGCGGTTGTGTCAGTACTCGCGATCGTCGCGCTGGTCGCCCGAGTCATCTGGGCGCGGCGGCGTGGCCTCGGTGGCGACGTAACGTCAATCAAACCACCCTCGTAAGGAGCGAGGGCAAGCGTACACGAAGGGAGCGGTGGAAACTGCTCCCTTTCGCTTTTTACCCCCACACTAATAGAATTAGTGTGGGGGTTTATTTTTTTATTAATTCAAAAACTAATATCCCAAAAGCCACTGAAACGTTTAATGACTCCTTGCGTCCGCGCATCGGAATTTCAACAATCTTGTCGCAAAGTTTTAATATATTTTTTGGTATTCCTTTTATTTCATTTCCAACCACAATAGCTATTTTGTTTTCATTAAATCCCAGTTTATAATACGGAATCGATTTTCTATCTTGCTCTAAGGCGATTATTTTATATTTTTCTTTTTTTAATCTTTTTATCAGTGTTGTTATTGATTTGTAATACTCCCAGGGCAGATATTTTTCCGCTCCCAATGAGACCTTTGAAATTTGCTCCCGTATTTTCCCAAATCTATCGGTTGGGGTCGGAGTGATTCCGCAAATATAAATTTTTTTTATACCTGAAGCGTCTGCGGTTCTAAAAATTGAACCAACATTATGCATACTTCGGATGTTGTGAAGAATAGCTATCATAAAAATAATTATAAACCCCCACACTAATTAAGTTAAGCGAATTTATTTTAATTAGTGTGGGGGTAAACTATTGATTATCGTTTTTATATGATGTATAAATTAATTTGCTTTTTAGGAAAGGAGAAGAGTCGTGACGGCAAAAGAAATGTTTGAATTGGTTTGGCCAGCCGTTGTTTGTGTGGCCACACTTCTTTTTATTAACTGGGCTTTGACCAAAAAATGCCCCACATGCGGGCACGTCCAGGATGTTTTGGTGAGTTTAGAAAACGTCGGGCTCTGGATGGTCATTCGTCAGTGTCCGATATGTCATGGTAGGAAGTGGATCTTCCGGTGGGCAAAACCATCGGGGAAGGGGGTGTGAGAGAGTGAGTAGCAATGCCGGTGTAATGAGTGGGACGTGTGTTCGACTCAAGGGCGATATGCAGATGCTTTTGAGTCGGAATGGTCCCGTGACTCTGGTTCGCTCCGGAACCAAAGGGTTTTGGAGCGGGAATGATGTTGTTGGCAGTCAGCCAGACGAGGGGCTTTGTTCACTTTGCCCCTTTGTAGTAGTAACTCCTTCCAGGGCCTACGAGGTTTTTGTTCCTGTAAACTTAATGACCCCCGCAGTCATTTCAATCGTTGCCGGTGACGATGCCAGAGTGATTCTAAAAGCGGCCTGGGAAATTTTCTTGGGTAAGTAGCACACGTAACATAACGCGCAATGCGCGATACTGAACTTTGTCGGGGTGGCTTGTCCACCCCGAACTCGTTTTGTTTATTGACATTATCTCTTTTATATACTATAAATACATCAGGAAAAGGAGGAGTAGTAATGACAAACAGCCCTGCTGTTTTTTTGTTTAAAAAATGGAGAAAGTCACTCACAACCGAGGACGTCGAACACATCCGGAAGATGAAGAGAGAGTTTGTTTCGGTGGGACGAGGCGACTTCGCCGTCCTAAGGGACGGCTCGGTTCATCAGGTCGGTGTTATGCCCGGAAACTCGGGCAAACATCGGTTTGTGATGATGTCAAACTCGGGACTTTTCTGTTGTCACCTAACTCCGGAGCTACTGGAAGAAGTAGACGACCACTTCTTCTGGTCTGCGATAGAGTTTATTCATCGCAGTGACCTGAGGCGGTGGTCAGAGGTGTCTCAGAATTTTTACGGAACTTTCCTACACAGTCGACCGGAGAAACTCTAACTTGGTAGTACACCCGTCAGATTGCACTTAACAAGGGCCGATTCCAATCGGTCCTTGTCGCGTTTTATAGTTACTAATACTTGACTTTGACCTCGTTTTGTTTTATGAGTTATTAAGAGAGGAGAATAGAGAATGGAGAAATCAGGAATACCAATCAAGTTAACTTCTCCGGCGAAAGCATTTGTCGGTCCTGCGCCTGCACTGGAGAAATACGAGCTCGTAGCTGGTACCAAGGGACTTCTGACCTACGAGATCGTTAGGTTGATGGATCTCGAAGGAAGGATCCGCCTCTACTTCATCTTCATCGTGGTTTCCGTTGGTGGACGGGTGTTTGAGGTCTTTATTTGTGAAGAGAAGATTGAGGGGCTCAACTTTGTCTTCCTTCACGGAGAAGAAGCGGAAGATGTCATCACCTCCACAACGAACTTCCTACAACAACCCAACGACCACGACTGCAACTGAGTGAAAGGAGAGGGACCATGTTATCAAGAATGACGAAACTGGAGAATTGGGTGATAAGCATCGTCCTACTGACCCTGATCTGTTTGGCAGTGTTCTGTATCATCAGTACCAGAGTTGAACGAGCACAGTGGGAGGTCTCACTCACCGACGCCGACAAGCGGTATATCTCGGAGATGAGTGAGAAACTCGTCTCGCTGAGGAGGGGAGACTTCATCATCTTCAAGAGTGGTGCCATCGTTCAGGTAGAGATGCCTATCAGGGCTGACGGGTACATGGACGTTTACTACTCGTCATCAGTGAGAGGGGGGTCGTTATCAGAGCGCTTTCCGGACTCCAGGCTCTTGCAAATGGATGCCGTAGTTCGAGGGTCTAACTTGTCTGAGTGGGCGTTAACCGCTCAGAAGTTCTATGGCTTCAAGTCGTACGATGACAAGAGTTTTGAGAAACAGAAGGAGAAGGCGAAGATCTCGCCTCTCCCGCACTAACAGCACACGCAGCGCACTTTACCGGGGCGGAATCCAATTCCGCCCCGTGCTATTTTATGGGACAATACGCAGTATTTACTAATTATTTTATTTCCAATCGTTATGTCCTATGCAACGATCGCTACATCGGACATAATGAATAAATTTATATAAACTACCTTTCCACTCCTTCAATTTTAATGTATAAATCTCTTTGTGAGTTTATCCATACTCCTCCGGGAACATTTTGAAAATAATGATTTCCTTCGGAATATCCTTCTCTGGGGTAAACATAGGAAACTAAATATTGCGCGTTTCCACCTCCTCCCTCTTGGGACTCTATAACTAAAAAGTACAATCCGGCGTCAAGCTCTAAATTGGAAGGAGTGACTATAAAATATCCTGGCTCGTTTGTAGAACTAAATCTTAGAATTGGTTCTAAAACGGCGCTATAGATCTCGGTTCTCGATGGGGCAAAATCTCCCCCAACCGCTACAGAGGTTTGAATTGAAGCTCTGGCTTTTATAGCCGGCCCTTCCATTGCGGAATTAAGAGCAGTTTTTATCGATACTATTTTAGCTCTATTTGTCAATGTAAAACTCTGGGAGATTTTCTGATCTCCATTTGTAAATGTGGCGTCTGTCTTAAAACCAACAGAGTTATAACCTCCACTTATGGTGGGGATTGTTTGAGCTAAGACCGCTGGTATCTCTATACTTCCTGATGTAGTGGCGACATCAGAATAATTATTCCAATCATCTTTGGCTCTTAAGTAAAAATTGTAGTTACCAGATGCACTCACCGATATTTTTGGCTCTATTTGTTTTAATGACCCATCAGCAAGAGATTGATATCCTCTTTGTGTTGTTGTCCATTTGCTACTATCTAAAACATCACCTTCCTTATGAAAATTTAATTCATATGTTATTAAACTATCCAAACTGTCGGGGTCTGTGGAGTCGTCCCATTTTGGAATAAAATAATTATTTTCTCCATCTTTTATCGTCTCAACTACAAAGTTTGGTGGGATTATTGGTTTTTGACGCGACGGAAGAGTATTACTAAAATAATGTTTAGTTCTATCAATCGCGGCTAATTTAAAAACTTCTGGTCCTCCACTCCAAGCAGCAGAGTGGTCAAATTGATAAAACCCGACAGTTATATAATCACTTGTTAAAAAATTTGTGTTTCCCTTATAATTTGCCGGAAGAATTATATTTTTATCTTCAATTTGGTCGTACATTATTGCTCTACCAAACATTCCAATGCCACTTCCGCCACCCTTACAATTATCGATATTATCAGCCAATCCTAAAGTTAGGTCTGATGACGGGTCAAAAGCGCATTTTTTGTATGTTGTTGAAATTATTTTGTCTATATTTTCATCGGGCCATTTTCCCCAACTTGATCCTGGAGAGTCGCTTATTTCTGGCTGTTTAGGCGGGTCAGAATTTATATAAAAAACAAGCATTCTCCAATTTGGAGCGTCGTGGTTATTGGGAATAAAAGGGTATTGATCGTAGACAATTTCTATATCAGATTGACTAGAATCACTTGGATTTTTAAAGAAATTAAGCGCTAAAACAAAACTGGGAACACTGACTGATGCCAGAGATGTTTCCGAGGGCATCAGGTCCCTGTCCAATGATTTTATTGATAGATTATAATCTCTTCCAACTTCGTCAATTATTTTTTCTATTGAATTAGCTGTGGTAGTGGCCAACAAAGAATCTGAATCCGCGTCATTTATTTGATAAGTTATATTCGAGGAACTTCCTCTAAAATCTAAAGAAGCCAACCACGAGGCGGAAAGTAATATTTTCTGATTATTATAACTAGTTAAAAAATTCTGTGGCTGAGTTGGAGCGTTCCTGGGTTCGGGAAAATTTTGTGAACTTTGAGCCAGCGGCGTTTCTCTTAAAATAAAATCATCAAAAAATTTGTCGGTATCGCAAGTGTTTCCTAAAAACTCTCCGCTGGTTTGCGGGACAACGCAATTTGTTTCTTTAATGGTTTTTCTCTCCAAACTTTTGTTGTCGTCTGGAGTTGGGAGTGTTGGAGAAGTTGTTATTGCAACATTTCCGTATGAAATTTTGTCTACAATATTTTCGTCATTGTAATTTTTTATTGGTGTAGTTGTTGCTACTAAAAAAACAGACGCTCCAGTTGAAGCGCCTGAAAGAGAAAAGCTATAAGTCATATCCGCTGGCGCAGAGAAACTTCCCGAACCGTTAGCCAGAAGAAAAAAGCTTAACGGCTGAGCCAGATGAACGTCTCGAAAGTTTTTCTTTGAGATGTTTTCTGTGTTGGTTGCATTGCCGCTTAAATATTGGATTGAATACCCGTCTAAACTTATGGGGTTGTTCGTGGGGTTGTAAATTTCTATAAACTCATCATCGCTGTGGCCGCTACCACCACTAATTTGTATTTCACTAATAACTAAATGGTCTGGCGGAACGATATTTTGTTGGGGCAATGCTGCGACGACTACATTTTCAGATCCTGGAGTGGGGTTATTTTCCTGCCACTGTCCGCTTATTTTCTGAAGCGACTTTCCATTGCCGTTGGCTCCCCAAGATGACGAGTACAAAACCTCATCCATCACCGATTCACCGTTTCTTAATTTCAATGATTCTCCAGTGTTATTTAAAGAAAAAGAGCTGTCTATCAATGTTCCTGAATAATTCGGAAAGTCCAGTAAAAAAGTTGGAGGAGAATCTGCAATAACAGCATACTGATTTGGGTTTAATATCAGCATTCCTTGAGTCGCTTCAATTCTGTGATTGGTGTCGTTTTCATTAAAATACATTCCGGTTATGTCCGTTGGTGAAGAATTGCTGTTATGTATTTCTATCCATTCTCTATCGCTATCCGTACCTTCCGGATTATACATTATTTCTGTGATAATTATTCCTGATATAGATGCCTGATTTTGGTTTTCGGGTGGATTTTGGTTTTGTGACGGCTGTCCACTTCCGCTTGGGGGTGGGGTTGAATAAGGAGAGGAATTTTCTTGTTTTGGCGTTCCATTAATCACACTTGATGTGTGCCATCCGTTTCCGGAAGAATCTTTTTCGGCGGTGCGTTTTTCTTCGTTATTTCCTGATAGCCAATCGGGGGAAGCGACAATTTCGTCTATTAACTGACATTGGGAGTTAAATAATCTTATCCCGTCATTTGTATTAGCAAGAGAACCTGTATATATAATATCTGCCGATGGCGAAGCCGATGAATCGTCCGTTCTTTCTAAAAGCAATAATTGACCAGGTGAAAGTTTGGTGACGGGAGAATCAGATAGGTTTATTTTTATGTCGTCATCCTTTCCGATAATTTGCCAGCCAAATAAGGTTATTTCAGATTGTGATGTATTTTTTATTTCAATCCACTCGTCGCTGGCGCTATTGGTTGTTCCCATCCAAGCCACTTCATTTATAGAAAGTCCCTGACGGGAGGGGGATTGAGATGTTGCATAAGAGCAAAAACTTGAGGAGTTATTCGTTTGATTATTTTCTCGATTTTTGTTTTCGGCTACGGTTTCTTGTTTCTGTTTGTTTTCTTCTTGGCAGGGTTTTGACCATATTCCTTTTTGGGATTGGCGGGCTCTATTTTCGGCGGCCTCGAATTGACCGTCTAATGAATGTGGGTGATTGAAATTATATGAATAAACATATCCTTCTTCTATAAGCGTCTGATTTACACTAATATTTAGGTCCTCCGAAGACGCAAATATTGGATAAGCGTATCTTAGAAGGCGACCAAAGTCGTCTTTGTCTTGAGGGCCATTTTCCAAAGTAACTTTTTTGTTAAGAACTAATTCCTCGTTTCTATTTTTAGCTTCGTCGGCGTAACAATCACTTTTAGTTGGATCTTGGGCGATTTCCGGGGCGTCAATTCCGATATATCTAACTATTGAGCTATTTTCTAAAACAATTGTGTCTCCATCTATAACTCTGGTTACCAAAAATTGTTCTTTATCATCTTTGTTTTTATCGTTTACTACAATATCTAACGATCGTTCGATATCGTAGCGGGTGTTGAAGTTTTGACCATCTTCTTGGTTGTCGTTTGACTGGTCTTGATTGTCGTTGTCGTTATCCTGGTTTTGGTTATTGTCTTGTTGATTATTGTTGTCGATGGAAACTTGGGATACTTCTTGAAAGTTACTACTTCCAAAAATTGAATTCCACACTCCTCCTATAGCATCAATCATCTGGGCGAAAAATGATCTATTATTTCCTGTAAATTCTGGATTATTTTTATTTTTTTCAACCTCTTCAAAAAAAAGATTTATTACTCCTGTTCCATATTGGACCGATTTTGTTGAGAGGAGAGACCAGTAGTCGGAAAGAATTTTATCTCCTCCACTTTTATTTAAAACTAAGGAGATGTTCTCTTTATTAGAAACAACATTATTTAGAAGACCTTGTTTTTCTTTTATAAAAATTTTGTATGTTATGCCATCTACACTTCTTATGCCACAATAATAATCATCACACATGTTAACTGAATCCGGTTCTGGTGATTGGTATCCGCTTTGTATTCCTATGGTGTCTTGGCTGTAAAAATTATTATTTGAGTATGTTGCTAGTTCGTAAAAGTACTCGTCCAGATTATCAAAATTTGGAACATCTTCATCGTCAACATTACCAGTTAGCTTTTTATTTGAGGCGTAGTCCTCATAAGGGCTGCCTTTTACGTGTGAATCATTTCTAGCGTGGTCGGGAACAGAGGCATCTTCTATAAGATGAATAATATGTCCCAAGGTAAACATTGACTCTTCTTTTTCCCCCTGTATCCATTGCTTTAATGCCTTATTCCAAACAAAAGCGCTTTCGGTTGAAAGCGCTGAAATTTTCCCTTGTTGAACGGCTGTTAAAACGGAGGCAATAGTGGCTGGTACTTTGTAGGCAAGTTTATTCTGATTACTGTCATCTTTTGCCCAGTTTTTTGAATTCTGCCATTTACCCAAGATGGGCGTTTCTAAACCTCTGTTATATACCGGGTCATAGAAATGATTCATCCACCTTGGGACTCCATCCTCCTTTCGTGACCCATCTATTAAGTAGGGTAACAAGTTGTTGTCTATTTTATTGTCGGGATTTAGGCGGTTAAAAAAGTTAGATATTTCTTCTGTCAAATACGCGTGAGTATCTGTGTGGTAAGCGGATGCTGACGATGGAAATATTATAAAAATTCCGGCCAAAAACACTGGAATTATTATCTTTATAAACTTTCTATTTTCCATACATTAGAGAACTTGTTTAGTTTCATATTTATGTCACTTATCAATTCTCCTCTCGCGTCTCTTGTCTCAAATCCAAAATATCCTTCCATTACTGAACCCGCCGGAATCGCTTTTGATAATTTATTTGCCACATTAGTTAATTCTCCAGCTTCTTTTGTTTTATTTAATCCATCAATCCATTTTTGATCAACTTTACCTTCTTCGTTCAATATAAAATACTTACTTGCTAGTCCCGCGTCTCCTTTCTTTAAGGCTTCTATAAACATATTCAGTGTTTGTTGAGGGGTCTTGCCTCCGTATGTGTCGGCAGTCATTGCTTCGCTGTATTGTTTTTCCCAATTTAAATACTTTTCATAATTCTGTTGAGTTTCTCGGGCAGAACGGGCGGAGGCGCTGAAATATTTTTCGTAAACAAGAAATCCGCCAAGAACTACCGTCAAGATTAATATGAAGGTGATGAAGAATTCCAAAAAATGCCAATCAATTGGTTTTAGGGGATTTTGTGACTGATTATTATCTTCCATTACATTTATTATACAATATTATCTAATGATATCTGTGTATAACTATGTATACTGATAAATCATTATGTCCGATGTAGCGATCGTTACATCGGACATAATGGAGAAAAAGTTGACAGGGGGGTTAATGACGATATACGATATTTGGGTATATGGTCTTGGGTATTGAGTGGTTTGACTTTCTATATTAGTTATCAAATATTAACTACCAACTACTATTCTAATGTATTCCAAAGAATTTTTTAATCAGAGATCGTTTGAGGTGGTATGGGCGGTTTTTAGGGTGGCTGAGTTTTCAGCCCGTGGAAAAATGAAAGAGGCCTTGGAAATAAAGGCCTTGGATTACCTGATAGCTAAAAATATATATTCTTTAGCCGATTTGGAGGGAGCGGTATCCTTGGCCATAAACGTAGGTGATGTGAGTAAGACAAACGGAGGGGTTATTTTAAGAGAAATAAACAATTTAAGAGGAGCTATAGAGGAATTAAGGATAAGAGAGGAACGACTGGCTATTCCGGAAAAGTCCCCAGACAAAGCTCCTAATATAGAAGAGGTGTTTTCCAAGCCGCCTATGCTTTTTAAAGAATTTGTGGATATGGTGAAAGAAATAGGGGAAAGTGGTAAGGGGAAAGAGGTAAGGGGGGAATCAAAAGGAGAAAAAAAAGAACTTATACAGGTGGTGGCGGAAAAGAAAAATGACCAAATTTTAGAAAAGCAAGCAAATGAGCCGATTTCAGGGACAAAGTGGAAAGGAAGTGGAAAGGAAGTGGAAACAAAGTGGAAATCGGCTGAAACAGGAGGTTTTCCTTTATCAGAAAGACAATCTAAGTTAGTTCAGTTTCTTAGTGAAAAATCTATTATAAAAATAGGCGATTTATCTGGTTTTTTTAATAATGTTACGTCAAGAACGCTTAGGAATGATGTCCAAAAGCTGGTTGATAAAGGAGTTATAGAGAAGTTGGGAGGTGGTCCAAGCTCTTTTTTGAGAATAAAAAGGGGAAAGAAATAAGAGTAGTTTCCAGATAGGTAACAAGATATACATACTCTCGTTTCATTGTTTAGGACGGCGAAAGCGTGTCACGTTGACACGCTTGGTGCGTCATTATATACTAGACATAAGTCATTAACTCAATATTTAGTTCTATGTGAGGTAGAGCTAAGCAAAGACGATTGTTTTTGTTTTATTTACCTCACTGAAAAGTGAGTTTTTTAATTCCATACGTAATAAGAACTATCATCTTTTTATTAACTTGCTGTACGTCCTCACCGACAGGCAGTGGGTCGATAATAACGAAGGGGTAGTTATCCAAAATTCGATTAAAAATAAAATAAAATAAGATTTTTAGAAATGAGTAATTTAAAAAGATTTTCGTCAATTGCTGTTGCAGTAATGACGATGGTCTGGGCTATAGGAGGTGTTTTTCCAGTAGCGAATGCCGCTACTACAGCTGAGCTTCAAGCTCAGATTTCAGCACTTTTAGCTCAAATCAACGCATTGCAAACACAATTGGCAGGAACAGGATCTTCTTCATCTGGATCTTCATATAGTTTTACCCGAAACCTCACTTTGGGTTCAACAGGAGAGGATGTTAAGGCCCTGCAACAATTCCTCAACGCGAATGGATATGTAATTGCTTTAAGTGGAGTTGGATCAGCCGGATACGAATCTATGTATTTCGGAGCCCTGACCAAATCTGCTTTGGCTAAATATCAGGCCGCTAAGGGAATTTCTCCAGCTGTTGGATATTTCGGACCTATCACTAGGTCATCTGTTGCCTCCATGGGAACAGGAACCGGAACCGGCACTGGAACAGGAACTGGTACCGGAACAGGTACTGGAACTATCCCAGTTGGAACTGGAATTAGCTTTGTTGCTACACCGGTAGCAGGAGGTGATGTTCCAAGAGGAGCAACTGGAATAACTATGGTTAAATTCAGCGTGACTGCGGCTACTGCCACCACTTTGAATTCCTTCATAGTTAAAAGAGATGGAATCGGTTTAACAACCGATTTGGCCAGAACTTATCTTTATGAAGGCGATCTTCGCTTGACCACTGGTAAGACATTCTCTTCAGAAACAAACCAGGCCGAATTTGCCAGCTTAGCGTTGGCATTTACAGCCGGCCAAACCAGAAACTTCACTATAGTTTCTGATATGGCTCCTTTAGCTGTTGTTGGAAACACCAATTCGTTGTCTGTAACTTCAGCTTCTTTCAGCGCGGGAACAGTTACTGGACTTCCGGTTGCTGGTGGTTCTTTTAGAATCGCTGGTTCTGCTGGAGCCACATTGACTCTTGCTGACGCTGGAGCTATCTCTAACGTAAAAGTTGGAGACACAAATGCCGTTTTGGCAAACTTCAGTTTAACCCCAGCTAACGAGCACGTAACTTTGAAAAGAGTTACTCTCAGAAACTTGGGAACAGCTGATTTAGTTAATTTCACTAGCTGGGTTCTTTACGACACAGCTAATGTTAAATTAGCCGACGGAGTTGTTTCCGGAAGGTACATTACCTTCTCCGGATTTAACTACGTTATCAGCAACGGAACTCAGAGAAACTTCACAGTAAAAGCTACAGTTGGATCCGTCAGCAATCCTGGCGTTTCAACCGTTCAGTTTGCTGTTGACCAGGCCTCTGATGTTTACGCTACTGGAAACAGTTACGGATACGGCGCTTCCTTGCTTTGGGCTGGTAACGCTTATGCCGCTAACAACTACACAGACACAGCTTCCGTTATTCAGGGAGGTCAATTGACCTTCTCCTTTAATGGACCAGCTGCTTCAAACGTTTCAATCAACAGCCAGGACGTAGTTTTGGCTGAATTTACATTGACATCCGCCGTTGCCGGATACATTGATTCTTTACAGGTTAATGTTTTCGCTGATGACGATGCCGATGGTGATCCGTTTGATTTGGTGGCTGACGGTGCTGACAACGAAGGTTTAATTCGTGGTGCCGCTCTTGAAGCCAACTTGAAAGATGTTAAGATCCGCAGGAAAACAGACGGAGTTACCGTTTGGGGTCCTTCAGATCTATCTACTGCTCAAGGAGCTGGAGATGTTAACGACTCATTCCAAAATATAATTTTTGGTGAGGATGTTAACTTTACTTCAGGACAATCTGTTGTTTACCAAATAACAGCCGATGTTGATAACAATGCCCCAGTCATGGCGATTGGAGCAGGTTTAGTTAACGCCGGTTTGACTGTTTGGGATTCACAGAACAACGCTATCGCTAATGTTATTCCGGCTATCGCTCAATTGGGCGGAATCCGAGGAAACATTATGACAACAACCGCCTCAGCCGCTACAATCGGCTTGGCTTCCAATCCTACTTCTCAGACAGTTGTCGGAGGAGGATGGGTTGATGCTTTGGGAGTTGTTGTAAGCGCTGGTTCTGCTTCCAAAGTCACAGTTTCTTCAGTAACCTTCCAAGGTTATGCCGATG
>JBAZTS010000004.1:0-102692 GCA_041661795.1 Minisyncoccota bacterium
AATTAATTACTATAAAAAGTTTACCCCCTCACTCATTGCAGCAATGTCTTTGGGTGACAACATAAGATAGAGACGAAAGTCGCCTTACGGCTCTGTCTCGGGTACTAACTCATTATCTTTGTATCAATGAGTGAGGGGGTGCTCGGTTTTGTAGTCAATCGCTTCGCTCTTGAACAAAAACGACATGCTTTATCACAAAATTTTTAAGTTAAGAAATTTACTAAAAAAAGATAATGTTTTATTGGTTTTGGTTGCCGCGGCTTTTTTGGGAGGAATATTTGGATCGCTGATTTTTTCCGCGCCAAAAACACAAGCCAATATATTTAACGATGTTTACAATAACATTTTAAAAGGATTTGGACTTCCAAAGAATGAAACCCAACAAGATGTAATTCAGGAAGAAGAGCCCGTTAAATCAATTATTGATTCAATTATTCCTCCAAAAGAAGAAAAAGTAATTTATGTGGACACTCATGAACAAGCTGTAGTCGCCACTGTTGAAAAGGCCTCGCCGGCGGTTGTCTCAATTATAGTTTCTAAAGACCTGCCGGTTATAGAAAAATGCCCTTACGATCCGTTCTCTAATCTACCCGAAGAGTTTCAACAATTTTTTAATCTTAACAACAGGACCCAATTTTATCAGAATTGCCAGAAGGGAACTCAAAAGAAAGAAGTGGGAGGCGGGTCCGGATTTTTTGTTTCTTCAAATGGGCTGATTATTACTAATAAGCATGTTGTTAGCGATACTAAAGCTGAATACACAGTTCTTACCAATGATGGTAAAAAATATTCGGCTACGGTTTTGGACAGACATCCATCTTTGGATATAGCTATTATAAAAATAACTGGTGGCAATTTTCCCACTATAAAATTTGGTGATTCGTCAAAAATTAAACTGGGACAAACTGCTATAGCTATAGGAAATGCTTTGGGCGAATTTAGAAATACTGTTTCGGTGGGAATAGTATCTGGATTAGCAAGAAGCGTCATTGCCCAAGACGGTCAAGGACAATCGGAAACTATTGAAAATGTTATTCAGACAGACGCGGCCATTAATCCGGGAAATTCCGGCGGACCACTTTTAAACAGCAAAGGAGAGGTTATTGGAATAAATGTAGCTATGGTCTCTGGAGCCCAAAGCATTGGTTTTTCCATTCCAATCAATTCGGCTAAAAAATCAATTGAATCCGTTGGTATTTCTGGAAAAATAAAAGTGGCTTTTTTGGGAATAAGATATGTTATAACCGATCAAGGGGCCTTACTTAAAGGAAACGAAAATAGTTCTGCTGTTGAGTCGGAATCTCCGGCACAAAAAGCGGGACTAGTTGAGGGAGATGTTATTTTGGAGATGGATGGACAGAAAGTTGACAAAGATCACTCTCCTTCTTACTTAATATCCCAAAAAAATTCTGGAGACACAATTTTAGTTAAAATTCTAAGGCAAGAAAAAGAAATGACTTTAAGTGTTACTTTGGGAGAACGCAAATAACACCTTGTATTTTCTAGAACTATCATTATTATATTGACTACAAAATGGTGGTATAATTAAAGGGCTTTATGAACAATTTTAATCGTTTTACAATCAAGGCTCAGGAAGCGCTTCAAGGAGCTCAAGAAACCGCCGCTGAGAAAAATCACGGTGAGTTAAAGGCGCTTCATCTTCTCTCTTCTCTTATTTCAGATTCCCAAAGCTTGGTTCAGCCGATGCTTGTAAAAGCCGAAGCTAATCTTGAAGAATTAGACAAGGAAATAGAAAGAGAACTGGCTCGTCTCCCTAAAATTTTTGCGGCTCAACAGACCTCTATTAACCAACTCTATCTTTCTCAGGAACTACTTTTTGTTTTAGATAGAGCCGCTAAAATCGCCTCCATAAAAAAAGATGATTTTATTTCCTGTGAGCATTTACTTTTGGCTATCACTCAAACACCTTCTTCAGCTTCGGTTTTGTTGGAACAATTCGGATTTAGCAAAGAAACGGCCGAGGGATTTTTTGACGAAGTTAGGGGTTCGGCCCATGTTACCGATGAAATGCCCGAAAACAAATTTCAGGTATTGGAAAAATATTCAATCAATCTTACTCAAAAAGCCAAGGAGGGGAAATTGGATCCGGTTATTGGCCGCGATGAAGAATTGCGTCGCCTTATTCAAGTGCTTTCCAGGCGCACTAAAAACAATCCGGTTTTAATAGGTGAGCCGGGAGTGGGAAAAACGGCTATTGTAGAAGGATTGGCGCAAAAAATAGTTTCCGGGGAGATTCCAGAGAGTCTAAAAGGAAAAGAAATTATAATGTTGGATTTAGGGTCTTTAGTTGCCGGCACAAAATTCAGGGGCGACTTTGAAGACCGATTAAAAGCATTCATAAAAGAGATTCAAACTTCTGGTGGGAAATTAATCCTCTTTATAGACGAAATTCATATGATTGTTGGTGCAGGAGCCGCCGAAGGCGCCATTGACGCGTCTAATCTTTTAAAACCGGCTTTGGCCAGAGGCGAATTAAGGGCCATAGGAGCAACAACCACAAAAGAATATCAAAAATATATAGAAAAGGACTCGGCTTTAGAAAGGAGATTCCAACCTATTACCGTTGATGAGCCGTCATTGGATGACAGCGTCGCTATTTTAAGAGGATTGAAGGAAAAATACGAAGTTCATCATGGAATTAGAATTTCTGATGAAGCCATAGTTTCGGCTGTTTCACTTTCGGCAAGATACTTGTCCGACAGATTTTTGCCCGACAAAGCCATTGATCTTATTGATGAAGCGGCTGCCGCTAAAAAATTAGAATCCGACAGCTTACCCTCCGAGGTTGAAAGAATGAGGAGAGAGATTACACGCTTGGAAATAGAAAAATCAGCTCTTTCGCAAGAAAAAAATACAAAAAGCAAAACTCGTTTGGCTGAAATAGAAAAAACTTTAACTTTACTCAAAAAAGAAAATGATGCTTTTTCTTTGGTTTGGCAGGCAGATAAAAAAGCGCTTACTCAGATACACGACGTCCAGAGGAAAATAGAAGAATTTAAAAGGGAGGCCGAAATGGAGGAAAGAAATGGAAATTTAGAGAGAGTTGGTAAAATTATTTATGGCGAGCTCCCTTCTTTGGAAAAAGACCTCAAGAGTTTAGAAAAAAAAGCCAATTTAAAAAACAAAGGTTCTCAGTCAAGAATTGTTAAAGAATCGGTTAATGAAGAAGACATAGCTTTGGTGGTAGCCAAATGGACGGGAATTCCTATCACTAAAATGATGGAATCGGAAAATGAAAAAATGAGCCGTATTGAAAGTATTTTAAAAAAGAGAATTGTCGGACAAGATCATGCCGTAACAGAAATCGCAAGCGCTCTAAGGCGATCTCGGGCTGGGCTTTCTGATGAAAACAGGCCCATAGGCTCCTTTATGTTTCTTGGTCCTACCGGAGTGGGTAAAACCGAGCTGGCCAAAACCTTAGCTGAGTTTATGTTTAACGATGAAAAATCACTTGTTAGAATTGACATGTCCGAGTTTATGGAAAAACACTCTGTTTCCAAACTTATTGGTTCTCCTCCAGGATACGTTGGTTATGATGAAGGAGGGTATCTTACTGAAATTATAAGGCACAGACCCTACAGTTTGATACTTTTTGACGAAATAGAAAAAGCTCACCCCGAAGTGTTTAATATTTTACTCCAAGTGCTTGATAATGGACGATTAACCGACTCCAAAGGAAAGACCGCTAATTTCAAAAACTCCATAATTATTTTAACTTCCAATGTTGGTAGTGAGTTTTTTAAAGAAAGCAATTCAGCTGTTGGTTTTGAGTATGAAAAAGATGAAAAAATAAAAAGACAAAGAGATGACCAAGATGTTAAAGATAGAATTATGTCTCAACTTAAAGATTATTTTAGGCCAGAATTTCTTAACCGTTTGGACGAAATTATAGTTTTTAACTCTTTAGGTGAAAAAGAAATTGCTTCCATAGTTGAAATTCAGATGAAAAATTTAGTGACCAGAAAAATGGAAGAGAAGGGATTTAAGATTGACATTGATCCTTTGGTAATTGCTTTTGTAGCTAAACAAGGATTTGATCCTGTTTTTGGAGCTAGGCCGATTAAAAGAACTATACAAAAGATGATTCTTGACCGTTTAGCTGATAAAATAATCAAAAAGGAAATTCATGGTTCTAAAAGAGTTAAAGTCACTTTTAAAAACCCCGATTCTGTCCTTATTTCTTAAGGCGATTGTTTTTGGACTGATTTTGGGGCTGATAAATTTTTCCTATTCATTTTGGTGGTTGTTGGCCTATTTTGTTTATTGTCTTTATATCTATTTTTCGTTTTTCAAGAACAAAAAAAACGAACTAATTTTTAGTTTTATTATTTTTATATTTTTCTCATTTTTTCTGTCTCTTTATATTAAAGCCGGGTATCTCAACTTTTTAGCCATTACTCTTGTCTCGTTGATATTCCTTGTTTTCTTGGGAATAAAGTCGTTCGTTTTTAACCATCCTAAGGTTTATTTAAATATTTTCTACTATTTTTTGATATTTTTGGGTAGCGCTTACTTTTCATCCGACTTATTAACTTCAAAATTTATTGGAAAAATTGCGTTGGCTTTTGTTTTTATTTTTTTGATAACCAAAGAGTTTTTGGACTTTATCGGTGAGGGCTTTGACAAAAGAAAAAAGGTCTATGCTTTAGTCATATCTTTTTTGGCAGTCCAAATTCTATGGACCTCCTCTCTTCTTTCTGTTGGTTTTTTAAATCCTGCCGTTCTGACTCTTGTATTTATAATTACCTCAACCGATATTTTTCTTAGCTTGTTTTCTGGAAATCTTTCAAAAAGAGTGATTGTCAAAAATTGTCTTTTTTTTACAATCTTTTCTTCTCTGGTTTTAATTCTTCCATTATTAATCTAATTTTTTATGAACAAAAGAATCACCAGCAATTCTTCTTTGTTCACCAAGCAAATTGGCTATCAAGTCGCGCTTCAAGTTGATTCTAGAAAGAATAATAAATCGGCGCGCCTTTTTTTATTAAAAGGCGATTTGGGAAGTGGCAAAACTACGTTTGTTTTGGGATTTTTAAAGTATTTTGGAATTAAACCAAAATCTGCCAGTCCCACGTTTGTGATTATGAAATGTTACAAGCCAAAATTGAAAGCGAGCGGTATTTATCATATTGACGCTTATAGATTAAGGTCAAAAAAAGACCTAGACGTCTTGGGGTTTAAGGAAATATCCAAAAATACAAAAAACATAATTATTATTGAATGGCCCCAACGAGTTGGAGGATTGAAAATGAAAAACAAAACCTTAATTAGTTTTTTTCATGGTAAAAAGGAAAATGAGAGAATTATAGTCATAAAATAATGGAACTTTGCCAGATAAAGATGTAAAATGAATATAATATGTCTGAAGAAGGTTCTCACATTCAAGACCAGTTGATGAAAATGAGGCGCGAGGCCGAAGAAAGAGACGCTAAAAGAAGAGCCGAATCCCATGGCCTTCCCTATCTTCCTCCATCAAAAATTGTCGTTAATTTGGAGGCCTTGTCGGTGTTGCCAGAAGAGCAAATAAAAGAAGGGCAATGCGCTGTTATCGCCATAAGGGACAAAAAAATTGCCCTGGTTACTTATGATCCTAAATATTCAAAGACGGTTGAAATTATTGGTGATTTAAAAAATAAGGAGTATAAAATCAATATTTTCGTTGCTTCTCTTAGCTCGTTGGAATACATAGGTAGTTTTTATAAATTTGTTCAGAAAAAAAGAGAGGTCATATCGGGGAAAGTCAAAGTTGGGAGAGAAAATGATAAAAAAAGCGTAGGAGAAATAAAAACTGCTCTGGATTCGGTGGATTCCGTTAAAAAAACACTTGATGAGCACAGTAACGCGGGACAAATTTCCGATATCGTTGAAATAATTTTGTGGGGAGCCATGGGAAATCGGGCTTCTGATATACACTTAGAACCATCGCAGGATTTTGTTAAATTAAGATACAGAATTGACGGGAACCTGAATAATATTTTTGATAAATTCAGTTTGGGAACTTATAAAGCGATTCTTTCCAGAATCAAACTTCTTTCCAATTTAAAACTTAATGTTAAAGACGAACCTCAAGACGGAAGATTTACCATAAACTTACCAAATAAAGATGTTGAAGTGCGTGTGGCTATTGCTCCTTCAGAATTTGGAGAGGTCGTAGTTATGCGTCTTTTGGATCCTGATGCTATTAATTTAACTCTACAAGATCTGGGATTTAGAGACGATGATTTAAAAATAGTTGAAGAGCAACTTAATAAACCATACGGGATGGCACTTAATACTGGTCCTACCGGTTCTGGAAAAACAACAACTCTCTACGCGTTTCTAAGACACAAAATTAGTTCAGAAATAAAAATTATTACAATTGAAGATCCTATTGAATATCATCTGAAAGGAATAGAGCAGACACAGGTTAATAATGAAGCGGGCTATTCATTCGCTTCTGGACTCAGGTCTCTTATGAGACAGGACCCAGACGTTATTCTGGTTGGTGAAATAAGAGACAAAGAAACGGCTGAGATCGCCGTGCAGGCGGCTTTAACGGGTCATTTGGTGTTCTCTACGGTTCATGCTAACGAATCGGCCTCTGCTGTTCCTCGTCTTGTGGATTTGGGGGTTAAAGCGGCTAGCTTAGCTCCGGCCTTAAATCTTCTAATCGCCCAGAGATTAGTTAGGCGTCTTTGTAAGTTCTGTAAAGTAAAAGAAAAAACCATCAACAATGAACTTTGGGAAATGATAAAAAAATATGTGGAAGCAATGCCCGCAAGAGTTGATAAGGAAAAGTATTTAAAAAATATTGAGATTTATAAACCAGCCAGTTGTGATAAATGCAACAACACCGGTTATAAGGGAAGAGTCGGTATATATGAACTTTTAGTAATCAATGAAAAAATTCAAGAATTGATTATGAAAGAAGCCGGGCAATTGGAAATAGAAAAAGAAATAAAAAGCACTGATTTTGTTTCTATGAAACAAGATGGAGTTTTAAAGTTAATTTCTGGATTAACGACATTAGAAGAAATAGAAGACGTAGCTGGAAAAGTTGAGTGGATTTAAAGCCTATTAATTCCAATTATTCCATCATTTTATTATTTAATTGTTATATTGCGTTATTATGTCCGATGTAGCGATCGTTACATCGGACATAATAAAGAAAGCAGTTGATAATTTAATTTGTTTAATTATATAACGACCATGAAAGGGGATAAAACTTTAGAAGTTCTTGAATTATTAGAGGGAGGATTTGAATTTTTCGGAGCTTTTGTCGAGGCCTTTCTCTCGGCAGGTTATGGAGCTTCCTCAAGTAGATTAGATTATGAGCACAATAAGGCGCTTGACAGAAGATCCGAAGAAAAACAGAAATTGGAAGAACGCAGACGTTTACACAGTTTGATTTATAAACTCAAAAAAGAAGGGTTAATAACTTCCGCAAAAAAGAAAGAAAGCATTCCGTTTCTTACAAAAAAAGGAATTGCAAGTTTAAAAATCTTAAGAAAAAAGAAATCAAACAGTTTACCTGTTCCAGATTACAAAACAAACAAGTCAAACGACATCACAATTGTCACTTTTGATGTACCCGAAAAAGAAAAAAGAAAGAGGTATTGGCTTAGAGTGGCTTTGAAAAATATGGATTTTTATATGATTCAAAAAAGTGTTTGGTTTGGGAAGGTAGGACTTCCGGAAAGTTTCATAGAAGACGTTAGAAGAATAAACGTACTTGGCTATTTGGAAATATTCAAAGTCACTAAATCGGGAACGTTAAGAAAAATCACTTAACCGATTAAGAGCTGATTAGAAATTGTCCATTATGTCCTACGTAACGATCGCTACGTAGGACATAATGAAATATTTAGATTATTTATAGAAAAGAAAGCGCCACGTTGGATGTCCGTGGCGGGAGGGTGCGGGGTGTAGGCGCGGCGAGGGACGCTAGTCGTCGTCTTCGTCGATGTCGAGATCGGCGAGAGCGTTCTTTCTGGCGCTGGATGTGGAGGATGACGGCTGGTTCCTGAACCTTGGGCTCGCATTGAACCAGATTATGAAACCCATGTCACTCAACACCAGGATCGTCATGAGGGCGGCCCAGATTCTTTCGATGTTGGTGGGAACGTCTCCCTTGCTGTCGGCGTATGCCGACACCCAAAGGAGCAGTCCCAACATCATCATAGTCAAGATCCCCAGATTCAGAAGGCCCACTTTCATCTTAGTCATTTTCTTCTCTTCTTTTCTCCCGCGATGAGCTCACGGGGGGCTTGTTTTACGTCTATGACCGGGGGGCGATTTGGGCGATGATGTATAGGAGGGAAACTAAGAAAATCACCATTCCCGAGAAGAACAGAACCTCAAGGAACAGTGACCTTACCTGTCCACTCTTGTCGAAGAACGGGTGGAGCACCAAAAGAAATGGTGAGAGGAAGAGGATAATTCCCACTATCATGAAAACCTGAGCGGTGTGCATCTCTATCTCTTTCTCCCGCGATGAGCTCGCGAGTAGCTCTACGTACTGCGTTTATTTATATAGAAATCGCCTGATTCTGTGGACAACTGTGTGGGTGTAATCTCTGCGATCAGGCAGAGACATATAGAATTCTTCAGAGGAGAAGAATAGCCGGAGCCGTTCTTTCCTTGGCGTAGAAAAATTCCAAAAGTGTGTCCACAGGATCAGGCGATCCTGTTTTATTTAAAAATTACTTTTAGGATGATAGCATATTATCAGCAAGATGTCAAGTTGGCGATTTATTCGTTGGTATGTGTTATAATAGCCGTACAAACAAATCATGTCAAGACCCATAAAACACAGGTTATCAAGCCGTCTTTCTCCAGAGGAAAAGAGCATAGATTCGGCTCTAAGGCCTCTTTCTTGGGACCAATATATAGGCCAGGAAAGGATAAAAAACAATCTTTGGACAATGATGGAGGCCGCTAAAAAAAGAAACGAATCAATTGAACATTTGTTATTCTATGGTCAGGCAGGCTTGGGAAAAACTACCTTAGCCAACATAGTTGCCAAAGAAATGGGATGTTCCATAAGAACTACCTCAGGACCGGTTATTGAAAAATCGGGGGACTTGGCGGCCATTCTTTCCTCTTTGGAACAAGGAGACGTTCTTTTTATAGACGAAGCTCATCGCATCAACAAAAGCATAGAAGAAATGCTTTATCCGGCCATGGAATCAAAAAAACTTCATCTGATTATAGGAAAAGGTCCATCAGCCAGAATGATGACTATTGACCTTCCAGATTTTACATTAATTGCCGCTACCACCAGATTAAATCTTCTATCATCTCCCTTAAGATCAAGATTTGGGGCCGTTATAAAATTGGATTATTATGAACATAAAGACATTAAAAAAATTATAGAAAGATCCGCTTCCATATTAAAAATAAAAATAAACAAAGAAGCGGTGGAAGTTATCGCTTCGGCCGCAAGATTTACTCCAAGAATTGCCAATCGTCTTTTAAAAAGAGTCCGAGACACTGCTCAGGTACAAAACAAAGATATTATAGACGGGGAAATAGCTAAAAAAACTTTGGAAATGTTTGAAATAGATTTTTTGGGTCTAGAAGAATATGACAGACGTCTTTTAAAAACTGTTATAGAAAAATTTAACGGAGGACCAGTGGGACTTTCCAGCTTGGCGGCGGCTTTAGGGGAAGACAAGGGCGCCATAGAAGATGTTTATGAGCCCTATCTTATAAAAATGGGTCTTTTACAGAGAACTTCTTCAGGGAGAGTTGTTAGTCAACTTGCCAGAGAACACTTAGAGAGTAGTGGGTAGTAGCATTTTAATTAAGTAAGAATTATTGTTTCTTGAACCCGCTTCGCTTTGACCAGCGACTCGCTCGCTTGTCCTCATCGTTTTGCTGTCCGCTCTTAGCGGACAGACCATGCCAAAACGATTCCGGGGGTTCTACAAAACAACAATTCTCACTTAAGTAGCTAACTATAATAATGGTTCAAGAAAATGTTTTTCTGACCGCCCGGAAGCCGGCTGGGCTGAGGTAGAGGGATTTTTCAGCAGAAAAATACCCGGGTCTGAAAAATAGTTTCTTGAACCAAGATAACCGAAGTTTAAATCAGATGGTTCAATAAGCTTTGGCCGGACATATCGTCCGGTTTTTTTATTTCCATTAACTCTAAAATCGTGGGAGCTACGTCGGCCAACATTCCTATGGTGATTTTTTCCTTTTCTTTTATATTAAATTGATCTTGGGGTTTTTGGAAAATTTTTCCAACTAAATATATCGGAACCGGACTTGGGTCGTGTTTGGTTTCCGGCTCACCCGTTACAGGATTAAACAATCTTTCTACGTTACCATGGTCGCTAGTGATAATCACAATTGTATCTTTAGCTAAAGACGATTGGATAATCTTTCCTATCTGCTCGTCTATTATCTCCACCGCTTTTAATGATGCCTGATAATTTCCCGTATGAGCTATCATGTCGGGATTAGCAAAATTAACCAATATAAAACTAAAAACTCCTTCTTCTATTGCTTGTATGGTCCTTGTAGTGATAGCAGGAGCCATCATTTGCGGGTCGTCTTCCTGGCGGGGAATCATTTTGGACGGGATTAAAATACGGTATTCGTTTTCAAAAGGTTTGTCGTCTAAACCGTTAAAAAAGAAAGTAACATGGGCGTATTTTTGGGTCTCGGCTATTCTCAATTGACTGGCTCCGTTATCCGCTAAAATTTTTCCTAAAGGATTTTTGACTATCTGTGGAGGAAAGGCGGTGGGGATTTTATAGTCCTCTCTTATTTGTGTCATTGAGGCGACAAAAATATTTTCAAATTTGTTGGTTTGGAAATAAGCAAAATCAGGATTAACAAAAGCCTCGGATATTTGTCTTAAGCGATCTTCTCTAAAATTAAAAAAGAATATAGAGTCATTATTTTCCACCGATCTTTTTTGGGACTCAATGATTACCGGCATAACAAATTCGTCATTTAGATTTTTGTCGTAAGTTTTTTGGATATGACTTTTTATTCCATCTTCTTTTATAATCTGAGCTTTTCCGGTTATCGCATCGTAAGTTCTGGCGGTTAAATCCCAGTGCTTGTCTCTATCCATAGCATAATATCTTCCTGAGACGCTTGCGATTTTTTCCTGGGGAAGCTTGGATATTAACGAAAAAGAAGAGTAAGGAGCGCTGTCTCTTCCGTCAGTAAAAACATGTATAAAATAACCCACCCCTTCTTTTTGGGCTATTTCCATTAAGGCGGTCAGATGTTCCATAGATGAATGGATATTGGCTTCTCCTATTAATCCCACAAAATGAATGCGAGATTTATTTTTTTTGGCGTGATTAACTGCCGCAAGCACCGTTTCGTTTTTAAAAAAACTTCTATCTCTTACCGCTAAACTTATTCTGGGAAAATGTTGGTAGATTATTTTTCCGGCCCCCATGGTCAAATGGCCAACTTCACTGTTTCCTTCTTCCCCCCAAGGAAGACCAACGGCAATGCCGGATGCTTGCAAAGCGCCTGATGGGAAATTATTTTTTATGTATTCTATGTTTTTGGGTTTGGCGACGTATATTGGGTTTGATTGATTTTCTTGTCCAATGCCCCATCCGTCCAAAACCACTAAAACAACAGGTTTTCTAGCCATTGCATCAATGATAATACAAAACCAGTTGACTGTAAAAGAACAAAGGACTATTATAAACTTGTTCAATTTTAAATTTAATTATTTTTCAGATGAATTCTTTAACAAATCAATTGAATATCCCAAGGAAGAATCTGAAGATTTTCTACCATGGAAAACAATTTAGTCGCCTACTTGATAGGCGCGCTGGTTTTTGGTGTGGTTGCGGGTTATTTTGTCCGTCACTTTTTGGTTTCTCGTCAATCGGCTTCAATCGAGCAGACAACTAAAAGACAGCTTGAAGAAAGCAGGTCAAAGGCCAATGAAATAGTATTGGAGGCGCAAGAAAAGTCCGCCGGTATTTTGGATGAAATAAAAAAGGAAGAAAAAGAAAGAAAAGTTCAGTTGGATAAGGTTGAAGAAAGATTAATGAGGAAAGAAGAATCCTTGGAAAAGGAATCTTCGGATATAAGAGAAAAAGAAAAATCGGTTGTTGTTGATATAGAAAAGATAAATCAGGCCAAATCTTATATAGAACAATTAAAAAAAGATCTTTCTTTGCAATTGGAAAAAATTGCCGGCTTGAGCTCTCAAGAGGCAAAAGATTTACTTCTAAAAGAAGTTTCTCAAAAATATAGGCAAGATATTACCGACTATGTTGGGAAAATGATGAAGGAAAGAAGAGAGGAGATAGAAAAAAAATCCATAGAAATTTTGGCAACTGCCATGCAAAGATACAGTCGTTCTTCGGCTGCCGAGCTTACAACTACAGCAGTGCCTCTGCCCGATGAAGAATTTAAAGGAAAAATAATAGGAAAAGAAGGAAGAAACATAAGAGCTTTTGAAAGATTAACCGGAGTTGAATTAATTATTGACGAAACCCCGGACAGTATTGTAATTTCTTCTTTTGACCCAGTCAGAAGAGAGGTGGCCAAAAGCGCTTTGGAAAAATTAATAAAAGATGGAAGAATTCAACCGGCCAAGATAGAAGAAAAAGTGGAAGAGGCCACTCAAGAAATTGCCAAGAAAATAATGGAAGCCGGAGAAGCGGCCGCTTACGAGGTTGGAGTTTATGATTTACCCAAAGAAATCGTTCAACTTCTTGGACGACTTGCCTATCGTACCAGTTATGGTCAAAACGTTTTAAGACATTCGGTAGAAGTTACTCATTTTGCCGGAATGTTAGCCGAAGAGCTTGGTCTTAATGCTGAAATAGCCAAAAGGGGAGCGCTTTTGCATGACATAGGAAAGTCAATTGACCATGAAGTTCCAGGAAGCCATGTGGATATAGGAAGAAAGATACTCAAAAAATACAATATTGATGAAAGGGTGATAAATGCCATGGAAGCTCACCATGAGGAGTATCCTTACGCTATTCCCGAGGCCTACGTCGTCTCTACTGCAGACGCTATCTCAGCGGCAAGACCTGGGGCTAGAAGAGATACCTTGGAAAATTACCTTAAACGCCTGGGGGAATTGGAGCAAATTGCTTCCAGTTTTGAAGGAGTTAAGAATTCATACGCCATTTCGGCCGGAAGAGAGCTGAGAATATTTGTTGTTCCTGAGAAAATAGACGATTTTGGGGCTTTGGAATTAGCCAGATCAATAGCCAAGAAGGTAGAATCGGAATTAAAGTATCCTGGGGAGATAAGAGTAGTGGTAATCAGGGAAACCAGAGCGGTAGAGTATGCTCGCTAATTATTGGCTTGATTGCTTGTCTTTTATCTAGTGCTTATATATAATTATTAGAGTCATTTAAGTCCGCCGGTTTTGAGGGCGGGAAAACAAAGGTCGGGAATTGTTTACAAGATTTTATTTAATAATATGAAAAAACCAGAATTAATTGAGGCAGTTATGAAAGTTGCCGGAATAGAAGTAAAAAAGCAGGCAACTATGGCTGTGGAGGCGGTTTTTGATACTATCGCCAAAACATTAGGCAAGGGAGAGGAAGTATCCGTTCCTGGATTTGGAGTTTTTAAAATTTCCAAAAGAGCCGCCAGAGAAGGAATTAATCCTCGAACCGGAGAAAAGATTCATATCTCTGCTTCAACCAAACCGAAATTCAGAGCCGCAAAAGCCCTCAAAGAAGCGGTTTTATAGATTAAAGTTGATGGAAAATAAAAACCCTCTTACTTTTATAAGAGGGTTTTTGATTTAATCTTTTATTTTATTAAATTCTTTGCGTTCAAACTCATTTTTATAAAAACATCGTAAGCCAACATTATTTTTTCAAATGATTGGGATATAATATTTTCAATATATTTTGAAGCTCTTTCTTGTATAACCTCTTCTTCTCCGTTGGATGGCATAAATTTATTATTTTTGTCCAATTCATTTTTTAAATTTTTAAAAAAACTTTCTACCGACAAATCTCTAATCGGCGCATAAACGTTAAATATTATTTCCTTGGATTTGTCATTAAGTTGGTGTCCGTCTTCTATGTATCCCGAGGCCTGATCCAAAAGATTTTTAAGAGCCGGATTTTTAGTAAGTTTTTTGGAGTAGATTTTATTTATATCAATGCTCACTTTTTCCAATCTTTGGTCAGCCAGTTCTAAAATTTCTGAGATATTAAAAACGGCTATTACATTGTTTAATTTATAAAGAAAAGCGTCTATTTCCAGCGTCTTTTTGGTCTCTATGTTTTTGGCCATTTCTTTTAAATCCTCTATGGATATTTGGTCGTTGTTGTCTATCTTACTAATCTGGTCTTTATAAAAAACTGAGAATTCATCTAATGTTTTGATGAATTTTTCCCTTATTTTTGTCCAATCATCGGTCTGGGGAAAAGAAATCATCTCCAGCTTTTCCTTGGAATCTTCTACTTGTCCCAAAGAAAGATCAATTACACTTTTAACTATTTTTATTCTTAAATCTGTCTCAGATTTTACTTTGTCTTCATCTGAAATTTTACTATCGTCTTTTATAGTAAAGAGTTTTTCCACGTCTTCTTTTGTCTGAGAGAGTTTCTCTTCTGTTTCCAGGTCTCCCGCTAAAACATTTTGGAAATTAAAAATAAAAATGCTTGTTATTAAAACAAGAAAGGCGAGCGATTTTATTTTTTTATTATTTAAGAATTCCATTTTTATTGAGAAAGCGCTTTAATAATTGAATTTAAATCGCTATTCATTGTGGTTGAATCTAGATCTCCCGATTGGATAACTTTTGTTTCTTTATCAAGTATGGTCTGGTTTAAGTGGTTGAATTGATCTTTTGACACCTGGTCTAAAACCTTTAAACTTTCCGCTGATGTTTTTTGAAAATGATCCAATTGGGATATCTGAATATTTATATTAGAATTGACGATCTCAGCTTCGGCTACCACTTTCTTTTCATTTAATCCCGGCAGAAACAAAGGGGAAAGTTCTCTAGTGGCATAATAAACCGAAACTAAAATCACCAAACTTCCAAGAACAAAAGAAATGGCTCTTGGGGCGTAGGTGAAGTAATTTAATATGGAAAAGGAACCATTGCCGATGCTAACGGCTAAATTTCCCTCCTCGTTATGAATTTGTTGACTCTGAAGAACCAATCTTTTTGAAGAAGCCGAAAAATCATTCTTTGGATGAATGTTTTTAAAACTTCCTAGTATAGATTTTAATCTTTTGGTTTCCATTGGTTGTCTTGGTTATTTTCCTTTTTACCTATCATTTTCTTTAATTTTCTTATGGCTCTAAATTGAAGAACTCTGATGGCGCCTTGATTTTTTCCTATGATTTTAGATATTTCTTCGTAGGAAAGTTCTTCAACAAATCTTAAAATTATTATTTCTTGTTGGTCTGGAGTTAGCTTAGAAAGCGACTGATAGACCACCTCTATTTCCATTTTTTTGATGGTTTCTTCTCCTGCCTTCTCTTCAACTACTACCTCTTCCGTAACCTTTTCTATGTCAATTAGGTTCTTTTTGGTTCGGTAATGGTCTATAACCTTATTTCTGGCTATTCTATAAAGCCAGCTGGATATAGGTAGTCCCTGATCCTTGAAAGAGTTTATATTTTGCCAAGCGCTTAAGAAAACTTGGTGGGTAAGGTCCTCAGCTTCCTCACGGTGGCCTACTTTAAGATAGATAAACCGGAAAATTCCTGGTTGATATCTGTCATATAGAAGGCCAAAAGCCGGGGCCTCACCCATAATGGCTCTTTCAGCCAGGTCTTTCTCATTTTCTTTTTTAGAAAGCCCATCTAACATATATAACGAAAAATTAGTGATTTAGTTTCAAAAAAGCTCCTTTTTGGAGCATACGGCAATTATACACTACTTTTGGCCAACACCAAAGCAAATTTTTATTTTGTTATGTTAAATTCTTATTATATTTTGTATAATAAAACTATGCATTCAGAATCTGACAATAAAACAAATCTTCCTTGGGGGGGGGGGATTCCATGTATCCGAAAATAAATCATTTACTCTTGTAGAGTTATTAGTCGTCATCGGAATTCTTGCTGTGTTAACAACCGCAGTCGTTATTATCCTCAATCCTTCTGATTATCTTGCTCAAGCCAGGGACTCTCGTAGAATGCAAGACCTCTCCCTCCTCAATAATTCCCTCCAAAACCTAGAAGCCATAGATCCTACTATATCCTTTGGAACATCTCTTACTGTCTATGTATCTATACCAGATGATGCTTCTTCTACCTGTGGAACCTTAGGATTACCTGCTCTTCCAGCTACCTATACATACAATTGTGTCTCAACAGCTAATCTCACTAAAACCAATGGTACTGGTTGGGTTCCTGTCAACTTTACTACTCAATCTATTGTTCAATTATCTGCTCTTCCCATAGATCCTACTAATACTCCTACAGATGGACTTTATTATACATATATCCCTGGAGGTTCCTATGAACTCAACACCATCTTAGAATCCAACAAATACAGATTATCAGGAGATAAAGACAGAACTTCTTCTGATGGAGGTGACTCCTTCGCTGTCTATGAAATAGGTACCAACAAGACCCTTAACCCCATCAAGGATTCTGGTCTTGTGGGATATTGGAAGTTTGATGGAGGAACATCAGGGTCTATATCTAATAATCAGACAACTGGATTTGAAGATTTCTCAAGTAATAACAACGGTGGGACAGCTAAAAACACTAATGGCACAGGTATGTCTTGGGCTCAAGGGAAGGTAGGAGGAGCTGTTTCATTTGACGGTGCGGATGATTATGTGAATCTTGGGAGTCTTGATAATCTTTCAGGAAATAGCGAAACAGTATCTTTTTGGCAGAATGCCTATTCGAGAAATGATTTCGGAAGCTCTGTTGATAGCTCTCTCGGAGGAAGTGAAGCTACAATCAGATTTAATATTGGTTATTATTATTCGGTATCTCCTCATTTCTCGGTGTTTATTGGCAATGGAAGCTCTGCTCAATCATTTAGTTTTTACAACACAATTCCACTAGGTACTTGGGAACACTATATTGTCGTTTTGGATGGCAGTAATTTAAAAGTGTTTTTGAATGGAACGCAACTTAGTTCAACAGAAAATGTTGCGATAACCTTGGCGCAGGGAATTTACGGAATTGCCAAGGGATCTGGCGGAGCTGGTTTTTTTAATGGTCTTATCGACGATGTTCGTATCTACGATCGCGCCCTCTCCGTATCAGAAATAAAAGCTATTTATAATGCCACTAAGTAGAACCAAAAGATTTTGATTCCGCTCTATTTCTTTCGCACCCTCTTATATAGCATATATGCTATATAAGACACTATTCAATCCAGTTGATTTTGTTGTCATTTACCCATATCATCTTAATATCCATGAAAGTGTTTTTAAAAGTAACCTTGTCGGCACTCTCTCTTATTCTTGCGGGGGGATTTTTTTATTTTTTTGGAAGCGTTGGTTTAGATGTTGTTAAAAATTCAAAGGAAAATTATAACCAAGATTTCGTAATGACTCTTGGCGCCAGCATTTTTGAGGCCATTAAAGAAAAATCCATTAGCCAGATGAACTACTGTTCCAAAGAGGCGTCCTTTTTTACTCCTGATGACAAAAAATTCTGTTTTAATATTCCTAAACAAAACGCTTTTCGTCTTTTTGAAATAAATTTAACCGATAATCGAATACTGTTTTATGAAAACGGTCTTTTGTCCAAAATTTTCCCTATTGCCTATCAATCTCCTTATGGCAAGTGGTTTCAGACACCAACGGGATATTTTCAAATAGGGGTTAAGAAACCAAAGTTTATGTCTTCTATCACTGATGTTTTTATGGAAAATGCGGTCCAATTCTACGAGGACTTTTTTATACACGGAATTCCTTATTTTCCCGACGGAACTAAGGTTTCCAGCCAGTTTTCCGGGGGCTGTATAAGATTAGAAGATAACGTTGCTAAAGATTTTTTTAATCTGGCTCAAAAAGGAGACACGGTTGTTTCCTATCTGACATTAGAAAACCTTTCTTTAAAGAACGACTTTGCCTCTCCTGTTGATAAAGACGATTTTTGGATACGACAAAGATTTAATTCTCCTCTTAGAAACAATTGGTATTATTTTAAAGACAAAAGAGATAATTACGTTCAACATACCGGATTAGATTTGTCTCCTCTTCCAAGTTCAAAAAAATTAAATGTTTACGCCATAGCCGATGGTCAAATTAATAGATTAATAAAAAACGGATTAAGTGATTCAGGGTTGGGGAATACGATTATTATTGAACACCAAAAAGATGGGAATATATTTTATTCTCTTTATGGGCATTTGAATAAAATAGAAGAAGAATTAACTGTGGGAAAAACCATAAATGCCGGTGATAAAATTGGAGCAGTTGGTAACACGGGTTATGGATGTAATTTCTGGAAAATAGGCAAAGACGGTTGTTCTTCTGGCGATCAGGACGATGTCCATCTTCATTTGGAAATAAAAGATTCTCCGGTTTTGTTTTCCCCAAAAGAAGATGATTGCTGGGCTGACCAAGCTGCTACAAAAAAATGCGTTGGTTATACGTCAGAAGACCCTTCCAAGTTTGGCTATCAAGACCCACTGCTTTTAATTTTTCAGAATCAATAAAATGTTTCTCCAAAAATTTTTTAAAAAAGATATTATTCTTTTTGCCGTTGTTTTTATCCTAGTGGGGATTGGTTTTTATTTTTGGACAGATTTAGACAAAAAAACTCCCGATTTTAATGATTTTCAAGCCCAACCGGTTTTTTCAAAAAGAACTATAATTGCTACCGATCCGATTATTTTTTATATAGCCAAATCTCTGTCTTTAAATATAAACAATCTTGATATTTTATTAATTTATTATGATGAGCTGGGAGTAGATTCGTTTTGGAAAAAAATCAAAGAAGAAAAAAATATAAGTAAAAATCCCACCTTTATATTTTTTAATACCCCTTATGATAATTGGGTAAAAGAGGTGTATAAAAAAGAAGAGGGAGTTATTCTGGTTAATTTTGAGGACTCTATTAAAGAAGACCCGCTTTTTTTGGGAGAACAACAGGAGGATCTTAATTTGGGAGAATATTTTTTTATGTCTCTTAGGGGAGGCATGGTGGTTATCCAAACAATAGCTCATGCTCTTGGGGGGGCCGATCCTGTTAATAAAGAATTTTACATAAACAATGCCTATGATCAGATAGTTAAACTTCAAGACGTTTATAAACAATCTCGTGACCAGATAGCCAAATCTTCGGAATCAAAAATTCTTTACGAAAAGAAATGGAAAAGATTTTTTTCTGACTTGGGGGATAATTTTACAAACAATTTTGATATCTCTGACTCTAAATATTCTTTTGTCTATCTAAAAAATATAATTACAACTAAAAAAATAAAAGCAATTGCCGTTGATCAGGATTTTCCGGTGGACGATTTTAAGAAATTTTTAGAGGAAAACTTTTTAAAAGTTAAAGTTGTTGTTTTAAAAAACTCTCTTTCTTTGGGGGACGATTACTTGCAAATTAACATTGATAATCTATCATCTGTCATCGGAGCGCTTCTAAACTAAATTGTATAAGTTATAATTATAGTAAGCCACGTAAGTGCTCACGTAACGTCATTATGATTAGAACAAGAAAAGAAAAGTTAGAAAGTTTTGAACAAACCGTCGCAAAAGCGGGAAGGTTAGACGAGGACTCTTTTGCTTTAATATACCAACAGTGCGTTTCGCCTCTTTATAGGTTCTTTTATATACGAGTCAAAAATAAGGCGATTTCAGAGGATCTTACCCAATTGGTTTTTTTAAAGGCCTGGGGAAACATTAAAGATTTGGATAATATAGAAAATATTACCGCTTGGCTTTTTACCGTGGCCAGAAACACATTAATTGACCACTGGAGAAAGAAAAAAGACATAAGTGTTGGCGACCTATCTTTTTTGGAGGAAAAGGGCGGTAGCTCTGATTCTTCTGGCGAGATAGATATAATAAAATCTATGGGGGAAATTGAGTTGGTTTTAGACAAATTAAATGATGAGCAGAGGGAAGTTGTCACTCTAAAATTTTTTGATGGGCGTTCCAACAAGGAAATAGAAAAAATCATGAGAAAATCTTCTACTTCTATAAGGTCGCTTCAATACAGAGCCATGCTTAACTTGAGAGATATTTTAAATAAGGACAATAAAAATGAATAATCCTAAAGAAATAAAAAGATTAAAAGAAATTTTGGAAAAATCCAAAGATATTAACAATGGAGACGTTGTTAACTTTTTAAAACAGGAAGAGGAAACAGAATTAGCCAATTTTCTTGAAAAGATTGATTATACCGGAAAGAAAATTGAACCCGAGCGTCTTTTGACTATAAAAATTTTAGATAATTTAAAATCACAAAAAATGTCTCCAAGGGGCGACCTTAGAGCCAGCTCTTTTATCAACAAAATTCGTCTCCAGCTTCACATGCCAAACATTCTTAAAGCAGGCATACCTTTGGCTTTGGCGGTTTTGGTGGGAATAGTGATTTTTGCCGATCCATTCACGTCTGAGAACTATCAGGTTGAGGAGTTGAAAAATTTAGGGAAAGATGAGACAATGATACAAGATTTGTCTTCCGATATAAACAAGTATTTTCAAGAAGAAAGTAAGCTTTTGGCTGTAGATGAGGGGCTATCCGCAGCTAGCTCAGCTGGAAAACTAGCTGCTCCAGAGGTCCTAAGTATGTCTTTTGATGTCGATTCTATTGATCTGGAAGCCGCCCAGGTCTCAATTGATTCTGATCTGGCTAACTTCTTTGAACAAGAAAGTGAGTTTTATCAGATGGATTCAACTTTAGCTAATTTCTAATTATGGATACCATAAACAAAACTACAAAAAATTATATTATCGCTATTACGGTCCTATTATCTTTAGGTCTATTTTCGGGTGTCTCTTTGGCGGCTACTTCGCAAGAAAATGAATTCTCCAGATCATTTAATAGATTTTTGGAAGAAAAGGAGAGTTTTCGAAAATCAAAATCGGATCAATCGGGACTAATCGAAAGAGCTAAATCATTTCTTTTGGTCACGATAGAGGTTTTAGAAAAAAGATCTTTACAAATTCAAGACAGGATAAGTTTGAAAATAGATGTTTATCAGGACCTTGGGCCATATATGTCGGAAGAGATTAAATCAAATCTTATCAAGCTTAATGAGCTAAAAGAATCGGTTTCTAATTCAAATAATTTGGAGGAATTAAGAAATATATCTTCTCAACTCATTTCTTATAGGCAGGATGACGAAAAAAATCTAAAAAAGCTTATCTTGCTGGCTCACATCTCAAGATTTGAGGATACTATTATAAAAACATCTCAAAATCGTTTGGAAGTCATTAATCAAAAGTTGTTATTAATAAAAAATTCAAGAAAGAATATTTTGGCTTTGGAGAAATTATCAGAACAGGCCGAACAACAAATAGCCGATGTCCAAAAAACGATTGATATTTTAAAAACAAATATTTCTCAGGAATTAATCAGTTTATCCGATATTTCTCAAATACAAAAACAGTTGATTTCAATAACCGAAAGAGTAAAAGACATCTATAAAATATTCAAGCAGATTGCCGTAGATGGTAATCAGTTGCTTTACTAATTTTTTACAAACGGGAACGTCTTCTCGGGTTGTGTTTTTGTGGTTGGCAAAAATCTAGTCCCAAGCCCTGATATTAGAAAATATCAATTAGATAAAGATAAAAAACAGAATATATTAAAACCAATGGGATATAGATTATATATAAAACACGCTTTAGTTTGTGGACTGTCATGATGGACTTTGTTACATATCCCCAAGTTTCCAAAAAAACGTAAATTAATATTAAACCAATGTACAGCCACATATTTTCAATTTGCCATAATATTATAAATCCCAAAGTTTCTGACACTATGTCTAGTACTTCATTAGTTGAGGTTTCATTGGCACTGGCTACAAGTTCAATTATTTCCCAAATGATAAAAATAGCTAAGGCGTATATCAGACCAATAACAAAGCTAATCCCAAGCGTTTTAAAAATAACAGCCAATGAGGCGCCAAATAAAAAATGGTTAATTGACCAAGTATCTACGTACCTTCTTTCTATCCAAACTTTATTCATGTGTGAGCGGGCGAGGAGAATCGAACTCCCGTCTCTTCCTTGGCAAGGAAATATAATAGCCATTATACGACGCCCGCATCTTTATTAACTTTACACTTTCTATTTTGTGCTTTCCACTAATCTTGTCCGCCCGAAAGGAATCTCACATCGTCCGCTCAGGGCGGACTCTTTCAAAACCCTCGGTTTTGAATAATTTCCTACACAGAGGACTAAGCGTCCTCCGACCCACCTCTATTCGAATCCATTGGGAACGGCATAATTTTAAATTACGATGTAATTCAAAATTTTGTCCGCCCACCAGGATTCGAACCTGGGACCTTCTCCTTAAGAGGGAGCAGCTCTACCAGCTGAGCTATGGGCGGATAAAGACAATATAAAATATAACAACTCAAAAATCAAAGTTATTTCTGTTAGTTACGGACATTTTTGTTTATATAACTAGGCACTACCCCCAGATCAAAGTATTTATTTTTTAGTTGTTTAGGTAGGGTTGAGAACTTTACTATTATCTTTCTACAGTTTTTAGATCCGCATTGGCACTTCATTTTCCAATCGTCATCATTGGCGAGAATTGTGGAGTAATCTATTGTTATTTCTTTCCTTGGTTTGATATTTTTAATAGCCTTAATAAATAGTTTTCTTCCGATTTTTATTACTCCAGCGTTTGGAGAACACGAATGATTTAGATAATCGCCCAATTCCCCTTGAGGGCTTATATAATATTTTCTACTAAATCTGAATGTATTGTCACAAGTTCTTTTATCAACTTCGTAGATCTTTTTAATCGTTATTAATTTTCCTATAATTTCAAATATTATTTTCCCATCTTCTGATTTTCTTTTAGAAAATAAACCAAGCCCGTTTTTTGATTTTCTCACTGCAACGTTTGAATTTTCTAGCAACATAATATTTTGCGCGCCTCGCAGGAGTCGAACCCGCAACCCCCTGCTTCGAAGGCAGGTGCTCTATCCAGTTGAGCTAGAGGCGCTTTGTCTAATATCTAAATCTATAATAGAATAGATTTGATGACGAAAACAAGTATCCCTAAAGAAATTATAGAAATTGCTAAAAAGCTTGAGAAAGCTGATTTTGATGCGTACTTGGTTGGCGGATGTGTTAGGGATGTTTTACTAGGACGGGATCCCAAGGATTGGGACATTACTACAAGCGCTAAACCAGAACAAATACAAAAATTATTTCCAGACAGCGTTTATGAAAATAATTTTGGCACTGTGGGAGTAAAAACAAGATCTAAAAATGAAACTCTCAAAATTGTGGAAATAACCACATTCAGAAAAGATATTAGCTACAGTGACGGCAGGCATCCAGATAAAATCGTTTTTGCCAAAACTGTAGAAGAGGACTTAGCCCGTCGTGATTTTACGGTTAATGCCATGGCGCTATCGCTTAAGTCTAAGCTTGTTGATATATTTGGTGGCCAAATTGATTTATCTAATAAGCTTATAAAAGCCGTTGGAAGTCCTGATGACAGATTTGGAGAAGACGCCTTAAGGATGCTAAGAGCCGTCAGATTTTCCGCGCAACTTGATTTTCAGATAGAACAAAAAACTTTGGATTCAATAATCAAAAATTCCCATCTCTTAAAAAACATATCCAAAGAAAGAATCAGAGATGAATTTCAAAAAATGATAATGACTCCAAGAGCCGCCTGGGCCGTTCAGATTCTTTCCAATTTAAAACTTCTTAAATTTATTATTCCGGAACTTGAAGAGGGCATTAATGTGGGACAAAATAAACATCATATCTATACAGTTTGGGAACATAATTTAAGGGCCTTAGATTACGCGGTTTCAAAAAATTATTCTCTTGAAATACGACTGGGGTCCTTGCTTCATGATGTTGGAAAACCCAGAAGTAAATCCGGAGATGGTCCCAATTCAACTTTTTATCAACACGAATATATAGGAGCGACGATGACTAAAAAGATATTAGAGAACCTAAAATTTCCCAAAGATGTGATTAATGACGTGACTTTACTTGTAAGGTGTCATCTTTTTTACTACAACGTGGGAGAAGTGAGTGCTGCCGGTGTCAGGAGATTTATCTCAAGAGTTGGGGAAGAATACATAGACGACATTTTAAAAATCAGAGAAGCCGACAGAATTGGCTCTGGGGTCCCTAAGGCATTCCCTTATCGTTTGCGTCACTTAAAATTTATGATAGAGAAAGTAAAACATGATCCGGTTTCTCCCAAAAACTTGAAAATCAACGGCAATGATCTGATAAAAAAATTATCTTTAAAACCCGGTCCACGCATCGGTCATATATTAAATTCTCTTTTGGAAGAAATCATAGAGGATCCCAAGAAAAACATTAAATCTAATTTGGAAAAGAGAGCCAAAGCGTTGAACAAACTTTCCGACAAAGAGCTGTTAAAACTTAGAGAAAAAGCCGAAAAAGTTAAAGAAGAATTTGAAACCGGCATAGAAGCCGAAATGAAAAAGAAACATAAGGTTTAATCTAATGATAGGATTTTTTGACTCGGGGCTTGGGGGATTGACCGTTTTAAAAGAGGCGGTTAAACTAATGCCTCAATATTCGTATGCTTATCTTGGCGACAATGCCAGAACTCCTTATGGATCCCACAGTCATGAAGTTATTTATAGATTTACACGTCAAGGTGTTTCTTGTCTATTCAAAAAAGGAGCCGAGCTTGTTATTTTGGCTTGCAACACTACTTCGGCAGTGGCTCTAAGAAGAATTCAGCAGGAATTTCTCCCAAAATATTTTCCCACCAAAAGAGTTTTGGGAATTATTATTCCTACTGCCGAAGAAATTGTTAATCTGACAAAAACTAAAGAAGTGGGAATTTTTGGAACCGAAGCAACTGTTTATTCTTTCTCTTATCCCAAAGAAATAACCAAGATTGATGACTCTATTAAAGTTCATCAACAAGCATGCCCGTTACTAGTTCCAATTATTGAAGCCGGAGAATTGGAATGGGAAGGATTAGAGTTGGCTGTTAAAAAATATATAAAGGAACTTTTTGGAAAAACGGAAAAAATTGATTCGGTTATTCTTGGTTGTACCCACTATTCTCTGATAGAGGGTATTTTCAGAAAAAATATTGATAAAAAAATTGAAATAATTTCGCAGGGTAAAATTATCGCCAAAAAATTGGAAAATTATTTATCTCGCCACCCGGAAATAGAGACAACCATAAAGAGGAGCGAGGAGAGAAAGTTTTTTAGCACGGAAAACTCTTTTAGAACCAATAATTTATTTAAACTTTTTTGGGGTAGCACAGTTGAGGTTAGTAAAGTTAATTTGATTTAGGTGTTTTTTGGTTATTCTACTGGAAATTGGAATTGTTTTCTGATACTCTTTTTGTAGGCATCTGTGTGGGTGCCAAAATGTGTCTTTTTTTGAATAAATAAGTCCGATACTTGCTATCGGAGTGACTTTTATAGCCCACACTTCGCCCAAGGGTTTTCGGGACGTAGTATACCGGTAGTACGTGCGCTTCGGGTGCGTAAAGACCGGGTTCGATTCCCGGCGTCCCGACGAACGACAAAATCTTTTTAAAATGAATTCCAAACATCCATTTTTCATAATTTTTCTTCTTTTGGTCTTTTTGGTTCTGGCTTTTTTTATAACTCTCCCTTATTTCAACGCTATTTTTTTGGCATCGGCTTTGGCTATAGTTTTTTGGCCTATGCATAAAAGAATATTAAAATTTATTGGACTAAACGGAGTCGCCTCATTTTTGTCGGTTATGGTTGTTCTTCTTATTGTTCTTATTCCTTTATCCGGAATAGGAACTTTAATTTTTAAAGAAGCCAGCCAACTTTATTATTCTGTTTCACAAGGAGCTGAATTTACTCAGATAAATTCTTTTATTTCATATCTGGAAAAAGAATTAAATATTATCAGTCAAGGTTCAATACAAGCCGCCGATGTTCAAGAATATTTTTCAAAAGCTCTTTCTTGGATAGTCGGAAATTTGGGTTCTGTTTTTTCTGGACTGGCCGGAGGACTGGTTAGTTTTCTTTTTTCTATTTTCATTCTCTTCTATCTTTTTAAAGACGGAGACAAATTGAATAAGTTTATTTCAGACAACAGTCCTCTGGAAGAAAAATATACCGGAGCGTTGTTTGCCAGAATAAAAACATCGGTATCCTCCGTTATTAAAGGTTCCTTGATTGTCGCTTTAGTGCAAGGAATTGTCAGTGGAATCGGATTTTGGATTTTTGGAGTTCCTAACCCGGCTCTTTGGGGAGGATTTGCCGCCGTGGCCGCTCTAGTGCCTACACTGGGAACGTCTTTAGTAATGCTTCCTATGATTTTATTTCTTTTGTTTACCGGTTCTATTCCTAACGCTTTTGGGCTTCTATTATGGGGATTTTTGGCTGTTAGTTTTATAGATAATCTTTTGGGACCAAAACTAATGAGCAAAGGAGCCCATCTTCATCCATTAGTAGTTCTTTTTGGAGTTTTAGGAGGTGTGGGAATATTTGGTCCGATTGGATTTATAATCGGTCCCGTTATCTTAAGTATTCTTTTTGCTCTTTTGGATATTTATGCGGAAATAGTCAAAACTAGCTCATAGAGAATAGCGTATAGCGCTTATGATAAACTACGAACAATTTAAACAGGTTGATTTAAAAGTTGCCAAAGTTTTGTTGGCAGAGAGGGTTGAGGGGTCTGAAAAACTCATCAAACTTCAAATTTCTTTAGGCGAGGAAGAAAGGCAAATTATTGCCGGTATTGGATTAAAATATCAGCCGGAAGATTTAGTTGGAAAGAATATAATTATTGTTGCCAATCTTGAATCGCGGATATTGATGGGTCTTGAAAGCCAAGGAATGCTTTTGGCTGCCTCTAACGAAAATGAGGGACCGATTCTCTTGACTATTATGGAAGACATTGCTTCTGGAAGCGAAATTAGATAAATATGAAAATTACTATTTTTTCTGAAAAAAACACTGAAGAAATAAAATTATTTTTGGGAAACGGTTTTGAGTTTGTAGAAGAAAATCCAGAAATTGTTTTGGTGCAGGGCGGTGACGGAATGCTTTTGAAATCAGAAATTGCTTTCCCAGAAATACCAAAGCTTCTTATTAAAGGTAGTCAAATTTGCAAACTTTGTTCTCCTATAGACAACGAAAAAATATTGGAGAAATTTAAAAACAATTCCTATTCTATTGAGGAATTTATGAAACTGGAGGCAAGAGTTGAAGGAAAAGATTCTTTAATTGGTATAAACGACATTACCGTTCACAATGCCGACGCAAGACACGCTATCAGATACAAAGTTTATATAAACCAAAAATCCGTTGTAAACGGGAACGAAATTATCGGAGATGGAATTGTTGTAGCCACTCCCTTGGGTTCCACTGGTTATTACCGAAGCATTACCGACAGTTTCTTTGAAGTAGGAATGGGATTGGCTTTTAACAACAGCACTGAGCAATCTGACCACATGGTTTTAAAAGAGAATGCGGTCATAGAATTAGAAATAACACGAGGCCCAGCTTTGGTTTACGCGGACAATAATCCTAACAGCATAACTTTGGAAAACGGAGCAAAAGTTGTAGTATCAAAATCAGACAAGAAAGCCAAGATTATTAGGATAATATAAGTCATTCGTCCCGCAGAATTTACGGGGGTGTAGTTAAGTGGTATAACGGGTCATTCGCATTGACCAAGCCGGGGTTCGATTCCCCGCACCTCCACCAAAGAACAAGTTAACAATTGTTAACCGTTGACAAGTCGGTTAACCAATATTATCCTTATAGAATATGGACAAAAAGATGTTTTCTACAAGCGAAGTTGCAAAACTTCTAGGAATTAGCCGGATAGCCGTGTTTAAAAAAGTTAAATCAGGTGAAATTAAAGCCCAGAGAATCGGCCGAAGTTTTGTTATAGATAAAAATGATCTTCCGTCTATTTTGGGAAAATCTCTAACCAAAAGCAAGAAACAGCTTATTGAAAGAGCTGTTAAAAAAACGGTTGATGAATATAGGGAAACATTAAAAATGTTAGGGCAAGAATGAAATCTTTAGACGTTACTGAGGTTGAATACATTACTTATCGTCTGGCTAAGGAGTTGATGAAATGGAATGAGCCGATTCCGGATTTTAGCTCGCGTTTTTCCAATGTGCTTGAAAGTTGTTTGGCGGTTCCATTTCAATCTTTTGCTAAAAAAACTTTTTACAAAGGACTAGTTGAAAAATCAGCCATCCTTTTCTATTTAATGGTAAAGAATCATCCATTCCAGAATGGTAATAAAAGAATTGCCATGGCGACTCTTTTATATTTTTTGTTTAAAAACAAAAAATGGCTTAAAGTTGACGAAAAAGAATTCTATAACTTTGCCAGATGGATAGCGGAAAGTAATCCGAAGTTAAAAGAGGAGACAGTTAAAGCTATTCAAAAATTCCTAAAAACATATATTATTAATCTAAATAATTAACCAAATTTATAAATATGATATTTAGAAAACCAGAACAATTTGGTCAACAGGAAGAATCCCCAATTATTGAGCTACCGGATGATCAGGAATTAAGGCAAGTACTTGAAAATAAGCTGGCTGAATACAACGAGCGCCTCAAGAAAAATCCCTACCTTTCTCCAGAATCACCCGAGATATTGGACACCAAACATAAAATTGCCGTCCTGGAAAAACTTCTTAAAGATGGGAGTGTTAACACCTATAATTTTTCCAAAGAGCTTTCCGAAGCTAGAGATTTTGTTTTTGATGCTAGTTTTTTTAACAATGCTTGTGCTGTTATAGAGGATTATGTAAAAACCGGCGGAAGACGGACTAGAGGAGGCACTGGCTTAAACAAATCAAACTAAAATATATCCATGTCTAAAAATATTTTAATAATTATTCTGGCGGTTATTGTGGTGGGAGGAGGCGCCTATTTTATAATTAGTAATTTTTCCAATCCCTCAAACCAAGACCAAATCCAAAACCAAGCGGATGATTTTAACAAAATTGAAACTGCCGCTAAAAATTCGGCATATGTTATAGAAAGAGATTCTTTTGATTTACAGAACGGTTCTTCCAGTCAACCCTCGGGAACCGAGACAAAAGTTTTTAACGTGACATCTGGAGATATAAATCAGGACGGTAAAGCCGATGCTGTTGTTATTTTATTTCAAAATTCTGGAGGAACCGGGACTTTCTTTTACGTTTCGGCTATAACAAATTCCAAAAATGCCTATCAACCGGCCGCTAATTCTGTATTTTTAGGTGACAGAATTTCTCCTCAAACAGTTGAAATAAAGCAAGGACAAATAATCGTAAATTATGCCGATAGATATCCCTGGGAATCGTATGCGGCTACTCCAAGTGTCGGTAAATCAAAATATCTCACATTTGAAAACGGACTTCTTAAAGAAAAAGAATTACCAAAACTTTCTTTAGATGAAGCCAGAAGATTGATTTTAGATAAATATTATAAGGATTGTTTACCTGTCGATTGTCCAACCAGTGTTAATGTTGATGTTTCGGATGGAGTTGATGGTGTTTGGTATGTTCAGGCGATTTTCAATGGTGTTAAAGATGATTCTGTTGATTCTCAAAAAAAGATTCATTCCGTTAATCTTGTTTCCGCTCCAAGTGAAACTTGGGCTTTGGGACAGGTATTAGTTAGTCAACAAAGATGTCAGCAAGGGAGAGGGCATCAGGAATTTTCAGAAGAACTGTGTTTATAGTGCTATCCCGGTTGACTTTTGTATGGTTCCGTAATAGTATAAAGACAGCTCGTTTGAACTCAAAACGTGGAGTCCTGGGGGACACGCGACCGAAAACGGCTTGCGCTCCATCGGTGGCGCTATATAAAATAACCGATTCTGTGTCGTGTGGGCGAGGAAGTACACCTGCACACGACATGCCGCGGAGGTCGTAATCTCCGCTGGTCCGATTGACGGCACGTGTTGCCGTCGAAATAGTGGCTCTATGCTACTGGAAGTTGTTACCACTCTTGTGGTAACGGAGGCGGTACCCACTCCGCTCTCCATTCCAAAAGGGGACGCCAAGCGCTCCCCGTAGGCATCGACGCCAGAAACAGATACATCGGATCGTGTAACACTTGATCAGTTCGCGTGCCCCCAGGCTCCCGTCAACACAGCACCACCCACCCCGCCCTCGAGGGTGGTTTCTTTTTATATAACTATATAACTTGACAAAATATTTAATGTATGATAACATGTGCACATGTGCAAACTGCAGATCCCGCACAACGACGGGATTGGTGCACGAGCACAGCATAGGGCGCAGGGATGAAGACCCTGTCTGCCTAAGCTAAGCTGTGCTCTTACCAAAGCAGGACCGCACGGGTCCAAAAAGAGCCCACCCAGAGTGGACTCAAGGGAACGAAGGCCTTGCCCGTTAGAGCCCAAATCAACTACAAGGGAACAACTCTGATTGACAATCGCTTTCCATCCCAAACCAAGAAGAGGATAGGCTTGAAGGTTTAATGTCATCTCAAACTCCTCACATTAGTGTTTACACTAATGTGACACAAAGTTTGACGAAGACAACCTCTCTCAAGCCACCTCAAAAATTTAAAGGTCGGCTACCTTTTCAAATAGCCACTGCACTCCTCGGTCTCTCTATGAGACCACTCGATCCTAAGGGACGCCCCGCGCGTCCCTTTCGCTTTTTATACAGTTTTGATTTTGTGGAGGCAAAGGAATAGAATTACAATATATGAACACATACAACTGGTATCAAACATTAATCAAACCCTCCTGGTCTCCGCCTTCATGGCTTTTCGGACCGGTTTGGACTTTTCTCTACGTTATTATCGCCGCTACCTTCGGCACGGTCTTCTACAAAGCTTTTACCGGAAAATTGCCCTGGCTTGTTGCCCTCCCCTTTATTCTCAATCTCATTTTTAATCTTGCTTTTACTCCTCTCCAGTTTGGACTTAAGAATAATTTTCTGGCGGCGGTTGATATTCTACTTGTTCTCGGGACTCTGGTTTGGGCATTAGTTGTTATTTATCCTTATGCCAAATGGATTACTTTTGCCAATCTTCCCTATCTTCTTTGGGTTTTATTTGCCACTGTTTTACAATTAACCATCACCTATCTAAACTGGTAGGGAGATTATAAAATAAAAATATGGATCCAAAAGAAAACCTCAGGTCACCGGAAAAAATAAATCCTGTTATTGCTTCCAGTACGGAAGAGGCGAAAAGGATGAAGGAAGAAGGAGTTGATACGATCATCTTTAGACCCGATCAGTATGAAGTTATTGTTTTTACTAAAAATCCAGATGTTGTGGAAAATATAATTGAAGGAAGTAATTGGAACTCTGGAGAAAACACTCCTGATGAGAAGGGATATTACGAATATGTCTACACTCGACTTAATGAGAGTCAGTTGGTAGAACATTTAAAAGATCCATCAAAATTCCGAGGGGAGAATTAGTTTTGAAATAAAACCATGGATTTTTTACCGATTATACCGGAATTTTATATATCTGATATCAAAAAAAGTTTAGAGTTCTATGTAGACGCTCTTGGGTTTAAAATTGAGTATAGGAGGGAAAATCCCAATTTCGTATTTTTGTCTTATCAGGGAAGTCAGCTAATGATTCAAGAATTGCGCGAAGGAGAGAAAGAAAGAGAAAAATTGGAATATCCATTTGGGAGGGGAATCAATTTTCAGATTAATACCGATAATATTTCCGCGATTGTTGATTCTTTGAAAAAACACAACTATCCTTTAAAAAAAGAGGCGGAGGATAATTGGTATAAAAAAGACGATACTGTGTATGGATGTCGAGAGGTATTAGTTTTAGATCCGGATGGCTATCTGCTTAGATTTTCAGAAAACATCGGACAAAAAGATATTTAATCAAATGGAAACTTGTATTTTTTGTAAAATAGTAAAAGGGGAAGTGCCGTGCCACAAGATTTGGGAGGATGAAAAGCACTTGGCTTTTTTGTCCATATTTCCAAACACCGAGGGGTTCTCTGTGGTGATAACCAAAGAACATAATCCCAGTTACGCTTTTGATAATTCTGACGCAACTTTATCGGAACTGGTGCTGGCGGCCAAAAAGGTGGGAAAACTAATTGACCAAAAACTTCCTGACGTTGGCAGAACTGGAATGATTTTTGAAGGATTTGGAGTGGACCATTTACACGCTAAATTGTTTCCCATGCACGGAACTGAAAACATTAAAGAATGGAAACCGATAAAATCCAACGTGGATAAATACTTTGAAAAATACGAGGGATATATCTCCTCACATGATTATAAACGAGCCGATGACGAAAAACTGACCCAACTAGCCAAAAAGATAAGAGAGTAGTAACCTGAGTATTATAAATCCCTCCCAAAATTTAAGTTGGGAAAATATGAAAATAAAAGATTTGCCAAAAGTTGATAGACCACGAGAAAAACTTATCAAGTACGGACCTGATAAATTAAACAACTCAGAACTTTTGGCAATCCTACTTGGTACGGGAACGAAAGGAACAAATGTAGTCGAGCTTGCTAATAAAATTCTTAAAAAATTCAGTGGTGATTATCTAGCCAAAGCGCAATTTAAAGAGCTAAAAAACACATTTGGTCTGGGTAGTGCCAAAGCCTGCGAGATCGTCGCTTGTTTTGAGCTGGGTCGCAGGTTATTAAAGGGCAAGAAATCAGTTTTGATTCTTTCTCCACAGGAAGTTTGGCACGAGTTAAGAGATATTAGAAACAACAAAAAGGAACATTTTGTTGTTTTTTATTTGGATACCAGAAATCAAGAGATAAAAAGAAAGATAATTTCTATCGGTACTTTAAACGCCAATCTTGTCCATCCAAGGGAGGTTTTTGAGCCGGCAGTTAAGTACTCAGCCGCTCAAATCATTGTTGCTCACAATCATCCCTCCGGAGACACGGATCCTTCTCAGGAAGACATGGATATAACTAAACGCCTTGTCGAAACCGGTAAAATTCTTGATATAGAAGTCTTGGATCATGTTATTGTTTCAAAAACTGGTTATTTTAGTTTTAAAGAAAAGAAGTTGATTTGAGTTGGTGCGGGGTTGACATTGGGTTTGGTGTACACTATTATGTACATATGGACAAAAAAACAACGCTTTCCATATCGGAAGCAAGAAAAAAAATATTTGAAATAACCGAGGATGTTCAAAAACCGGGTACTAGTTACACCCTTACCGAAAGAGGTCGCCCCAAGGCCGTAATTATGTCTGTTGATGAACATGAATCTTGGGCCGAAACTCTGGAAGTTATAAAAGATTTTCCTGATCTTAAAAAAGACGTTGCCGAAACTAAAAAAGCTGTCAGAATCGGAAGCTATAGAAAGTGGACGGCTCTTGAAGATCTCTTGAGAAAAGAGGGTTTTGTCGTGGCCGATAAATCGCCAAAAAAATATGGAGTATCAATTGAAAATAAAACCGGGGGTAGAAAAAGAAATAGAAAAACTTTCTAAAAAAGAGTACCAGAGAATACTTTTGGCTTTTACGGCCATTGCCTCTGATCCATTCATCGGCAAAAAATTGGAGGGGGAATATGCCGAATGCTATTCCTACCGCGTCTGGCCCTATCGGATAATCTACCAGATTCTAAAAAAACAGCTTGTTGTGCTTGTTATCAAAGTCGGCCACCGCCAAGGAGTTTATAAAAAATGAAAAAGGGCCATCGTCCTAACGGTCGACGCCCTCCTTAGATACTGTAAATACAGTATAACCCATATTTTATCTAAATCAATGAATTTGTGGATAACTCTAAAGTCATTGAATTCCCACTAAAAAGGGCATAGAATTGCATAAAATGCCACAAAATAAGAGGAAATTTGAATAAATTTATACATAACAATGCCAGATTTTTCAAAAAAAGAACTTTCCGAACAAGATATTTGCTCAAAATATATCCTACCAGCTATTGTTAACGCCGGTTGGGATTTACAGAAGCAAATTCGCGAACAATACAGTTTTACGGCTGGTCGCATTACTGTGCGCGGGAAGACTGTTTTTCGCGGAGAACAAAAACGTGTTGATTTTATTCTTTATCATCGGGGTCATCTCCCGCTCGCAATTATTGAGGCAAAAGACAACGCTCATTCGGTTGGTGAAGGAATGCAACAGGCTTTGGGATATGCAGAAGCCCTTGATGTTCCATTTGTGTACAGCTCCAATGGAAACGCTTTTTTGGAGCATGACCGTATCACAAAAACAGACGCTGTTGAACGAGAACTTAAGCTAAGTGAATTTCCTTCGCCAGAGACGCTTTATAATCGTTATATAAAGGCCAAAAATATTATCCCCGCACAGGAGCAGATAATTATTCAAGATTATTACCATGAAATAGATGGAAAGTCACCACGCTATTTTCAGCAGGTGGCCATAAATCGCGCCACAGAAGAAATCGCCAAAGGTAAAAATCGTCTTCTGCTCGTAATGGCAACTGGTACCGGTAAAACTTACACCGCTTTCCAAATTATCTGGCGTCTTTGGAAAGCCGGAGTAAAAAAACGCATTCTCTTTTTGGTTGATAGAAATATTTTGGCTGATCAGCCTATCATGAATGACTTTAGACACTTTGGCGACAAGATGACGAAAATTCAACACCGTCAAGTTGATAAAGCTTACGAAGTTTATCTAGGACTTTATCAGGGTTTAACCGGTCTAGAAGAAGAAAAAAATATTTTTAAACAATTCTCTCCTGATTTTTTTGATTTGATAATCGTTGACGAATGTCACCGAGGGAGTGCTCGCGAAGATACTGCCTGGCGTGAGATTCTGGAATATTATAAAAACGCCACTCAAATCGGTTTGACTGCCACTCCAAAAGAAACCGCCGACATTTCAACTCAAACTTATTTTGGCGAACCGGTATACACTTACTCGCTCAGACAAGGCATTGAAGATGGTTTTCTGGCTCCTTATAAAGTCATTAGGGTTACGTTGGATAGAGATGCTGAAGGTTATCGTCCTACGGTTGGGGAGATTGATAAATATGATAATCCGATACCAGATAAAATTTTTAGTCAAAGTGATTTTGATCGCAAAATAGTACTGGAAGAACGTACCAAAGTCGTAGCCGAAAAAATCACTCAGTATCTCAAAGCTACTGATCGGATGCAAAAAGCGATTGTATTTTGTGTAGACACCGAACATGCCGATCGCATGCGTCAAGAACTCGTAAACACAAACTCCGATCTTGTTAGTGATCATCCTAATTACATCGTTCGTATAACCGGTAACGATGAATATGGAGTAAAGGAACTTGATAGATTTATCAATCCGGAAAGTCCTTATCCAGTCATTGCTACTACCTCAAAATTATTGACTACCGGAGTTGATACACAGACCGTTCGCCTTATTGTTATAGACCAAAACATCAATTCAATGATTGAGTTTAAGCAAATCATTGGTCGCGGCACACGTGTGCGTGAAGATTATGGCAAGATGTTTTTTACCATTATGGATTTCCGGGGAGCTACGGAGTTATTTGCCGATCCTAAATTTGATGGTGACCCAGTTGTTATTTATCAAGCTAAAGAAAAAGGACCAATTATTGACCCCAACGAAGATGAAAAGGGAATTATTATAGAAGACAGACCAATTATTGATTATGATGTTTCAAGACCAAGAACTGGAATGGTTCATGACGAGCCTAAAAAATATTATCCCCAAGGCGTAGAAGTAAAAGTTATTAATGAGAGAGTCCAATATATGGATGAACATGGCAAACTTATCACTCAATCGCTTAAAGACTATACTAAACACAATATTTTAAAAGAATACGCTTCGCTGGATGATTTTTTAACCGCCTGGACGAAAGCCGAACAAAAAGATGCAATTTTAAACGAATTGGAGTCGCGTGGAGTATTTTTCCAAGAATTATCAGATGAAGTTGGTAAAGATTTAGATCCTTTTGATCTCGTTTGTCATGTCGCCTGGGGTAAAAAACCTCTTACGCGTCATCAGAGAGCAGAAAAAGCTCGTAAGGATGATTATTTTGCAAAATACAAAGGTAAGGCGCGTCAAGTTATAGATGCTCTTTTAATAAAATATGCCGACCAAGGCATTACTGCTATTGATGACATCGGCGATCTTCAAGTCCCGCCCCTTAACGAATTTGGAACTCCTGTCGAAATTGTAGATATTATCTTTGGTGGTCGGGAGAAATATTTAGAAGTTATTCAGGAAGTTCAGCAAGCTCTTTACTCTTAATTAAAATTGTATGTCTGAAATCCAATCTATAATAAAAAACATCCAGAATATAATGCGCCAAGACGCAGGTGTTGATGGCGATGCCCAACGGCTCTCTCAGCTTGTTTGGATGTTGTTTTTGAAAATATTTGACGATCAGGAAAAAGAGAGGGAACTTATAAATCCCAAGTATAAATCTCCGATTCCACAGGATCTTCGTTGGCGTAATTGGGCAAGCAATCCAGAAGGGACAACCGGCGATAAATTGCTTGATTTTGTAAATAACACTCTTTTTAAACGTCTCAAAGATTTATCTTTTGACGAAAGCGAAGACCCGCGCGGTTTTATAGTCCGCGAAGTATTTGCCGATAGTTATAACTATATGAAGTCCGGAACGCTTATTCGTCAGGTTATCAATAAAATCAACGAAATTAATTTCAATAAAGCCGACGACCGCCACGCTTTTAACGATTTATACGAACATCTGCTAAAAGAGCTTCAGAGTGCCGGAAATGCGGGGGAATACTACACGCCTCGCCCTCTCACACGTTTCATCGTGGAAATGGTAAATCCTAAACTCGGCGAATCCGTGTTGGACCCAGCTTGTGGCACGGGGGGATTTTTAATTGATACTATTGAATATATAAGAAAAAATGAGATAAAAAATCAATCAGATGAAAGAAAATTACAAAACCAGATTCACGGAGTGGAACTTAAACCGTTACCACATTTGCTTGCTATAACCAATATGATTTTACACGGCGTGGATACTCCAAAACATCTTCGTTGTGGCGATATGCTCTCTCAACCTCTTCGTGAATACGGTCCCAAAGACAGAGTGGATGTAATCGTAGCCAATCCTCCATTTGGTGGAGCGGTAAAAGACGGAGTGGAAAAAAACTTTCCTGCCGAGTTTCGTACCAAAGAGACCGCTGATTTATTTTTAGTTTTATTTATACATCTCCTTAAACCTAACGGCCGAGCCGGAATTATTTTACCTGACGGGTCTCTTTTTGGAGAAGGCGTAAAGACTGCTATTAAGAAAAAACTACTTGAAGAATGTAATGTTCACACCATCATCCGCTTATCCCAAGGAGTTTTTAACCCATATGCCGGAGTAAATACCAATCTTATATTTTTCACCAAAGGCGAACCCACAAAAGAGATTTGGTATTATCAGCTTCCGCTTCCGGATGGAATGAAACAATACACAAAAAATCGTGGTATAACTCATGAAGAGTTTAATGTTGTCCGCAAATGGTGGGGAAGCCGTAAGTCAAATGGAAATTCCTGGAAGGTCTCCATAAAAGAAATTCAGGAAAGAAATTATAATTTAGACTTTAAAAATCCAAACGGCAATGCAAAAACTAACCACAAGGATCCAAGGGAAGTTTTAGGGGAGATTAAGGAGAAAGAAAAAGAAATAACCAAAATACTGGGAGAAATTGATAGACAAATATAACAGTCGCCATAAGGAGGCTGTTTTTTTGACAAGTCCGATTCTCTTGATTATACTTATTGGTAGTGTGAGTATGCGTCAACCATATGGAAGATTTAGAAAAAGGCAAAGTTTCTTAAGTCTTCTGTTTTATTGGCTTATTCTAAGGGTCTTTCAGATAATATCTAAATCTTCTAAATCATAACCAGAATATAGTTGACATAGGTTAACGCTTGATATATACTGAAAACGTCGCAAATACACCACTTTTGTATCTTAGTAAGTAGCTTTGTTATAATTAATCAACAATATGAAAAATTCAAAAAAAGGTAGAGTCATTCAAGTTGTTCAGGAAATTCAGGTTCTTTTAGAAGAACTAAAGAAACTTTTTTCCATTAATGATGTGCGAGTCAAAGGTTCTTTAGGAAAAGGTCAAATTACTAATTATTCCGGGGCCTCAGGAGGAATAAGAATGCTTTTAGATGACAATTATTTTAAAGAGACTAGATCTCTTTCGGAAGTTACCATGAGATTAAAACAAGAAGGGTTTAATTATTCGAAAAATACTGTTTCGATGGCTTTATTGAGGGCTGTTCAGGCCAGATTCCTTGTAAGACTCCCAGCAGAGGGACATAAAGGCCGAGAAAGATGGGTATATGTAATTAGAAAATAACTAGCTATGAAAAATCAACAAGACTACGATTTGGTTATTAAAAGGTTAAATCGCCTTGAAAAATATGTCTTCAGAAATAAAGACGAGCAGACATTAGAAGACAAAAAAGACAGAAAATCAGATTTTTCTGGCCCAACAGGAGGATTACGATTTTTAGTTTTGCGTAATTTTTTTAAAACCAAGAGGAAATTTTCAGATATTAGAGCTGAACTCGAGAAAAATAGTTATCATTATAGTCCCCAAGCTGTAGACATGGGGCTTAAAAGGTTATCAAAATTAAAAGGTCCTCTCGTTGCATTAAAACAAAAAGGGAAAAAATTTTATGGCGAAAGAAAGTAATCTGAGAAAGAAAAAACAAAATACCAGTGTTGCTGAGAGACTTATAAAAGTTATTAATAAGCAACCAAGGACCGCAGAAGAATTCAGAAAAGAAATCAAAGACAAGCTTGGTCATAACGAAAAACCGGAAGACATTAGGGTAAATTTACTTTATCTCTTAAGAAGGGAAAAGATTAAGCGGAAGAAAGAAGGCAGCGTTTATAAATATTATATTTAATTTTTAAATCTATGAGTCATAAAGAAATTAAACAAATATTCAAACGACTTGAAAGGATAGAGAAAAGAATTTTTAGCAAAAGCATTGCACCTAACCAGAACAAGAAAGAATTAAAAACTAACGGTAATACCAGTTTATCAAGCTTAATTTTAAAGCTTCGTAATAGTGGTTTTTTTAAGCAACCGCAAAGTGCAAACGATGTTTATAAAAAACTTTCGCCGACTTATTCTTGCAAAATTAATAGAGTCAACATGGCGTTGAAAAGATTAAGAGAGAGGAAAAAGTTAAGAATAGCAGATAAGATTATTAAAGGGAGAAAAATTTTAACTTATGTCTGGTAAACCATTAACTAGCGAAACTAAAATAAGGTCAATTCTCGAACAAAAATTCGAGAAAGTTCATATTGGTGCAATTTTAAAACATTTTATTGCCGCAAAGAAAAAATATCAAGAAAGCGACTGGGAAAGTTCAATTTTTAAATCCAGTAAGTTTGTAGAAGCCACAACAAAAGCACTTATGAGGTTTTGCGGAAAAGCTCTACCAAAAATAAGAGATTTTCATGCTGGTAATTTTTTGCGCAAATTAGAACAAGAATCTGTTACTATTGACGACACTGTCAGGATCGTAATTCCTAAGGGTTGTCTTTTCATTTATGAAATAGCGAGCAACCGTGGGGCTCGCCACGATTCTGATGGAATAGATCCGAATGAAATTGATGCGGGCGCTACTAATATAATTATCTCTTGGGTTCTTGGTGAATTAGTCAGGTTTGCAAGCAAGAGGGACAAAAACCCAGAAGAGGCACGCGATTTAGTAGATGCAATTACAGGCAAAACCTATCCATTTTTTGAGGAAATCGAGGACAGACTTTATATAAATATTAATGGACTGAGTGCTGAAAAAATAGCTACTCTTATTCTTTACGGTCGCTATCCTCGTAGAACAAGTAAAGATTTTTTGTGTGAATTAGTTGAGAGACATGGATTTTCCGCGAAAAATGCAAAAATGGCATTTAAACGTACAAAATACTTATGTGATATTAATAAAAAAGGATTGAAATTAAGAGGTTTGGGTAGGCAGAAAGCAGAGAAAATCTTGGATCAGAGTAGATGATTTATGAAAACTAACTGGCTAATAAAAAGATAGTAGGAATATAATGCACAAAACAGAAAAACTAGGAAAAATCTCAAGTATTTCACCCAAACAGATGGTCAGCGTTTTTTTGAACAATTCTCCCGTACATGCAAAAACAATAATAGAAAAACACTATATCGGGTTATGGATAAAAGCTTCAGGAATTATAGAAAGCGTAGATTTAATGTTGGACTATGTTACGTTCAATTTTCATAATAAGGATGGCACCTATTTGTCCACAAACTTTTTTAAACCTGTCGATAGCGAAACTTCCCAACTAAAAGTTAAAGATCAAATAAGTTTAATTGGAAAAGTATTTAATGTTGGAGATGGTATTGTGGTTTTAGACAATTGTGTGTTAACAACCAAAGACGAAATAAACGATTCAATTAATAAAGAATCCAATTCAAACTGGTGGGAGAAAACTTGGGTGCAAATCATAATGCTTTTAGGTGCGATAGCGGGAATTATAGGACTTTATTCTTTATTTAGATGAAAACTTATCAAACAAAAAAACTCGGAGAGGCGTTGGATTACGAACAACCTGGAGAATATATTGTGAACTCTAAGGATTACAGCGACAACTATAAAATTCCGGTTTTGACAGCCGGCAAAACTTTTATTTTGGGTAATACAAATGAGAAAGAAAATATTTTCCCGATTGATAAATTACCGGTGATCATTTTTGATGATTTTACCACTGCTATAAAATTTGTTGATTTTCCCTTTAAGGTAAAATCTTCAGCAATGAAGATTTTACATGCTAAGAAAAATGTAGCAGATATTAAATATTTGTTTTATTTGATGCAAACCATAGAAATCAATCACGCAACACATAAACGATATTGGATATCAGAATATTCTCAAATAAAAATCTCCCTTCCGCCTCTCGCTGAACAAAAAAAGATTGTTGCTAAGTTAGAAAAAGTATTGGGTAAAATTAAAGAAGCTAAAAAATTACGCTCCGAGGCAGAAGAGACCACTAAAAACCTTATTCCCGCCGAACTACACAAAATTTTTGAAGAGGGCAAAAAGAAAGGTTGGGAAGAAAAAAAACTTGGAGATGAAACTATTTTAAAAATGACGAGCGGAGGAACGCCAAGTCGATCAAATATAGATTTTTATAATGGTGGTATTCTTTGGCTAAAGTCGGGGGAACTTGAAAACAATGTGGATATTATAGATTCAGAAGAAAAAATCTCTGAAGATGCGATAAAAAAAAGTAGTGCAAAAGTTTTTCCGAAAGGAACAGTTTTGTTTGCCATGTATGGCGCAACGGCTGGTAAATTAGGAATACTCGGTATTGATGCAAGTACTAACCAAGCAGTTGCCGGAATGATTCCTGTCGCAGAAAAGCTGAATAATAAATTTCTCTACTATTTTTTACTTAAGCAACGCGAGGAAATTATTTCTCAAGCATGGGGAGGGGCACAGCCAAATTTAAGCCAAGCAATTATAAAAGAATTTAAAATTTCACTCCCATCTCTCCCCGAGCAAAAAAAGATTGTTGTGCGGTTGGATTTGCTATCTGAAAAAATCAAAAAACTACAAGATTACCAAAAATCCACTAAATCTGACATGGCATCGCTTGAACAATCAATTCTATCATCCGCCTTCTCCGGCAAATTAGATAAATAAGTAGAAAGTTATTATAATTATTTTATGACCAATTTTGAATTTTCACGAGAGTTGATAAAAGGGAAAATCGCTGAGGTTGTTTTTGAGCAGATGTTTAGAGAATCCGGGAAGTGGACAATTTTGCGTTCCGGTTATGAGTATACACTTCCAGAACTAGCCCAGTATCAACATTTAGCAGAGGTAAAAGCGGTTATGAAAAACATTCGCAATGCTCCGGATTTCATTTTAATATCACAAGACAAAAAGGAAGTTCATTTGGTGGAAGTTAAGTATCGTACCCATAAACAGTCAGGAGATTTAAAGAGAATATCTCAAGACGTTTTAGAATTTTGGAATCCGTGTTGGTTATTCATTGCTTCTCCAGACGGATTTTTCTTTGAGCCGTGCCACACTGTTGTTAATAATAGTGGGAAAATAAAAGCTCTCTATTCAACTTGGGTAAGTGATAATACTCAGAAAGAATATCTAAAACTCCTTAACGAATTTGAGAAAAAATAACCCCTATGTCAAAAAATTTGGATTGGCAAGATGGGAGTGTTTTTTGGTTGCATTTCTACAAAATACTTTGTAGTTTTGGTATATGGATAATCCGAAAATCTTAATTGGAACTCCTACTTATTCGGGAAAGTTTTATTGTCTCTCAGAATGGGTAGAAAATATAAAGAAGATTAACTATCCCAATTTTGACGTTCTTTTGGTTGATAACTCCAAAGATGATGAATATAAAAAGAGGATTGAATCTTTGGGAATAAATTGTGTTAAATCCCCGCATTATGAGGGAAATCCAGTAAAAAGTTTATGTGAAGCAAGAAAGGTGTTTTTTGATAAAGCTCTTGAGGGTGGGTACGATTATGCCTTTAGTATAGAACAGGATCTTTTCCCGCCAGCAGATATTATACAAAAACTTCTTAAGTCCGATAAAAAAATTATCGGAACTACCTATCTAGTTGGTCAACTTATGGATGAAAAAATAAGGAGAAAAAAAGATTGGCTGACATCATTTGCCGATTTGGAGAAAGAAATAATATTACCTGATGGCAATAAGGCCATGTATTGGATGACTCTTTCGGAAATAAAAAATAGAGGAGTGTTTCGGGTCAAGAGTTGTGCTTTTGGATGCACGCTTATTGCTCGCGATGTATTAGAAAAAATAAAACCAAGAGTGATTGAAGGATTAAGAAGATTTGATGATTACTATTTTTTTGAAGATTGTTTTAAAGAGGGCATAGAGGTTTATGGAGATTCAGATATTTTAGTAGACCATTATCCTAGTTTAGGCGGGGGAAGTGGCTGGATTACACTTTGATTTCTTTCTATAAAATGAGCACGGCTCGGATGTTTCCATCCGAGCCGGTAGTGCTTTAGGCGTGTGCTTGTTGCGGGGAGCTAGAGTTCGTGAGCCCAGGGGGCCCAGATGATCATGGTGGCGTCGTCGATCGTCGGTTGCTCGTCTGGCGGTCTGGGGGGGATCGCGACGACGACGTTGCCCTCCCTGATGCCCAGTTCGGTAGCGGTTGAATCGAGTTCGGTTCTCAACGACGTCCAGAAAAAGTCGTTGAGAGTCCGAAACTGACGCCGGTTCCGCTGGATTTTGATGTATGACCGCCTGAAGAAGGAGGCACCACCAAGCGATGCGGTTTCCGCCGTCAAGCTTTCGATTTCGGCGACGATGAAGCTCATGACCCTCAGGATGGTGGCGAGGTAATCGGGGATTTTACCGATCACCTTCTCACCCTCCTTGACGGGGGGAAGCCCGTCGCTCGCCGGGGTTTGTCCGGCCTTTTCCACTAACTCGTCTAACCATGGAATCTGCATCGTCCGCTCCTTTCAAAAGTATTTATGTATTAACAGAAATTGAAGAAGTTGTCAATAAGATATAACCCAGTGTTTTTTGTTTTGGTGTAGGTGATATAATAAAAACATGAGAAAGGAGCCAAAAAAACAAAACATTGTCATCTATCAAACTAAAACCGGAGCAATTGAGCTTCGCGGTGATTATTGCAAAAAAACTATTTGGGCAAATCGTATGCAGATGGCCAAGATATTTGGTGTAAATCCTCAAGCAATTTCTAAACATATTCAAAATATCTATCAAGAAAAAGAGTTACAAAGAAAACCAACTAGTTCCATTTTAGAACTAATTCAAAATGGATAATAGTTAATGTAATTATAGATAATCGTTAAACTTTGCCTATCTTTATTTTATATTTACATACATAGATTTTAGATATATCTGAGGGAGTATGTGCAAATTTTGCACACAGTATAATACTGTAACTAATTCTTATACCTATCCAACCCACCTACACCAAAAATATGCTTAAGGACCAAATGGCCGAAACGATTATCACCAAATAACATCCTTACAAACTCCAGTTTGTAAGGATGTTATTTTACGGCCCAACTTCCCAGTAGTAATCTTTGCTTTACCGCTTGGGAATTGGGACAGGTAGATTCTTATTATATTTTGACTTCTAAATTGACTAAGTGGTTAAATTGTGTTATCCAATAAGTAGAACTCAAGGAGGAAAGTATGAAGATGGAGAAGATGACCGATCGGAAACTGGGGCGGAAGGCGATGAAAATTCGCCTGATCGCCGAGACCGAGGAGGAGATGTCACTCCTCACCGAGATCACCTCTCAGTTGTTAGGAAGGTGGCCGGTTCTAGGAGACAAACTGAAGGATGAGAAGGTTTTCCAGCTTGACGTCACTCTCCGCAAGATGTGGTCAGCTGTTCTCGGCTGACGCGAAGCGCTTGCTTAACTTGCTGTATGAACTGAAAGGAGACAGAGATGTGCGGACCACAGTTGGGAATCCCGCTCAACGACCAGACCCTCGCTGAGATGTCCCAGGAGGAGAGGAACTTCTGGCTGGACTTCCTGGAAGAGGCCTCTGATGTCATCGAGAAAATGGCGGATGAAGAGGCCACTCAGCCATTCACTCCGCCGGCCTCGCTTCTGTCCAAGTACAACATGGCGGTGGCACGCTATGATGGGCGTGCTTACTGCCAGATCCTCCAACTGGAGGAGATCTTCAACTTCCACCAGACCCAGACCTAACAAGGAAGGAGATGCCGATGTTTTCAAACAAGAAGTGTCCGAAGTGCGAGAAGTCGTACACGATCCTAGCGACCACGATCTACAACGTCCAGTGGTGCTTCTCCCACGGAGAAGCACCCGTCTTCCTGGACAGGACGCTCTGTTGTGGAGCACCTGTCGGGAACTTTCGGGGAGGAGACCCCTCTTCGACGCTGGTGACCAGCACCTGATCAACTCTCCAACTACTTAAGTACAACCAGGGCAGTTTCACTGCCTCGACCGCCGCGGCCAACCCCCGCGGCGGATCTTTTTTATAAAGAAATATAATTTTGATTTTCATCGCTAATCTTGGCCTATCTTTTCCACATAACATATCAACAAACTGGAGTTTGTTGATATGTTATGTGTGGGGATGTATAATATACAGAATATGGAAAAGCTAAAAACCGCCGAACAAATGGAGAGGCATCTTAAAGGAATGGCCAATCATTACCGGATTGAAATTTTACTTCTTTTAGATTCCAGCGACGGCATAACTCTTGACGCTATTATAAAAGCAATGGATGCTGACCCAAGAACAATAGGGGAACACGCTAGACGTCTCTACAATGCCGGCTTGGTTGATAAAAAATATAGGGGCAGATTTATGGAGTATAAACTCTCTCCCTATGGGAAAAAATTTGTTTCTTTTTTAAAATCTTTTCAGCGTGTCTAATTTAAATTCTTTAATTACAACATATCAACAAACTCCAGTTTGTTGATATGTTGTTTTGGGTGTTTTTTGTTTTGGTGTAAGTGATATAATTAGTTTAAATGAAAATAAAAATTAGGAAAGCAAAATTAGAGGAGCTAAAAAAGATTGTTAATGTAACCAGTAAAGCATTTGACGATCCGTTTGATCCTAAGGGCTACATAAGGAAAGACAAAGAGTATTATAAAGATTTAGTAGCGCCGTTTAAAGATAAAAAATTTGGTATTTTTGTTGCGGTCTATAACGATAAAATAATAGGAGTTCAGCGATTTGAATTTATAAAAAACAATATAAATCTATTTCGGCTTGGTGTGTTAAAGTCATTTAGAAACAAAGGCGTGGCTCCGGCTTTGATAAAAAGAACCGAATCCGAAGGTAAAAAGAAAAACTGCAAGAAGATAACTCTGATGTGTATTGAAGAAAAGGGATTGACTCCTTACTATAAAAAAATTGGTTTTAGGGTGGATAAGATAAAGAAGCATCGAGATCATCACGATGTTTTTATGTCTAAGTCCATAAACTAATCTGCCTTCTCCTAAAAAGTTTTTGAGTGTTTTTTGGTTTAAGTTGACTTCTGTGATTTATGTGATATAACTATGGCAGAATTGTAGTCAATCGAAGTTTTGCACCAAACTGTCTGTGAACAGAAGGGGCGGTGTAAAACACTGCTCTTTCACAAGAAAAGGAGAAATATGTCTCAGGCAAAGTGTAGTTCTTGCCAACGCGTTTTCGAACCGTCTGTCTCGTTCGACTTCTACCCGAAGCCGACTCCGAAGGATCCAGACGCCGGTTTGTGCGAGAGCTGTCTCATGAGAGGGATCTTCCAGGAGACGGCGCGCGACCCGGTCCCGGTTCCCAACGGACACGAGACGAGCGTCTGCAAGAAGGGACAGGGAGAACTGACCTGTAGCTTTTTGGGTCTCTCTTCCAGGGACGGGCACCTCGTCTACGAGTGCCTGAAGGGAAGCTCCTTGGAATCGGCCATCAGAGGGCGGCTTCGGGAGGGCTCCATGAAGTCCAAGGGGGACAACTGCTCCGGACCCCCCGACTTCCGGGCCAACTGACCATCTCTCTCACAAAGCACAACCAGGCAGAACAAAACTGCCACTTGACCGCCACGGCTCACCCCGTGGCGTTCTGCTTTTGTAAAAATATTTTTTGGTTTCTCTTATTTTCTAATTCGTACGAATAGGTAAATAGAAAAATTGGGGTGTTTTTTGTTTTGGTGTAGGTGATATAATATAAATATGAGAATAGAAGGAAATAATTGTGCCTATATTGATGGAGCTAACTTGCACAATGGTGTTGCCAGCTTAGGTTGGAATCTTGATTATAAAAAATTTAGAGTATGGTTATCGGAAAAATATTCAATAAAAAACGCCTATATTTTTATAGGACTCATTTCTAAGTACAAAGAACTTTATAAATATTTACAGGAGTGCGGATTTACTCTTATTTTTAAAGAGGTGATTTATGATGGAAACGGTAAGCCAAAAGGAAATTGTGACGCTGATTTAGTTTTACAATCTACTCGCGATGCTTATGAAAACAAATTTGATAGATCAATTATTGTTACAAGCGATGGAGATTACGCTGGATTAGTAAAATTTCTTCAAGAAAAACAAAAGTTATTAGTCATTCTATCTCCCAACAATCAGGAAAGGTGCTCGATTCTTCTTAAAAGAACTGGCGTCAAAATAGCTTACATAAATGACCAGCGTTCTATATTGGGGACTTCTGTAAAATAAAAAAGCCCCCAACGAAGACAGAACTTCGCAAGGGTCTTTTTCGTAGTGATGTTATATATATATCACACTTGTACAATAAAATCAATCTTCTGTGGATAACTTAAAAACCAACCTTATTCTTTAAAAAACGCTGTTATATCTTTGACGATATCTTTGGTTGATTATATAATGAACGTAATACTATTAAATAAAATAAAATGGATCCAGAAAATAATGTAGAAAATATTGTTTCGTCGGTTGGCGGTAAGAAAAAATTAATAATTATTGGAGTTATTGTTCTGGCGGTTATTGTTGTTGGGTATTTGATTAATGGTTTTGTCGGCAGAACTGCGGGAGATAAATTGGCCGAAAACATTCTTGAAAATCAACTTGGAGGAAATGTGGATATAGATTCAAGTGACGGTTCCGTTTCTATAGTAACAGACCAGGGAACTTTTACTTCCGGAGATTCAGCCAAGTGGCCATCGGATATGCCAAGCGATGTTCCAAAATTTACCAAAGGCAAAATAACGGTAGCCGGGTCTTCTCTGACGGGAGGCACTGGCTGGCAAGTGATGTATGAAGGCGTTAATAAGGGAGATTTTGACGCTTATCACAACACTCTTAAATCCGCGGGATGGACTGACATCGGAACATTTAGCGCTGATATAAATATTATTCAGATGAGTAAGGGTGAAAATAGTTTGATGATGGCTATTGACGCTCAAAGCAAAGCATTCACTCTGACGGTTTATACTGGAGAATAATTTATTGTCTCAAAACAGGGCTCTTGGAGCCCTGTTTTTTTTACATAAAAATGTTTGTTGTTATTTTGACATCTGTGACTTATGTGGTACAACTTGAGCAAGATTGTAATCAATCGAAGTTCTGCACTAAACGCTGTTTATCGAAAGAGCGGTGCGGGACTTGCTCTTTCACAAGAAAAGGGAGGAAAGAAAATGCTTCCAGCATGTGACGTGTGTTGTTACCGAAGAGATATCTGGCGTATTTACCCCGTTGATCCTCGGAAACAAAAGTTGTCTCACAATCGCTATGCCTGCGATCTTCACAAGAGCGAAGTGATCTCGCGGGTGAAGTCCAGTACTGCGTGGCCCAACTTCGAGGTGATCGTCGAGAAGATCTGAAGGAAAGGAGAAACAAATGCCGAAGAAGGAGAAGTGTCCCAAGTGCGGGCAAACGTGTGGGATGGCCATCACGGTCTATAACATCCAATGGGTGCGTGAGAACGGGGAGCGTCCGGTGTATCTTTCCCGGACGCTCTGCTGCGGCTCACCGATGAGGGGATTCTGGGGAGAGAATTTCCCCCTGGTGCCGGGATCCAGCCCCTAGTTCTTTCGCTGTCGTACATTACCGGTCAGGCATCTCGCCTGACCGGTTTCGCTTCAAAAACTCACCCAAAATAAAGCACGGCTCGGAAAATCCGAGCCGGTGATATTGTTGATGTGTTAATGTGGTTTGTGAGTTGTGCTTTCTATGTTACAATCAATGTCCCGGTCGAGTGATTATTTCTAATTTTGTTTAAAAATATTTTATGAAAACAATTTCATGTAAAGATATGGGAGTAGAGTGTGATTTTTCCGCTCAGGCCGAAACAGCCGAAGAAGCAGTAAAGTCCTTAAAAGAACATGCTGCTCAAGTTCACGCCGATAAGGTTGCCGAAATGTCGGCCACTATGTCAGACGAACAAATGACAAGCGAGATGATGTCCAAAGTTAAGGATATGTAATTTCAAAAACCGTCCCGATTTGTCGGGGCGGTTTTTTGTTTGGATTGGAATATTGTAAGATGTATCTATGAATAACAATCTTACTCAAAAAAAGTGTCTGCCTTGCGAGGGAGGAGTCCCTCCTCTGGATAAAACCCAAATGGAAGAGCTTATTAAAGAAACCCCCGGCTGGGAGATCACAGAAGAAGGGAAAAAAATAAAGAGAGAGTTTAAATTCAAGGATTTTAAAGAAACGATAGTATTTGTAAACAAAGTGGCAGAGTTGGCAGAAAGTGAAGGGCATCATCCTGATATCCATATTTTTTACAGCCGTTTGGAACTGGAATTATGGACGCATATGATTGGAGGACTCTCGGAAAACGATTTTATTTTGGCAGCCAAGATTAACGCTTTGCTATAAATTATTTTTTGATATAATTAAATCAGTTCGCTAAATCTTCTGCGAACCAAAAGGAGGCAGTATGCCAGTTTGGTGTAATAAGCACAACAAGGAGGTGAAGAAGAAGGACAGGGCGCGATGCTACAGGTTGGGGTGCTCGTGGCTGTCGTTCATCTTGCGACGAAAGAGCAGGAGAATCAGTCGGAGTAGCAGAAGGTAAGCACATCTCGTCTCGCGGGTAACACCGTCGGGACGTCAGTAAGGCCTGCGTTTGGGGACGCAGGCCTTGTAAAATATACACTTGCGTGAGCGAGTGATTTTTGTTATAATATAAATAAGGAGGTGTGAGATGGATCAGGTGCTGGTTTCTTTATTGGCCGTAACGGTCATCGGTCTTCTTGCGGCTATCTGTTACGTCGTCTCTCTATTTATTAAGGGGAGATCAGACAAGAACAAAAAAATCAACAAAGAAATTACTGACTCCCTCTGCAAGTGGTCCCACCAGGATATCGGAAAGCCGCCCGATGATCTCTGGAGTAAGCCGCCGGGAAAATGAGGTACACCATAATACTACGCACACGTTCGCTATACCGTCCGCGGGAGCAATTGGGCTTCCCGCGGACGTTTTCGTTTAAGAAAAGATTGATATATAATTTATCCATGGAAATCATCGGAGGAATTGGAGTTTTAATAATCGCTCTGGCTATTTGGATAAAAAAAGAAGGAGTCCAAGATATTTTATTTATTATCGGTGGAGCGTTTCTTTTGGCATACAGTGTTTATTTAAACAACATCATTTTTATAGTTCTTCAGTGTATTTTTATCATCTCGTCTTTTCTGGAAATTGTTTCAAAAAAGAAATAATAGCCACTTTTTTTATTCGGTTATTTTTTGTATAATTAATTTAATTATTATTTATTATTAATTTTATGAATAAGAAATTATTTTCTTTAGTTCTGTTGGTTATTGGTTTGGTTTGTCTCCCTCTCTTTTCACAAGCGCTTACTTTTAAAGGGGGCGAGTCATATTATCTTTCTCAAGGAGATAAAGTTGCAGGTGATTTATATCTTGGGGCTTCATCGGCGACAATCGCAGGAGAAGTTAACGGCGATTTATTTATCGGAGGCGGTTCGGTGTTTATTTCCGGTCCTATAAAACAAGATTTAACAGTTGCCGGAGGTTCGATTAATTTAAACGGAGCAATAGGAGACGACATCAGAGCGGCAGGAGGAAATATTGTTATTGGCGGAAATGTAGGGGGTGATTTACTCATTTTTGGAGGACAGGTTCATCTCGCTCCCGGGGCAGTTGTAAAAGGGGAAGCTCTTATATATGGAGGAATGGTAACGATTGATGGAAAAATTATGGGAGATGTAAAAATCAGAGGAGGTCAGGTGGTTGTTAACGGATGGTTGCTTGGAAAGAATTCAGATATTGCCGTTCAAAAAAGTTTGATTTTAGGTTCATCTGCCAGAGTTGAGGGAAATTTAACATATAAAGCTCCACAGGAAGCTCAAATAGACTCACTGGCGATCATTATTGGGGAAACAAAATTTGAAAAAATCGAGGGTGGGACAAAATATTCCAATCCCATGGGAAGTTGGTGGAAAAAAGCGGTTGGAGTTTTGTGGGGAATTAAACTGGCCATGACTTTACTGGTAGTTCTTTTGGCGGTTTGGATTTTCCCAAAGCATGTTCAAAATTATGTTAGTTATGCCAAAGGAAATTTTTGGAAAGAGGTCTTGAGAGGATTTCTCTTTTTGGTTGTTGTCCCGATAGCCGTTATTCTTTCGTTCATAACTGTTATTGGAATTCCAGTGGGAGGATTGCTTTTGGTTTCTTATGTTCTTTCTCTATTTGTTGCTTTTGGAGTTATAGCTTCTTTGGTTCTGGGATCTTTGGTCTGGCAGTGGTTTTCTTCGGATAAAAAACTTGAAGTTACCTGGAAGCAGGCGATTGTTGGGGTAATTCTATTAAATGTCTTAGGATTTATTCCTTTTGTGGGATGGATTGCTGTCTTTATCTTTTCCCTAGTTTCACTGGGGGTGGTGTTTCATTCTTGGCAGGACAAAGTTTGGACACAGAGATAATTTAATTTTATTGCCAAGGTTGTCTGTTTTTGTTATCTTTGCCTTATGATTTCTTTTAAAAAGTTATTTTTAACAGCGATTTTTTTACTGGGATTATTTTTTATATCCAATATTTCGCTGGCTCAGGAAAATAAAACGACTCTCTACTTTTTCTGGGGAGACGGATGTCCGCATTGCGCTGATGAGGAAGTTTTTTTAGAAAAGCTTAAAGCCAAATACTCAAACTTAGAAGTAAAAGATTTTGAAGTTTGGTTTAATTCGGATAATCAGAAGATTTTAAAGAAAACGGCAGAAATATTAAACGCAAAAGTTGGAGGAGTTCCTTTTACTGTTGTTGGTGATTGGTACAAAGTTGGTTATACAAATGACCAGACGAGTGGTAAAGAGATAGAAGACAAAGTGAAAGAATGTTTGGTAAATTCATGTCTTGACCCGCTGACTTCTTTAATTAAACCTCAAGAAAAACCGGATATTGATGATAAAAAAAATTCCGTTGTCCCAGATTCAATAACATTTCCTCTGATTGGCGAAATCAAGACGAAGAATCTGTCTTTGCCGTTACTAACCGCGGTTTTTGGATTGGTAGACGGATTTAATCCATGCGCCATGTGGGCTCTGGTTTTTCTTATTGGGCTTCTTTTAGAAATAAAAAACAGAACTCGTATGTGGGTTTTGGGAACAACTTTTATAGCAATCTCGGGAATTGTTTACTTTATATTTATGGCAGCTTGGTTAAATCTTCTTATTTTTATCGGATTTATTTTCTGGGTGAGGTTAATAATTGGACTGGTAGCCGTTGGAGGGGGGGCGTGGAGTTTGAAAGAATATTTCACAAAGCCGAATCTGGTTTGTGTAGTTGAAGAGTCGGATAAAAAGAAAAACTTTTTTGAGAAACTAAAAGGAATTGTTAAAAAAGAAAATTTCTGGCTGGCTCTTGGAGGAATAATTTTATTGGGGGCTTCGGTCAACTTGATTGAGTTAATGTGTTCTGCCGGACTTCCGGCCGTTTATACCCAGATTTTATCTTTGAGCGAACTCTCTTCCGTTTCTTATTATCTCTACTTGTTGCTTTATATATTTTTCTATATGCTGGACGACATTGTTGTCTTTGTAATTGCCATGACAACATTACGATTAACAGGATTTTCGGGAAAATACGCCCGCTGGTCTCGCTTAATTGGAGGAGCGATCATGTTGATTTTGGGAATACTTTTGATTTTCAAACCGGGTTGGTTGATGTTCTAAATTTAGCTACAGAATATAACAATATAGACGCCAATCATTATAGCGTTGAACCAAATGCAATCTCGCGAATAGATTTCGCTTGGTTGTTTTTTATAAACCGTAATTGTAGAAGTTATTAGAGGAGGTAAATGAACCAATAAGACAACCAAAACAATTATTAATTTCAAATCAATTTCTGTTAAATATCCTAAAATAATTAAAAAGAAACCAGCGCTACAAAGAAACCATATTGCATGGTTTGCGTTTCTAAAGATTCTTTTTTTAACTAACCATTCAATCATTGTGAGCGGGTAAGGGGAATCTCACGTCGTCCGCTCAAGGCGGACTCTTTCAAAACCCTCGGTTTTGAATAATTTCCTACACGGAAGATTAAGCATCTCCCGACCCCTCTCTATTCGATTCCATTCCACTCATAAAAAATATCCCGGCGATGCGGAATATTTTTTTATGAGCGGGTAAGGGGAATCGAACCCCTGGCGCCAGTTTGGAAAACTGGGGTATTACCACTATACGATACCCGCAACCAATTAACCTATAACAAGGATAAAATAACACGCCAACTTGATTTTTTCAACATTTTTGGGGTAAGCTTGATTTACCCCCACACTAATTGTGGGGTAGGATTAACTCTCACAATTAGTGTGGGGGTATACCAAAAGATATGATAAAAGATTGGTTTTCAAGAATTTCTAAAAGAACCAAATGGGTAATAGCAACAATAATTCTTATATTTGTTGTCGCTTTTTTGATGTTTGTTTTTTCTCCTCTTTCCAAAGCATCAATTCCACCCGCTTTTAGTCAGGCCAGACAAGAGGGGTCAATATACGCTAAGGAAATAGCCGTGGCCACTAATGAAATCGCGGTAAACCTCAATGGCATTGGCGAGTTAAAAGACAGAAATGAAAAATCAAAAATATTTGATTTGGTTATCGCTCAAATACAAAAAAATAATCAAACAAAGGAAAAAGCTCTTCTTCTCACCGAACAATTAAGGAAAATGACCAGTGCTCTTCCGGATGTTACTCCTGAAAAAGCCGGACAGGTAGCTTTGGAAGCACTAACTTCAGAAACAGTTTTGGTGCAAAAACTAATTAATTACAGCGACCTTCTAAACCAGCTTTTGAATTCAATTAAAGATAAACTGGCAAGTGGTGACAATAATTACGATAGCGTCAATAAAATTATTGACAACATCAACAAAGAAACGAGTGAAATAAACAAACTCAACGAAGAGTTTTCACAAAAGATGGATAAGTTTGACGGGTATTTTTAGGGGCTAAATCCGACCATGAAGATTTTGTTTAGGGCCTATAGTTAAGTGGTAGAACACCTCATTTGCAATGAGGAGACGGCAGTTCAATTCTGCCTAGGTCCACAGGATAGAAAACTCTCTAACGGGAGTTTTTTGATTGACATTTGACATATACCCCCGGGGGGGTATAATGGAAATCATGAAAAAAACCACAAACAAAAGTCGGCTTATCCAACGATTAAAAATTATTGAAGGTCAGGTCAGAGGTCTTCAAGAAATGGTTGAAAAAGGAGTTTATTGTATTGATATTATTACCCAAACTTCGGCGGTAAAGCAGGGGCTTTCTAATGTGGAGGATATTCTTGTGGAGAGTCACTTAAACAGTTGCATTATCAATCAGATAAAATCGGGGCAAACCGACAAAGCCCAAAAAGAAATTCTCAAGGTTTATAAATTAAAAAGGAAATAATATTTTTATGAAAAATACGTATATTTTAGGCGTGTTGGCGATAGTTTTAATAGGAGTTGGAATTTATTTTTCTTCTTCCGGTCCGGTTGCCAATAGTCAGGGGAAATTAGAAACATCTCATCTTACCTATGATTTTGGACAAGTGATAATGAATGCCGGAAATGTTGAACATAAGTTTGTTTTGCAAAATAATAGTTCAGAGCCGATAACCGTCGGTGAAATTTCAACTTCTTGTATGTGTACTACGGTTTTTATGGAGTATGATGGTAAAAGTGACGGGCCGTTTGGAATGAGCGGGCATGATATAAAAAGAACGGCTGGCATTACAATAGAGCCGGGAAAGTCGGCTGATTTAAAAGTTGTTTTTGACCCGGCGGCTCATGGACCATCCGGAACAGGATTTATCCAGAGAAATATTTATATCAACACTAATTCAATTGCTCAACCTCAAGTCGTTTTCGAAATTAGTGGTACAGTAAATCTTTAACATTAAATAACTTTAGTACTTAATAAAATGAAGGACAAAATTATTACTTTCTTGGGAGGCGCTGTTTTGGCGATAGTGGCAATTATCGGAGTTGCCTATTTAGGGTCTGATTACAAAAAAGAAACAATTAATTCAAAGGATCTTAATACTGGTAAAAACGATTCTCATGTCCAAACATCTAATGACTACAATTTTAAAACGGGGCTCAAATTGGACCAATTTCCCAAGAATCTAGTTGAAAATGGGATTGTTGATTTAGAAAAATATCGTCAATTGGCAGGTGAGATGCCCGCAGAAGAAAGTCAGATTTTGGAATCCAACAATAGTAAGGAAGAAATAATTATTAATCAGAATAATAATCAATTTTTTCTTAATCTTTTTTGGGGCTTAGGTTTGGCGCAAGAAAATAAATATCTTGTTGAATTAAGGTCTTACAAAGACCAAAACCAGCTAGATGGGCTAGCGTCAACAGGAGGATGGAATATCGCTAACGGTTCCGCTTCCGACCATTTTTCCATGCATAATTTTCTTAATTTGACCGACGAACAACAAAAGAAAGTGGCTGATATAGCTTCCACTATTTATCGTCCTTGTTGCGGCAACAGCGCCCGTTTTGCTGATTGCAATCATGGGATGGCAATGCTGGGGGTTTTGTCTTTGGGAGTATCTCAGGGACTTTCAGATGATCAGCTCTATAACTTAGCTCTTAAATTTAATTCTGTCTGGTTTCCCGATCAATATAGCCAGATGGCGCAGTATTTTAAAGTTTTTGAAAAGAAGGAAACAAACCAAGTTGACCCTAAAATAGTTCTTTCGGCTAAATTCTCCAGTGGTCAGGGATTTTCTCAAAATATTGAGAAACCATTAGCAACTTTAAATAATCCTTCGGCAGGTCCTCAATCCGGTGGAGGCAGCTGTTCGCTTTAAAATTATGTTTATTATTTCCATTCTGGGTTCATTTCTAGGTGGCATGGCGGCTCTTTTTGCTCCTTGTTGCGTTACCATACTCTTTCCTCTTTATCTGGGAACTATTTTTAAACAAACATCTCGTGTTTTGCTAATGACGGCGATTTTTGGTTTGGGAATTGCCGCGGTTTTACTACCAATTAGTTTGGGAGTCAGTTTCTTGGCTGAGTTTTTTCACAACTATCATCGTGAATTTTACATTTTCGGAGGAATAATGCTTCTTTTGGTGGGATTAACTTTGGCGTTTAAAATTAAAATGCCTATGCCTCGCTTCAAACAGCCAGAAATCTCTCAACAGGATGGCAAGATAGGTTTAGCTGGCGCTTTTGGACTGGGAATTTTTTCGGGAATTGCCAGCGCCTGCTGCGCTCCAGTGCTTGCTGGTAGTTTAACTTTAGCTGTTATCTCGGGAACTTTTCTGAAAGCGTTTATAGTTAGTATGTTTTATGTTTTAGGAATGGTTGTCCCTTTATTTGTCTTGGCTTTTTTCTGGAAAAAGCTAAAATTCTCCGACTTAAAAATTTTTGAAGGCGGAAAATTGAAAATTATCGCTGGAGTCGTATTTGCCTTAGTGGGTATTATGATTTTTTATCTGGGAATCACCGGTAATCAGTGGTGGGCTCCGGAGTGGCAGGTCGGATTTTCTGATTGGTTAAAGAATATCAGTCAGGGCGTGGTGAACATTTTTAGATAATTAAAAAGGTCGCTTTCGTTATAAGTTTTTATTAATCAATATGGAAAATCATTCTTGCCAAATTCACAAAAACGGTTTTGCCAGAGCGGCGGCTTTAGTGATGGGAGGAATTTACGCTTTGTGCGCTATTTTTGTGGCTCTCTGGCCTGGGTTGGGATTAAAACTTTTTGGGTATCTGACTCATTTAGTCAATCTGAACACCGCCGCCAAGGTTACCCTGGGAGGTTTTATTATTGGGCTTCTTGAGGTTTTGGTTTATACCTATGTTGTTGCTTGGCTGATTGCCTGGTTACACAATAGGTTTTGCGGTCCTAAACACTCCGCTTAATCATACATGAACGGAATAAATATTAGAAAATCTGTTTTTTTGGCAACACTGGCCTTTTTAATGCTTCTGGCTATCTATTTTTCCGTTCTCACCCTGGTTTCTGGTTCTGAATATTCCCGAGGACAGTTTAGCAGATATTGGTATTTTGTTTTGCTTTTGGCTTTGGGGTTTGGAGTTCAAATCGGTTTATATTCCTACCTAAAAAATTTTATTAAATACTCCAGAGCCGAAAGCGGAACCGTGGCGGTCTTAGGAACAACTTCAACCGTTTCAATGATTTCTTGCTGTTCCCACTATCTTGCCAATATTCTGCCGATTATCGGAACTAGCGGTATTGCAGCTTTTGCCGGGGTTTATCAGGTTGAGCTATTCTGGTTGGGCATATTGTTAAATTTAGTCGGAATCGCTTTTATTTCTCTGCGGTTGAACAAAGTTCTAAAGGTTCATTTAAAAACAACATGAAGAAGATCCCTATAATCATATTTTTTTTGTTGCTGGCCGCCGCTCTTACCTTTTTTGTTTTTGATTTTAAACCGGAAAGTCAGTCAGATATTCAGACGAAAGAAAATGAGACAATTATTCTAGATTCTCAAACTGAATCTGCGGGAGATGTTCAAGTAAGCGCAACGCCAATAATCAATGAATATTTAAAATTTGAGATGGTTTTTGACACTCACTCGGGAGATTTGAATTATGATTTGGTTTCTATTTCACAACTAAAAGATAAAGATGAAAATATTTATCAGCCCTTGGCTTGGGAAGGTGATAAACCGGGAGGTCATCATAGGGAGGGAACCTTGAATTTTGGCCCAAGTTCAGATATTTCAATGTTACCCGTCATAATTTTAGAAATTAACGGCATTAGAGAGGAAAATTTAATTTTTAAATGGGATTTATAAAAACATGAACTGTTGCGGACATAAACATAATAATAACCACTCTAATCACAATAACGGAGACAAAACCGATGATTCTAATCAGTCCATATCAATACTTCGCTGGTTGCATTGGGGAATGATGGGAATGCTAATTTTATATATTTTAAGTAAATTTTTTAAAATATTTTAATTGTATTTATGAAAAAGATTTTTAAAGTAAAGGGGATGGATTGCGCTTCTTGCGCAACTACCATAGAAAAAGCAGTTGGAAAAATTGAAGGTGTTAAAAACGCTTCGGTTAACTTTGCTGCCGATAAACTTTTTGTTGAATGCGATAATGAAATTGATGACCAGAAAATTATTGGCGCAGTTGTTGATGTTGGATATAAAGCAATGAGTGATAATCACCATCAACATCAAGAAGAGCACGACCACTCCAAAATGGAAAGCGATGCGGAATTTAATACTCTTAAGAAAAAATTGTGGCTTGGAGTTGTTATTTCTTTAATTGTTTTGTTTTTGAGTTTTGGAGGGGGACTAAAATCTTTTATTCCCGAAAAACTAACTCTTTTTATTCTTTTGGTACTATCAACGCCAATTGAATTTTGGGTTGGGAAACAGTTTTGGAGAGGAATGTTCTATGAATTTAAAAACCTAAAGCCGGGAATGGATAGCTTGGTGGCTTTGGGAACTGGTGCTGCTTATTTTTTTAGCGCTATAATTGTTGTTGCTAATATCATTCCGGAGTTTAGTAACTCATTCATAGCTAAATTTGAGTCATATTTTGACGTGGCTGTTGTCGTTACCACGTTTATTATTTTAGGAAAATATCTTGAAGCCAGAGCCAAAGGGTCGGCATCGGAAGCTATAAAAAAACTTTTAAAACTTCAAGCCACCATTGCTCATCACATTGATGAACAAGAAAATGTCCACGACATTGATATTAATCAAGTCAAAGTTGGTGACATTCTTTTGGTCAAACAAGGAGAAAAAGTTCCGGTTGATGGGATTATTATAGAAGGGCAAGTTTCTTTAGATGAATCCATGGTTACGGGGGAATCGTTGCCGGTTGATAAAAAATCAGGAGATAAAATTATCGGAGCTACTATAAACAAGAGCGGAGTTTTTAAAATGAAAGCGGAGAAAGTAGGCAGTGAAACGTTTCTTTCTCAAATTGTTAGAATCGTTCAAGAAGCTCAGGCCTCAAAAGCGCCGATACAAAAATTAGCCGATAAAATTACTCAAATTTTCGTTCCTATTGTTTTAGCCATTTCAGTTGTAACTTTTGTTGTCTGGTTTTTTGTCGGTCCTGATCCAAAATTATCTTATGCTCTTGTTAACGCCGTTGCTGTTCTGATAGTAGCTTGCCCATGCGCTTTGGGGTTAGCTACTCCCATTGCGGTTATCACGGGAACTGGAAAGGGAGCGGAAAATGGAATTATTATAAGAAATGCTCAAGGCCTAGAAGTTGCTGGAAAAACTCATACCGTAGTTTTGGATAAAACCGGAACTATTACAGAAGGTAAGCCATCAGTAACTGACATAATAGTGAAGAGCGGAGAACGTATAACGGAAAGCGTGGAAATTTTAAGAATTGCCGCTAGCTTGGGAGCTAACACTACTCACCCTTTGGATAAGGCGGTTACTGATAAAGCCAAACAGGAAAATATTTCTCTGGCGGCGGTAGAAAATTTTGAAGCGGTGACAGGAAAAGGAATACAAGGAACGATAGATGGTAGGAAATATTTATTTGGAAACAAAAAACTGATTGAAGAATTTGGGGTTGTCATTTCCAAAGAAACTGAAGATAAAATTGATGATTTAAATAATCAGGGTAAAACAGCTTTAATTTTGGGAGACGAAAAATCAGTTGTGGGAATTATTGGAATAGCTGATACCCTAAAAGATACAGCCGCAGAAACTATTAAGAAATTAAAAGGGATGGGGATAGACGTTTGGATGATAACGGGAGACAGCCAAAAAACCGCTCAAGCCATTGCTAAAAAAGTTGATATAGAAAATGTTTTGGCTTCGGTTCTGCCTGAACAGAAATCAGAAAAAATAAAAGAAATGCAACGCAATAACAAAGTGGTAGCTATGGTGGGAGATGGAATAAATGATGCGCCGGCCTTAACACAAGCGGATGTTGGAATAGCTATAGGTACGGGAACCGACATTGCTATTGAATCGGCGGGGATTACATTGGTATCTGGAGATCCATCCGGAATTTATAAAGCGATTTTATTGTCGCGCAAGACACTATCTAACATAAAACAGAATCTTTTCTGGGCTTATGCTTACAATATAATTCTTATTCCAGTAGCCGGCGGAGTTTTATATCTATTTGGGGGGCCTCTTCTAAATCCGATTTTAGCTGGAGTAGCAATGGCCTTCTCTTCTTTATCGGTTGTGCTAAACTCATTGCGCTTAAAAAATATTAAGTTGAGTTAAAAATAGTTGTATTAATTAAAATAAATTAAATCAAAAAATTATGAAAAAAGAAATTATTATATCAGGTTTAGTCGGCGCGTTTATCGGTATTCTCGTCCTCTTATTTTTCTTTGGAACATGGGGTTGGAACTTTAGAGGATGGAATTCAATGATGGGCGGGGATAATAACAACCGCCAAGGAGGCATGATGGGAGACATAAGTCGTTATTTTATTGAGCAAATGATTCCGCACCACGATGATGCGATTATCATGGCAGAAATCGCATTCACGAAAGCAGAACATTCAGAAATTAAACAACTCGCAGAAGATATTAAACGAACACAGAGTGAAGAAAATGCAATGATGCGCGAATGGTACAAAACATGGTATGGAACAAACGTCTCGGATATTGGTTCTGCGGTTGGACATGGTATGGGAGGGGGAATGATGAACAACGGAATGATGGGAAGTGCCACGGATGTTAACACTCTTAAAATTGCAAAACTGTTTGATAAAGAATTTATTGAACAAATGATCCCACATCATCAGATGGCGGTTATGATGGCGAATATGGCGTTGAACAGCTCTGATCGTTCCGAAATTAAACAACTTGCCAAAAACATTATTTCCGCACAAACAAAAGAAATCGAAAGTATGCGTACTTGGTACAGTTTGTGGTATGTAAATTAATTTACCTCTATTCTTGGGGGCTATCCGCAAAATAGGTCCTGACTTTTTCAAGTAAGCATCACAGTTTTACAAAAATAAAAACACCCTATATGGGTGCTTTTATTTTCGTGGAGATGGCGAGAGTTGAACTCGCGTCTAAGATAGTCGTTTTAAAATTACTACATGCTTAGTTCTTGAGACAAGCTCAAAAGCGGTTTTGCTTTCTATTTTTTCCCCATATCCTACAGAAAGCTACTTGGATATGAGTACTCCTCATATATAACACCGGATAATCTCCTATGAGGTGTCAGAGTCCGATGCCTACCTTACGCGAAAGCGAAGGCGGGAGCCAAGTTTTTGTTGGCGTTTATGTTGTTGCCAGTTAGCGGCATGGCAGCCGGCATGCAATTTTAAAAGTGCGTATCTTATCGAAGCCCAGCATCCCCAAAAACTATCTTTTTATACTTCTTCTTATTTCTCTTTCCACTTCTCTTTTCTTAATAACCTCTCTTTTGTCTTTACCTTCTCTTCCCTTGGTTATGGCAACTTCAACTTTGATGTTGTTGTTCTTATTATAAACACGGAAAGGAATAATTGTCAATCCTTTATCCCGGGATTTGCCTATCAACATTTTTATCTGTTCTTTGTGCAACAAAAGACGTCTGGGTCTGTCTTTCTCGTAATTTGGAGGAGTGTTTTTCTCTTGGAAGGGGGCTATTGAGCACCCTAAAAGCCAGACCTCGTTGTTATAGACCTTAACATATGACCCTGCCAGGGAAATCTTTCCGGCTCTTATGGCTTTAACCTCAAACCCTAGAAGCTGTATTCCAGCTTCAAGTTTATCCAGGATTTCAAAATTAAAACCGGCTTTTTTATTGACTATTGTTTCCATTGCCTATAAATATTACCATTTTTTTGGTCTTATGGTATAATAGGAGAAATTAAAAATAAATATAATATGAAAAACTTTAAAATTCTCTTTTCGGTTTTGTTGTTTGTTTTGTCTATTTCAATGGTCGGAAGTATTAACAATGTCCAAGCTCAAACAGCCGCAACTTTAACGGTTGTGCCATCGTCAATATCTACCCCCACAAATGGATTTTATAAATTTAAAGCCATGTACGACCCTGACGGCGCCTCTGGAGTCGAGACACCAAGAGACGTTACTATGCAGTCAACATGGGCATCTGCCAATCCGGCCTATGTGAATGCTCATTCGGTAATGAAAGGGACTTTCGTTTCTCAAAATTGTATCGGAAACAATCAAGATGTTACCGTTTACGCCTTCTATAACAGTATAAGTGGTTTGGCTTTAACCAGGTCTTCTTGCAAATCAGCGGGTTCAAGTTTAGGTCAGGGAACTTTAACAATAAGTGCCAGATTTGGAATTTTAGATACTTTATCAGGAAGTTTGACTTCTTCAAGAAATCTTACTCAAGAAGAAAAAGATCAGGTGATATTAAAACTTTATAATAGAGAAAGCGTTCTTTTTAACACTCTTGTTAAAGCCGATTTAAGATTAGATCAGGCAACGTCTTTGGATGTTTTCCCAACATCGGGAGGCGGATCGGGTGATTATTCCGTTTCTTCAGTTGGTCTTCCTTTAGGATGGGGACTTGCCAAGTCATATTCTTGTCAGGTTACCGTTGGTCAGAGTAAAACATGCCAGATAGGTCTTTTTAAAGACAGGGTTGATCATACTAGTGACTATAGTGTTGATATGACGGAAGGTCCGGCGGCAATCTTGCCTTCTTTTTCCACTAATCTTGTTCAAGCGCAATTTCAGAAAACAGTTCTGGATACTTCTGGAAAAATTATGGACATGAAAATGGTCAAGGTCTCCGGCAAGCAAATTCTTTTGGTTATGGCCAGTGTTTCCGGGGGAGTAAGTGTTTATTCTTATGATGCAACCGATCCGGGAAATCCGTCTTTGCTTCAGGAAAATAAAATAGGTTCTTATGTTAATTATGGCAATAGTAAATTAATTGTTTTAGATGATTATCCTTATGTTCTTATATCGCAATTAGTTAGACAGCCAAATCCGAACTATCAAGGAGTTGATTATTGGACTTACACGGGACAAATTGATTCAAGTGGTAAATTAACCCAAATATCTATCACAAGATTTGCCAAAGATTATCAGGAAAGTCAGGCGGGATTTAATGATAATTCTCCGCAAGCGCTATTTGCGCTTGGGGGAAAAACTTATTTGGTCACTTCGGACTATTATACTCTCAAGTTTTTTGACGTTACCAGTTCAACGGACCACAACGATGCCAAGATGGTTTCCCAGTACAATTCGGAAGGTGTCCAATTGGCGCTACAAAGAGGGTCTCCTTGGAATCCCGTAAAAGTGGTTAAGTTTAGTAATAAGGTTTATATCGTGGCTAACATGGCCTCGACCGATTCGGGATGGTTCCACGCCAACGCCGTTGATTTTATGTTTGTGGTTGACGTTTCAAATATCGCTAATCCTGTTCTGGTTTTCGCTCCGCCGAGAGTTTCGTCGCTCTTTAACCATGATTGGCAGTTGAATGCGATGGAAAAAAAATATATTAATCGCGATAACCCTCATTCTGGTAATGTTACCCTGTTCGACAATGTTTTATCTAAGGCAGTTCATTTTTACAGTCCAAGACAAGAACTTGCCGGAAATCATGCCAATATCTATCAAACTCAAGATGCAAGTGAAGTTTTACCCAAAATCAGAGTAAGAGATGTTTTGGCCGGTTATTCTGTCGTCGAAGGAAGCAATTTTGTGCAGGAGATAACACAGTCAAGAGTTGTTGTCTGTGAACAAAGAGGAGCTAAGGGAGATGCCAATAGTTCAGGAAAGGATTGTGGAAGCGGTGTTTTGGGATCAACCGAGCCGGGTAGTTCTTCCGGATACAGGTTTCCTTATCAGTCAATTAATTTCGGAATTCCATTAGATATGGAAAATGGAGTTGTGGTTAGTTCCTCTGGTAAAGTTGCTCTTCTGACTTCCTCAGGAATATTATTTGCCGATACTTCTTTGGCTTTTGGAGGGGTAAATTCTATTGATGCAGTTCTGTATCAAAAGGACAGTAAAAACTTTTATGTATTTGTTTCAACATCAAAAAATGTTAAATCAGTTAAACTATATTTTGATCAGGGAATAAATCCCCCAGGAACTATTCCTCCACCAGATGATGAGATAATTCCTCCTCCACCATCGGATGAAAATCAAACCGGAGGAACGTTTAATCTTCCTTCTAATTTTACCACCAGCCCGTTTTCAATCAGAGGATTGATTAGGTTTATAGAAAAGCTTAAGGGACTTTAAGTTTTGACGTTGTCACACTTTAAAAATGCTTAGAAATTTAAAATCTTTTAACCCTTCGGAAATAGAAGAGAAGATACTCCAATTTTGGAAGGAAAAGAATATATTTGAAAAAACTTTAATTCCTAAAAAAGGAAAGAAGAAAAAACTTTTCAATTTTTGGGAAGGTCCGCCCACAGCCAATGGCAGGCCGGGCATTCACCATGTTATCGCAAGGTCCTTTAAGGATGTTGTTTTGAGATACAAAACAATGGCGGGTTTTACCGTTCCAAGACGTGGTGGATGGGATACTCACGGGCTTCCGGTTGAACTTCAAACAGAAAAGCAACTTGGGCTTGCCTCTAAAAAAGATATAGAAAAATATGGGGTAGCCCAGTTTAACCAAAAATGTAAAGAATCGGTCTGGATATACAAAAGTGAATGGGAAAAATTCACTGAGCGCATAGCTTATTGGCTTGATTTGAAAAACGCTTATGTAACATACAAGAATAGATACATAGAAACACTCTGGTGGATAATTTCGCAGTTTTGGAAAAAGGGTTTGATGTATCAGGGATACAAAATTGTTAACTGGTGTACCAGATGCGGGACATCTCTTTCTTCCCATGAAGTTGCTCAGGGGTATAAAGAAGTTACTGAAAATTCGGTTTATATAAAATTTAAACTAAATAAAGGACAGAAAATTAAAAATATCGCGACCGATGATAAAACATTTGTTCTTTCTTGGACGACTACACCATGGACTTTACCGGGCAATGTAGCTTTGGCTGTTGGGGAAAAGATAAATTATTCTCTTGTGGAAGATTCTCAAACAAAGGAAAAATATATAATCGCTTCTGAACTTAAAAATTCTGTTTTGAAAGGAGAAAATTTAAAAGATTTGGTAAATTTTACCGGAAAAGATTTAATGGGACTTTCTTATAAACCTCTTTTTGACATTGCTACTTTAAAATCCAATACTTCCTATAAAATTTATCCTGCTGATTTTGTAACGACCACCGACGGAACTGGAGTGGTTCATACCGCCGTGGTTTACGGAGAAGACGATTATAATTTAGGTAAAAAAATAGGTCTTCCAGAAGTTCATACGGTTGATGAAAACGGAAAATTTGTTTCTCAGGTAAAAGATCTTTCTGGGCTCTACGTTAAATCAAAAGAAGCGGAAGAGAAAATATTTGAACATCTAAAAAACAATGGAAATTTTGTTTCCATTCTTCCGTATACTCATGAGTACCCCTTCTGTTGGAGGTGCGATTCACCTCTGCTTTACTATGCCAGAAGCGCCTGGTTTGTGGCGGTTAATAAAGTCAAAAAACAACTTATTGAAAACAATCAGAAAATAAATTGGGTGCCTTCCCATATCAAAGATGGCCGTTTTGGGGAGTGGCTCAAAGAAGTCAAAGATTGGAATTTTTCCCGAGAAAGATATTGGGGAACTCCTCTTCCTATATGGAAATGCGACAAGTGCGATAACCACAGAATAATTGAGAATTTTAACCAACTCACGGAACTTCTGCCAAAAAGCTCCAATAGCTATATATTAATGAGGCATGGACAGTCCCAGGGCAATGTAAAAGGAATTTCCAACGGTAATCCAAAGGATAGAAATAAATTTAGTTTGACTCTTAAGGGCAACGTTGAAGCTCAAAAAAGCGCTCAAGCCATAAAAAAGAATGGCGGAGTGGATATAATTATTTCTTCTGATTTTCAGAGAACGGCTCAAACAGCCAAAGTTGTTGCTGAAGTTTTGGGAGTAAAAAAAGTTATCTTTGATAAGCGCTTGAGAGAAATAAATGTAGGCGTTTTTGATAATTCTCCTATAAATAATTATCACCTTTTCTTTTCTTCTTACGAAGAAAAATTTTTGAAAAATCCGCCCAAAGGGGAAAGTTTAAGAGATGTAGCCGCAAGAGTGTATTCTCTGATAAAAGAAATTGAAAAAAAATATAAAAATAAAAAGATTTTAATTGTCAGTCATGAATATACATTATGGATGGCTTCGGGAGTTATCAATGGTTATGATCAGGACGAAATGATAAGAGAAAAAGAAAAAAGAGGAGATGACTATTTAGGAACGGCTCAATGGGAAAAAATTAATTTCAAAAATGTTCCAAGAGACAAGGAAGGTTTTTGTGATTATCACAAGCCACACATAGACGCGGTTTCTTTTCCTTGCGATAAATGCAAAGGGAAAATGACAAGAGTTAAAGAAGTAGCCGATGTTTGGTTTGATGCCGGGTCAATGCCGTTTGCTCAAGACCATTTTCCGTTTAACAAAAACATTACTTTTCCGGCTGACTATATTTCCGAAGCCGTAGATCAGACCAGGGGGTGGTTTTATACTCTTTTGGCTGTATCAACTTTATTAGGGTTAAAGGGTTGTTATAAAAATGTTATTTGCTTGGGACACATTAGGGATAAAAACGGTCAGAAAATGTCTAAGTCGCGAGGTAATGTTATTGACCCTTGGTTGATGATAAACAAATACGGAGCCGATGCATTGAGGTGGTATCTTTTTAACGTTAATGCTCCCGGAGAACCAAAAAACTTTGACGAGGAAGAATTGGCCAAAACTTTAAGAAAAACAATTTTAGTTATATATAACTCTTTTGTATTTTTAGAAACTTACGGAAAAAAAGGAGTGGATATCGGTCTCGCTTTAAAGTCCCCAAATGTCTTGGATAAATGGATAGTAGAAAGAGTTTTTCAACTTTCCGATTCTGTAAGAAAGAATATGGATGCTTACGACATTATTAAATCTGGACAAAACATAGAACAGTTTATAGATGATCTTTCCCGCTGGTATATAAGGAGGTCCAGAAGACGACTTCAGAAGCCAGAAGAAAAGTTATCAAATAAAAATAATGATTATCAAAATGCTTCAGCTACTCTGGCCTACGCTCTTTTATCTCTTTCCAAAATCATGGCTCCCTTTGTTCCGTTCTTTTCCGAAGCACTTTATCAATCGTTAAAGAAAGAGACCAAGTTTGATTCAAAAGAATCAGTTCATCTGGAAGAATGGCCTAATTTAGGGGAAAGAGGAAAGGGGAAAGGGGAAAGCAAAAATCTGACTGAAGAGATGGAAGAGATAAGAAAAATAGCATCACTGGTTTTGGCAAAAAGGTCAGAGCTGGGAATAAAAGTAAGACAGCCACTAGCTTTGCTTAGGGTAAAGGGTGCATGGTTTAGGGGTAAGGGAGATGAGGGGTTGTTGGAGATACTTAAAGATGAGGTGAATGTAAAAGAGGTTATTGTTGATAAAAAGTTAAAGAATGAATTTGAATTGGATACAAATATTACTTCGGAACTTAAAAACGAAGGTATGATAAGAGAACTCACAAGAATAATCCAGGACTTAAGACAAAAATCTGGTTGTGTCCCTAAAAATAAGATATTTATTTGGATAGAAAGCGTGCCCGAGATAGAAAACTTTGTGAAAATTAATACAAAAGTCATCTCTCTGGAAGTTGGGGCTAAAAAAATTGAATTTGGCAAAAAAGACAAATTTGACGCCGAGGAGGAAACTAAAATTGACGGCCAAAAGATTTGGGTAGGAATTAAAAAAGCTTAGTTGTATTATTACCAAATAATGGTGATTAAAAATTATAATCAGTTAGCTACCAATAAGCTTAGAAAAGACGCTCTTAACATTATAGAAAGCGCCTATGAGGCGATTGATATAGAATCTCTTACTAAAAAAAGAGTGAAGATAAAGAAGGGTTATTTATGTGTTTCGGACGCTTCTCGTAATGAAAGAGTAAATTTAAAAAAATTCAAAAGAATTTTTTTAATAGGATTTGGCAAGGGCTCATCATTGGCAATAGCAACGTTGGCTGGAATATTTAAACCTTTGGGTTCTCGGTTTGTCGGAGGAATTTCTTTGGATGTAAAAAACTCCAACCCTAACCCCTCACCCCTAAACCCTAAAATTAAGTTTTTTAAAGGGACTCATCCAAAACCATCAATTACCAATGTGAGGACTACACAAAAGATTGTTGATTTAGTAAGAAGTGCCGGCCAAAACGATTTGGTTATTTATTTTATCGGTGGCGGAGGGTCGTCTTTGTTATGTGGGTCTTTGGGAGAACTTAACTCTTCAAAATTTGTCTTTGATCAGTTAACTCAAAAAGGGGCTTCTATAAAAGAATTAAACATAGTTAGAAAACATCTTTCTGAAGTTAAGGGTGGTGGACTAACCAAATTTACATATCCAGCCACTTCCGTTTCTTTGATTGTTTCTGATGTTTGTGGAAACGATTTTTCAACTATTGCTTCCGGGCCAACTGTTTTTGATAAAACTAAGATAGAGGATGCTATCGGAATTTTTAGAAAATATAATATATCTTTTAAAGGAGTTAATTTTATTGAAACTCCAAAAGACAAAAAATATTTTACCAAATCAAAATATTTTCTTTTGGCGTGTAATCAAGATGCGGCTTTAGCAATGCTTGCTACCGCAAGAAAAATCAAATACACGGCCTCTATCTTAAGTTTGGCGGTAGAAAAAGAAGTCAGTCAAGTTTTTATTGAATCGTTAAAGAAGATAAAGAATGGAGAGGCGATTATTATGGCGGGAGAAACAACTGTCAAGATAAAAGGAAAGGGAAAAGGAGGAAGAAATCAGGAGGCCTGTCTTTTTGTGTTATCCAGAGCTCTTTCTAAAATGATAAATATAAAAGATATCTTGGTTTCCAGCTTTGCTTCGGACGGATTTGATAATACTCCGGTGGCCGGGGCCATAGTTGACCAAGAGTCATTGGAAAAAACAAAAAATCTTTCATTAAATCCAAAAAAATTCCTTTCTAAAAACGATTCATTTAGTTTTTTTAGAAAAACCCAAGATCAGATATACATCCAAAGGAAATCATTCAATGTTTCCGATTTAATGCTGATTATCAAGAAGTAGTATATAGGGATTGGTATTTGGTATATAGAATAGTCCTCTGATATAAATTTATTTCTATATACTATCTACCATATACTAAATGCTATGATGTATATAAACGAACTCTCTCCTAACCCTGTCGGAAAAGACACGGAAGGAGAGTATATAAAAATTTATAATGATTCTGATGCCTTGATTTCACTTTCCGGATGGAGCATAAAAGATGTCTCTGGAAAAACTTTTGTAGTTTTGCAAAAATCCGTGCCAGCGCGCGGATTTTTGGTCTTGGATTATCAGACAACAAAAATTTCTCTTAATAATTCCGGAGACACGATTTATCTTTACGACCAGAATAAAAATTTAGTTGATAAGTTGGAGTATAGTCAAAATATTTCGGATGATGTTGTGGTAAAAAAGGATATTACCACAGGAAAAGTTTCTTTGAGCTCAGAATCTATAAAAAAAGAGATCATAGAAGTTGTGGAAGCACGCCCCAACACCAATTCCATTGGTGTTGGAGAACCGTTAACCACTCAAGTTATAAATGGTGACGGAATAGACAATTTAGTGTTTATAGGAATAGGGGTTTCTTTGGCTCTGGCAATCGCTTTTTGGCTGGCGTTTAAGAAGGTTGTAGATAGTTAAATTATTGTTTTATTTGGTTTTAAGAAAAGTTTTTGGGCACGGGTATTTTTCTGCTGAAAAATCCCTCAAGCTCAGCCCGCCGGCTTCCGCACGGCCCAAAAACCTTCCTTAAAACCCATACTTGACTTTTGTCTTAATATTTGCTATAATCCAAGGACAAACTGGAATAAGGTGACATTGGGTCATCTTGTCCAGACGCACATTAACAAGAAGTGAACATGTTGTGGAAGGTTTAGGAACCTTACCGCAACAGAAAGGGAAAGCTCATGTCCAATCGTGAGACGGCCCAAGCGACACTGGGACAGGTGTGGGAACTGCTGGGGGATATTTTCAAGATCCTCGGCAAAAAGTTCTCAGGCCTCTCCCTCTCACAGGTCCAGCGGTTGATCAGCAACAAGAAGCAGCTGATCGACAGCTACTGGAAGGTGGCTCTCGATATTCTCGGTGAGGTCGAGGATGTCCACCTGAATCTGGTGGGCGAGTGGCAGAGGTTCTACAGTGAGGTCCTCAGAATCACTGTAGACCTATCTACTCTCGTCATCCCGCCCAAGCCCGAAGGTAACTGGTGGCTGATTGTGGTGGTGCCTGGCGTCACCTACAACCAGATCATCAACATGATGCGCAAGTTGTTCCAGGTTTGGGTCTGGACTGACAACCTGGACAAGGCCGTTGACATGGCCAAGGAGCAGCGTCAGGCGACGGACAAGCCCTACGCAATCTGGGTCAGGGCCAACGTAGAAGCCGACTCGGACAACTCCAACAAGTCCGCCAATGACCTGGTGAACACTCCTCAAATTACCCTTATGGAGCGTCTGCTCCTGGAGAGCGTCTACTTCATGCGAACTGGTGAACATTTGGATGTTACCAACGTGACTCTCTGTGCCGGTTCGCGCGGCTTGGTTGGTCGCGTCCCGGGCGTGGACTGGCGCGGTAGCGGCGGCGAGCTCTACATCCGCTACTTCGACTCTGGCCACTCCTGCGACGACCTCCGTTCCCGCAGCGTTTCCTGATCTTTTTCTTTTCACTTCATCCTCGTTCTCTCTCACAGCTGTGACGCAAGTCACAGCTGTTCCTTTTTGTAATAAAAATGTAAAATATTGTCGGCTAATAAATCGGTCCTTTGGGATATCGGTTTGCCACACATCAGGAAACTGCTTGTCTGGTTTTGGTGAAGGTTCTTATGCAAGATGCCTCAAAATAAAAACCGGATGAATCCGGATAACGCAGAAAATTATTTTTTAATTTTTGGTGAATGGATGGAATCAGACAATATTTCGCGCAACTTGGATGGTAACGTCCCGAACGTGAACTGGAACGGTAGCAACGACAAGCTCAACATCAACTACTACAACTCTGACAACTCCAACGACAACCTCCGTTCCCGAACAGAAGTTTCCAGAGAAAAACCTCTTTATAGAGGTTTTTCTAAATATTTTATCCAGCCGTTTATCATCTTGGATATTTCTACGGCTTCTTCGGATATTTTAAAATAATTTTTATCTTTAATTATTCCGAGTTCATAAGTGATTCTTATGAGTCGTTTTATAATTTCTATTTGTTTTTGAGAGTTTTTTACAAATTGTATTTTGTCTTGTTTTTGCGATATGGCGGCGGATATGATATTTTCAAATAAGACAAGACAGGTGTTCTCTATTCTCATAAATATTCCAAACCTGTCTCGCTTTGGAATTTGTTTTTCTGTAACATAGATTAACTTATAAAATTCAGCTACATTATGCACCAAAGGGGCATTACAACCTGTCGGGGGGGGGGGTTCAAGGAATTGATTTGTTTTGTCATATAATTAGCGTTGAAAATTTATTTTTGGCTTGGCATGAATTTTGTCGCGGGAAAAAGAAAAAGCTGGATGTGGCACAATTTGAGTTTAATTTAGAAGACAACATATTTCAACTCCATAAGGACTTAATTTCTAAAACTTACAAACATTCTGTCTATAAGTCCTTTTATGTACGCGACCCCAAGTTAAGACATATTCACAAGGCCTGTGTTAGAGACAGAGTTTTACATCAGGCAATATTTAGAATTCTTTATCCTGTTTTTGATAGAAATTTTATATTTGATTCTTATTCTTGCCGTTTTAAAAAAGGAACACACAGAGCTGTTAATCATCTAAATACTTTTGCCAGAAAATGTAGTCAGAACTGGCGAAAAGATATATTTGTTTTAAAATGCGATGTCAGAAAATTCTTCGGTTCAATTAATAAAGGTATTTTGTTGAATTTAATTAAAAGAAGAGTGGAGGATGAAAATGTTTTGTGGCTAATTAAAATAATAATTGATAGTTTTAATAAAGAATCCGATGAAGGGTTGCCTCTGGGAAATGTTACCAGTCAGCTTTTTTCCAATATTTATTTAAACGAATTGGATTGGTTTATAAAACGCCAATTAAAGGAAAAATATTATATAAGATATTGTGATGATTTTGTTCTAATCTCTAAAGATAAGAGTCATTTAGAAAATGTCATTCTAGTGTTAAATGATTTTCTATTAAAAAAGCTTAAGTTATTTTTACATCCAGATAAAATTTCAATAAGAAAATATAATCAGGGGATTGATTTTCTGGGGTATGTGAATTTTTCACACTTTAGGACATTGAGAACCAAGACAAAAAGAAGAATTTTCAGAAAAATAAAATTATTAGAGGGTAATTTAAGTGAAAATTCATTGCAGTCATATTTGGGGATTTTGGATCATTGTAATGGGTATAAATTAGGGGCTTTTATTAAGGAAAAGTGTATCGGTAAAGACACTTGACAGCTCTATTTATTTGTCTATAATTAACCCCATGATGAATTTAGTTAGATCTAATGGCGGATGAAACTTAGCGCAGTTTTTCGCTGTGTTTTCTCCCGCCCAAAGCGGGTTTTTTATTACTTCGCTTCAAGGTCTAAATAAAGTTCAGGCTCTTTGAAAAAATGTTCTTAGCAGAAATTTAAAAGTTCTGTTTTTAAGAATAAATAAAAATGAGCAAGTAAAGTATATACAGGTATAAAAATCGTATAGTGAAGACATCTTTTGAAAAATAATTTTTCTAAAGATGAAGACTTTTTTCTCTTTTTAAAAAAGAGAACTTAAAAAATTGAGGTTACTAAGAGCGTGTGACGGATGCCTTGACATTAAATGGCGACGAAGGACGTGGCGTAGCTGCGATAAGCTTCGGGGAGGTGTGTAGCAACCTTTGATCCGGAGATTTCCGAATGGGGAAACCTATCCCGATAAACTCGGGATGCTCTATTGAAAAAATAGAGAGCGTACTCGCTGAAGTGAAACATCTCATTAAGCGGAGGAAAAGAAAACGAAGTTATTCCCTTAGTAGCGGCGAGCGAAAAGGGATATAGTCCAAACCTGTTAGAATTTTCGCAAGAAAGTTTTAGTGGGGGTTGTAAGACTGGTGCTCTATCTCACTATTGCCCAGGGCTTTTGCCTTGAGTAATGGAGAGAAAAGGTAAAGTTACAAAATCTTTGGTTAGCTGAATTCCGATGGAAATCGGAAACCGTAGAAGGTGATAGTCCCGTAAGCGAAAACTGAGGATCTTTATAGCATTTGTTCTTGAGTACTTCGGGGAACGAAAACCTCGGAGGAATCTTCCCAAACTATTGGGAAAGGCTAAATACATTTAATGATCGATAGTGAACTAGTACCGTGAGGGAAAGGTGAAAAGCAGGCCGGCGAGGCCGATGAAATAGAACCTGAAATCACATGCTTACAAGGAACGGAAGCCCGCAAGGGTAACCGTGTGCCTATTGAAGAATGAACCAACGAGTTTATGTGTATCGCTTGTCTAAGTTCCACGGAACGGAGGCGTAGCGAAAGCGAGTCTTAAAAGGGCGTTTTTAGCGGTATGCATAAGACCCGAAGCCAGATGAGCTTGCCTTGAGCAGGATGAACTCCGACGAAAGTTGGAGGGAGGTCCGAACCGGTTGATTGTGCAAAATCTTCGGATGACTTGAGGTAAGGAGTGAAAAGCTAATCGAATCTGGTAATAGCTGGTTCTCTCCGAAATAGCTTTCGGGCTAGCGTCCAGGAAAAACTTTAGAGGGGTAGAGCTACTGGTTGAGAAGTAAAGGGAGAAATCTCGGCTTCTTAGTCAAACTCCGAATACTTTAAAGGAACCTGGGCAGTTAGAACGTGGGGGCTAAGCTCCATGTTCGCGAGGGGAACAGCCCAGATCGTCATCTAAGGTCCCTAAATATATGCTAAGTGTGAAAGGTAGTGGTTTGCCTCAGACAGGTAGGAGGTTGGCTTAGAGGTAGCCATCCTTTAAAGAGTGTGTAACAACTCACTACTAGATGGCAAACTGCGCCGAAAATTTACCGGGGCTAAGCATATTACCGAAGGTACGAATGTTCTTGATTTATCAAGAACGTGGTAGGAGAGCATTTTACGTGCGTCGAAGCTTGATCCGCGAGGGCGAGTGGAGCGCGTAGAAGAGAAAATGTTGGTATGAGTAACCACAATCTCGATGAGAATTCGAGACCCCAAAAATCCAAGGTTTCCTTCGCAATGGAAGTCAGCGAAGGGTTAGGCGGTCCTAAGGCAATGGCGAAAGCCGCAGCTAATGGACAGCTGGTTAATATTCCAGCCCTTCCATTTTTTTCGACGGGGTGACGAAATGCAGTAAGTTGAGCACCTTAATGGTTTGGTGTCTTTGACTAAGGACTTCTGATAGGTAAATCCGTCAGGATGCATTTAATTGCAAGTCCAAGGAAAGAAGCGATTTTCCGGTTCGCCGGAAATAAGTCAGCCCAGCGCGTTTCCAAGAAAAACCTCTAAGGTTAAAAAAATGGAATCCGTACCGTAAACCGACACAGGTGGGTGAGGCGAGAAGCCTAAGGGGAACGAGTGAGTCATCCTTAAGGAACTCGGCAAAAAAGCGGCCGTAACTTCGGGATAAGGCCTGCCCAAACTTTCGCAAGAAAGTAAGGGCTGCAACAAAAGTATCTCTGGCGACTGTTTACTAAAAACACAGCTCCCTGCTAACTCGCAAGAGGATGTATAGGGGGTGACGCCTGACCGATGCGAGAAGGTCAACGGTGCCGGTCCTAGCGCAAGTTAGGGCTGAGTGCCCGAAGCCCTCGTCAATGTCAGCGATAACTATAATCGTTCTAAGGTGAATTAAATTGCTTTAGTAAAATTCGGCCAAATGCTGGAATATCTGGTGAATCCGAGGCTACTATGGTAAAATACGTCCATAGAAATATGGCTAATAAACCAAGTGACAAAGCTATCGGTGCAGACAATCAGCAGGAAAGATTTAATGTTGCTTCATGGATTAGTGGCTTTACTGATGGAGAGGGATGCTTCTCAATCGCGGTGATTAAAAATTCAACGACAAAGTTTGGAACTCAAATTTTTCCAGAATTTGTTGTTACTCAAGGAGCAAAAAGTTTGCCAGCACTTCAGAAAATAAAAAGATTTTTTGATTGTGGTAATGTTTTTGTGAATAAACGATATGATAATCACAATGAACATCTGTATCGTTATTGTGTGAGATCTATAAATGATCTTGAATTTAAAATAATCCCGTTTTTTGAAAGATATCCACTTCAGACGTATAAGCAAAAAGATTTTTTTATTTTTAAAAAAGTCATAAAGATGATGAAAAATAAAAAACATCTCAATCTACCAGGAAGAAAGAAAATTCTTGATTTAATTGAAAAAATGAATCGAAGAAAGATAAGACATTAAATATCCTCAGAGACTATATGCCGAACCGTGGCACATAAAGTATTATGTGCTCGGAAGATATAGTCCGAACTGTGCAGCGATGCACAGAGCATAACAGAAATGTTTATGCCCATAATGTGTTATGAGTAACAAATTTGAGCGCAATTCCTTTCCGGGTAAGTTCCGGAGCGCACGAAAGGCGTAACGACTGGAGAACTGTCTCAAGGATGAGCTCGGTGAAAATGCGATTCCCGTGAAGACGCGGGATACCTGCAGCGGGACGAAAAGACCCCAGGAGCTTTACTGCAGCTTGATATTGGCTTTAGTTTTCTGATGCGTAGAATAGGTGGGAGACTTTGAAGTGCTGATTTCGGTTGGCATGGAGTCAACAGTGCAATACCACTCTTTAGTGAACTAAATTCTAACCTCGAGGGAAAAAACCGCGGGGAACAGTGTCTGGTGGGCAGTTTCAATGGGGCGTTGTCCTCCTAAAAAGTAACGGAGGAGTTTATAAGGTCAGCTTAGCCCGGATGGAAATCGGGCTGGACGTGTAAAGGCACAAGCTGGCTTAACGGCAAGACGTACATGTCGCGCCGATGCGAAAGCAGAACTTAGTGACCCGACGGCAATATTGAGTATTATTTATAATGCTTAATTCTTTATAGAAAGGCCGGAGACAACGGATAAAAGCTACCCTGGGGATAACAGGCTGGTGATGCCCGAGCGTCCATAGCGACGGCATCGCTCGGCACCTCGATGTCGGCTCACCACAGCGCGGGGGTGGAGAAGCTCCCAAGCGTTTGGCTGTTCGCCAATTAAAGTGGTACGCGAGCTGGGTTTAGACCGTTTAAGCGCTAAAGATTTGGCGTTTGAACCGTCTAAATCCCTTTGAGATTATTGTTATCAAATTATTGAAAATGTTTTTTCGTTCTAAATTAGATGTAAATTAAATGACCAATATAAATTAATCACGGCGGTCACAGAAAGTAATTTCTGTGTATCAAGTTAACTAATATCGGTGAAATCCTTCGTAGCTTTAGCGAAGAAGGACAATACCGAGGGAATCACATTTCGATTAAGAATCGAAATCGCGGACAGTCGCAGACTGGACGCGGACCAACGCAGAATTTTTTCAGCGTAAGTCTGCGTGAAGTCAGCATAAGTCAGCGTCGTGAGCCCGTAGAGACTAAACGTTGACCATCCGAACATTCTTTGTGAATGTTTTAGGGATGAAGATATAGTCCAATGCACATAGTAATATGTGATAAACATGCGTGAGACAGGTTGGTCTCTATCTGCTGCAGGCGTTGATACTTGAGGGAAGTTGGCCCTAGTAAGAGATTGCTACTCTCCGAAGTAATTCGGAGTGATAACACGGCTAATAACGGTGAAATCTTTATAATTCTGGTTCGTTGATAACTACAATTATCTTTGGTCCATAAATTGTGGTACAATTCACTTGAGGACCAGTAATTAATAAAGACAATACCGTGGGAAGTCAATCTAAAATAAATCTGGCTTATATAGCGGGTTTTCTTGATGGCGATGGAAGTTTGATGATTCAAATAAAAAAACGTAAAGACGGGAATAAAAAATTCCGATTTATGTTGACTATTTGTTTCTATCAAGATTTCAGACACGCCGAACCGTTATTCTGGATAAAAAAACAACTTGGTATAGGGTACATTTCTAAAAGAAATGACAATATTACCGAGCTGAGAATAAATGGTTTTAAGCAAGTTAAGGAAATTGTTGAAAAATTATTTCCTTATATACGCTTCAAGAAAAAGCAGGCTATCATGGTAATTAAAGCTGCTAATATTCTTATGAGTAAGAATTTAAGCTCTAAGGATATGAAAAAACTTGTGGATTGCATAATTAGTGTTCAGAACAATAACTATGTGACCAAGAAGAAACGTAGCAAGGAAGAGTTTTATGATATTTTAGGTTTGACCCCGTAACGACTGAATCCGTAGCATGTAATGAATTTATGTGCTCGGTGAAAATAAAAGTTTTTTAACTTTTATGATATGCCGTCTCCTCCTACGCTAAAGCTATGGAGGATGAAGATATAGTCTGCGCACATAGTGATATGTGATATCGTGACGAGAGGACCGGGCTGAACAAACCTCTGGTCTACCAGCTTTGGTACCAACTGAAGCGCTGGGTAGCTATGTTTGGAAGGGATAAGTACTGAAAGCATCTAAGTACGAAGCCCATCCCAAGATTAGGTATCTTAGGGTGGTTGAAGACTACGACCTTGATAGGCTCTAGGTGTAAGGTCCGTAAGGATTTTAGCCAAGGAGTACTAATAACCCATTGACTTTAATTTTTTGAGTTTTGAAGTCTTCATCTTTAGGGAAGTTATTCCCTACGATTTTGATTTTTAGAAGTTAGTTTAAAAAGAGAAAAACTTTCATTTGCCGGTGATTGAGTTAGGCGTGCACCACCTCTTCCCATTCCGAACAGAGAAGTGAAAGCGCATAACCCCGATGATACTCCTTTTAGGGGAAAGTAGGGTTTGCCGGCATATGAAAGTTTTTCTCTTTTTTGTTTGCTGGTTTTTACCCCCACACTAATAGAATTAGTGTGGGGGTTTATTTTTACCTGATAAAAAGATAGAATTCTACCATGAGAAAGACAAAACAATTTATATTTGGCATTGTTTTTTTGGCAATTTTAGTCCTTGTTTTATGGGGTCTTTATTCTATTATTTTTCCTTCTAATCCAAGTTGTTTTAATAACAAGCAAGACCAAGGAGAGGTCGGCATTGACTGTGGCGGACCATGTTTGTCTTGTGAATTAAAATCTTTAAAACCTATTGAAGTTAAGTTTGTCAAACTTTTTGAAGTTTCCGATGGCGTTGGTTTGGTGGCAGAAATTTATAATCCAAACATTTCCTGGTCTGCCAAAAACTTTTCTTACTCTATAAATCTTAAAGATTCTTTTGGCGCTGTGGTTGAAACTATTAAGGACTCGTCTTTTGCCTATGCAGGAGATTTAAAATACGTGGTAAAGCCCTATATTCAAAAATCTCCTTCTCAAATAACTCAAGCCGATTTAATAATAGAAAATCCAACTTGGGTGAAAGTAACAGAATTTTCAAAACCCGATGTTAAGGTGGGAGACATAAAGACATATAAAAATGAACAGGTATTTGTTTCGGGAAAGATGACAAACAGTTCAGAAAAGGATTTTTCTTCGGCTAATATTTACGCTTTAACATATAACCAGAAAGGAGAGCTTTTAGCCGGATCAGCTACGGTTTTAGATGACATCCCCAAGCTTCAATCAAAGACATTTTCCGTTTCATTTTCAAAGGAGTTTGATATTTATCAACTAACTTTGGATATATCTTTTTTTTATCCGGTTAATTTAAAACTGGGGGATTCTGGAAAAAACGTAGGCAATTTGCAGGCGTTTTTGGCGGAAATTGGACTTATCCAAAGAGAGCCAACTCAATATTATGATGATTTAACTAGGCAAGCTATGGCATCTTTCCAACAACAAACGGGACTTGTGGCGAGCGGAGAATTTGATGAACCGACCAGAAAGTTCTTGGTTGATATGATAAATTCTCAAATAAGCCAAATTCCCCAAAAAGAAATAGATAAATTAATTGACCCGTCTAAAACCAAAGTATTTTTTGATTTAAAATAATTATGGACAGAATTTTAGATGACATAGGAGTTGAAAGAGAGCAACCAAAAGAAAAACCAAAACAAGTTGTTTGGGTTATTGATGATGATATTCATATAGCGGAAGGGTTAGAAATGTATCTGGGGATGGAGGGCTTTGACGTTAAGATTTTTACTAGCGGTGAAAGTGCTCTTGAAACACTTGCCAGAGAAGAATCTCCTAGCGTATTTATTATAGATGGCAATTTGGGAAGTAGTAGAATGAAAGGGTGGGACATTGTTTCTGGGATTGGAGAGAAAGGGAAAGATTCTTTAATAATTACCCATAGTTCGACTAGGGGTGATAATGAACTTATGGCAGAGAATGCCAAAAAGTTAGGAATTAAGGCGAAGATTTTTGAGAAGGGAAGTAGAGAATATGACCTTTCAAAACTTGTTGATGTAATCAAATCATCTGGGAGTTAATTCTTATGAACCAGGATTTTTTAAAACCGTATAGCTTTAAGTAAGGCGGTTTTTGGAACTTGACAAAATATGCGGGGGGGAGATAATGGATATGTTAAAAGTGAAATAATAAAAATATGACAAAAGAAAAATTTGATCCAGCAAGTCCGGAATACAAAAAAGTGGCAGATTTGCCAAGAGAACAACAGGAGGAGTTTGTCGATGTCTCCAAAGAAGAAGGAGGGGGTTTTGTGAGAAGGGAAGCGGCCAATCCAGTACTGGAGGCGAAGGTAGAACAAATTATAAAGAATGATCCTCGTGCATTAGGGGAAAAGATAGATGCTTTACATGCAGAAGCTATAGAAATCGGAAAGGATAGGGATGAATTTCTTAGGATTGATTTTGGTGGCTATGATTTTTTGCATGGGGGGATCAGTGTCTATAATTTTCTTAAATTTGCCCCAGAATCTCTTAAATCTGACAAGAAAGTAGTTCTTAAAGCCGTGGGACAAAGCCCTCTTACTCTTCAATTTGCCTCAGATAATCTTAGAAATGACAAAGAAGTAGTTCTTAGGGCTGTGGAACAAAATGGCCTTACTCTTGATTTTGCCTCGGATGATCTTAAAAATGACAAGGAAGTAGTTCTTAGGGCCGTGAAACAAAATGGTGATGCTATTCGGGTCGCCTCAGATAATCTTAGAAATGACAAAGAAGTAGTCCTCAGGGCTGTGGAACAAAAAGGTGATGCTCTCTTGTATGTTCCGAAAAATTTTATGGCTGATAGAGGGACAATTTTCAAAGCTGTTGAACAAAATGGTCTTTCCCTTAACTTTGCTTCAGAATCTCTCAAATCTGACAGAGAAGTAGTTCTCAAAGCTATTAGACAAAATGGTCGCGCTCTTCAATTTGCCTCAGACGATCTTAGAGACGACAAAGAAGTAGTCCTCAGGGCTGTGGAACAAAAAGGTGATGCTTTGGAATTTGCCTCAGACGATCTTAGAGACGACAAAGAAGTAGCTCTTAGGGCCGTGAAACAAGATGGTCACTCTCTTATCTTTGCTTCAGAATCTCTCAAATCTGACAGAGAAGTAGTTCTCAGAGCCGTGGAACGAAATGGTGACGCCCTTTTCTTTGCCTCAGAAGACCTTCGCCATGATTTAGGATTTCTGTCAGAAGTTGCCAAGGTTAATCCCAAAGCATTAGCCTACGCTTCTAATGAAATTCGTAAAAAACTTGGTATTGAATAGAAAATAGTTTTTGCGTCCCATTTCAAAAAGGTGTGTAGATAGTTTTTATTGCCAAGCATTCGTGGTTGAAAAATTCAATATTTTGGAGTTTAATTAGAAGAGAGTTTGGTCAAGCTCTTTTTTTATTTTATTCGGTAAATATGACTGGGCAAGCCAATACTTTTTGATTTATGTCTCTTAATGAAGACTTTCTAAAACCTTACGATTTCAAAGATAATGAAGACAAGATTTACCAGAACTGGGAAAAGTCCGGATTTTTTAACCCCGATAATCTCCCCGGTATACGGCATACGGACGCCGATTCCCGTCCATTTTGTGTCGTTATCCCTCCACCTAATGTCACGGGAAGTTTACACATGGGGCACGCTTTAAATGCCACCATTCAAGATATTTTAATTCGTTACAAAAGGATGAAAGGTTTTAAGACCTTATGGATTCCAGGAACCGACCATGCGGGAATTGCCACTCAAAACGTGGTTGAAAAGAATTTAAAAAAAGAAGGAATTTCTCGCCATGATTTGGGAAGAGAAAAGTTTTTGGAAAAGGTTTGGGAATGGAAGGAAAAATACGGAGATATTATTTTAAACCAGCTTAAAAAAATCGGCGCTTCCTGCGATTGGTCGCGAACTCGTTTTACTATGGACGAGGGCTATGCCAAAGCTGTTTCTGAGGCATTTTTGCATTACTACAAGAAGGGATGGATTTATCAGGGAGACAGGGTTGTTAATTGGTGTACCAGAGATGCGACATCCTTATCCGATTTGGAGCTTGAATATAAAGAAGAAGAAGGCAAACTTTACTATATAAAATATCCTCTAAAATCAGTATACGGTATACGGAATACGAAACCCGATTTTGTTATTGTTGCCACAACAAGACCGGAAACTATGCTTGGGGATTCTGCTGTTGCCGTTAATCCTGAAGATGAGAAATATAGAGATTTGATAGGGAAAAATGTGACTCTTCCGATATTAAATAGAGAGATCCCTATAGTAGAAGACATGGCGGTTGAAAAGGAATTTGGAACTGGAGCTGTTAAAGTTACTCCGGCCCATGATTTTACAGATGCTGAAATCGGAGAAAGACACGATCTTCCTAAATACCAAGTTATAGATGAAAAAGGCAGGATGACTGATCTAGCTGGAGAAGAGTTTGAGGGCTTAAAAGTTTTAGAAGCCAGAGAAAAAGTAGTTGAAAAATTAAAAGAGCTTGGACTTTTGGAAAAAGAAGAAAATTATATTCATAGTGTGGCTCATTGTTACAGATGCGATACCGTTATAGAACCGCTTATTTCAAAACAATGGTTTTTAAAAATGAGCGACCTAGGAAGGATGGCTTATCAAGCGGTTGAAAATGGAGACGTAAAATTTCATCCGGAACGCTGGAGTAAAGTTTATTTGGATTGGCTTTCTAAAGTAAAGGATTGGTGTATTTCCCGTCAAATTTGGTGGGGACACAAGATTCCTATTGATGGCTCAACTGATGTCTTGGATACTTGGTTTTCTTCGGCTCTATGGCCCTTGGTGACTTTGGGCTGGCCGGACAAGACAAAGGATTTGGAAGTATTTTATCCAACATCTGTTTTATCAACAGCTCGGGATATTATAAATCTTTGGGTGGCGCGCATGGTTTTTTCTGGTTTGGAGTTTGAAAATAAAAAACCCTTTAGTGATGTAATAATTCACGCTACTATTCTGGCTAAAGACGGCAGAAGAATGTCCAAATCCCTTGGTACCGGAGTTGACCCGATGGGTCTTATAGAAAAGCACGGCGCTGATGCCACTCGTTTTGGTATTATTTGGCAGGCGATGGGAGGACAGGATATTAAATGGGCTGACGAGCATGTTTTGGCAGGACAAAAGTTTTCCAACAAACTATGGAACATAACCAGATTTATTTTGACCAAAGTCGGAGACGATTTTGATTTTTCAAAACCGGATAATATAAGCGATCCTACATCCAAAGAACTAATTGAAAAATTTGAAAAACTTCTGGAACAATCGGAAAAACAGATAGAAATATACGAATTTGGGCAGGCGCTTCACGACATTTACGAATTTGTCTGGCATGAATTTGCCGATAAATATATTGAATATTCAAAAAATAAAGAAGACAAGGAAACTAAACAGGTTCTTTGTTATGTTTTAATAAAATCCATAAAACTTCTGCATCCTTTTATGCCTTTTGTAACAGAAGCTATATATCAGCGACTTCCCAAAAAAGATAAGGAGTTTTTGATGATAGAGGAGTGGTAGAATAGTATCTCGTATCTAGTATAAAAAAATACGGTATACGATATACGGAATACGAAATACGCTTGTAAAAATCAGCGGTTTTTAAGTATTTACAAAATCTTTACAATATGCTATAATCTCGGAGAGAGGAGAAACGCAAATGAGAAAGGGGTCACGGCTTTTCTTGGCGGTGATCGTGATCGGGGTGGTGACTGCGATACTGGACCTGGTCACCGGTTTCCAGGTTTCCAGTATGCGTCTCTCGGGGCTTGTCCATGACATGGCATGGTGGGGCTCCGGTCTCTGGATCGGCTACATCTACTACAAGAAGTAGGGATCAGGACCACCTAGTCACTGGTCGGCGACATTGTCCGAATAGCTCTCGGACACTCCCGCTTAAATCGCAACGGGACAAGACAAGCGTCAGGAGTTTTCTAAGTTCTCCTGCCCCGACGCAAGGTCGAGGAAAACAAAACTTACAGTAGCACTCGCAATATGAACCCGAAGGAGGAGCTCCGCGCCCCTCCTTTTCTTTTGCGAAAATTTCCAATAGAATTACTTTGATGAACTTTCTAAAAAATAAAAAAGTATTATTAGTTGGTTTGGGGCGACTGGGCGGGGGAGTTTCTACCGCTAAATTTCTATATAAAAATGGCGCCAAACTTACTATAACTGACCTAAACTCTGAAAAAGAGCTCAAAAAATCAGTAGCTCAATTAAAAAATATAAACCCCCACACTAATAAGCGAGGGTCTATTATTAGTGTGGGGGTAAAAGCCACTTTTCACTTAGGCGGACACAAAGAAAATGATTTTAGAAATAGCGATATTGTTGTTTTTAATCCGGCGGTTAGCTTTTTCTCTCCTTGGGTCAAACTGGCAAAAAAATATAAAAAGGAATTTTATAACGATTACACCCTTTTTTTAAAACTTCTTTCTCAGAAATTATCCGACAAGAAATTCATCGGTGTTACTGGAACTAGGGGAAAAACTACGGTGACTACATGGATAGGACACATCCTCTCTCCCTCAATAATCGGAGGAAATATTCCTCAAAACGGACTTCTAAAAATAATGGATAAAATCACATCAAAAACTCCATTGGTTCTAGAGCTCTCTTCTTATCAGCTTGAATATATAGACAAAAGTTTTATTTCTCCCCATATTGCCGTTATCACCAATCTTTCTCCCGACCATCTTAATCGTTATGGGACGATGGAGAGATATTTGGATGTCAAAGCCAATATTTTTAAAAATCAGACGAAAAACGATTTCTTGGTGTTAAATTATCTGGATAAATACACCCCAAAATTTCTTTCTAAAAAGCCAAAATCTCAAATATATTATTTTTCTATAAAACCATTACCTAAAAACAAAAATGGGCTGTTCTTTTCCGGTGATAATGTTTATTTCCAAAACCAAGACAAAAAAGAATTTGTTTCAAAATTCAAAAACCTAAGTCCTCATCAAAAAAACAACTTACTGGCATCAATGTTGGCATGCCATCTCTATGGTTTAACTTGGAAAGAAATCTTGCCTAAAACAAAAAATCTTCCAGAAGTTCTTTTTAGACAACAAACTATATTAAAGAAGGGCGCTTTGATTGTTGTAAACGATTCTGCCTCTACAAGTCCTGAGGGGGTTACTGCTGCCATAGAAAGATTTAAAAATTATAAAGACAATTTTATTTTAATTACCGGAGGAACCGATAAAAACCTTGATTTTAAGCGTGTTTCCCAGCACATAAAAGAATACGTAAAAGAAAAAAACCTATTTTTATTGAATGGAACGGCTACAAAAAAGCTTGTTAGCACTTTAGCTAAATTAAAATATTTTAAAAAATCTCCACAGTTTTTTGATAATCTTGAAGCGATTGTAAAAGGATTACCAAAGTTGAAAAAAGGAGCTGTTGTTTTTTCACCGGGAGGGTCCAGTTTTGAAAAATTCAAAAACGAATTTGACAGAGGAAATAAATTTAACCAATTTATAAGGAAATATTATGGAAATAATTAAGACAAAAGAATTCCCTTCTGCTCAGTCCTTAATCCAGGCCTATGAAATTATTCACGGCAAAAGACCTAAAGAGCTTGAAGATTGGCAGATAGCTCAGCTAATATTAGAGGCCTTGGATGACCCGCGCGTTCCTCTCGGCATTGCCCAAGAATGTATTTATCTTATAACTAACGTCATAAAATACCCCGATGACGAAACTAGAATTGGAATAGTTTCTATGGCCGAAGATTTAGCCGGAGATTTTTTTTCAACCTTAAAAAATCAAAGAGAAATTCATATGGCCGATATTGAGAGGGAGTATTTTGCATCAAGAGGGTAGTTTCTGATATTATTAGGCAAATGAATTCCTTTTTAGCTTTAATTTTAGGATTCGCCCCAAGCTTGCTCTGGCTGGCTTTTTTTCTTAAAGAAGACGTTCATCCTGAGCCCAGGAAGATGGTTGCCAAGGCCTATGTTTTTGGAGGCCTATCGGCTTTAGCCGCCCTGTTTTTAGAAATCATCGCCAAAGGATATTTGGAACATATTAATATAACTCTTCCTAGATTAATTGAGGAAAATCTAAGCACTTTTATTGGATTTGCGATTATAGAAGAGGCGGTCAAATTCTTTTTTGTATATATGGTCGTTAGAAAAAGCCCTTATTTTGACGAACCTATTGACGCTATGATTTATATGATAACCGGGGCTTTGGGTTTTGCCGCAGCTGAAAATCTTTTTTTGGTTTTTACCACCGCGGGAAGTATAGTTTTCTCCACGGTAATTTTGAGATTTGTTGGAGCCACATTGCTTCACGCTCTGTCATCTGCAATTTTGGGGCATTACTGGGCAAGAGGGATAAAATTTGGAATAGAGAGCAAGCTTATTTTTGCCGGCATAGTTTTGGCTTCCTTGTTCCACTTAATGTTTAATTATTTAGTTTTTGAATTTAATGATTTTCTTATTTATCCCACGGCATTCTTGGCTCTTCTAGGGTTTTTTGTTATATATGATTTTGAAGAGCTCCGGCAGATGGGGTAAATCATCCAATATCTAATTTGTACGAATAAACTAATAATTGTTTGATTAGATAAGCTATGTTATACTTCTTATTGGTAAATTAGTAATAATTAGTTATTAGTTGATATGAGTGATAACAAAGATTTTTTTGAAAAATTAGCCGGCATCAAAGAAGATGACCAGGAAATTGAAGAAGAAGTTGAAAAAGAGCTTATGAAAGAAGCCAGCGTTAGCGATGACGAAGAAGAGGACGAAGAAGAAGAGGAAGAACAAAAACCTCAAATTTTAGACGACTCTGATGACGATGCGCTTGATTTTGATGATGCCGAGGGGCATTTGACTATTGATGTTTATCAGGATGATAAAAATATTTATATAGAGTCGGCCATAGCCGGAATTGAGTCGGATGATATTGATGTGGCCATAACCCCAGAATCGGTAACAATTAAAGGAAAAAGAGAGAAAAAAGAAAAAGTTAAAAAAGGGGACTATCTTTATCAAGAGTGTTTTTGGGGAAGATTTTCTCGTTCTGTGATACTTCCTCAAGAAATAGATCCGGACAAATCCAACGCTTCTTTAAAAAATGGAGTATTAAAAGTTGTTCTTCCTAAAGTCAGTAAAACCAAAAGCAAAAGGGTAAAGATTAAGATGGATTAGACCTGTTGGCTCTAACTCTGTCTAACTGAGTGATTATTTGTTTTCTTAAACGTATATTTTTTGGCGTTACTTCCAAATATTCATCTTTAGCCATAACTTCTAAACCTCTTTCTAAAGTTATTTTCAGAGGCGGAGTCAGATTAAGCGCGTCATCAGCTCTTGATGCTCTCATGTTGGTGAGATGTTTTCCTTTTATCGGATTTACCGTCAAATCCATCCCTTTGGATACGCTACCAATAACCATTCCCTCATAAACTTGAGTGTTTGGTTCTATGTATAAAACTCCTCTTTCTTGAAGATTGGCCATTGAGTAGGCAAGAGCCGGTCCCGTTTCCATAGAAACCATTGATCCGGAATCTCTTTTTTTTATTTCTCCCGCATAAGTTCTGAATCCGATAAATCGGCTACAAAGTATTCCTTCTCCTTTGGTGTCAATTACAAATTCTCCACGATATCCTAAAAGTCCTCTGGTGGGTATTTCAAAAATTAATCTAAGCCAACTATCGTGTTGGTGGGTATTTATCATAACTCCTCGGCGTCGTCCCATTTTTTCAATCACTGCTCCCGACGAACTTGTTGGAACATCAATTATCACTTCCTCATACGGCTCCATTTTTTGGCCGTCCACTTCTTTTATAATAACTTCCGGTTGTGAAACTTGGAGTTCGTATCCTTCTCGGCGCATATTTTCCAATAAAATCGCAATGTGTAATTCTCCTCTTCCAAAAACTCTATAATGTTCATTTGAAGAAAAATCCACCTTAAGTCCGATATTTACTTCAAGTTCTTTTTCCAAACGTTCTTTTATCTGTCTTGTGGTAACAAATTTTCCATCCTGTCCGGCAAAGGGAGAGTCGTTAACCAAAAAATTTAAAGAAATGGTAGGTTCGTCAACTGTTATAGCGGGGAGCGCTGTCTGGTCGGCGTTAGCGCAAATTGTTTCTCCGATATCAATATCAGAAATTCCGGCAATCATAACTATGTCGCCGGCCTCTACCAAAGGAACTTCTTTTCTCGCAAGTCCGTTAAATGTAAAAAGCTTTATGATTTTGGCGTTACGGGTTTCTCCTGATGGTTTTTTTACAACAATTACATCTCCATTTTTTATTGTTCCTTCGTAAACTCGGCTAATGGCCATACGCCCTAAAAAGTTATCATAAGCCAAATTAAATGGTTGGGCTCTTAGGGGAATATCTGTATTCGCATTGGCTCTTGGAACAAATTCTAAGATTGTTTCCAAAAGGGGAATTAAATCTTTAGAATCATCATCCAATTTTTTCTTGGCGATTCCATCTCGGCCTGAGGCATAAACTACAGGAAAATTTAACTGCTCGTCATTGGCTCCCAAGTCCAAAAATAATTCATAAACCAATTCTTGAGTATGGGTGGGATTGGCCGCTGGTTTGTCTATTTTATTAATTACCACAATCGGTTTTATTCCAAGCTCTAATGATTTTTTTAAAACAAAACGGGTTTGTGGCATAGGACCTTCCTGGGCGTCCACTATTAAAAGAACGCAATCAATAGACCTTAAAACGCGCTCAACTTCAGAACCGAAATCAGCGTGTCCTGGGGTATCAACTATATTGATTTTTGTATCTCTAAAGAATAAAGAAGCGTTTTTTGAATAAATGGTAATCCCGCGCTCTTTTTCAAGCGTGTTACTGTCCATACTTACTCCGATCTCAGTCATTCCCGTCTGCCTCATTAAGGCGTCGGTTAGAGCGGTTTTCCCATGGTCAACGTGGGCTATTATGGCTATGTTTCTAATTTCCATATATAAACGAATACTGATTAAAGCAGATTTTTTGACTTATTTCAATCTTTTGATTTTTATCTCTACATACTAGATACCAAATACGATATACTAACTACATGACTTCTTTCTCCACTCCCTTAACAGAAATAAAAGGAATCGGAATAAAAATTGCTCAGAAACTTTCATACCTTAAACTCCGCACGGTTAAAGACGCTTTGTATTATTTTCCTTTCCGTTACCAGGATTTTTCCAAAATAGAAAAAATTGCAAATCTCCAAGAGGGACAAATTGCCACGGTTTATGGAAAAATAATCAAAACCAGTATTTATAAAACCTGGAAAAAGAAAATGTGGATTGTAGAATCCACCATTGAAGATGAGACGGGAAAATTAAAAGCCGTTTGGTTTAACCAAAAATTTTTGATAAATACCCTGAAAGAAGATCTGACCGGAAACTTTGCCGGAAAAGTTGTTTTTGATAAAAAACATCCAACCATGCAAAGCCCTATGTTTGAGATGCTTTCAAGCGAATTTCAAGAGACCAAACATACCGGAAGATTAGTTCCGATTTATTCCCAGACCACAGGCATTACATCTAAAATGCTTAGGTTTGTTTTGAGTAAAATTATTCCTCTTTTTTCCGACACTCCGGAGTTTTTGCCAGGTGAGATTGTAGATAAATTTGATTTTCCTCCGCTGGGCAGGGCATTTTCTGATATCCATTTCCCTCAAAATTTGGAAGATGCCAAAAGAGCAGAACAAAGATTTTCTTTTCAGGATTTATTTTTACTCCAGATAGTCAACGAGTCGGAAAGACAAAAAGCCATCCAAAGCAAGGCCTATTCGTTTGATTATAATCCGGACTTTATAAAAAAACTTTTTACCTATCTTCCATTTGAACTGACGCTAGCGCAAAAGAAATCTCTTTATGAAATATTAGAGGACTTAAAAAAATCACATCCCACCAGCCGTCTTTTGCAAGGAGACGTGGGTTCGGGAAAAACCATTGTGGCCGCTATTGCCTCTTTGGTGGTAGCCACAGAGGGTAGGCAAACTGTTTTTATGGCACCCACAGAAATTTTAGCCAATCAACACTATCAAACATTCAAAAAGTTTTACGAGGAATTTTCTAAAGGAGTGGCTTTAATTACGTCATCTTCCCATAAAATGTTTTTTGGAGACGGCCTGGAAAGTGAAGTTGATAAAAAAACGGCCTTAGAAAACATAAAGAAAGGCAAAGTGAAAATAATCATAGGAACACATTCGGTCATACAAAAATACGTTAAGTTTAATAATCTCTCTTTTGTGGTTGTAGATGAACAACACCGCTTTGGGGTTAACCAAAGAGCTGAATTAATAAACAAAAGCGGAAATAAAGAAGGATTGCTTCCACACTTCCTTTCAATGTCAGCTACTCCTATTCCTCGCACATTAGCTCTAACCGCTTTTGGCGACTTAGAACTTTCTATTATTAACCAAATGCCCAAAGACAGAAAACCAATAATAACTAAAATTGTTTCCTCACAAGACAGACAAAAAGCATATGATTTTATAAGAGAGCAAATAAAAATAGGAAGGCAGGCATTTGTCATTTGTCCAAGGATTGAGCCAAGCGAAGTAGAGGCAGAGTCACTAACATTTAGGCAAAGAATAAATCTGGATGTAAAATCGGTCAAAGAAGAATACGAGAAATTGTCTAAAAAGATATTTTCTGATTTGAATGTGGGAATGCTTCACGGGAGATTAAAATCGGTTGAAAAAAATAAAATAATTTCTGATTTTAAGGATAAAAAAATAGATGTTTTAGTTTCAACTTCGGTTGTTGAAGTGGGAATTGACGTTCCCAACGCCACTATAATGATGATAGAGGGTTCTGAAAATTTTGGGCTCTCCCAGCTTTATCAGTTTAGAGGAAGAGTGGGGAGGGGAGAGTATCAATCGTTTTGTTTTTTATTTACCGATATTTCTTCAAAAAGCACTTACGCCAGAATGAAAGCGTTGGTCAATGCTAAAAACGGATTTGAACTGGCAGAAATTGATTTAAAGTTAAGAGGCCCGGGTCAATTTTTAGGGCAAGAACAGGCCGGTCTTCCCGACCTTGCTATGAAAGCCATACAAAATCCGGAGCTGGTAAAATCGGCAAGAGAATTGGCCAAACAAATATTAGAAAAAGATTCTTTGTTAAAAGAAAATCCATATTTGGCCGCTTATGTAAAACAATTTAGAGAGCAGGTTCATCTGGAGTGAGTAATTTCTATAATTATTAACCGATTGGATGACAATTATGGAGTATTTTTTATATCTATCATTTCTTGCTATAGCAATAAATGATAGATGAAGAGATTTAAGAATAATTAAGACATTGTTTTTATAAAAAAAGCACTGCCCCAGGCGGAAGCCCAGGGCAGGTAAAGCGTGCTGTACTACAGGAGAGTTGCGACAGGTTCCTCGAGGAACCTAGGCGCGGAGGATCGGGTTGGCCGCGGCGTTGCGGCGCAGGTCGTTCACCATAGCGTAGGTGAAGTTGAATTCGGAAGTGGGCCGGGTCTCGTTGCGATGCAGGTCCACGACCTCGATTCGCGCCGTGTTGGTCGCTTCGTTCGTCCACGGGGTCTGCTCGGCCGTCGCGTCGACGTAGGCGGCGAGCTGCAGCGGGTTGCCGTCGAAGTTGGTCGCCGTCAGGGCGCAGTAGTTGGCATAAGCCGCGCTACCCTGGTTGGCCGACCGTGCCTCGGAGGTCGTCGCGAAGGGGAACTCGTTGGCGACGATCGTGAGGGTGTTGACCGACTTGACACGGACCTTGTCCATCGTCGTGGTCGCGCTGTCGAAGCCGGTGTTGCCCGAGTCGTTGGTGGCGGCCGTCATCGTCGTGGCCGTCGCGCCGGTGACCTCGGTGTTGCCGGTGTTCACAGAAAAGATTACGCTCACAGTGGCGATGAACGCCACCGCGAGCATGATACACAGTGCCTTCCTCATCTGAAACTCTCCTTTTCTCCCTGATCCTAGTCAGGGTTGTTTGTTCTAATCCCGAAGGACTAGAACGTGTGCTGCTGTTCCGAGAACTCTCTCGGACTCATAAGTGCATCTTAGCACACTACAAAAATATTGTCAAGTCAAGTTGTGGAAAACCCATTCACTTCTCTTATTGTCCAATTGGGCATTAGAGAGTAGCTTTGTTGACATTGTTATATTAATATGTTATTATCATGGAGTTAAAATAAGCACACTAAAAATATGGCTGAAGAATAGAGATTAGAAACTTTTCCAATTTCTATTCTTCAGCCAAAGCCCGCCTTCGCTTAACAGCTTTGGTGTGGCAAAGAAGGAGAAATACTAGACGTGAACGAAATATGGGACGGGTCGCCTACGCTTGGAAAGCTACGGCGACCAAGGAGGGTTCGATGAAAAGAGGTATGTTGAACGTTCTGTTTGTGGTCGGTCTGCTGGTCACCGTTCTGCTTCTTGGCGGTGTTCTCGGGTGGTACGACAAGTCCGCGAACCAGCCGGAATTGACCAACAAGATCAGCGCCGTCGTCACAACGCCGACTCCGACACCGGAGCCGTTGGACTTGTCGAAGTTCATCCCGACCTACGACTACCGTCACCCAAGGGTCATCCCGCCGTATGGGACAAGTCATGAGTACGGTTTCGGCATGCCGGGTTCGCTGTGGGCGGAGGAGGTGATGCGCCGCGGTACTCTGTTGACCGTTGAGGGAGCTGTGACCTTCGTCAAGACCCTCAATGGCCATATGTGGGCCTTGGACCTAGAGGTTCAGGACCAAAACGGCAACTTCCTTATCTTGCAGTTGAAAGACGATTGTAGGATGGGTGAATTTGTCACGATTCCACCGCGTTGCATCGTCAGCGAGAAACGCTGGACGTGGAACCAAGTTGTGGACTTCGTGAAAACGGCGGTCAACGCGGACGAGTACTACGATTTCGCAAAGAGCTTCCCGCCGTTTCTCAAGAAGTACTGTCGGATCGACGTGAGTGTCGACCTGAAGTAGGCCAGTAGTCCAACTCTCCACTCTCATCTCTTCTTCTTTCCGTTCTTCTCGCGGGGCGACCATCTGGCCGCCCCGTTCAATTTTTGTATCGGTAGTGTTTTTATTGTATACTATAAAAAATAATTCGTTTGGATTATGGCTAAAAGATTTGGGGATATAACTAACGGAACAGGTGGAGAGACGATAGAGGAACAACTGAAACGGGGTGCTGTTGAGGGTGGACAAGAAATTGTTGAAACGCCTCAAATAGATGTGGAGTCAATGACTGCGCATGATGTTGTCGCCTATTTAAACGATAAGGGTATTAATTTTAAAATAGATTTAGATTCTAATATTGAGAGATGGGTCTCTAATCTAAGAATGATACTTCGTGTGATAGGTGACATTGGAGTAGATAGAATCAAAGCCGCTGGAGTCAGTCAGATAGTATTTTTCCCGATAAAAGGAAAAGAAAATCATGTATTTTGGAACATAATTTCTGGTTCTGTAAAAATAACAGCTGGGGCAGAAAAACAGGACGTTCGCAATTGGTTTGAAGATGTAATAAAAAATAACGCTAATACTAATGAGCAGCAAGAAGAAAATCAGGGTACAGAAAAACCCAAAAAAAGACAGGGTGTTGAGGTTGTTTTAAGAAATTATGATCATGATACGGCCTTAGAGAAAACAGCTTTTATTTTAAGAAAATATGGCAGAGCGATATCTGTTGAAGTACTTCAACAGAAGTTGGAAGAAGATTATGAAATAAAAGTTGATAAAACAATTGCAACTGATCTTTTCAATGAAGTTATAACTAGAAGATTGGATAAAGCTGGTGTTGATGCCATAAAACCTGATTTACCCGAATCAGAAAAACCACTGGAAGATATTGAAAAAAGAATTCAAAATGTCACATCTTTGCAAGAACTTATTTCCGTATTAAAAAATGTTAATAAAGTTCCCACTCCCGGTGGCGAAACCATATCCGTAGATAGATTGATTAATATTTTTGAATATTTTGAGCCGTTAATTGTTTCAAATAGTCCTGATAAGTTTAGTGATAAAACAGTAGATCTTTTTAGAGAATTAATTAAGATTTTACAAAAGATTGACCATAAAGTTCTTAATAGCAAAATTGATGATTTTTTTGGTGGATACATAGACCAACTCTTTGAGTATTTAAGAAAAATTGCTATTGAAATAGTGGAAGCCTTTGAAAAAAGAGGTGCTATTCTACAGAAAACGACGCTAGAAATGTCCGTGTTTGATTATTATGGTTTTAGTCAATATGAGTTTGAAGATGGCAAGCCAGAAGATCTAATCGCTAAATTAAAATCACGTCTTGTTGAGGAAGGGCACTTAAAACCAGAAGCAAAAACAAATAATATAGAAATTGATCCTCTTAACATAGAATATGCCGTTGGAATGGTAAGAAGGTTTGAATCAGGCGATAGTGGTGGTCTTGATTTTCCTTCTTATCCTCGCACTTCTTCGGAGTTACGGGTTCTTAGAATGTTTGGAATTAGGAGTGAAGAAGCGCAGTCAGAACCTGTTGAGAGCACAATAGCCAAGTTGAAAGCTCGTCTTATTGAGATGGGTAAATTACCACCCGAAAAAGAGGCAAGCGAGGGGGAAAAATCAGAAAAACCAAAACCAGAAAAAAGATTTATTCCAGAAGAAATTGAAACAAGGGTTTCACAAGTTAAATCATTGGGAGAATTGGCGGCGGTATTAGAGGAAGTCAAAGAGATTCCCATTGAAGGTAGAATGATAGTAACCTACCGCTTGGCTAACGAATTAAGAGGTCTTGAAAAAGATCTTATTGATGGCATTCTTATTGAATATGGACGGCTACTTATAAATGATTTTTTAGTAAGGAATGGAACATGGTTTAGGCCAGTTGGAGAAGTAAAGCGAAAGCTATCTGAGTTGTTTAGAAATTACGGCGACGATTTCTTTCCGGAAGAAAAAGAATCACCTTTACCAGAATTACCACCTTTAAAACCAAAAGAAACAACAGATGATCTATCTACTTTTTCGTTGAGACGACTAAAAGGATCTATTTTAATTGATACTTTAATGGGTTGGGGTTTTGATGATGGCTTAAATCCGAGCAAGATGTCAAAACATCAAATAGACCTCTTGAGGAGTTTTTTATTAGTTCCTGAATTTAAAATGTTTTCTGAAGAGGAAATTAGAAACAGTAGCCCAGAAGAACTAACTAGAAAAGTTAGAGAATTTATTTCTGAAAGAAAAGAAACGGAACCAACTCATTTTAGCGCTCCGAAAACACCAACACCAGAACCCGTTGCTCCTATTCCTGCAGAAAAATCAAAAAAACCCGTTCTTACTCCAGAACCGGAAATAGTAGCTATTCCACAATCACCTGAAAGAGAATCCAGAGAAACAAAAACTTTTTCGACTAATTTTATAGAAGAAAGAGTTAAACATCTTCTTGAATCCAAAGAAGCCAAGAAGAAAATAAAGAGAATAATTAAAGATCCGGAAGCTGTGGGTGATGGTAATGAGATAAGGTTAAATATGGAAGTTAATGCTGAAATAGAGATTAAAGTGGGACCTTTGAAGAAAAAAATAAATAGGGATGTCGAAATAAAAACAACTTTCGGAAATAGCATTGGGGGCGTAGTAATAAAAGATATTAAAATCAATGCCGGTAATGCTGTCTACAATACAGCAGTAGAATTTTTAATAAAACCATTCATTGGTAGAATTTCAGGAATGTTAGAAGATTACATAGAAAAAGAAGAAGGCCGTATGCTTGAAAAAATTGAGATTGTTGATGGACAATTAAAAGTAACATTTAAAATACCAAAATCAACAACTAAAACAGTTGCTCCAGCCACTTCTCCGGCACCGAAATTATCAGTAGAAAGAACTATTGCGCCTGCTACTGCGGAAAAACCAAAAAAACCGGAAACTGTAACTGCAGAACCTGAAATGGTAGAAACAACTCATCCAGAAATTAGCGAAGAAATCATTAATATGTCTAGGGAGACCATAGAAGGAATTGAAAAAGGCACTACTCATCCCAGTCATATCCGAATTATTGTCCGAGAACTAAGGCGTTATGGTTTTAGAGAACAAAATATTTTAAACGATAAAGATTTAATAGTACAAATAAAACTCTTTCTTAAAAGTAAAGAAAGAAAAATTTTACGTGGGGATGATAAAAAACCCAAAAAACCGGCCTTTGGACAGGATGTGTTGGATGGATTAGAGAGAGAATTAAGAGAAAGAGAGGGCGATCTCAGAAAATCAGGAGAAAGAGCTGATAGAATAGAGGAGGAATTAAGAAGAGTAGAAGAAGGATTGAAACCTAAAAAACCTGAACCAAAAGAAGAACTCAAATCTCCAGAATCAAAAGAGGAAGAAGCGGAAAGAGTTGCCAAGGAAGTTGCCGAACAACTTGCTAATAACCCGGCAGTTATTGATGTCGCAAAAACAGCAGCTAAAAACGAAGGAGTTGAAGACGAAGAAATTGAGTCGGAGTCGTTTTTAACAAGAGTTAAAGATAGGATTAAAGATTTTCTTTACAAAGCGCGTCCTGTTTCTGGATGGAGGGGAAGTTTTAAAGAAGCAATTGCCGGAGGTGTTGTGGGAGGCGCTATAAGATATCCTATTCGTTTTCTTTTGAAAGAAGGCCTAGCTACTCTTGGTGGTAGTATAGGAATCGGCGCTCTTGCAGGAGCTCTGGCTGGAGGAGCCGTTGGTTGGGGGAGAGAACTTTATCATCAAAAAAGAACAGTTACTGCTGGAAATATTTTAGAGAAACTTTCTGCCGATACTTCTGTTTCCGAAAAAGCGGGAATTATTGCCAGAGCCAAAGATGCTTATGACAAAAGGCACATTTTAGGTTCCAAGGAAGAAATAGAAGAAATAAAAAAAGCGATTGAGAGAGAAAAGAAACTATTGGAAGAAAAAATACAATCAGAAGCTGGAGTCAGTGAGTTAAAAGATAAATCGGAAAAAGACAAAATTTTGGGTGTGCTTAAAATAGCGGAGGGAGCAAGAAAGAGAAGTTTAGATAAAACCATCAGAAAAGATGCGCTGGAGCTTATTAGAAGCATTGAGTTTGAAAAAATGACGGTTGATAAAAGAAAAATTGTTCTCGCTGCCGTTAGAGGGGCGTTGGTTGGAGCTTTGGGTGGTGCTATCGGAGGAGCGATTGCATATGGAATACAGGAATACATTTCTGGAATGTCGGGAGCAGTTAAAGATACATTGTCTTTGGAACCGCCTAAATCTTTTTCTCCTATGGGGACCGACGCTCTAGCGGCGGAAGCGGAAGGAAAAATAGCCGGAGCGCTTGAGGTGGCCGAGGCGGCGGCTAAAAAAGTAATTGAGCAAGGACAACAAGATATAACCGAAAAATATTTTGAAATAGCGGTTGAAAGAGGAGAAGGATTGACTCATGTAGCCAGAAGAGCCATACATGATTATTTGTTTAACGAGAATAAGCTCAACCCAATTGGTTGGAAATTGTCAGCAGAACAACTCGTTTATGCCGAAGACGCTCTCGCAAAGGAATTAGCTAAGGGTCGTCAGAGCACCATTTTGCGTGTTGGTGAATCTTTTAATGTTAACGGTAAGGTAATAGAAGAAGCTCTTTCTAAAATGCTTTCTTTGTCGGGAGAAAAACTTGAAAGCGTGAGTCAACTTCTTCAAGACCCGGAACATTTACTTTCAGATCAAACTCGCGCTTCTATGATTGATTTTTCAAAACCGTATGTTAGCGCAAATAATTTTGCCCAAGAAGTAGTAAGTCAGGCCAGACAAGCAGCCAAAGAAGCTGTCAAAACGGCTCTGGTGCCATCAGTAGAAGATTTAACTCAGCCACCAACTCCAGGAACAAATGCGGTTTTGGAAAATATTTCTCAAGGTGAAGAATTTAAGTTATTTGCCGGCCAAGAATTATCGGAACAAACTAATCAAAATTTTCAGATTTTTAGCGGTGAAGAATTATCCGAAAACTTAGCAGAATCATTTTCGCCCATAGAAGAAGTAGCTGCTGTCGTCAAAGAATCTGGCGTTGAACAAAATCTGTCTCTAAAAAGCGTAACTAAGGCAATAGAAGAACTAGTTATAAATTCAAAGACACCGGGAGCTCATACTCTTGAGCATTTTACCGACGAAAGAGCGCAAGACATATTAGATTTTGTATCTAAAAATAGAAACTATTCAATTCCGGGAAAAAGTTTGCTGGACAAGGAGTCATATATAGAAAATATAAGGGAGCTATTTGGTAAAAATAAAAACCCTCTTTTGGGACGCTTAATCGGCGCTTTGGAACATAGCCGAGATTATTCAATATCAGTTGAACATTTTAAAAGCATGGTTAAGGGTTGGGGCTTTAGCGAAAACGGATTTAACGAAGTTGCCGAAAAAAAAGCCGCCAAATTTATAAAACAATTCGGAGGAGAAAAAGTTGGATTTTTTAGAAGAATAGGTTTGAGTGATCAGGAAATAATTAGTCGCCAGAAATTGGCCGGGGCAATGAAAACAATGCTTGGTAATCAGAATATAAATATATCAAGGTTTAGCGTAGAGAAATTTATAAAATTTTTTGTATAAAATAATATGAACAAAACTCAAGACGTATTGGATAAAAATTCAAAAATTATTATTGAAGAATTGGGAATAAAAGGACTCTCACCAGAAGACGAGAAAGAAACCGTGGATGCTGTTCTGGATCATTTCAATAAAATTATAATTGAAACCGTTATTTTAAGTTTAAACGAAGAGCAAGTTGCTCAGTTTAAAACAGCTCTTGGACAAAGCAATTTTGAAGAGGAAATAACCAAAATAACCGCTCAAGTTCCGGGGTTAGCCGACAAAATAGAAAGAGCCGTCAACGACGAATTTATTTTACTAAAGAAAGCTAAGGAAATAGTATCTTAATTTGTGTCCCTATGAGGAATTGAACCTCAATTTTAGCCTTCGCAGGGCCACGTTCTATCCGTTAAACTACAGGGACTTTTTCGTATTTTTGTATAATTTCGTATTTCGTAGCTAAATACCTATTATCTTTGAAACTAAATCCAGCAAAGACGGTTCCGTTTTTTTCTGGGGGAGCTTAACTTTTAAAAACTCCTCTATTTTTTCTTTGTCTCCTTTGTATATTCTAATTCTAAGTATCGCTTTTAATTTTTCTTTAAACACCAAAAATAATTCAAAGTCGCCATCGCCAAACTCATAAATATCAAAGTGATTAAATCTGTCGTAGGAATAAACTGTTTCCTCGCCTATAGAAATTTCTTTATCGGAGAGCTTAAATAAAAAGACTTCCGGTCTTTGAGTTGAAAGAAAAAGAATCGTTCCGGTGGCAAGTATTATAAATATTCCAAAAAGAAAGTTTTTCTGCCAGACAGAAAACACCAAAAGTAAAACCATCACTCCCAGGGTGATAAAATAAAACCACTGGCTCTTTTCTCTTTCTTCGTGTGATTTTATCTCCCAACTGATTATTGGCTTATCGTCGTTTTCCATATTCTATATACTATCTACTATATACCAACTATTATAGTTGTTCCACTGTCTCTATTCCTAAAATATCAAGACCCGTTTCCATGGTTTGAATGAGGCGTTTTATAATTAAAAGACGGGCGTTCTTTCTTGGAAGATCCGCGTCTTTTAAGATTGGAGTTTTTTCATAAAATTCGTTTATTTTATTGGCTAGTTCAAAAAGATACTCGGCTAAATAATGTGATGAGGATTCTTTGAGACATTTTTCCAATATTTCCTCAAATGAATTTATTTTTTTTATGACACCAATCTCTAAATCTCCAAGCTTATTAAAATTTTCCCTCGCTACGCCGAAGCTTGCAGAGCGAAGGCGAGGTTCACTTTTTTTGAATATGCTTTTTAGTCGCACTAAGGCGTACTGTAGGTAAGGAGCGCTGTTACCCGATAAGGTCAGCGCTTTTTGCGGGTCAAAAATTATGTCGGAATTTGTGCTGTCTTTAAGAAAACTGTATTTTAAGGCCCCTATTCCCACTTTTTCCGATATCTCGTCTCTTTTTTTAGAGTTTAAATCCTTTCTTTTTTCCGAAACTATTTTTTTAGCGGCCGTTATAACTTGGTTTATTATCTGGCTGGCTTCTATTATCTCGCCTGTTCTGGTGGCCAGTTTTTTGCCGTTTGGTCCAAGCACCCATCCGAATGAAATATGCTTTAGTTTGGCTTTTCCCGATAAGTTGGCAATTTGAGCAACAGCAAAGAGTTGTTTTAGATGAAGATTTTGTTGTGAGCCAAGAACATATATAAGTTCGTCCGGTTTATATTTTTTTATTCTATAAATCAAACTGGCAATATCTCTTGTGATATATAAAGTGGCTCCATCCGATTTTTGAATTAGAGCTGGTGGTACTCCAAACTTTTCCAGTGGAATTATATAAGCTCCTTGGCTTAGCGTCGCTATATTCTTTTTCTTTAAATCTTCTATTAGGGGATTTAGTTGTTTTTTGTATTTACTTTCTCCCATCACAACGGAAAATTTCAAAATCCCCAACTTTTTGTACATTTGGTCAAATTCCTTTAGAGAAACTTTCAAAAACCAATCAAGGATTTTTTCATTTTCCTTATTTCCCTTCTCCAGCTTGGCAAATTCCTCTTTGGCCTCATCAAGCATAGCTGGATTTGTTTTTATCTCTTTATTAAAGCGAACGTATATTTCCAAGAGTCCTTTTATTGGTTCCTTATCTATTTTCTTTTTACTTCCCCACTTTTTATATCCGGCGATTAACATTCCAAACTGAGTTCCCCAATCACCCAAGTGATTCCAGCTAATTACTTTATAGCCAAAAAACTTATAGAGGCGTGCCATGAAATCTCCTATTAAAGTGGCTCTTAAGTGGCCAACGTGCATTGGTTTGGCAACATTGGGAGATGAATAATCTATAATCACTTTCTTTCTTGCTGGGGATATTTTTTTGTTTTTCAAAAAGGCGTCTATAAAAAATTCCTTTTTCAAAAAGAAGTTTAAAAATCCACCTCCGGCAATCTCTATTTTTTCTATATATTTATCTTTACCGATGGCGTTTTTTATTTGGTCGGCTATTTCGGCAGGGGATTTTTTTAACTGTTTTGCCAATAAAAACGGGGCGTTGGAGGAAAAATCCCCAAAAGCGGGATTGTCTTTTGTTTCTATGTCAAATTGGATGCTTTTTAGACCATATTTATTTACAACTTTTTCTATGGCCTGTTTTACGTAATCCTTCTGCATTTAATAACAATATAATAAGCGGTAGATTTTATCAATTAAACACAGCTTTTCAACTTATTGGTTTTTGAAAATGTTGATAATCCTTTATCTCTTTCCATCTCCCTCCCCATTCCCATCCCAATTCTTCAAATAATTTTATCAAAAAAGAATCATCAGCTATTGTCCCCGGTTTTGATAAATCTCTTGTGGCGCCGGATGGTTCTACAATTCCGTCTTTATTTATGTATGGATTTAAACGGGGATTAATATCTATGGCTTGACCAAAAGCATGCAGTGAAAGTTTTTCTTGGCCGGCGATAGTGCGGTAATTAAAAGCGGAGGTGTTGTTTTTGTCCATTAATACCGCATCATCCCAATGGAATTTTGGATCCGAGGCGGGAACAACACTTGTTATCGGGAACTCCTCTTTTTCTATAGCCTCAAATATTTGAATTATGTCTTTCTCTAGTCGCTTATCAATAACTATTTGTCCTTGATGTAGTTTATTATCAAAGGACCAATATCTAACCCCTAAAACTTTTTGGTTTTCTAAAATTTCCTCCGGGCAAGGGAGAAGCGGATTTTGTAGTTTGACTTCTTGCTCGGTCAGGTTGCTATCTATAATTATGGACATAAATTGAATCTTGTTAAAACCACGTCTTTTTTACGTAATTTCTGTACTCATCTCCAAGTTTTTCTGATAAATATTTATTTTCCGCTCTCATTCTGTATAAGAAATAAATAATAACTAACAAGCTGATTATTATAAACCAGATTTTTGGATAGAGAAGAATTAAACCAATTAGTGTTAAATTTATTCCACAATACATTGGATGACGAATTTTTGAATATATGCCGTGTGTTACTAGTTGTTTTATTTGTGGCTTTCCAAAACCCATACCCCAGTTTTTAGAAAGTGTCAGTTTGGCTAACCACCAGACAGCTAGACCAATAATGTTAATTATTGCGCCAACAATTTCCCAAAGATTCCAATCAAGAAAATTAACCCAAAAATAAATTGAAATAAGCGTTAACGCTATAGAAATAAAATGTCTCAGATGATATTTCTTGATAAAATTTTCTATTTTCTCTTCTTGCATATTTTTGCGGGCCATTCGGGTTAAGTGACCCAGTTGCAAGGAATTATAGTGCTTCTTTGGAGGTAAATCAAAAAATAGATTTATGCACTCGGGTTACGTCTCAATAGACACGATAGACACCATAAACAGAGTTGGGAAACTGTTTATTAAATAAATAAGAAAAACCGCCTATTTATTGGCGGTATTTTATATTAATCACAATATATATTTTATTTCCAAACAGAAAATCCTTTATCTTTTTTCCACTCAGTAACTTTATTAGTTTTTGTATCTATACTCTCTATATCTACACCAAAATCTTTAACAACTCCCCCATAAGCCTTAGCCATTCTTTCTGCCTCTTTCTTATCTACAACAGACGATCCAAATGTACCCAAAAACTCTCTACTCTCAAAGAACAATTCAGCTAGTTTTTGGTCAGGGCTAGAGAACTCATAACTATCTCCAAAACCTTCGTTTATAAATGGTTTTTCAGACGATTTGTTTACTGGCATGTGTTTATTATATCACGTAATATTTGGAATTGTCTACGAAGGAAAATTCAAACCCCTTCTTCGTCTCCAATCTTTGATTTTCAAAAACTTAGAGAATGTGCAGGTCTTCGGGTCTACCGATACTAACTTGTCAATGCGGAGAGGGAGGGAATCTCACGTCGTTCATTTTATTCTCTCCCTCAAAACCCTCGGTTTTGAGTAATTTCCTACACGGAAACCCTTTGGTTTCCGACCCTTCCTAATTCGAATCCAACGCCTCTTCTTTTCACTATCTCGCAAAATAATTCCATAAAGGAATATTTTGCGCGATTGCGGTATTCATTGTACAAAATTCGAACCTTTTTTGAAAGTAATCCTGACGAAGAAATCTGAAACAATGCGGACGAAGTTTTGCGGAAACAATTTTCTGGGGAAAGGATTCCGCAAAACTTCGGCTGATTCCTTTTTTCTGAATTCGGATGTCGCAAGCGGAGGAGGAGGGGTCTGGGGAGGAATCCTCCGCTTGCTCCTCTTTTTGTTTTGGCGAAATTCGGGCGGGCTT
>JBAZTS010000005.1:0-76182 GCA_041661795.1 Minisyncoccota bacterium
GCTTCCAATCCTACTTCTCAGACAGTTGTCGGAGGAGGATGGGTTGATGCTTTGGGAGTTGTTGTAAGCGCTGGTTCTGCTTCCAAAGTCACAGTTTCTTCAGTAACCTTCCAAGGTTATGCCGATGGAACATTAGGAGGTGGTGACTACACTACAACTGAATTTGATGAAACAGTTTCACAAGTAACATTGTGGGCTGGCGCAACTCAGTTGGGTACCGCTACTTCTCCTGATACTAACGGAGTATTTACCTTTAGCGGATTCTCAAGAGAAATCGCTTCTGGTCAATCAGAAACTTGGACCGTAAAAGCATTGCCTGATACAACCTTAGAGAACGCCGACGCAGATTTGTTCTACGTTGATCTCATAGGTGACGCAACGGTTGCCGCTCAGACAACCAACATGAGCGTTGTTGATAAGGACGGCAATCCTATCAACCCAACTTCAACAGCATGGGCTGATGAAGCCGGTGGCGCTCCAACAGACACACACTTGAACGATGCCAATGCCGGAGCCGAATCAGAAGAGGTTCCTTCAGTTGTATTGACTGTTACCGGATCAGGATCACTTAACGTGACCTTGGACGGAAACACTCCTTACAGCATGATGCAATTGGCCAACACTACTGGAAATGAACTTTCCAAGTATAGAATGGATTCTCTTAACGAGACATTCCAAGTTCAGACATTGTCTGTTGCCAACGTAACAACAGCCGGAGCTTTGGCTGCTACCGATGAGTTGGTAACTGTCAGCTTGTATGTAGCTCAGGGAGCTGGAACACCCGCTTTGGTTGTTTCCGGTTCAACTGATGCCAATGGAATCGTTAGATTCTCTAACGGTGCCGGATTGTTCAACGTTGTTCCAGGAACATCTGTCTATATAACTCTTAAAGGTGATATAGCTTCGGATGGATCCGGAACTTCCGGAGCCGACTCTGGAGACAATTTGAGATTGGCCTTGTACATGGCTGATGACAACGCTGTTCAGGACTTTAGAGCTGTTGGTGTAAGTTCATCTACTGCTCTTCAGGAAGCTGACGCAGCTACCAACAACACAGCTCCAGTTATCGCTAACTTAACGTATGCCGATAACGTTGCTAACGTTGACGGAGACCTTGACACGACATTTATCGCCGGAAGCGATACTATTGTCAGAAAGTCAAAGCCAACTGTTGTCTCTACAGCCACAGCTGGAAGCTTGAGCAATGGTGATGACACCTTGCTTGAGTACACAATTTCAGCTACTGGTTCTGATGACGTAGCTCTAAAGAGATTCCTCTTCAACTACTCTGAGACAGGAACATTCACATCTTCTGACTTCAAATTCTTTGAAGGAGGAACTGATATTACTTCTCAGGTAGCTATGAGAGCTGTTGGTGACTTTGATGCCAACGGAGCTTTGGATCTGGAACAAGACATTGATTCAACCGCCGGTGACATTGGTGTTACCGATGGAGGATCAGCTATTGTTTCCGTTACATTTACCAATGAGAAAACAATCTCATCTGGTTCATCCAAGACATTCTCTTTGAGATCATCTGTTGCCGGAGCCGGAACTGGAGAATCTATAACCGTTTCAATGAGAAACGACACGGTTAACGGAGGAACCACAACCGCTTTGGGACAGTACAGAGACATTGATGTCTACCTAAACACAACTGTAGCTTCTGACTTCATCGCTGGTGGAGCCGAAGTTCTTAGTGTGTTCTGGGACTTGGACGGAGATGCCGTCTTAGATGCTACTGACCCATCAATCGTTGAAGCTGGATTTACCGATGGTGCTAACCATGCAACCGCCGGTGAAGCTGTAAGCACATTCAACGTAAGATTAACTGGAGCTTGCGCCCTTCTTACAGAAGGAGGTGGAGCTGACACATTCACATTTGATGCTGATTGTGACGGAGCCATTGATGCAACGGAAATTACCATTGCAACTGGTGCTAGCGGTCTTACTAACGAGGCCTACACGACCATCAACGACTTGAGACCTTACGCTTGGAGAACTGCAGCGGACACAGTGTTATATCTTGATATCAACGGCAGTGCTGCCGATGATGCCACAGAGCCAACATTTGTTGTTCTTACAGGACACACAGCTACCGTTTCAGCTGGTGTTGTTTCCAATTTTGTTTGGTCTGATTCTTCAGCCGACATTCACGCTGAGAACACTGCTGATTGGGCTAACGGATTTTACGTTAACGCTTCAGCTAGTTCGCTTTCTAACGTGAAGAAGACCTTGTCTTTGTAAACTTGTTTACAGGACAGGCAAAACAAAAACTCCCGTAAAAGGGAGTTTTTGTTTTTATAGGTTTATTTTAGTTATCCACATCTTTCTTAACTTATTTTGTTTTTTGATATATAATATATTAGTAAAAAATAGTTTTTAATCGCTATAAGGTCGATGCCTCTTTGGCTATGTTCACAGCGAATTTGAATTTGTCGGTATAAAATAAAAAATAATAAAATTAATTAAAAAAAATAAACATGAATAAATTTGTGAAATTTTCAGTGATTGGATTTATGATTCTCTCCACTGTTATGTGGTCAGCCGGTTCGGCTTTAGCTGTATCTGTTGCCGCCGATTATACCAAAAGTGATGTTGCCACTAATACGATTGGCAGAGGAGATACCAATCAATTGGTGTTTAACGTTCTTTTAAACAACGATGTTCTTATTACTAATGGAGGTGGCGCTTCTGCTGCTGGAAATGCATTGGCAACTTTACAAGGAGCCACTGATCCCGTTTTTGTTGACGGAACTTCAAATGACAATACTTATACTAACGGTGAAGCAGTTATCTACAGCGTTGACTTAACATTGGATGCCGGAGTATTGAGCGGAGCCGGAACCGATGATGTTTTAATCGCCGGTCCGTCTGACATCAAACCTTTTCCGGGGACTATTTATGGTCTTGATGCCGCTGCCGGTACGGACGGTGCTTACGATGCTGGAGAAGTTCTTATTTCTTCCGCTGATACAAATTTGACTAACGGTGATACGGTTGTTACCGCCGGTACGGCTGATGTGACAAATTTTATTGCCGCTGATGGTGTGCTGTTTGATGATGGTGCTGAATGGGACACAGGAGTGGATGATATATTTATTGATTCTGATAATGACGATGTTTATACAACCGCAGCCGATGCATTGATTGATAATAATGCCGATGCGCCAGCTGCTGGAGCGACAACATTTGATGTTGTGGCCGGTGATCAACTTTGTTCCGATAATGTCGTTGGAACTTTAGCGACCGCTGTCTGGACTTATACAGGTACTGGAGCAGATGTTACCGCCTGTACAGCTGATGATGTAGTGGGAGTTCAGTATCTGGGGGCTGGAGCAGCCGCCGGTGGAACTTTGATAGTAACCGGAATGAACTGGGCAAGCTCCGATAACGTTTTGGATGGAACAACTGATTTGTACGAAGAAAATGTTGCCGAGCAGTTAACTTACTCTGCCGCTGCTGATGTTGTTCTTTATAATGGATCAGGAACTTTGACTTTAGGAGATGCCGGTTCAGAAATGGGTGTTGCTGATGCCGAAGCTATATATTTGGATTCTGATCATGGTGGTACCTACACCAATGGTGAACCAATAATTGATTTAGGAAATGGAAACACATTGGCTGATGATGGTAACTTGCCATTGACAGCAATATTTCTTGCTAAAGCCACAGGTAACTGGACGGTTGATTGGACAGCTATGAATGCTGCGGCCAATGCCGATATTGGATACGCTGACGCTAACCACGGTTCAACATTTACAACTGGAGAGGCGGTTATTATGGAAGCTGCCGCGGCTGCGACAGATACCATACTTGAAACAACCGATGTGGTGACTTCAACTGGTTCTGCGGAACTTACTCAATTTCCCGTGGGTTTTAGATATGTAGATGTTGGAGGGGCTAACTATGATGCCGCTGATGACATTTATTTTGAGAACGACAACTCTGGAGATGGAGATAACGTTGTAGATAAACTTCAACTAAACTCTATTACGGTTCAAAATGCCGGAACAGCTGTTTTCAACGATATTGCCGCTGTTCATGTCTGGTGGGACGCTGACAGCAATGCAATATTAAACCCTGCCTTGGACACCGATTTAGGCGCAATGACAGCCGATGCTAATGGATGGGCGCTAACAGGACTTACTCAAGCTCTTTCGACTGTCAACTCAAGATTGTTTGTCTCGGTAAATATTTATTCAGGAGCCGATGACAACAGAACAATTCAGATGAGAATTCCATTAAGAGTTGATACTAATGCCAATGGAACTTATGACGCAGGTGATGAAGGTATATTTGTTGATGCCGCTTCAACTGTTGGTGACGGACCAAGCGATGTCCTTATACTTAACGCCAACGTTCTTACAATTGATGTTCCCTCTTCCACTGGTTCTGGTGGAGACATAACTCCTCCATCTGCTCCTTCTGGAGTCAGTGCGCAAGGAACTGGAATTGCAAATGAAATAAAATTGATGTGGACTAATCCAACTGCTTCCGATTTTGCCGGAGTCAGAATATTCAGATCTCAGACATCGGGAAATGCGGTAGCTAATGGAGCTATTGTAGTGGTTTCCACAACTGGAACTTCTTACACGGATACCAACCTTGCTAATGGTTCTACTTACTACTATGTACTAAGGGCCATGGACAATACTGGTAACTATACAAATTCTTCTGAGGTTAGCGCTGTAGCCGGAAGTCAACCATCAAGCACAACGACTACAACTTCTACTTCTACAACTGCTACTTCAACAGAAGGAACGACCACAACAACTACAACAACCACAACGACCACAACTCCTCCTGCTACGCTTCCTTATCCAAACCCAACCACTGTTGAACAGATGCAGGCAAATATTGTGGTTTTGCTGGCTCAATTATCTTTCTTACAGACCCAGTTAAGCCAAGCTCAGGAAACTGGAACGGAGCTTCCTCCTTTGGCTAAAGTTTATGTCTTTAACACTAACTTTGGACAAGGAATCAGAAGTGGCACGGTTACAAATCTCCAGACCATTTTGGCTCATGAGGGACTTTATGAGGTTAAATACATAACAGGATATTTTGGTCCTATTACCAAAGCAGCCGTTATAAAATTCCAAGCCAAATACGGAATTTCTCCTCAGAGCGGATATGTTGGACCTTTGACTAGAGCTCAACTTAGTAAGCTCTACGGAGGTAATTAAATTTTGTTGTGAAACAAAAATCAAAAGGAGACCACAAGGTCTCTTTTTGGTTTAAGGATAAATGCTGATATAATATAAGTAATAAGTGATATGAAAATTTCTATAAAAATACTACTTTTGTCTTTAGGTTTTTTAACGCCTTTAATTGTTGATTCCTCTGTTTTTTTCCCTTACATTACCGGAAAATCAATGTTTATCCGCGGGATTGTTTCTTTGGCTTGGTTGGTGTTTTTTGTGGGACTAGCGGTATTCCCCAATTTTAGAAAAGAAATTCTAACCAGATTAAAAAAGGTTTGGAAAAATCCCGTTTTTATTTCCGTCTTATTTTTTTGGGGAACAATACTTTTAAGCACTATTTTTTCTGTGAATAGATTCAGAGCTTTTTTGGGAGACACAGAAAGAGGGGAGGGTTTTATCGGGCTGACATTTTTTATATCTTTTTTTATTATCTCGCTTCTTGTTTTTGAAAAAAAGGACTGGGTTAACTTTTTCCGATTGAGTATTTTTACCGGGTTAATTCTTTTTGTTGGCTCGCTTATGGAACTTTTTAGAGGTGTTTCAAGACCAGCTTCTTTTACCGGAAATCCGATATATCTGGCGGCTTTTTTTCTTTTTGTAATATGCTCGGCTTTGGTTGTTATTTGGGATAGTTGGCAACAGAGAAAAAAGTTTTGGTTCTATACTTCACTGGCTGCTATTATTTTTTCTATATTTGGGATTTTTATCACACAGACCAGAGGAGTAATAATTGGACTTTTCGCTGGGGTTATTATGGCTTTATTGTGGCTGGTTTTTTCTGCCAAAGAGATAAAAATATTCAACAAAGTGTCTTTGAAAAAACTATCTATTTGGACTCTTGTGGTTATGGGGCTTTTTTCTTCAATTTTTTATCTGACAAAAGATGGTTCTTTTTGGCAGAAAATTCCGGGATTTGATCGCTTATCGCAGCTTTCTTTGAAAGACCCAACTTTTCAAACGCGGTTGATATCTTTGGGAGTCAGTTTAAAAGCCATAAATCCGGTAACCAATGGATTTGAAAGATTGTTAATCGGATGGGGCCCAGAAAACTTTTCTTTTGCTTATAACAAATACTATAACCCCGACTACTACCAATATGAGAATAGCTGGTTTGACAGAGCTCATAACAAGTTAATGGATGTTTTGGTAATGCACGGAATTTTGGGTTTATTGGCTTATCTTGTAATTTGGATTGGGGCCTTTTGGTCAATCTTAAAGTCAAAAAAGTTTAATATTGCCTCTTTTGGATTGATATTTTTTGGAGTTTCTTATTTTGTCCAGAATCTCTTTGTCTTTGATTCTGTCGCAACGTATATTCCCTTCTTTGCTTTTATGAGCTTTACTGTTTTCTGGAAAAGTCAGGAAGATTCAGAAGAGATTTCCAGCCCAACTAATCATTCTAAAAAAGATAATATTGTTGTTTTATCAATTTTTGGATTAACTTCTTTAGCGCTCTTAGTTCTTTTCTATTTTTATTCTCTAATTTCCTATGTCCAGATGAGAAATTATATATCTCTGATAAAAAGTGGAGACGGACCGACTATTTTAGAGAATATTGATAAAGTTATGTCGCCATATTCTTTTTCACAGGAAAACATCAGGACCCATTTTGCCGCCTTGGTGATTAATTATTTTGGTCAGGGTGGGTCTTCTGATGGGCTCATACGAAAAGCCGTTTATTATTTTGAAGAGTTGTGGAAAAAAGAGCCGTATAGCCCAAGATATGCCCTACAGCTTGGTGAAATTTATACCAACATAGGTGTGGCTTCTAAAAATCCAGATTTGATTAAAAAAGGAGAGGACTATCTGAGAGCTTCTTTAGCGCTGGCTCCTTTAAGGCAGGATGTGAGGCATGTTCTTTCTAATAATCTTTCTCTGCAGGGGAGATATCAGGAAGCTATAGATTTAGCCAATAAAACGATTGATTTAAATAAAAACATCGGAGATTCTTATTTCCACCTGGCAATAGTTTTCTTAGAAATGGGAGAAGAAACTTATAATCAGGCATTGGAAAATTTAGAAAAGGCTTTTTCCAGTTTGGGTTTCTGGCAAAAGAATGATGATTTTTTGTCAAACGCTTATGAAAAACTTTTTGATTATTTTTACAAAAAAAGAGACACTAAAAACTTTGTTGTAGTTGCGACCAGATTAATTCAAATTGAGCCCGAAAGAGAAGAGCTTTTAAAAAGTATTATTGTTTTGGCGCTCAACGGTCAATGGGATAAGATAAATCTAAAATAAATGTTTTTGAAAAATATTAAATATATTTTTGCCTCAACGTTGCGAAGAAAAATATTGGATAAATTATTATCCGATAATGTTGGTTATTTTAAATCTGACTCGGTGGTTTTGGATATTGGTGGAAGAGATAGGGGGAAATTTATAAAACCAAAAAACAATGTAAAAAAATGGATTTTTGCTGATATTGACCCTTCTTACAATCCTGACGTTGTTTTAGATGTTTCTGATATGAAGCCGATTAAAAGCAATTCTATTGATGTGATTTTAGCAACGGAGCTTTTTGAACACGTGGCGGAACCCCAAAAAGGGATAAAGGAATGTTTTAGAGTTTTAAAAAAAGGAGGAATTTTTATAATATCAGCACCCTTTTTATACAGAATCCATGCCGACCCCGATGACTTTCAAAGATGGACGGATAAAAAATGGATTTATGAACTGGAAACTATCGGTTTTAAATTGGAAAAAATTGAAGTGATGGGAAGGTTTTTTTCTGTGATGTCAGATAATTTCAGATTTTTTATCCAATCATTACCAAGATTGATAAAATACATACTTTATCCATTGGTTTTGATGTCGGATTTTATCTCTCTTTTGGATAGAACCAAACTGATTTTGAACAGTAAAATTCTTGATAGTTTTCATGGGGGGTATTTTATAGTTGCCACAAAGTCCTAATTTATTGAGTTTATGGAAAAGAAAATAGATATTGGCATAGTTAATTTTAACTCATCAGATTTTATTGAAGTCAATCTTTTGGCTTTATCTAAACTGACAAAAAATGATTTTAGAGTTTTTATTTGTGACAATGGATCTTCAAAAAACGATATAAAAAGATTGAAAAAGATTTCCAGTCAGTACAATAACGTCAGTTTGTTTTATAAAAAACAGGAAATAAATGGTTCTATTGGTCATGCTCAGGCATTAAATTTCCTTTTAACAAAAATAGAAGCGCCTTACGGGTGTATCTTTGATGCTGATTGTGTTTTTCTGAAAAATGACTGGGATCAGATACTTATTAACCAAATTAACGACAAAATAAAAATTATTGGGACTCAAGCCCCGGAGCCAAAACCTCAGGATTTTCCTATTATGTTTGGAGTTTTATTTAAAACCAAAACTTTCAAAGATTTAAACATTAATTTTTTGCCCGACAAAAATGTTTCTAACGATGCCACCAAAGATACCGGTTGGGAAATGAGAGAAAAGTTTTTGAAAGCCGGGTATTTAGGAAAAGTTATTGATATGAAAAGTACCAGATATTATAAAAATGGTCCTTTTACTAAAATAAGTGCCTGTGCCGAATATTATCTCAATGAAGATAATCAAATATTTGCTTCTCATTTTGGCAGGGGCTCAAATCCTTTTGGAAAAAGATATTCTACTGTAAATATTCCTATCTTTAGCCAACTAATCAATTATTTTAGATGGAAGAAAGATAAACAAAATTGGATAAAAACAGCTTTGAGTATAATTTTTAAACAATAAAATATGGACAACAATAGTTTTGATAAAATTGAATTTGAAACCGTTGACTGTCCCTTTTGTCGAGACGAGCAAGAGTTAAAAAATCTTTTTAGCGCCCCTGATAGATTAAACAATTTACCGGGAGAATTTTATGTGGTCAAATGTCAAAGATGCGGGTTGGTTTTTCAAAACCCAAGACCCAAAGAAAAATGGATTGAGTTATATTATCCTGACAATGCCGGATATTTTGTTCCTAGCGATGTTAGAATGGGAAAACTAAAGAAGAGAATAGATGAATTAATTCTTATCAATTTTTTTGGGTATAAAAATCTGGGAAGTAAAAATCTTGCCATAAAAATATTACTTTTTCTTGTTTTTGTTTATTTTTACAGGTCAAAATCTATTCCCAGGTATGTTGAAAATGGGAAACTTTTAGAAATTGGTTGTTCCCATGGAGCTAAACTGGAATACTTAAAGGAGTTGGGATGGGAGGTTAAAGGTATAGAATTTAATAAAAAAGCGGCGCAATATGCCAAAGAAAAAAGAGGGCTTAATGTTTTAGCGGGATCTTTTTTTGAAGTTGATTTATCACAGGGACATTTTGATGTGGTTATTATGGATATGGTTTTGGAGCATCTTTATTGTCCCAAAGAAGCTATTAAAAAAGTGTTTGAAATTTTAAAGCCGGGAGGGCAGTTAATTTTTTCCATCCCTTATTTCAATGGGCTGGAATACAAATTATTTAAGAATTTTTCCTACGGACTTCAACTCCCGGCTCATATCTTTTTTCTTAATAAAGAGAATGTTGCTGATTTGCTAAAGGGCATGTTTATAAACACCAAAATCATTTTTCAACATTTTGACAGAGATGTAGTTGCTTCGGCTTTCTATAAACATAAGGAAAAAGGGGGATTTTGGCTAAAGATTGTCTCTCAAAACAAAATTGTAAGATGGGTTTTTATTAAACCATCGGTTTTTATAATGTCACTTTTTGGATTAACAAGCAGAATAACCGTAAAGACAAATAAGATTAGGTAGTTATTTTTCCGAAATAACCATAAATCCTATGCTGGCATTAGGGTTATTTTCTACTTTTTTATGTTTCCACCGCCAAAGTTTCTTATAGAGAGACAGGTTTATTCCTCCTACAAGGTCAATAAGTCCGGTTAAAGGGAAATCGTAAACTATTGGATTTATTTCTTTTATCTTAAATCCTGTTTTTTGGTGTTCCTTTATTATTTCTTCTTTTGAGTATTCTATTTTATGGTCGGAATCGGAATAAAAATTAACTCTTGCTGATTTTTGAAATTCTTTCCAGGGCGTTTGACTGTTGGGGATAGCCAGCACCATTGCTCCTTTTGGTTTTAAAACCCTAAAACACTCCTTCATTATTTGCGCACGGTTGTTTAGGTGCTCTAGAACATCTAAGAAAAGTATCTTATCAAATTGGTTGTCTAAAAAAGGCAAAGAATTTTCTGCTGACAGACATGAAAAATCTATATTTCCAAAGCTGTATTTTTCCTGCCACTCTTTGGCTTGATTGATCGCCTTTCCCTCATAATCAAAGGCGATTATCTTTTTAACCAAAGGAGATAGCTTAAAATCTCTTTGCCCGTTGTCGCATCCGATATCCAAAACCTCATCTTCTTTATTAAAGTATTTTAACCACTCTGGATAGTCGTCTATTAAATGCTTTGGGTGTATGTATTGAGACGATTTTCCCGTCCACTTAACCAAGCGGATTGAAATCCCCGAACCAAGCCAGTTAATTAGCTTTATTGTCTTTATTAGGATTTTTTTAAGAAGTTTCATCTAGAGATTTAATAAGTGTAATTTCCTTTTCCAATATATTTTTTATATCGTTATTTTTTAGAACAAAATCTCTAGCGTTTTTTGATATTTTTTCTCTAAGTTTTTTATCTTTTGTAAGCAATTCTATTTTGTGACAGATGTTTTCAGGGTTAAAATCACAAACAATTCCATTTTCTCTATCTTTTATAATCTGTTCGTGGCCGAGATATTTGCCGACAACACAGGCAAGTCCGCAGGACATAGCTTCTATAAGAACCTTTGGATATCCTTCTGAGAGAGAGGGGAGTAAGAAAATATCGGATTTCTGATAGTATTTTACAAGCTGATTATGTGGCACGGATGGGATTATTTGATATCCGATATCGAGTTTAGCAATAAGATTTTTTTTAAGAGATCCATCTCCCACGAGAGTAATAAAATAATTAGAGCCGTTTTCTAAAATAGATAGGGCTTCTGCCAGATTTAATATATTCTTTTCGGTCTCAAATCTTCCTATAAACAGTAAATTTATTTTTTTGTTTTCATTATTTATAGGTTTGAATATTTTAGTATCTACTCCATTGGGGAGTAGATTTATTTTCTTTTTATTAACCCCTCTTTTGAGCAGGTGATTTAGAGTGTTTTTATAAGTAACTATGTATTTATCGGGTCTATTGACCAAAAATCTTTCTAGAATATTCCAGATTATAGATTGTGTCTTTTTCTTTTGGGTTTTAAACAGATTGCCATAGATAAATCCGTAAGTGGCGATGATGGGTATTTTGTAAACAAATTTTGAGATGACGGCTGGAATTATGGGGGTCAACTGCATTAAGCGAATTACGGAACATTCTCTAATTTCTATTTTATTAATAAAGGGTAGAAAAAGATTATATAAATATGGGTTTATATTTCTTCTATTGGGAACCAGAAATACGTTCTTTATGGGAAAGCTATAAGTCTCGTTAATCCAACTGAAGATGTAAATTTTCTCAAAGTTTTTTGAGTATGGTTTTAAATAATATTCAATAAAGCGATTGTCTTGACCGACCCGCCTCATAATTTCCATACTCTCCTTAAACGATAAAAATATGGCTAAATTCATTTTGATTTTTAAAACAATTTATTCTTAATTTTTGCCAAGAGCCAAATAATCTGAAGGTATAGAAAAACAAGCGTGTCTTGGTACCCAATTCTTTTTTTATTAGTATTCCCACCGGCGACAGATTTTATAAAAGTAACATATTCATTGCTTTTCTGAGACATTAAGTAATTCGGAATAGCTGAGAAATATTTTTGATAGTTCCTTAAAACCATCTCTATTTTATTTATAAAATCGTCTTTGCTGTTAAAAAGTTCTCCTCCCCTTCCGATTAATTCGGGATTCCCTCCGCTATTTAAAGCCACCACAGGAAGTCCGCAAGAAAGGGCTTCAATAATAGCATTAGAGCACGGCTCGTCTTTGTTGGGAGATATAAAAATGTCACTCTCTTTTAGTTCCTTAGCTATTGATTCAGAATCTAAAATTCCCAGTTCTTTGATGTTTTTAAATTCTATTGGAGATCTGCCTATGAAAATCATATCATACTTCTTCCAATCAAAATGATTGTCCAAGTATTGATAATATTCAAATCCTTTATTCCAGTTATCTGACCAGCTGACGGATATTAACCTGGTTTTGGCTTCTTTATTAAAACCTTTCCTACCCTCTTGATTAAATATTTTATTATCAGGGGCGTTATAAATTATTATTTCCTGATTATCGCTTTTAAATCCCAATTTCTTTGATCTATCCAAACACCATTTTGATTGGAAAATTGTTCCGCTGGCTATTTTGGAATTGACATAAAATATTATTTTGTCTATTATTTTATTTTTTCCTCTAACCAGAGAAATTGGCCCGTCAACCCGGTGAATAAACGTCTTGTTGGGATATTTTTTAGCCAGCTTCCAAACTTGAGATATATCTTGAAAGCTGTTAAAAAGAATCACATCTGATTTTAATAGGTCTTTCTCGTAAATACCAAGGTTAATAAACTCGTTTCTAAGTCCCTTTAGAAACTGATTTCCTCCTCCCCAGGGGGAATTTTTTATTGGAAAAAATATATTAATTTTCATTTCTTTTTGTTAATTCAATGATTTTGCTAATAGCTTCTTCCCAAGTAAATTTTTTAACCCAATTTTTGCCCTGTTCCGAAAGTTTTTTAGCCAACTGAGGGTTTCTAATTATATTTTTTATTTCTCTTGCCCACAAATTCTTGTCTAAAGGAATAACAATACCTCCTTCTCCTACGGTTTCTGGCAAAGCTCCTCTGTCGCTGGCAACGACTGGAACTCCGAGGGCCATGGCCTCAAGAGGAGCCAAACCAAATCCTTCCATTAAGGATGGAAAAACGAATATTTTAGATTGTCTGATTGCCTGATCTTTTTCTTTGTTTTTCAGGTTCGAGAGAATAAATATATTATTTTCTAATCCTAGCTTCTTTATTTTATACCCCAATTTATTTTTTAGTGGTCCATTTCCTATAATATTTAGCTTGATCCCGTCATTTTTTAATTCTCTCATCAATTCGATCAGAAAATTTACATTTTTTCTTTTTATTAATTTTCCGCAGAAGGATATTTCGTTTTGTCTTTTAACTGCAATTGGCTCTGGCTGGTCAATTCCGGGATAAATTATAGATATTTTCTCTTTCTTAATTTTGTAATCGGTTTTTATCTGTTGAGCTGTTGTTTGTGAAGAGGTGATTATATGATCCCATTTATTGATAAACATTCTATCTATTAAATTAAAGACGATTTTGTCTTCGAAATGAAAATAAGTAGTAACCAGTTTAACTTCTTTAGCAAATACGTTTTTAAATATCCATGCGCCTATACCTACATAATAGGGAGAATGAATTCTTAAAATCTTGAAATGAGTTTTTTTGTATATGGATATTAATTGGAGGATTATCGCTAAGTTAAAAAGATATGAATAGTGAATGAAAGGAATTTTTATATGGTGGACAAACCAATTTTTTTGATTTTGGTCATATTCTTTTCCGTAAGGAAGGATAATTTCTACTTTTACACCTTTGTCGGCTAATCCCTTTAATATTTTCTCGTCATAAACCTCTCCACCGGCATCGGAATTTGGTTTTAATCCATATTGAGGAGAACATATAACAATATCTTGTTTTTTCATTTTCTTATTATCGCCAAAAATCTAACCACAAAACCCATTAAAAGCATAAGTGATCGATTTCTGGAAGTTATACCTGTTTTATTTTGTCTATATTTTAACAGAAACTGGGGAATATTGGCTGTTTTAAACTTGGAAACTATCCGCGTCCACAATTCGTAGTCCTCAACGTGTTTGAGCTTGGGATTATATAATCCAACCGTTTCCATGATTTCCTTTTTGAACATTACCGAGGGATGTATAAAAGGATTGTGGAATATTATTCTTCTTTTAATTTCTTCGTTGTTTATTGGAGTTTTGTATTCTCCCATTTCTTCTCCTTTTTCGTCTATTATTTTTGCCCAAGTTCCACAAATAGCTATTTCTTTGTTTAATTCTAAAAATTTTATCTGTTCCTCTAATCGGGTTGGTAGAGAAATATCATCAGCGTCCATTCTGGCAATATAACTTCCCTTGGACATTTTAATTCCTTCATTCAATGAATGGGTTAGTCCCTTATTCTCTCTGGAAATTATTTTTATGCGTGGATCTTGGTATGTTTTGATTGTATCTAAAGATTTGTCGGTTGAACCGTCATTTATGATTATGAATTCGAAATCGGTAAATGTCTGGCTTAAGATGCTGTTTATAGCTCCTTTTAAGAATTTTTCTCCGTTATAAACAGACATTACAACGCTGATTTTTGGGTTATTCATAATAAATTGTTATATTCCTCTACCATTTTATCTAACGAAAATTTTTGGCTATTTTCTTGGTTTTTCTTCCCGTATTCGCTTCTGACTGGTTCGTTTTTTATAAGAAAGTTAATTTTTTCAAAAACCTCCTTTTTATTTTCCAAAGAAAATAATTGTCTTTTGTCGTCGTTTAAAATTTCGGAGTTTCCTCCCGTATCTGATGCCAAAACAGGCAGTCCGGCTTTAGTCGCCTCTATCATTGTTAACGATAGTCCCTCATAGATTGAAGGAAGTATAAAGATATCAAACCCTCCAAGAAGCTCTGAGGCGTTTTTTATACCACCCAGCATAAAGAAGTTGCTCTCAATATTTAATTTGGATATAAAATTTTGATAACGTGGTTTCTCTGGTCCGTCTCCTATTAGAATAAAAGCCGTATCGGGATTTTCTTTGATAAGCACTGGGGCGGTTTCCATTAGTAATTCATAATTTTTGGGATAAGCTAATCTGCCTATTGATCCAATAATTAGTTTATTTGTTAATTTTTCTCCGATTATTTTCTCAAATATTTCTACACTTTCTTTTTTCGGAAGGAAATTTGCGTCTAAACCGTTATGGATTATTTGTCCTCTTTTTATTAGTTTTGTTTTTAAAGCATATTCTAAATTGGTTTTGCTGACAAAAATATTTTTATCAACCAGAGGAAGTAACAATTTAAACATTAACCAAAGAAAAAATTTGGACAAATGTTTTTTTGAATTTGGGTCTAAAAAGGATAATCCGTGGTGAGTAAATATTATTTGGGGTCTATTTTTAACAAAACGCGCTCCAAGAGCGATAAAAAGAGCATTGGAACTATTAATTTGAATAACGTCAAATTGGGACTCAATGATATATTTTCTGGATTCTAAAACAAAAAACAAATTTTTTAGGGGAGAAAAACTTCTTGATAAGTTATAAAATCTTTTAAAATCTATCTTTTCTTCAGCCGCCGAATTTTCCAAAAAATCTCCTTTATCATTGCCGATGGCTAAAGTTATAAAGTGTCCTTTATTTTTTAATCCGATGGCCAAATTTTTTGCAAAAATTTGAGCGCCTCCAAGTTCTCCTTTAGTTGTTACTATTAATATTTTCATCTTTTGGGACCGACAAATTTCTTACTGACTCAATTATTTTCCAAGTAAATTCTTCTTTAAACAAAGTCAACATTGAGACGTAGATTAGTCCTCCAAGCAATATATTTATAATTATATTAACTCCCATCAAATCCAACAGATAAACGGCTATGCCCATAGCAATAAGAGAAAATAAGGGCTTTGACCAATTAAACTTTGGGAAAATGTTAATTTCTTTGGAGAGTGAGAAATATAAATAACAAAGACCTATTATTTGATTAATTACAGTTGAAAGAGCTGCTCCGGCTATTCCCCATTGCGGTATAAAAATGATATTAAATAAAGCGTTCCCTAGGGTTGATAAGATGACATATTTTAATAATATTTTCTCTTTTCTTATGGCAAAAATAGCGTTTCCAAAAACCGTTGCTATAAAAGCGGGAAGATAAGTTAGATTCATTAAGAGAAAAGCGGTAACTCCCGGCAAGTATTCTGCGCCATACAGAAGAGATATTATTGATTTAGAGAGTATTATTCCTCCCAAAGATAAAGGGGCTGCCAGTAAGATGAGGGCATAAATCTCCTGTTTAGAAAGATAAGAGAATCTTTCTTTGTCTTGATAGCTTTTGGCAAGTGATGGAAAAAAAGCGGTAGCGATAAGAGCGGGGATTATATAAATTAACTGGACTATTCTTTGTCCGGCGCTGTAATATCCCACATCTTCTATATTAGAGAGCCATCCTATCATTACAGAATCGGTATTGAGCATTATGGCTCCCACAAGTCCCATCATCCCAAAAACCCAGCTTGATTTAAATATTTCTTTGACAAAAGAGAAAGAAAAATTCTTAAAGGGATTTTTGATAAAGCGTCTAAAGGGAATAAAAGCAACTATCATACCTAGTCCCGTTCCAATAATGTATCCCAAAGCCAATGATTTTCCCGAAGCAACGTTGTTAATGGCTATAAATCCGGCAATAACAATAATTACATTTGTAAAAATTTGAATAAAAGATTCTATTTCCATTTTTTCCCAAGCGCGACATAAAGAAGCGCCAAAATCTCTTAGTGTATCAAAGAGAACCACCAGTATCATTAAGGGAACTAACATGGCCACCAAGTTGGCGTCTGCTTGGGAAGATGTGATATGGGGAGCTAATAAAGGATAAACAACAACTAAAATTATTCCTATCAAAAGACCCATAAAAATCTTTAAAGCCAAAGCGGTAGAAAAATATTTTTCCTGTTTTGATTTATCGGAGGCGGCTTCTCTTGTTATAACCGCGTTTATTCCAAAATCGGCAAAAATGGTGAAAAAAGCGGCAATACTCAAAGCATAATTAAAAGCTCCAAATTCGGTGGCTCCAATAACTCGGGCGGCATATATCAAAATAGCTGCTCTTATTAAGCGGGATATGATGTTTCCAAAAAACAGCCAAAAAGTGTTTTTAACTATTGTCTGCTTGGCGGTTTTATTTTCAAATAGAAATGACTTTATCTTATTCATTTTATATTTCAAACTCTTTACCCTTACCCCTTATCTCTTTACTCTATCTTTTAATAGTTGAAAAATACCATTTTTATGGTTCTTAATATTATCAGAAGATCCAAAGTTAACGAGCGATTCTTTATATAATAAATATCATACTGCATTTTGTTTCTGGTTTCTTCTACGGATAATCCATATCGATAATTAACTTGAGCCCAGCCGGTCAGTCCGGGTTTTATTAAATGTCTTAAGTTGTAGTAGGGTATCTGCTTTTCAAATTCTTTAACAAATCCCAGCTGTTCCGGTCTTGGCCCTACAAAAGAAATATCTCCTTTGATTATATTAAGTAGCTGTGGGATTTCATCTAAATGAGTAAACCTAAGCACTTTTCCAATGGCAATAATTTTTTGGTCTTTTTCGTCAGTCATAGTTCTGAATTTGTAGATGATAAAATTTTTCTGGTTTTTACCCACGCGAACCTGTTTATATATTCCGGGTCCCCTTGAAGTAATTTTTATCAATACAAAAATTATCACCATTAAAGGCAAAAGAACAATCGCTAAGACCAAAGATATAAGAAATTCCAAAGGTCTTTTTATGGCTTGGTATATTTTTCTGCTTTTGGATATCTGGGTCATTAGAAAAATTTTCTGGCTTTCTTCTATGGGAGTTTTTTTAAACAATTCTTCATAAGCGGTAGCGCTGTCGGTTATTTCTAGTCCTTGTGATATTTTGTCATAAATAGTTTCAATTATATTTTTATTAACCAAATGAGGAACAAATATTATCTTGTTAATCTGATTTTCTCCTATAATCTTTTTTATTTCCAAATCGTTGTATTTATCGGGATCTTTTATTTGATAACTAATTTCATATCCCATCTGGGGATTTTTAATAAGAAATTCTGTCAGCTCTGATATTTCAGGACCAGTCCCAATTATCAGTGTTTTTCTTTGTGGGGTTTTTGAGATAAAACTGAAAATCCATCTCCAAGCAAAGGTAACTACCATAAACAAAAATGAAAAAATAACCAAGTTTGTTTTTGGAGAGATGTAGAAATAAGGCACTAAGTAGAAAGTGACAATAGCCAAAATCATTCCTACCAGAACAGCCAAAAAAACGTTTTGGGCTATGTTATATCCAAATTTTAATTCTTTTATGTCATAGAGCCCTACTATATAGAAAGATATCAGCCACAACACAAAAACCACTGAAAATGGTCCCAAATGGTCCCCAAGAAAGCGGTTTATATCGCCGTATCTTAATAATAAGGTTAAAAACAGACAGCCATACAACAAAATTATATCTCCGGCAATAAGTAGAATTTGCTTTATTCTTATCGGCATTTTATAATGGGCGTACTTTATTATTAAACATTGCTTAGTATAATCTTATCCTTATGGAAAACACAAATCAAAGCAAAAACGGTCTTGTAATAGCCGGTAGTATAATAGTCGCTGGAGTTATCATTGCTGTTGCTTTAATCTATGCTGTCGGTTCGGGAAACGGAGGAAACGTTGATGACAATAAAGATAATCCTGACAATAATACTGTCGTTGCCCAAGTGGGGGATGCTCCGGTATTAGGAGAAGAAAAGGCGCCTGTTACCATGATTGAGTTTGGAGATTTTCAGTGCCCGGCCTGTAACGTTTTTTATCAACAAATAGAACCTCTTTTAAGAGAAAATTACATAAATACTGGGAAAGCTAAGATGGCTTTTAAAACCCTTACTTTTATAGACAGCTTTGATGGAAGCAAAGACCCTAAAGAATCTTTTCTGGCCGGATCAGCCGGTGAATGCGCTAAAGAACAAGGAAAATTTTGGGCTATGCACGATGCTATTTATCAAGCCGAGAAAAAAGAAATGGACTTGGAGACCAGTTCAGAGAATAATGGAAATCTTGATAAAGATTTCTTTCTAAAAACCGCCAAGGATCTAGAACTGGACGAAAATAAATTTCTTTCTTGTTTTAGCGACTCTTCAAAACATTTAAAAACTTTTGAGGATAATATGGGAGAAGCTGACGAGCTTATGGGAGGAAGAGTTTCTACTCCGACGTTATTTATCAACGGAAAAATGATTCAGGGTGTTTCACAATGGAGTGATTATCAAAAAGCGATAGATGAGGCACTTGCTAAAACCAATTAACAGTTATCAACTTACAACTAACATAATTATTATTAATAATTTTAAATATTATGGTAAAAATATATTCAACAGAGACCTGTCCTTACTGCGAGTTGGCTAAAAAATATTTTAGCAAAATAAACGTTGAGTACCAGGAGTTTAATGTTCAGAAAGACGAGGAATCCTTCAAAGAAATGGTCAAAAAATCATCCCAAATGGGAGTTCCAGTAATAGACATAGACGGAACGATTATTGTTGGTTTTGACAGAGAAGCCATTGATCATGCTTTGGGGATAGCAGACCATCAACACTAATTCTATGTACGATCTTATAATAATTGGAGGAGGACCCTCAGGAGTTGCTGCTGGAATATATGCCTCAAGAAAGGCCTTAAAAGCCCTTCTTTTGACTAAAGATTTTGGCGGACAATCAATTAATTCGGCCAGTATAGAAAATTTTATAGGATTTAAATCAATTTCCGGAATTGATTTTGCCAAAAACCTTGAGGAGCACTTGAGGGCTCAAAAAGGAATAGAAATAAAAGATGGAGTTTTTGTAACCTCTATTAAAAAAGACGAGCAAGGTTTTAAGATAACCGACTCACAGGGGAACGTCTTTCAATCAAAGACGATTCTTATTACTTTAGGAAGCAGTTATAAAAAACTTAATATTCCCGGGGAAAAAGAATTTGAGGGCAAAGGAGTTTTTTATTGCTCTATTTGCGATGCTCCGTTGATGAAAGATAAGGTTGTGGCAGTTATCGGGGGAGGCAATAGTGGACTTGAGTCGGCTATGGACCTAGTCCCTTATGCTTCTAAAATTTTCATACTTGAACATTCCGACAAACCCAAAGGGGATCAGGTGACATTGGAAAAGATAGTTTCTAGTGGCAAAGTTGAATTACTTACTAACTCTAAAACGGAAAAAATTGAAGGCGAGCAATTCGTTAATAGTTTGGAGTATATAGATTCAAAAAGTGGAGAAAAGAAAAGATTAGAAGTTTCAGGAATTTTTGTGGCTATTGGATATAAACCCAACACCGATTTAGTTAAAGATCTGGTAAAACTGGATGATTACGGAAGAATTGTTGTTGATCATAGAACTTATCAGACGTCTTGTACTGGAATTTGGGCGGCGGGAGATATAACCGATGGGCTTTATAACCAGATAAATCCAGCCATAGGTGACGCCATTAAGGCCGTTTTGAATATAAACGATTTTCTTAAGTAAACCCGTTCGCTCTGTTATAAAAGGGGCGATTTTTTGTTATAATAAACAGTAATGATTTTCATATTTGTCATTAAAACCGTTTACTACCGATTCCTTTATTTTTTCAAACACTGGTATGTGGACAGTTTTTATGTGATTAAGGGATGGACTATGGGGCGCGTTAGAATCTTGGAAAAACGCTTAGCTCTTAGAATAAATCTTCATTTTTTATTTTCTCCCCTTTATCAGGAATATAATATATACGGGTATGTTTTAGGTTTTCTTTTCAGATTATTTAAGATTATTACTGGGGGAATTTTCTATTTAATATTAGTGTTGTTGGGGGCTTTTGTTTATCTAGCGTGGATTATCATCCCATTGTTTTTTGTTTATAAAATCTTTTTTGATGGCGTTAATTTAAATTTCTAAAAAATGTTTAATCAAGAAAAAAACAAAAAAATAGAAACGATTTTTAATAGACGACTTTTTGTTATGAGTGCTTTTTCTCGTTCCTTAATAAGGGTTCTGTTTTATTCTTTTTCAATAATAATGGTTGGAGTAATAATCGCTCTTTTTATATCTGACGTTGAAAAGTTGAATTGGCTGGGGGCTTTGATTTTTATAATTTTTGCGGATTATCTTTTGCACTACCGAACCTCTCATTATTCAATCAGTGATTTTTTCAACGGCAAAGTTCCTAAGAATAATGTCGCTCTATGTCTAAACAGGGAATCTCTTTATTTTTTAATTAATGCTTTTGAAAAAGCGTTAATTTTTGGGGGAGATCCAAGGATTTTTCTAACTTCACTTTTGATTGAAAAAGACAGTGTATCTAAAACTTTATCTCGATTGGATATATCTGCTAAAGAAATAAAAACCAAATTAGAGAATGAAATTAAAATTAGTGTCGGATCTAAAATAAGCAGAGAACAGGCCTTGGAGATAATAAAAGAGTTGGTAATCAAGGCCGCTGATGTTTCAAAATTTCACCTTCAGGAGGAAATTGACCCGGAAAGCTTGTTTGTAGCCGTGGCTAATTCTAATACCTCTTGGATGTCAAAAATTTTGGATTTTTTTGGGGTTACTCCAGACGACATAAATTCAGCAGCTGTTTTTTCAAAATTTGCTTATGGCAGAAAATCTCTTACTCCTCAAGTTACGGGCGGTTTTGCTATTAAAGGGTCAAAAATAAAATCCCATCGGGTCAACAGGTCTTTGACTTCTAAACCAACTCCTGTTCTTAATAGATTTTCAACTGATCTTACTGATCTTGCCAGAATGGGACAGGCCGGATTTCTTATTGGGCATGGAAACGATTATGAACAGATGATTAACGGGCTTTCTCGTGTTGGTAAAAGAAACGTGTTATTGGTGGGTGAGCCGGGAGTTGGGAAAGAAACCATAATCAATCACTTGGCATTTCAAATTATTAATGACAATGTTCCCGCTCCGCTTTTTGACAGGCGACTGATTAAACTTTCTTTGGGGGAACTGGTTTCTGGGGCTTCTATGGAAGATTTGACTGATAGATTTAAAAAAGCGGTGGATGAAATTATTTTAGCCGGGAACATAATTCTTTATATTCCAGACATACATATTTTGTCAAAAACTTCCCAAGGTAAGGAAATGGATCTTTCTGATATGCTAATGCCGGTTATTGAAAACGCTTCTTTTCCGGTTATTGGGACTACTTATCCTAAAGAGTTTAAGGAATTTGTTGAACCCAGATCTGATTTTGCTTCTTCCTTTGAAGTTCTAAGAATAGAGGAAATATCTAAAGAAGATGCAATAACTTTTTTGACTTATGATGCTATTTTACTTGAAAGACAGTATCGGGTGACAATTAATTTTTCTGCTATAAAACAATCGGTAATTCTGGCGTCCAAATATCTCCATTACAAACATCTACCATTAAGCGCTCAAGAAATTCTAAGAGAAGCGCTGGCATGGGCTACTCAAAAAGGAGAAAAATCAATTAATGGAGAAACAATTGTTTCTGTGGTTGAAAGAAAAACAAATATTCCGGTTCACAGAGCCGGCAGAGAGGAAGCTCAAGCACTTCTTAACTTAGAAGACCTTATCCATAATTCTTTTATAGACCAGGAAGAGGCGGTTATTAGCGTGGCAAGAGCGTTGAGGTCTTATCGGGCGGGTCTTGCCAGAAAAGGAGGGCCTATTGCCACCTTTCTTTTTGTGGGACCTACGGGGGTAGGGAAAACTGAGCTTTCTAAGATTTTATCTAAAATACACTTTGGGTCTGATAAAGCAATGATTAGATTTGATATGTCAGAGTTCCAACAGAAAGATTCAATTTCTCGGTTGATTGGTTCTAACGATGGGAAAATTGCCGGCTCTCTTACCGAAACAATTATTCAAAAACCCTATTCACTGGTGCTTTTAGATGAATTTGAAAAAGCCAACTCAGATATACTCAATTTATTTTTACAGGTCTTTGACGACGGACGGTTGACTGATAGTTTGGGAAGAGTAGTTGATTTCCAAAATACTATTATTATTACCACCTCCAATGCTCACTCGGTATTTATTCAGGATAAAATAAGAGCCGGAGAAAATATTAAGGACTTTGCCGATGAATTTAAGAAGAAGTTAACAGAATATTTCAAACCGGAACTTTTAAACAGATTTTCTGATGTGGTTGTTTTTAAACCTCTGTCTTTGGAAGACATAAAAAAAGTAACTAAACTTAATTTAGACAAACTATCCAAGGATATTAAAGAATCTCAAAATATTATTTTGGAATTTAGTTCTGCGGCCAACGACAAAATAGCGGAAATTGGGTATGACCCGGCTTTTGGCGCAAGACCACTAAGAAAAGCGATTGACGATAATATAAAATCGGTTTTATCGGAAGCGATACTTTCCGAAAAAATCATTAAAGGAGGAAAGGTGTTTGTAGACATAAATCAAGAAGGAAATTTTTCTTTTAGTTTTTAATAATTGTAAAATATTAATATGATCACAAAAAATAACCAAGAAGAGCAAGGACCCGGGGAGAAAATTGTCTCTTCTGGGGTTATTATTTTCAGAAAATCAGAAGAAGGTCCCAGATTTTTGATGTTATATTATGGTCATAATTATTGGACTTTTCCCAGAGGCAAAATTGAGAAAGGGGAGAATGGTTTTTCAGCGGCTCTTAGAGAGACAAAAGAAGAAACAGGTCTTTCTAAAAGCGACCTAATGCTTTCTTCTTATTTTAAAGCCCACGAAAGATGGATTTTTGTAAGAAACAACAGGAAGATATTTAGAGTAATCATTTTTTATTTAGCCCAAACTCATCAGTCCAATATTAAAATCTCTTCTGAACACAAGGGTTATGGATGGTTTACTTATCATGAAGCCATAAAGATACTTGTTGGGGAGAAAAACAGCGAGAATAGGAAAGTATTAAAAAGGGCTTATGATTTCATAAACAAAAATAGCAACAAAAAAACAGCGGAATAATTGCTGTTTTTTTGTAGTAGATTACGAGAGTGACTTTACTATCATTTCAAAAACTTGAGGATGTTTCTGAGCGATTTCTGATAAGATTTTTCTGTCCAGTTCTACTTTGTTATCCTTTAGTTTCTTTATAAATTGGCTGTAAGATATTCCTTGTTTTCTTGAGGCGGCGTTAATTCTTACCTGCCAAATCCTTCTAAAATCTCTTTTTCTTTCTTTTCTTCCTTTAAAACTTCTAGATTGAGAATGAAGCAGGGCCTCTTTGGCGGCTCTTTCCTTTGATTTTCTTCCCCACCTAAATCCTTTAACTTTTTTTAATAACTTTTCCCTTTTTTTATGGGCAATGGTGCCTCTTTTTATTCTTGTCATATTTTTACAAAGTTCCTGGTTTTTTAAATATTCTTCTGGCTATAGAATCGGCCGATCTTGGGTTTGATTTCTGTCTTGTCTGCTTTCCTGTTCTTTTAGCGCGGAAATGGCACTGAGCAATCTGTCTTCGGACGGTCTTCCCATTTTTGGTTATTTTAATTCTTGTGGATATGGATTTTTTCATATTATTTTTTCATTATCTGAACACTCATTCCTCTGCCGACAAACTTTTCTGGGGAAGTCACCTTATATTCATGTCCTATCATTGTCATAAATTCTGACATTTTGGTTTTAGCCCAATCACGATTGTATTTTTCTCTGCCTCTTAAGACCATATCTATCTCTACGGTGTGATTTTCCTCTAAAAACTCGTCAACTTTCTTGGCTTTTATGTTTAAATCATTTTTTGCTGCTCGGGCCGATATTCTTACTTGCTTTAGCTCGTTTCCTGATTTTTTCTGGCGATTTTTCTTTTCTTCTTTCGTTTGCTGATACCTGAATTTATCAAAACTGATGAGTTTAGCTACCGGAGGGTTGGCCATCGGGGCCGTTTCTATCAAATCCAAGCCCTTTTCTACGGCCAATTTTAGGGCCTCCTCCTTACTCATAACCCCCAAGCTCTCTCCTAATTCTCCTACTACTCTTAGTGTTGGAGAGGTTATCTGATGATTGATTTTTGTCTGTTTAATTAATATATTTTTGCAGATTAATTACGGGTTTAAATTAGCATAAACATGAAGTGTTTGCAACCCCGTTATGGTAAGATATACATGATATGCCTCTTATTAAAATTCCCAAAAATTTAAAGGTGGTTTATGTTGACGGATTTAAAATCCGCAACCATATTGATGATGATTTTGCCATAGCTCACGTTTTTTTTGACGAACTTTGTTATTTTCCTAAAAAATTCTATATTCCTAAAGATGAAATTTGGATTGATTACCATTATCGCAATGAAACTGAATTTCTAATCAAAACTCAACACTATTTTTCTTTTTCGGCGAAATCATATTTACATATCAGGAATTTGATGAAAAAAGAATTATGCAAAAAAGGTCCTGTTCCCGACTTCAAATTAAAAATTTTTAGAAAGGATAGTAAAAAAATAGTTTATGTTGACGGAAAAGTTTTAAGGGAATATATTGACCCAGAATTTGTCATGGGGGGCCATGGGCTTGTTTACTCTTATATTCCTGAAAATGAAATATGGATTGATGTTAAGGTTGATCTCAAAGAGGTTCCTTATATTTTGCTTCACGAACGGGTGGAGTATGATTTGATGAAAAAAGGAAAGAGTTATGATGTTGCTCATGAATATGCGGTTGTAGCTGATAAAGAAGAACGTAGAAAAAGGACCGGGGCTTCTTATGCCGGTGATTATAATTATCCATGGTATGGCCAAAGCAACAAAAAAATTATAAAAAAGATCACAGTTTCTCAAAAAATATGGAAAATAAAGAGTTAGAAAAAAAGGAAAAATCAATTGAAGTGGAAAAGTTTGTCCAGAGCCCGGGTTTTTGCGGTCCGGCTTCATTGAAAATTCTTCTCTCGTATTTTGGTGTAAATCACTCCGAGGAACAATTAGGACAACTTTGTTATACCACTTACGATTCTGGGACCGAACATGAAGGGATGACACAGGCCGTTAAAGCTACAGGGGCTTATGTTTTTACCAAAGAAAACGGAACTATTGAAGAATTGGAGTATTTTATAAAAGAAGAGAAACTCCCGGTTATTATTGGGTGGTTTGATAAGGACGGAGACCATTACAGCGTATTGGTTAATATTACCGACAAAAATATTATTATTGTAGATCCGGCAGTTAATGACCCGGAAAGATGGATAGACAAAGAAGTTTTTCCCCGTGTTTGGTTTGACTTTGTAGGCAAGGACAACAAAGTAGTTTCCTGGGGATGGTATTTGGTGGCTACTTTTGAGAAGAAGAGGTTTAAAGTAAAAGGAGGATACTACTATTAATAATTTCTAAATGGATTCTGTCTCTTTGTTGAGGTTTGATATAAATAAATTAAAAAGCTCTTACCGAGCTAAAGTTTCCCAAAGTTTTTTTAAGACAGGTAAAGGACAGTATGGAGAAGGGGATATTTTTATAGGACTGACGGTTCCTCAATGCAGGATGTTATCTAAAAAATATCTTGACCTTTCAAAATCTGAAGTTGGAAAAATTCTTAAATCAAAGATACATGAAGAAAGATTAATAGCTCTTTTGATTTTGGTGGAAAAATTTTCTAAAGGAGATAATAAAAAAAGAAAAGAAATATTTGATTTTTATCTTAAAAATATCAAATATATAAACAATTGGGACTTGGTTGATTTATCGGCAGATAAAATTGTTGGTGCTTATCTTTTGGACAAAGATAAGAATATTCTTTTAAAACTGGTTTTATCCAAAAATATTTGGGAAAGAAGGATTTCTGTAATATCCACTTTTAATTTTATAAAGAATGGCAAATTTGATTGGACTCTTAAAATATCCAAAATTCTTTTAAACGATAGTCACGATTTAATCCAAAAGGCGGTCGGATGGATGCTAAGGGAAGTGGGTAAAAAATCAATTGCGGTTGAAAAAACTTTTTTAAATAAATATTACCGTAAAATGCCTCGTACCATGTTAAGGTATGCTATTGAGAGATTTTCAGAAAAGGAGAGGCAAAAATATTTAAAAGGTGTGGTATAATAAAGTTATTATCCCCGACGCTTTGGTTGGGGCTATAATAAGTTTACCCCCTCACTCATTGATACAAAGTTAATGAGTTAGTATCCAGACAGAGCCGTAAGGCGACTTTCGTCTCTATCTTATGCTATCACCCAAGGCATTGCTACAATAAGTGAGTGGGTGCTCGGTTTTATAATTAATCGCTACGCTCTTAAATAAAAACGGCATGAAAATACCACAAAAACTTCCGCAATTTGAAAAAGAAAAATATTTTGTTATAGTAGCCGGACATCAGGAAGCCGATTTTTACACTGTTTTTGAGGGGAATATTGATAAAAAGGCGTCTTTTAAGTTTGAAAAGCCAAAATATTCAGATAAGGAGGGTTTTACCGCCAGGGCTACTCAGGGAAAATCAATTGGTGGAGGTCCGGCTCTAGAGATATCAAAGGAAAAGATAACCCAGGACTTTTTGAAAGAATTCAAGAAGATAATAAGAGCATTTTCAAACGATAAGAGTATAAAAAAAGTTGTTATTTTCTCTTCGCCTTATGTTATCAGCCACATAAAAGACAATCTTCCTGTTGGGCTTAGAGATAAAGTTAAAAAGGTTATTTCTGGAAATTATTCTAAAACCCATCCGTTAAAAATAGTGGAAATGATTTTTGCCCGCTAGAAGCGGGTCCGCCTCTGGCGGAAAAAATTATTATGCCAATAACCTACGTATTGTTTAGTGAGAAAACGAACAGGTTTTATACTGGTTCGTCTCATGATGATAATATAGAGATAAGAATGAGGACACATAATTTGGGAGGAGTGAGATCTACTAAATATGGAAGACCATGGAAGTTAGTTGAGGTTGAGAACTTTAGTAGTTATACTGATGCAAGAAAAAGAGAGTTATTCTTAAAAACTGGTGTTGGGAGGCAGTACATTCATAAAAATTTTGGATATTTGAAAGAGAAATGATTCTCGCCTAAAGCGGAAGGTTGGCAGAGTGGTCTAACGCGCCGCACTTGAAATGCGGTATCCCGGAAACGGGATCGGAGGTTCGAATCCTCCACCTTCCGCTTTGTGCGGGAAAATATGGTGTGCCAAAAAGGCGTAAAGAGTATTTTTGAAATATTTCTCCGTTTGATTTGTAGTAATATGGAAGGTAATGGATAAAACCGACAAAGAATTGATTCTGCTTGCCAAAGACGGGGATAGCCAGGCCTTCGGTTTTTTAATTGACAGGTACGAGGACAAGATTTCAAGATATGCCAGAAAATTTTTATCTAATACCCATGACATTCAGGATATAGTTCAAGAGGTTTTTATTAAAGCGTATATCAATATCCAAAGTTTTAATGAGGAAGAGAGCTTTTCTCCTTGGGTGTATCGGATTGCTCACAACGAATTTATTAACGCTCTTAAAAAGAAAAAAAGAGAACCGCTATCTTTTTTTGATGCCGATACTCTTTTCCCTCATCCTGTGTCTTTGCAAAATGCCGATGATTCGTTAAACGAAAGAGAATCAAAAGAGATGGTTGATAAGTTCTTGGATCAAGTTTCGGTAAAATACAAAGAGCCATTGGTATTATATTATTTTGAAAATTTGAGTTATCAAGAGATTTCTCAAATTCTTAAAATTCCCATATCTACGGTTGGCGTTAGGTTACAAAGAGCTAAGAAAATGATAAAAAAAATATATGAGCGAGAATAAAACAATAAAAGATTTCGTAATTGAAAAAATAAAAAGCGGTCAGGCAAAGATGAAACCCAAATGGCACTTTGTGTTAAAGGCCGTATTGTTTATTTTGGGGATTATCCTGATAACTTTGACGATTCTCTATCTAATCAGTTTTATTATTTTCTCTTTGAATCAAACAGGCGCTATATTCGCTCCGTCTTTTGGTTTGAGGGGGTTTGGAATTTTTATGGCTTCTTTGCCTTGGGTGTTGATATTAGTTTCTGGGATCTTCATAATTATTCTTGAGATTCTGGTAAAACATTATTCTTTTGCTTATAAAAAACCCATTTTTTATTCGGTGTTGGGGATTTTGATTTTGGTTTTGGCTGGGGGATTTATAATCTCCAGATCCGGATTCCATCAGAAATTTTTTAGAGATGCTCGCAATTTTAAACTGCCTTTAGCTGGGCCCCTTTATCGAGAATTTGGAATGAAGAAGTTTGACGATATCCACATCGGAACAATCGTTAAAATAAATGAAAAAAGTTTTGTTTTAGAAAATAACAGAGGAGAAATGCTTAGTGTAAATATTTTATCAAATACTCGTTTATCTGTAGATTTAGACCTTAAGGAGGGTGATTTGGTTATGGTTGTAGGAAGGAGAAATGGAGACATTGTTGATGCTTTTGGTATAAGAAAAGCCGATGATCAAATGATGATGTTTGAAAGAGGCGCAATAATGAACCGCCCACCAGCGCCTTTGGAGTGAAATATTTTTTTGTTTTAGTTGTAGTAATAAGTAGCCGGCAAGATTATTACTATTAAAATAAAAAATAAATGAAGAAAAAATTGATTTACGCGATTATTCCGGTAGTTGGAGCTGGGTTTATTCTAGCAGGAGTCGCTTCGGCTCACGGGTTCTTTATGGGAGAAGTTAGCGCCGAAGAAATAGCTTCTCGCCAAAAAACAATGTTTGAACACCAGGCAAATATTTTGGGGGTTGGTGCAGACGTCATAAAAGAAGGATGGGCTCAGGGTAAAACCATTTTTGATATAGCTAAAGAAAATGGAATAACTGAAGCTCAGCTTCAGGAAAAAATGAAGATTCAGCGTCAAACTCAGATGACAGCCCATATTCAAGCGTTGGTTGATCAGGGAGTCATAACTCAAGATCAGGCCAATAAGCGTTTGGAATTCGATAAAAGCAATACTGGAAAGAAAGGGATGGGCATGACGGGAAAAAGTAGAGGAGGGTTTGGAATGATGGGGTTATAAATTAAATTTAAGCCAGTGAAGATTTCAGGTGCCTTGCTTTCCAATCTTGAGCAGGCACCTGAAATTTATATTTATAAATATGTCTGGTAAAATAAAAAAGTATTTAATCAACCCGTTTCTTGAAGTGGTTAAATATTCTTTAGGACACAAATTTGTTTCTATCGGATTTATTCTGATTTTAATAATTGGTGGTTATTTTATTATTCCGTCTGTTTTTGTTGGAAGTAGTAAAATTCAGTATGTTCTGGCCAAAGTTCAAAAAAACGACATTGTCATATCTATATCCGGCAGTGGTCAGATATCGGCATCCAATCAGATAGATTTAAAATCTAAGGTTTCGGGAGACGTCCTATCGGTGTCAGTTAAACAAGGAGATATAGTTAAATCTGGACAGGTTATAGCCAGAATTGATTCCGGTGATGTGGAAAAAACAATTAGAGATGCTCAGATAAATTTGGAAAGCGCTAAAATTTCATTTGAAAAAATAAAACAACCGGCCGACAACCTTTCTATAATACAAGCCCAAAACTCTTTAACTCAAGCAAAACAGTCAAAACAAGATGCTGAAGACAACTTAATCAAGAGTTTCGATGACGGGTTTAATTCGGTGGCAAATTCCTTTTTAGATTTGCCGTCAATAGTGTCTGGATTGGAAGACATTATAAATGGCGACGACATTAACAGTAGTCAAGGAAACTTTTATGCCTATTACGATTCGATAAAAAACATCAAAACAGAGGCTCTTCAGTTTTTGAATTCAGCCATAGAAACATATCAAAAAGCCAGAACAATTTATGAAACAAACCTTCAAAATTACAAAAATATTAGTCGTTACTCAGAAACAGCTCAAATAGAAGATTTAATAGAGGAGACATACCAAGCAACCAAGCTTATTGCAGAATCCATAAAAAATGTAAAAAACTTTCTTGATTTGGTTGATGACACTCAAACATCTCAAAGCATGTCTTCAATTTTATCTTCTCATCAAAACAGCATTCAAGAGTTTACATCAACAACTAATTCTCATCTTGGAAGTTTGCTTAATATCCAAAATACTATTAAAGATAATCGGAATTCAATAGTTAATACTCAATACTCTATTGACGAAAAAATAGAATCACTAAAAAATCTCCAAGATGGACCAGACGATTTAGATGTTCAATCTCAGGAGCTTTCATTAATACAAAAGGAGAATTCTTTACAAGACGCCAAAGAAAAACTATCGGACTACTATGTAAAATCTCCTTTCAATGGGATGGTCGCTCAGATAGATATTAAAAAAGGAGATAACGTTTCTTCGGCGACAAGTATAGCAACGGTCATAACTACCGAAAAAATAGCCGAAATTTCTCTTAACGAAGTTGATATAGCTAAAGTTAAGGTTGGTCAGGAGGCAACCTTGGAATTTGACGCCATTCCCGACTTAAAAGTTGTTGGAAAAGTAGCTGAGGTTGACGTAATCGGAACTGCTACTCAGGGAGTGGTTAGTTATGATGTTAAAATATCTTTTAATACTGACAATATTCAAGTCAAACCTGGAATGAGTGTTTCTGCTTCAATTATTATTGAGCAAAAAAAGGATGTTCTTTCTGTGCTTAATACAGCGATAAAATCTTTAGGAGGAGCAAGTTATGTTGAGTTTTTTGAAAATACATCTCCAAACTCCAATCAGAGAAATCAAACAATTGAAACAGATAATTTGCCTAAAAAACAAAAAGTTGAAGTTGGTATATCGGATGATTCTTTAACTGAGATAACTGGCGGATTAGAAGAGGGAAGTTGGATAGTGGCTCGTTCGGTGGTTTCTAATTCTTCTAATTCTACTCAAACTACTCAATCTAGTGTAAATACTATTAGGGCTTCTGGTGGTGGAGGTGTGGGAGGATTTATGATTCCAAGATAAAAACATGATAGATTGTGAAAATATAACTAAGGTCTATATTAATGGTGGCATCGAGACGGCCGTACTGAAAAATATCTCATTTAAAATAAAAGAGGGAGAGTTTGTGGCGATTATGGGTCCTTCTGGATCTGGTAAATCAACTCTAATGCATATAATAGGAGCTTTGGACGTGCCCACTTCAGGAGTGTATAAATTAAATAGTCACGACGTTTCCAAGTTGTCCGACGATCAACTGGCAGAGATTAGAAATAAAAAAATAGGGTTTGTTTTTCAATCATTTAATCTTCTTTCTCGAGCGACTGTTTTGAAAAATGTAATGCTCCCTTTAATTTATTCCGATATTTCGGCATCTGAAAGAGATCAAAGAGTTGAAAAATCTTTAGAATCAGCTGGACTTCCTAAAGAAAGATGGGGCCATCTTTCTAACCAACTCTCTGGAGGTCAGATGCAAAGGGTGGCTATCGCTAGAGCTTTAGTAAATACCCCCTCAATTATATTAGCCGATGAACCAACTGGAAATCTTGATACTAAAACCGGAGAGATAGTTTTGAAAACATTTCAGGAACTTAATGACGATCACGGACACACGATCGTTTTAATAACTCACGAGCTTTATGTTGCTCAGCATGCCGATAGAATTATTCATATTCAAGACGGATCGATTATTGAGGATAAAAAAAATGAAAGGAAGAGAGTTATTAATAGCAGTAATTTATTATGAGACTTACTGATTTACTTGAAGAAACACATTTTTCTTTGACTACCAATAAAGTTAGGTCTGGACTAACTATGCTTGGAATTGTAATCGGAATTGCTTCGGTTATTGCTATGGTATCCATAGGTCAGGGTGCTCAAGAATCAATCGAGTCCAATATTCAGTCAATCGGATCAAATTTATTAATGATAAGCCCGGGGGCTCAAAAAGGAGCTGGGGTTCAGGTAAGTTCCGGGAGAGGTTCGGCTCAAACCTTGACACAGGAAGATGCCCAAGCCATAAAAGAAGAAGTCTATTATGTTAAATCTATGGCTCCAGAAATTTCCAAACGTTATCAAGTGACGGCCAAAGGAACAAATACGAATACACAGATTATTGGAACTACCGACTCCTATTTAAATGTAAGGAATATAGAAATTGATCAGGGGTCTTTTATAACTAATAGCAATGTTATTGGTTATAAAAGAGTGGCAGTTATTGGACCGGATGTTCTCATTGATCTTTTTGGAGATGGGTCTTTTCCGATTGGACAAACAATTAGAATCAATAAAGTTGATTTTAAAATTATTGGAATAACTAAAGAAAAAGGGGGGAGTGGATTTTCCAATCAAGACGACATGATTTTTATTCCAATCTCAACTGCCCAAAGATTTCTTTCAGGAGATGACTATTTAACATCGATAAGTGTTCAAGCGCTTGACCAGGAATCAATGACTTTAGCGCAAGAAGAAATAACCAATTTACTTTTAGCTAGACATAATATTAATGATTCGGCTCTATCTGATTTCAGCGTCTTGAATCAAGCCGATCTAGTGGAAACAGCTTCTTCAGTAACGGACACCTTCACTATTCTTTTGGGAGCTATTGCCGGAATATCGCTTTTAGTTGGAGGAATTGGGATTATGAATATGATGTTAACAACCGTAACAGAGAGGACGAGAGAAATAGGATTGCGTAAAGCAATTGGAGCTAAAAGAAAAGATATTACTTATCAATTTTTAACAGAATCGGTAACTCTAACTTTTCTTGGTGGTTTTTTCGGAATTTTATTGGGATGGGGAAGTTCTTATTTGATAACCCAACTTTCTAATATGGCTACCAAAGTTTCCATATCGTCCGTTTTATTAGCTTTTCTTGTTTCTGCAAGTATCGGGATAATATTCGGATATTATCCTGCTAAGAGAGCTTCCAAATTAAATCCCATAGAGGCACTAAGATACGAATAAAAATGTGTTACAATTATTCCGTTGTATGAAAAAATATCTTATCTACGGAATATTTTTGGTAAATATTTTTATAATTCTTTTTTTCTGGTGGCAATCATCTCACTCTTTGTTTGGCTTTGGAAATTATGGCATTCTAACGGCCCTTGGAAGAATTTCGGGACTTTTGGCTGTTTTTTTTGTTCTTATTCAATTTGTTTTAATAGGAAGAAGTATTTGGATAGAACGAATTTTTGGATTGGATAAACTGACCAGAGTTCATCATTTAAACAGTTTTCTTTCAATATTCTTTATAATCTTCCATCCAATTTTGGTGACTTTGGGGTACGGCGTTGCCAATCAAAAGAGTTTTTTAGGACAGATGTCTGATTTTATATTTAATTATGAGAATGTTTTTGGGGCTTTTATTGGTCTGCTTATTTTTATTGGTATCGTTATTGTTTCTTTGTCCATTGTTAGATTAAAATTTAAATACGAATCCTGGTATTACGTCCATATTTTCACTTACCTTGCTATCTTGCTGGCTTTTGGACACCAAATGGAAATCGGTGGAGATTTTTTGAACAGCGACATGTTCGGGTACTACTGGTCTCTTTTATATCTAGTCGTTTTTGGGAACTTGATTGTTTTTAGATTTTTAAGACCCGTTTTTCTTCTTTATAGACATCGTTTCTATATTTCTAAAGTGGAAAAAGAAAACCCTTTTGTTGTCTCAATTTATATTTCCGGAAAAAATATGGATAAATTTCATGCTTTGCCGGGGCAATTTATCATTGTCAGATTTCTTAATAAAAAATTTATTTGGCAGGCGCATCCATTTTCTATTTCAAACGTAGTTGAAGAAAATCAAATTCGCATCACGGTGAAAAACAGCGGTGACTTTACTTCAGAAATTCAAAACATATTACCTAACACTTTTGTTTTAATAGACGGGCCTTACGGAATATTTACGGAAAAAGCGGCTAATTTGAAAAAGTTTTTGTTTATAGCTGGAGGAATTGGTATTACTCCCATAAGAGCCATGATTGAAGGACTAACTCAAAAAAATGCTGACATAGTTTTAATTTATGGAGCTAAAAAAGAAAACGAATTTGTTTTTAAAAAAGAGCTTGAAGAATTATCTGGGAAAAATGATTTTCCCATCCATTATGTTGTTAGTGACGACTCAAGTTTTGTCGGGTTAAAGGGTCAAGTAACCGAGGCGATGGTGGAAAAACTCGTGCCCGATTTCAAAGAAAGAGAAGTTTATATCTGCGGTCCTACCCCTATGATGATTGGGTTAAAAAAATCTCTTACTCTGGCTGGGACAAATGAGAAAAATATACATTTTGAAATATTCTCACTTTACTGATTGTAAATTATTTAATAGGTAGTAAAATCAATATATGGAAAATAGAAACTTTAGCTCTGAAGAAATAAGAACCTTACGAAGATCGGTCAGAAACATAAACGTTGAACACAAAGAGAATCTCTCTCGTCTTGAGATGGCGGCAGTGGTGGTAACTCAAAAAGTGGGTAGTGTCGGTTTTTTTGTGATTATCGCTCTTTGGAGTGCTGTCTGGATTTTGTGGAATATCTTTGCCCCGGCTAATTTAAGATTTGATCCATATCCGGCTTTTGAGTTGTGGCTGTTTATCGCCAACATTATTCAGTTGGCTCTTTTGCCTCTTTTAATGGTCGGCCAAAACCTTTTAGCTCGCCATGCCCAAGCTCGAGCCGATGCCGATTTTGATTTAAATAAAATCTCCGAAAAAGAAATCAGTTTTATATTGGAAAAATTAGATGAAATAAGCAGGAAGTTAGGTGATAAGAATTAGAGAATATCGTATAGCGTATACCGAATACCGGATGCGAAATACAGTATACAGAATACGGTTGCCAGTATACGATACTATGCCTTGGCTACCACCAGTCCGATAATTTTTCTTGCGCCGTTTTCTTTTAGAATCTTAGAGGCCTCTTTTAGAGTTGCTCCCGAAGTGGAAATGTCGTCTATAAGTATAAAACTTTTTCCTTTTACGTTTTCTGGATTAATCGCCAGAAAAGAATTTGAAATATTCTCTGCTCTCTTTTGGTTATTTTTGATTTGGGCTTGGGACTTTGTGTTTTTTATTCTTTTTAGTGTCTTTACAAGGGGAATATTAAAATACTGGCAAAAAATTTTGGCTATTTCCTCGGATTGATTAAACCCTCTTTTTCTCTCCTTATGAAAATGTAGAGGAATAAATGTTGTCAAAAAAGAACTTGTATCCAGTTGAGATTTTTTTATGTAGGTTATTAAAATAACCGAAAGAATTTTTGATATCTTTTCAAGTCGCCTGTATTTGAAGTTATGAACAAGCGAGGGTAGGGGAGATTTATAAAATGTGGCTGGAGCAAGAACATAGTGATCTTTGCCGTGGCAAATATTTTGGGGGTCTGGCCTTCTTGCAAGGCATGTTGGGCAGTAGAATCCGTCATTTATTTGAATCATTGAAAAACAATTATCACATAAAAAATTATCCTGGTTTTCTATGTTTCTTTTGCAATTGACACAAATAGGAGGGAAAAGAATATCCAAGATTAACTTATAACTTTTAATCAATGGTCTCTTAAACATAAGCCAATTTTAATGTATAATTACATTATAAAATAGCTAAGTGCCGATTACTAATTACTAATGTTTGATTTTATTAAAAATATTTTTTCTGGAAATAAATCGTATGTAGGGGTGGATATAGGCACTACCTCTATTAAAGCCGTTGAGCTTTCTCTTAAAGGCCAAATTCCGTATTTAAACAATTATGCCATTTTGGAAAGTTTTGGTCATTTCGAAAGAGCTAATAATGTTATTCAAGCCAATGCCGTCAAGATTTCGGAAAAAGAAACAGTTGCTATGTTAAAGATTTTATTTAAAAGTGGTGGATTTAAAACCAGATCGGTTATTGCTTCTGTTCCACAATTTTCTTCTTATATTTCTTTAATTGAGCTTCCTGATATGTCAGAAGAGGAAACCCAAAAAACGATGGTTTTTCAGATAAAACAAAATATTCCTTTGCCCTTGTCGGACATTGCTATTGATTGGATAAGAGTGGGTCAGAGAAAAGATGAGAACGGATTTGTTAAACAACAAGTCCTTTTAGTGGCTATTCCCAACGAAACTATCGCCAGATTTAAATCCATCTTTAAAAGCGCTGGATTAAATCTTCGGGCCTTGGAAGTGGAAAATCTTTCTTATGTAAGATCGGTTATCGGCAGTGATCAAACGCCAACTATAATTGTTGATATAGGAGCTCGTTCCACGGGTATTAGTGTAGTAGAGCAGGGATTTTTAAAAGGCGTCACTCAGGTAGATTACGCCGGGGATTCTTTAACGTCGGCTATTGTTAAGGGTCTTGGCATCAGCTATAAAAGAGCCGAGGAATTAAAAAAACAAAGAGGAATCACTGGGGGAGTAGGTGAATATGAGTTATCCACATTGGAAATACCATTTATTGATGTTATAATAAACGAAGTCAAGAAAGTCAAAGCCAAATTTGAAGGCGAGTTTGGAGTGAATATTCAGAGAGTGATACTCATAGGTGGAGGAGCTAATTTGGTGGGAATAGAAGAATATTTTTCTGGTAAGTTTGATGTGCCGGTAGTTTTGGGGAACGGACTTTTGTATATTGAAGCTCCCTCAAGAATAAATGTAGTGGGAAAGGAAATTCAAACAAGATTTGCCGGAGCAATAGGGCTGGCAATAAAAGGATTTATGCAGTCCAACTAAAAAAATATATGGCAGATTTCAATTTTGGAGCAAAAACAGTTCAAAAACAAAAAGAATCACCTTATTCTTCGGTGGGTTTTCCTTGGAGAATATTTGTTATAACTTTAGTTATATTCGTTTTGTCTTTGGTTATTTATGCCGGAATGGATCTTGGATACAAACCATATTTAGAATCGCAATTATCTAAAGTTGATTCGGATTTTGATGCGCTTTCTGAAACTTTTAATGAGCAACAACAAAAAGACCTTCTTAATCTTTATTCGCAACTTTATAATATAAAAAACATTTCCTTATCTCATCCTTATATTTCACAAATATTTAATTTACTGGAGTCATCTTTGTATCCAACCGTTAAATTAACCAATCTTCAAGCAAGCGTATCTTCGTACGAAGTGAGGGTTGAGGGAATTACGGTTGATTTTGATACTTTGGCTAATCAATTAGCCGCTTTAAAATCTCACGATAAAATTTCCAGTGTTTCCTTGGATACCTCCAGAAAGATGGAGCAAAAAGAAGGAGGAGGAGTTTTCTTTTCTATAAAAATAATTTTGGAAAAATCATTCTTTAATCAACCTTCTTAAATAAAAAAATGAAATCATCTTCAAAAAGAATAACCTTTATAGTAATTTCTCTAATACTGCTTTTAATGTCGGCTATGGTCTACTCTTCTTTAATTAGAAAATCCTATGGTGACGTGAAAGAGTCAATGTCTCAATTGTCGGCCAAAAGAGATTCTCTAAATAAATATCAAACAACATTAAATCAGGTGAAGAGTTTACTTGATAGTTTGGAAAGTAACGCCGATATACAAAAAAAGGTTTCTCTGATGCTTCCTAAAGATAAAGACGTGGGATATCTGGCTAATCAGATAATTGGACTTTCAAAAATAAACGGTCTTAATTTAGAATCTCTCTCAACTCAAGTAGCTCCAACTCAGCCGTCTAATTCAGCCATCATAAAAAATGTGGGAAAACTCAGAGGCGAGGTGAGATTATCGGGAAGTTATGCCGGGTTCAAATCATTTTTAAAACAAATTGAAAGTAATATTTTAATTCTTGATGTGAGCGAATTTCGCATAGAAGGATCTTCTAAAAGCGACGCTCCGTTAAAATACACACTTTCGGTATCAAGTTATTATCAATCCGATTAGTTAGTAGTTTGTATTCGGTAGTTGGTATATGGAGAGACGATGCCATATACTAAATACCATATACTAAATACCAATCAATATGGCCATTTATATACAAGAAGAAAAAGAAGGAGGGAAAAGTTGGTTGAGTTTTGGAGTTATATTTGTGATTTTAGTGATACTTGGAATCGCTTCCTATTATTTATTTTTTGTTAAACCGGATTTAATCAGTGGAATAGTAATCCCGGTTAAACTAAAGTCCATAGATGACCTTGCCAAAATGAATTTTAATCCTCAGGACATAGTTTCCAATCAGTTTTTCAAAATATCCAAACAGTATATTTCTCCTCCGACTCCGATTCCCGGAGGCAACATTTCTCCCTTTGGAGTGTTTTAAAGTTTTTGTCTATGGAAAATTCAGTTCTTATAAAAAAGTTAATTGATGATGGCTTTTTAAATCAGGAGAACGGTCAGAAGCTTCTTTCAGAAGCTTCTTTGTCCAGGATACCGGTAGACGAAATAATCTATGAAAGAAGAGTAGTTTCCGAGGACGTTCTTTTGAAAGCCAAAAGTCAAATTTTATCAATTCCTTCAAAAAAAGTTGACCCGGAAAGTATCTCGGATGATTTAATAAAACTTGTTCCTGAGCAAACCGTTAGAAATTTTAAAGTTATTCCTCTTTCTTTGCAGGATGACTTAATGGTGGTTGGAATGGTCAATCCTGACGATGAAAAAGCTCAAAACGCTATAAAGTTTGTTGCCAAACAAGCAAAAGTTAATCTGGGAATTTATCTAATTTCTTTTTCTTTATGGGAAACGGTTTTAAGAAAATATTCTCCTTATAAAAGCGAAGTTGAAGCCGCAATAAAATCAATCTATTCGCTTGGTACTAAAAAAACTTCTTCCGAACAAAGAGCGGTTCAACTTGAAAGCGGAGGAGGGAGTGAAGATGCTCCGATAATAAGAATTGTCGCTTCTACTTTAAAAGAAGCAGTTTGGCAACAATCCTCCGATATTCATTTGGAGCCACAAAGAAATAGATTAAGAATTAGATTTAGATTGGACGGACAGTTAAAAGAAGTGGCTTCTATGCCCATAGAACTTCAACAGGCAATTATTTCTCGTGTTAAGGTTCTTTCTAATTTAAAAATTGATGAAACAAGAATTCCACAAGACGGAAGATTTAGGGCGTTTATTGCCGGAAGAGATATAGATTTTCGTGTGGCTTCTTTTCCTACTCCCACGGGTGAAAAGATAGCTATCCGCGTTCTTGACCCGCAAATAGGGTTAAAAGGTCTTGAAGAGCTTGGTTTAATTGAAACAAACTTGGAAATTACCAAAGAGGGAATAAAGGATCCTTATGGGATGATTCTTATTACAGGACCCACTGGTTCTGGTAAAACGACCACTCTTTATGCTCTTATGCAGATTCTTAACAATGAATCGGTTAACGTTGTTAGTTTGGAAGATCCGGTTGAATATTATATAGACGGTTTAAATCAATCTCAGGTAAGGCCAGAAATTGGATACGACTTTGCTTCTGGGCTCCGACAAATTTTAAGACAGGATCCGGACATTATTATGGTTGGAGAAATAAGAGACAACGAAACTGCGGGTCTGGCCATACATGCCGCTTTGACTGGACATATTGTTCTTTCAACTTTGCATACCAATAATGCCGTTGGAGTTATTCCAAGATTGATTGATATGAAAGTTGATCCGTTTCTTTTGCCCTCTACGGTTAATTTAATGATAGCTCAAAGATTAGTTCCCAAACTTTGTCAAAAATGTTTAACAAAAAAAGATCCTCCATCGGAAGTTAAAGCAATTATTGTGGAGGAGATAAAAAAGATGGATGTAGCTATTGTCAAAAGATTTAATATTCCCGAAAATTATACTGTTTTTGAATCAAAAGGTTGTGACGCTTGCGCTGGGAAAGGAATATCGGGAAGAATGGCTCTTTTTGAGATTTTAAAAATGACCAGAGAACTTGAAGAGGTTATCAATAAAAGACCAACTGAAGGAGATATTTGGCAGGAGGCCAAAAGACAAAAGATGATAACTCTAAGACAAGATGGAATTATAAAAGCTATAAGGGGATTGGTTTCAATTGAATCGGTTTTAAGGGAAACAGGAGAACTCTAATTGGTATATAGGGTTTGGTATATCGTATATAGGGAAAACAAAAATAGGAAAGGACTTTAATTTTCTTGACTGTTCCTATATACTAACTACTAATTACTAACTACTATTTATTATGGATTACAAACAAAAACTTAATGAATTACTTTTAACCTGCGCCAAACAAGACGCTTCCGATCTTCACATTGCCGTGGGAAGATATGCCACTTTAAGAATTGACGGCTCTTTAGTGCCTCTGACCAATCAGCCGATTTTAACACCACAGGATGCGGAAGGATTAGTAATGTCTCTTTTGAGTGATGAACAAAAAAGGACACTTTTGGAAAAAAGAGAAATTGACTTTTCTTATACTTTTGAAGATAAAGCCAGATTTAGAGTAAACGCTTATTTTCAAAGAGGATATATGGCAGCGGCTTTGCGCTTGATTCCGGCTCAAATCAGAACCATTGAAGAATTACGACTTCCTCCCATTATTCATGATTTTTCTTCTCTCTCTCAAGGATTTGTTTTGGTTGTGGGTCCTGCTGGTCATGGCAAATCAACAACTTTGGCGGCTATACTTGATGAGATAAATCATACCCATACTCAACACATCATTACGGTTGAAGACCCTATAGAATATATTTTTGTACAAGACAGAAGCATAATTTCTCAAAGAGAAGTTAAAAGCGATACGTTGGATTTTTCTTCGGCGCTAAGATCGGTTTTAAGACAAGACCCGGATGTTATTATGATAGGAGAAATGAGAGATACTGAATCTATCGGAATTGCTTTGACGGCCGCTGAAACCGGACATTTGGTTGTTTCAACTCTACACACTAATTCGGCTGCTCAAACCATAGATAGAATCATAGACAGCTTTCCTTCTGAACAACAAAATCAAATCGCTTCTCAATTAGCGGCAACTTTAGTGGGAATAGTTTCGGAGAGATTAATTCCAAGAGTTGATGGGGGAAGAGCTCCGGCTTGCGAAATTATGATAGCCAACCCGGCCATTAGAAATTTGATTCGCGAAAGAAAGACATATCAGATTGATTTAGTTATTGAGACCAATGCTCAAGAAGGAATGTTAACTCTAAACAGGTCATTGGCGGATCTAGTCAGAAGAAGAGAAATAAGTTTGGAGAACGCTGAAACGTATTCACTCAATCCTTCAGAGCTAAGAATACTTTTGGAAAAATAAAAAATGGCAAAGTTTAAATATCAAGCAAGAAGTAAAAACGGAGAACTTCAGGTGGGCTTTGTTGAAGCTCCAACTCAAGAAATGGCGGCTAATATGCTTACTAGCCACGATCTTTTTGTTTTAAGTATCGCCTCCATAGAAAAAAAGGGAATTAAAGAAAAATTTTTTCAGGTTTTAAACAGAGTCAAGATAAAAGATCTGATGATTTTTACCAGACAGCTGTCTACTCTGATTGAATCAGAAATGCCCTTGGATAATGCTCTAAAAACTCTTTATCAACAAACTAGGAACATAACTTTAAAGGAATCTGTTTATCAAATTCAACAAGATATTGAATCGGGGTTGGCTTTATCGCAAGCATTTGAGAGACAGAAGCCAATATTTTCTGATTTTTATGTAAGTATGGTTAGATCCGCTGAAGTTACCGGGCGACTCCAAGAAGCCATGTCTTTTTTGGCCTCTTATATAGAAAAGGAGGCCCAGTGGAAGGGAAGAATTATTAATGCTCTTATATATCCGATTGTTCTTTTGGGACTTTTTGTGGTGGTGGCCGGTGTTATGGTTGTTATTGTTTTTCCTAAAATTCAGCCGGTTTTTGAAGAATCAGGAGTCGCTCTTCCTTTGGTTAGTCGTGTTTTACTTTCTGGAGGAACTTTTATTTTAAATTGGTGGTGGTTAACTTTAATAATATTTGCCGGACTTGTTTTTGTGGTGGTTGATTATTTTAGAAGCAAAGAGGGAATATTGGTCTCTAACCAAATGATTTTAGTGCTTCCTGTTTTTGGAGAACTTTTTAAAAAAATTTATATAGCTAGATTTTCTCAATCATTGAGTGTTCTTATCAGAGGAGGAATTCCCATAACTCAGGCCATAGAAATAAGCGCCGATACGGTTGGCAATGTTATTTATAAAGAGGTTTTAGTTTCAGTAGCTCAAGGGGTTAGAGAAGGAGGATTGTTTTCACAGTTAATGGCCAATCAGGAAAAATATTTTCCTTCTATGGTGGCGCAAATGGCAGCCATTGGGGAAACTACAGGAAGAATAGACGAGATGATGGTTAAAATTTCCGATTTTTATGACAGAGAAGTAAATGACATGATGTCCAATCTATCGGAATTACTTCAACCAATACTGATACTTATAATTGGTCTTCTGATTGGTCTTTTATTTGCTTCCATTCTTCTCCCTATATATAATCTGGCTCAATCTTTCCAATTGTAGTATAATTAAAAAGTCGAAAGTTTAAAGTTGAAATGATTTTATGTTTAAAATAAAAAGTGAAAAAGGTTTTACATTGGTGGAAATGCTCGTGGTTGTCGCGATTATTGCCATTTTAGCGTCCATATTTTTGGTCGGACTCAGAGGTTTTAGAGGAAGTGCCTATGATTCCAAAAGATTAGCCGACCTTCAAAGATCCCAAAGTTATTTGGAAATTTATTACAGCAAAAACAGATCTTATCCTACTGGAATAACTCAATGGTCTGGGGCTGGCGGATCTCTTCAGGGAGCTTTGGCTGGGGCTGGAATAGGAGTCACTGCTATACCTAACGACCCTCAATTTGCCGATGTTCCCGCAAATAATTACGGTTATAAATCTTGTGATAGCGGCCAAGGATATGTTATTTCCGCTTTTATTTCAGCAAACTCTTCATCTTTCAAAGATGCTCCCGGAGTTGGCGAAGAAAATTGCGATACGGGTACTGGTTTTACTTGCGCCGATACTTCCGGTGATTTAAAAAGATATTGTACCGGGTCCTAAAGTTTTTATTAATTAATTTAGAGTGAAACGATACAATTAATTACTATAAAAAATTTACCCCCTCACTCATTGATACAAAGTTAATGAGTTAGTACCCAAGACAGAGCCGTAAGGCGACATTCGTCTCTATCTTAGGTTGATACACAGACATTGCTACAATGAGTGAGGGGGTGCTCGGTTTTATTAATTAATCGCTACGCTCTTAAATAAAAACGGCATATGATAGTTTTAAACAATCTTCAATACCTGTTGCTTTTTCTTTTGGGACTTTCCTTTGGGAGTTTCTTAAATGTCCTTTCTATAAGATATCGTCCTCATCGTGGTCTTTTTCACTCCGATCATATAGAAGGAAGGTCAAAATGTCTCTCCTGCCAAAAAACTTTAAGCTGGTATGAACTGGTTCCTATTTTCAGCTTTATCTTTCAAATGGGGAAATGTCGTTCCTGTAGTAAATCTCTTTTGTGGCAATACCCCATAGTAGAGATAATTTCGGCGGCGATATTTGTTATGACTCCCTATTTTATTAAGAGCTCATTTATTTTTTGGAATTTATCCTGGGGAAATTGGGTGTTTTGGGTGGCATCGGCAATTTGGATACTTGTTCTAATGCTCTTGGTTTTGGCTTTTATTATAGACCTTAGACATTATGTCATACCTAATTCTGTTAGTGCCTTAATTTTTGTATTGGGAATAATTTGGATAGCATTAGGGAATTGGCAGGGATTTTTCTCTTCCTCTTTTGATGGTTCTTTTCTTAGAAGTTTTTCTGGAATATTTCCGGTAATTGGAAGTTTTTGGATTTCCAGGTTGGTTGGTCTTTTGTTTGGTTCAGTTTTCTTTCTTTTGATTATTATTTTATCCAAGGGCAGAGCTATGGGTATGGGGGATGTTAAATTAATGGGAGCAGTTGGGCTTATCTTTGGGTGGCCAGACATTGTTATTATAGTTGCTCTGTCTTTTATTATAGGTCTTTTTGTCTCCTTGATTTTAATGGCTTTTAAACTCAAAAAAGTATCCGACAGAATTCCTTTTGGCCCTCTTATTGTCGTTTCTTCCTTTATTGTCTTCTTTTTTGGCTCTGGATTAATGGGCTTGTATTTTAGTATAATTGGGATGTAGAACTATAATTTCTAAATCCTAATATCTAATTTCTAATCAATTTAGAAATTTCTAAATTATGATTTGATTAGTTATTAGTAATTTAGATTTAAGATTTTATATCCCCGTTATGAACAAAAACTCTTTTTTCTTTGCAAAAAACATTGAATCAAAAGTTGCTGGATTCACCTTGATTGAGTTGATGGTGGTTGTTTCTTTAACCATTCTTTTTGTTGGAGCGGCGGCTTCATATAATAAGACGTCTGATAAGCTCATTTCCTTATATAGAGAGGAGGGTAAAATTGTGGCTCAACTTCAACAAGCCAAATCTTTGACAGTGGCAACTTATTTGGAGAAAGATGATCCGGGGTGCGGTTATGGGGTTCATTTTGACGCGACTAAACAGGAAATCTATCTTTTTAAAGATATTCCCGAAACCGGAGTTGAAGAATTGGAAAAGTGTAAAAGTTTTGACGGGCTTCTTTTTTCTGATAGGGATTCTATTATAGATGTTACTAAACTAGAAACATCTAGATTTGATTTTGGCTCGGAAAAAACAATTTTAGATATTCTGTTTGTTCCTCCAGAGCCCAAAACGTACATTTATCCCCAGGAAGAAAATGCTGTTATTCAACTTTCTTCAACCAGCGTTGATAACCTTTTTTTAACAATCAGAGTCAATAAATTTGGACAAATTTCGGCCGATTAAAATGATTAATTTCAAAAACAAAAAAGGTCAGATGCTTGCTGAAACTATGGTGGGTCTTGGAATGGCCGTTTTGGGTATTTTGGGATTTCTGTCTCTTTTGTCTTACGCTATTGGGTTAAATAGGGTTATTTCCGACCAGTATGTATCAACTTATCTGGCTTCTGAGGGAATAGAAGTTGTAAAAAATATATTGGATGGAAAATGGCTTTCTGGAGACGGGTTTGGCTTGGGAGAGGGTTTTTATGAAGTTGATTATGACAGCGCTTCATTAAGGTATATTTCATCTTCCGAATCAGAAGCCAAAGATATTTCCCGATTTATGAATGTTGATTCCAGCAGCAAAAGATACTCATATAAATTAACCTCGCAAAGAGTAGTCACGCCCTTTAAAAGAATTCTTCATCTTCAGCAAGTTACTAACCCAGACAGGGTCATAGTCAATTCAAAAGTTTTTTGGGAGTCGCGCTCGGGGTCAGATTTTGAAATTAATTTAGAAGATGTTTTTTTTGGTTGGAGATAATTTAGCTACGAAATACGAATTATGTACGAATATACTAACAAAACCACAAGATTTCTAAAACGAAACATCCTTTCGTACTTTCGTAAACTTTTCGTATTTCGTAGACAAAATGGTTCTACATTGATAGAGTTGCTTTTGGCTCTGGGAATATTTTCCATATTTATATCTGTTATTACCGGTGGTTTTATTCAGATGCTTTCTAATCAACGTCTTCTTTTAAAATTAATGGCTTCTACCGACAACGTCAGTTTATCTTTGGAGCAAATAGCCAGAGAACTAAGAACCGGTGGTCAGTTTCAAACAAGTCCCGGAGGAGGAGATCTTATACAGTTTTTTAATGCCGATAAAAAATTTGTTAAATATTATTTGAATATCAACTCGTCAAGAGGACAGCTTGTAAGATCCGAAAGTTTGGCGGTTGACGATCCTTCGCCTGTTATAAGACCGATAACCGCCGATAACGTTGATGTTTCCCAATTTAACGTTGAGGTGATGGATATAAACCCCTCCGGACCTCCAAGAGTTGTTATAAATGTCGGGGTTAGAGTATCAGAAAGAAAAATAAAAGAGGTTAATACGTTTATTCAAACAACGGTTAGTCCAAGAAATATAGAGTAATTTTATGAAAATTTGTAAACAAAATAATCAAGGGCAGGCCCGCCTGCCAACGACTGCGCCCGCCCGGCAATCGCCTGACGGCTCAAGCCGGATGGCGGACGGGCGTAGCAATGGCGGGCAGGCAATTTTAATGGTGGTTATGATTTTGGGAGCCACCATGCTTGGTGTTTCCACTATTGCTGGATATATATTTTTGCAAAAGATAAAAACTGCCACTAATGTTATTAAATCCACCGAAGCTATTTTTGCCGCTGATTATGGAGTAGAGTGTTATCTTTATAAATTTTCCAAGGATAACAGTTATGATTGTTCTGCTTTGCCACCACTTTCCAATGGAACGACGGTTGAGGTTTCTTCTGTCCAAACCGGAGAAAATTCCGAGTTGATAAAATCAATAGGGAAATCAGGAAATATTTCCAGAGCTTTTGGTATTTTCATTGGAGAATAAAATTGGCATGAACAAACAACAAGCCAAAGAACGTATAGGAAAACTTCGTAAGTTAATTGATTATCATAGGAACCTTTACCATACATTTGATGAGCCGGAAATCAACGATTCTGCTTTTGATACTCTAAAAAACGAATTGGAGGAGTTGGAATATAAGTTTCCTGATTTAATAACATCTGATTCTCCGACACAGAAGGTCGGAGGAAAGCCATTGGATAAATTTGAAAAGGTTTCTCATGAAAAGCCAATGCTTTCTTTTAATGACGCTTTTTCGGAAGAAGAAATGAATGAATGGATGGAGCGTTTGGAAAATTATCTCGGTAGACCGCTGACTGACGCAGACAGTACGCGGACTAACGCAGAAAAAAGTCGGCGTAAGTCAGCGTCAAGTCCGCGCAAGTCTGCATCTCTGTTTTATTGTGAGCTAAAAATTGACGGGTTAGCAATTGAACTTATTTATGAGAATGGAATATTAAAACAGGGAGCTACTAGGGGCGATGGAATTATCGGGGAAGATATAACTCAAAATTTAAAAACAGTTAAAGCTATTCCACAAAGGTTAGAACAATTGGGAAAATATAAAATTCCCAAGCACTTAGTTGTCAGAGGTGAGGTTTTTATAACAAAAAAAGATTTAGTAAGAATCAATAAAGAACAGCAAAAATTAGGATTGAAATCTTACGCCAACACCAGAAACTTGGCGGCGGGTTCTGTTAGACAGTTAGACCCTCAAATTACTGCCTCAAGAAAACTTGATTCCTTCCAATACGATATCGTCACCAATGTCGGACAAAAAACTCACGAGGAAGAGCATAAAATATTGGCTTCTTGGGGATTTAAAATTAATCTTCATAATAAAAGCGTTACTGATTTAAATAATGTCTTTGAATTTAGAAATTATTGGGAGAAAAAAAGAGAATCTTTGGGGTATGAAATTGACGGGATTGTGGTTATTGTTAATGACAACAGTTCTTCTGACAAAGCCGGAAGTATAGGCAAAGCTCCCAGAGCCGCCATCGCTTATAAATTTTCTCCTCGCCAGGCGACAACTATTATTGAAGATATAAAAGTCCAAGTGGGAAGAACAGGAACTCTGACTCCCGTGGCTATTTTAAAACCCGTTGAAATTTCCGGGGTAACTATTACTCACGCCACTTTGCATAATTTTGACGAGATAAAACGACTTGGAGTTAAGATTGATGATACGGTTATTATTACCCGTTCAGGGGACGTTATCCCAAAAATTATCCAAGTAATAAAAGAACTGCGCACCGGGAAAGAAAAAGAATTTAAAGTTCCTTTAAAATGTCCGGTAGACGGTTCAGGAGTCATAAAAGATGGCGTGATGATAAAATGTTCAAATCCTTCCTGTGGAGCTAAAAACAGGAATCAAATCATTCATTTTGTTTCCAGAAACGCCTTTGATATTAGAGGTCTTGGTAAAAAAATTATTGACAGATTTTTAGATGAGGGCCTCATAACCAACTCCGCCGACATTTTTAGTTTGGAAAAAGGAGACATATCCGTTTTGGAGAGATTTGGAAAAAAATCGGCTGATAATCTTATAAAAGAAATCAGTCAATCAAAAAAAATCAGAATTGATAAATTTATTTATGCTCTTGGAATTTTACATGTAGGACAAGAAACCGCATCTCTTCTTTCTAAAAAAATACAATCGTCCGGAAAAAAAGTAAGTATTGTTAATTTAAAAAAGTTTCTTTCTAATATTTCTTTGGAAAAGCTTCAGGAATTACAAGACGTTGGCCCAAAGGTTGCTCAAAGTATTTATTCTTGGTTTTCTGATAAAAAGAACCAAAAACTTTTAGATGATTTAAATAAATTTGGAATAGAGCTTGAAGTTATTAAAGAAAAAACATCAGGCGTCTTTAAGGGCTTAAATATCTGTCTGACCGGAACTTTAGAATCAATGTCTCGCCAAAGGGCTAAGGAAATTATAGAAAGCCGAGGTGGGCATTTTCACTCAGATGTTTTGTCTTCAACTGATATTGTGATTGCTGGAGAAAACCCGGGTTCTAAGTATAATAAAGCCAAAGACAAGGGGATTGAGGTTTGGGATGAAAAGAAATTTTTAAATAAAATATGAAGATTTTTATTTTAGATGAGTTTGCTCCACAGGATAATGCTATGCTCCAGGCGCTTTATTCGCGCAGTTCAAAAAGCGTTGCCGAACACATAGAAAAAGTAAAACAATCCGGCTCGGGAAAATTTATGGAGACGTATTATGTGGGCTATGGACATGCCAGTATCGCCGATTGCGGAAGCACTACCATTTTTATAGAAGGGTTAAGTATCTTGGCTGACAAAGCTGTACAGGATTGGCCTTTATATAGCGGTCAAGAAACAAGCACCCGCTATATTGATATGTCAAAACAACCGGTTATTGATCCTCTAAAAACTAAAGAAAGTGAGGAGATTATAAAAAAATGGATGGATTTTTATATCAACAATCAGGAAAGAATGATTGAATATATAAAGCAACTTTATCCCAGAAAAGAAAATGATGACGAAAAAATATACGAAAAAACAGTTAAAGCCAGGGTCTTTGATATTATGAGAGGATTTTTGCCCGCCGGTATAGCCACTCAATTGAGTTGGCATACGAATTTAAGGCAGGCCTACGATAAATTATCAACCATGATTTATCATCCCTTGGAAGAGGTAAGAAATGTTGCCGGTCAAATATTCTCCCAACTTAAAGAAAAATATCCAAACAGCTTTTCCCATCAGGTTTATGAGAAACAGGAAGAATATCGAAAAAACATTACAGAAAAATACAATTATTACTTTGACCAAAATTGTCCTGAGTTTTCATCTTCAACTACTATAAATAACATTGAATTGGAAAAATATAAGGATATTATTTCTAACCGTCCAGAAAAAACATTGCTCCCGTATTTTATCGGTGAATTAGGGCAAGTAACGTTTGATTTTCTTTTGGACTTTGGTTCCTTCCGGGACGTTCAAAGGCACAGAAGCGCCGTTTCCAGAATCCCACTTTTGACAACCAGATTGGGATTTGGCAATTGGTATTTGAAACAGCTTTCGGATGAATTAAGAAAGGAAGCGGAAGATTTAATAAAATTACAAACCGAAGCCATAAATAAACTAGAAACTTCTGACGAAATAAAACAATATTATATTGCTATGGGATTTAAAGTGCCATGTAAATTTACATTTTATCTTCCTGGAGCCGTTTATACGTCCGAATTGAGGTCCGGACATTTAGTCCACCCGACCCTAAGAGCTGTGGCTCAAAAAATGATAGAGGCCTTAAAAAATAATTTTCCTTTGCTGGTTCTTCATCCTGATTTAGAACCAAGCGAATGGGATATAAAAAGAGGGACACAGGATATTATCGGTAAGTAAAAAGTTCAGATTAGAAACGGGTCTCTTTTTAGGGTATAATTGTCTTATGTTAAAATATACAAAAGATTTGTCTTTAATAACTATAAAGAATGTCCCAGAGGTGGGGGGTAAAAATGCCTCTTTGGGAGAAATGATAAGAACTTTAACTCCAAAAGGAATAAGCGTTCCCGGTGGATTTGCTACGACAGCAAAGGCATTCCGATACTTCTTAAAAAAATCAAAGATTGGAAAGGTGAGTTTGGAAAAATTTATAAAGGACGCGCTAAAAGATTTAAACACTCATAATTTAAGACAATTACAGGCCAAGGGAAAAATTATCAGAGAGGCAGTAAGATCAGCTCAGATTCCCAAAGATTTGGAAAAAGAAGTGAGGAGGGGATATCAGATAATGGAAAAAAAGTACGGCAAAAATGTTGACGTAGCCGTGCGCTCGTCCGCTACGGCGGAGGACTTACCCGGAGCTTCTTTTGCCGGACAGCAGGAGACATATTTAAATATCCGAGGTGAAGATGATTTAATAATGGCGCTAAGAAGATGTTTTGCTTCTCTTTTTACCGACAGAGCCATATCTTACAGGCAAGATAAGGGATTTGGGCATTTTAAAATTGCTTTATCGGCCGGAATTCAAAAAATGGTTCGTTCGGACAGAGCTTCATCCGGGGTCATGTTTACTTTGGATACCGAATCGGGATTTAAGGATGTAGTTTTAATAAACGGTTCTTGGGGGCTTGGAGAAATGATCGTACAAGGAGAAGTTATTCCAGATGAGTTTTTGGTTTATAAGAAGTTTTTATCCGATGATAAATTGACGCCAATTATAGGAAAAACTTTAGGTAAAAAAGACAGAAAAATGATTTATTCTTCTGGAGCAAAACCGACTAAAATTGTTTTTACAAACGAAAATGAAAGAAATAAGTTTACTCTAAGAGATGATGAAATCTTAAAATTGGCAAGATGGGGAGCTGAAATTGAAAAGCACTATACCCAAAAACATAAAAAGTGGACTCCTATGGATATTGAATGGGCTAAAGACGGAGTGTCAGGAGAGCTTTTTATAGTTCAGGCAAGGCCAGAAACAGTCCAGGCACAAAAAGATTTTTCAGTTATTCGGGAATACAAGCTACAAACTTCAAGTTCCAAGCTTCGCGTCTTAGTCAGCGGAGCTTCTGTTGGAAGTAAAATAGCATCTGGAAAAGCCAGAGTGATTTTGGATGTAAAGGGAATCCACGGATTTAAAAAAGGGGAGGTTTTAGTGACTGATATGACCGACCCGGATTGGGAGCCAATAATGAAAATTGCTTCGGCTATTGTTACTGATAAAGGCGGAAGAACTTCTCACGCGGCTATAGTTTCAAGAGAGCTTGGAATACCTTGTATAGTTGGGTCTCTTAGTGCCAGTAGAAAAATAAAAACGGGACAGATGATAACTATAGATACTACTGGAAGTGAGGGATATGTTTATGATGGTCAGGTTAAATTTGAGGTAAAAGAACAAAGCATAAAGAAATTGCCTAAAGTTAAAACTAAAATAATGGTAAACATTGGAACTCCAGAAATTGCTTTTGAAAAATCATTTTTACCGGTTTCCGGGGTGGGACTTGCCAGAGAAGAATTTATCTTGGCTTCAAGTATCGGTATTCATCCAATGGCTCTTGTTGATTTTAATAAGTTGAAAGTTGAAAGTAAAAAAGATAAAAATAAAGAAAGAATTGTAAGAGAAATAGATAAAAAAACTCTTGGGTATAAAGACAAGACAAAATTTTTTGTTGATAATTTGGCTTATGGAATCGCTAAAATTGCCGCCGCATTTTATCCACGAGAAGTGATTGTTAGATTTTCTGACTTTAAAACAAACGAATATAGACAACTTATTGGAGGGGATATTTATGAACCCTTGGAGGAAAATCCAATGATTGGCTGGAGAGGAGCGTCGCGTTATTATCATCCTGATTTTGAAAAGGCCTTTGCTTTAGAAGTTAAGGCGATGAAAAGAGTTAGGGAACAGATGGGGCTTTCTAATGTAAATGTGATGATTCCTGTTTGTAGAACCGTTGATGAAGGTAAAAGGGTTTTAGCTCTGATGAAAAAGTATGGACTTACAAGGAAATCCTCCTTCGCTAAAGCTACGAAGGATGACAAAAATCTAAAGATTTTTGTCATGTGCGAACTTCCGGCTAACGTCATTTTGGCTGATGAGTTTTTGGACATTTTTGATGGAATGAGTATCGGCTCAAACGATTTAACCCAAATGACGTTGGGAATAGATAGAGATGGAAATGAAAAAATAAGAAGCATTGCTAATGAAAATAATGAAGCAATAAAAAAACTTATTTCCCAAGTTATCAAAAGATGTAATGCCAGAAAGAAATATATCGGAATTTGCGGAGATGCTCCTTCAACATTTCCCGAATTTGCCAGATTTTTGGCAAAAGAAGGGATAGGCAGTATGTCTCTTAGCCCGGACGCGGTAATAAAAACGATATTAGAACTATCCAAGAAATGAAAGCCAAGGATATTAACGTAAAGATAATTTTGGATTCTCGCGGAGAGCCGACTTTAGAAGCCGAGTTTTTTGGTGAGAATTTCAGCGTTTTTTCCAGTGTTCCGGCCGGGAAAAGTAAAGGAAGTCATGAAATGGTTTCTTTGGAGCCGGAAATGTGTTTGGAGAAATTTCCTTCCATAAAAACACAGATTCTTGAAAAAGATTTTTCTGGGCAAAAAGAATTTGACGATTTTCTTATATTTCTTGATGGAACTAAAGACAAATCAAATTTAGGGGGAAACTTGATTTTGGTATTGTCGTTGGTCTTTGCCAGAGCATTTGCTCGTTCTCAAAATGTGGAATTGTATAAATATATTAGCGCATTGCTATCTACCAGCTACCAACTACCAGCTACTAATTTCCCTTTGCCTATCTTCAACATCATTAATGGCGGAGCCCATGCCAAAATAAAATCATTGGAATTTCAGGAGTTTCAGATCATTCCTTCAACTAAAGATTACGCTATTGGGTTAAGCGTGGCCCAGGAATTTTATAAAAAACTAGGAAGATTTCTGGAGGAAAAATTTGGAAAAGAAAAAGTTTTATTGGGAGATGAGGCGGGTTTTTCTTGTCCCTTTAATTCAAACGAAGAAGCTTTAGATACAATTTACGAATTAATTCAAAAAAATAAATATCCTCTTAATATCGGAATGGATATTGCCGCATCCCAGTTTTTTGTAAAAGAAAGATATCTTGCCAACGGAAAAGAATATTCTCCTCAAGAAATGGCCGGATTTTATAAAGATATTATCAATAGGTATGGGATAATTTCTATTGAAGACCCGTTCTATGAGGAATCATTTGGAGTTTTTACTGCTTTAACAAGTGAAGTTGGCGGTTCTGTTCTAGTGATAACCGATGACTTAACGGCCACCAATAAAGAACGACTCCAAAAAGCCATAGAAGAAAAGTCGGGAAATGCCATTTTAATAAAACTTAATCAGATAGGAACGCTATCGGAAACTTTGGAAGTTGTCGCTTTGGCTTATCAAAACAATTGGAAATGTGTGGTTAGCCACAGAAGTGGGGAGACGATGGATGATTTTATAGCTGATTTGGCTGTGGGAATTGGCGCTTGGGGAATAAAAGCCGGAGCTCCGGCTAAACCCGAAAGAATGGCAAAATATAATAGGCTATTGGAAATCCAACAAAAAGGGTTGAAAATGTAAAGTTTGTAAAGTATATTTTTTTCTATGTCACAGATAAACGAAGAAGTATTAAAACATCTTTTCAAACTGGCCCGGATAGAGGAAGAACAATCGCCACAAAGAAGGGAAAAACTCTTAAAAGATTTGTCCAAAATATTGGATTATTTTAATGAGCTTAACGAGGTTGATACTTCAAACGTAGAACCTATGTCTGGTGGAACTTTTTTATCTGATGTTTTTAGAGAAGACGGGCAAAAGTCGGTTGATGATGATGCGCGAGGAAAACAGAGAAAAGAATCGGTGGAACAATTTCCCAAAAAAGAGGGCGATTATTTAAAAATTCCTCCGGTATTCTAATAAGTAGCTGGTATCTGGTAGTTTGTATTTGGTATGAAGAAACAAAAATAATTATGAAGGAGCTCTTTAGTAGAAAATTTGGAATTAAAGAATATCACCAGGGACTTTTGGATAAAGAGTTTTCCGTAACCGAAGCCATTTCGGAGTTTTTTGGTTTTATAAAAAAAGAAGATGAAAATATCGGAGCTTTTTTGAAAGTTATGGAAGAGGATGGAATTTCAAAGGCCAAAGAACTTGATAAGAAATTATCTTCCGATAATCAGATTTCAGAAATGTTTGGAGTGCCTATGGCTATAAAAGACAATATTTTAATAGATGGATTTCAAGCCACCGCCGCTTCAAAAATTTTGGAAAATTATGTGGCTTCTTATGATGCTACGGTTATAAAGAATTTGAAAAATAGCGACGCTGTTTTCTTGGGAAAAACCAATCTGGATGAATTTGCCATGGGGGCATCAACCGAATATTCGGCTTTTAAACAAACCAGAAATCCTTTGGATTTATCAAAGGTTCCCGGGGGTTCTTCTGGGGGTTCGGCTGCGGCTGTGGCGGCTAATATGACTTTGGGGGCTTTGGGGTCCGACACTGGGGGATCCATAAGACAACCGGCTGGATTTTGCGGAGTCGTTGGACTAAAGCCGACATACGGAGCTGTTTCAAGATATGGAGTCATTTCCTTGGCTTCAAGCTTGGATCAGGTTGGGCCTTTTGCTAAAAGCGTTGCCGATGCCGCTTTGATTTTCAAAACCATAGCCGGTCAGGATAATTTTGATTCAACTTCCAATAAAATTAATTGGTCGTCTGTTGATGAATATAAAAAAGAAGATGTTAAAAAACTTAAAATTGGAGTACCTAAAGAATATTTTGTTAAGGGTATGAACCCAAAAGTAGAGAAAGCAATTTGGGATGTTGTGGAGAAATTTAAAAAAGATGGATTTGATGTTAGAGAAGTATCTTTACCAAACAGCAAACACGCTATTTCTTGTTATTATATAATCTTGCCAGCCGAGGCCAGCGCCAATTTGGCCAGGTATGATGGAATAAGATATTCGGATGTTAAGGAGTTAAAAGGAAAAGAATTGGGGCTTTTGGATTATTATTTAAAACAAAGAGGACTTGGAATCGGAGACGAACCAACAAGAAGAATTCTTCTTGGAACGTTTGTTTTATCTTCTGGGTATTATGACGCTTACTATTCTAAAGCCCAAAAAGTAAGAAGGTTAATATTTGAAGATTTTGCGAAAGTTTTTGACGACAAGAATGACGGAGTTGATGTAATCATAACTCCGGTTTCTCCATCAACCGCTTTTGGAATAGGGGAGAAGAAAGATGATCCGCTCTCAATGTATCTTGAAGATGTGTTTACTTTGCCTATAAATCTATCAGGGCTTTGCGGACTTTCTTTGCCGGTAGAAAATCCGGAAACATTTAGTAAAGAAAATATGCCAATAAACTTCCAGATTGTAGGACGTCATTTTGAAGAGAAGAATATTTTAGGACTAGGAAGATATTATGAAGAGGAATTAAAATAACGGCTTGTAGCCGTTATTTTAATTGTGCGGACCGAACGGGATTTGAACCCGTGATCTTCTCCTTGACAAGGAGACATGTTAACCAGGCTACACCATCGGTCCATAACAAAAACAGTTTACCAATTTTTTGAGATAAATCAATATCAAAATAACCCTATTCATCCCACCAAATAAAAATTACCCATAAACGAGTAATTTTTATTACATGTTGCGGGAGCCGGAATTGCACCGGCGATCTCAAGGTTATGGGCCTTGCGAGATACTACTTCTCCATCCCGCGATAATAGTTTTGTGATTATATCAGCAAATATCAGGCATTTCAATACTTGATACTTTTGAGTTTTGATTTTATACTCTTTTTATGCCGACGTAGCTCAATGGTGGAGCAGGGCTTTCATAAGGCCAAGGTTACAGGTTCGACTCCTGTCGTCGGTACTAGTAACTTTATTCATTTATTATCGTTTTTATACTTAACGGGACATCCTTTAAATAGCTCGTTTATTAGCGAGCTTCCTGTTGTTTTGCAAAAATATGTCATCCACCGTAAAAATATCAAAAAACAAGTTCTCTAAAAAAGTATTTTTTGAGGGACTTAAAATAGTTTTACAGGAAATAAAACCCCACAAAAAGATGGTATTTTTTTTGGTTGCCCTGAGTATGGTTGGAGCGACTCTTGAAGCGTTTGTTCCTTTAATGGCGGGAAAAATTTTTGACGCTATAATTAAAATTTCCCAAAGTCCGGTTCTGGCCCTAACTTCCATATTTATAATTATCGCCGGTTGGTTTGTTTTAAGATTTTTAAGCGATACCATTAGTTGGAGAATAAATCACGACAACCAAAAATTAGCCGTTACTCTTGAGGCCGAATATATGGCCAATGGTTTTGGAAAACTTTTTGAACTCCCTATCGCTGTTCATAAAGACAAAAAACACGGCGAAATAGGGGACAGAATCATGAGAGCGGCCGGAAAATTATCTGAAATAATTAACAGGGTCTCCATTAACCTTCTTCCTAGTTTTCTTAGTATAATTGTGGCTTTGGTGATAACTTCCTTTATCAACTGGCAATTGACGGTAATTTTATTGACGGCGATTATTTTGTATGCAGGAGTTTTAGTAAAATCGGTTCCTTCTTTGGCTGACGTGCAGTCCAAAATGCACAAGGCCTACAACCGGGCTTTTGGCAAGGCCTGGGATTCTCTGGAAAATATTCAGGAAATAAAACAAGTGGCTACAGAAAAATACGAACAAAATAGGATAAGAGAAAATTTTCTGGGTAAAGCCGCTCCTTTGTGGGTTAGGATGATGAATATTTTTATGAAATTGAATTTTTTCCAGCGGTTTCTTATCTCTACATCACAACTCTTGATTTTTATTGTTTCGGTATTTTTTGTAAGAAACGGAATGATTACTCCGGGACAATTAGTGGCCTTTAATGGATACGCGGCTATGATATTTGGACCGTTTGTTATTTTAGGGCAGAACTGGCAAATAATTCAAAACGGATTTATAGCTCTGATAAGATCCAAAAGAATTCTTGAACTGACTAAGGAAAATTATGCTCCCGACAAATCAACTCCTTTTAAAAAAATAGAAGGGAATGTTTCATTTGAAAAAGTTTCCTTTGCTTATAAATCTTTGGAAAACAAAATTCTAAAAGATGTATCGTTTAATGTTCTACCCGGAGAGAGAATAGCTATTGTCGGTGAATCTGGGGTGGGTAAAACTACTCTGATTAATCTTCTTTTGGGATTGTATTTTGCTCAGAAAGGAAAAATTTCTGTGGACGGACAAGACATCAGAAAAGTAGATTTAAAATCTTATCGTTCCAGAATAGGAGTGGTTTCCCAGGAGCCGACTCTTTTTAACGATACCATAGAGGGCAATATCAAATACGGAAATTTTATAAAACCTTTAAAAGAAATAATTGAGGCCGCCAAAGAAGCTCATGCTGATGAATTTATAGAAAAGTTTTCCAAGAAATACAAACAGATGGTCGGTTGGAAGGGGATAAAACTTTCTATCGGTCAAAAACAAAGAATAGCTTTAGCCAGAGCTTTTTTAAGAAATCCTGACATTCTGATTTTAGACGAGCCAACATCGGCTTTGGATGCCAGATCAGAACAGTTGATAAAGGAGTCATTGGAAAAATTAATGAAAGGAAGAACTACGTTTATTATCGCTCATCGCCTGAGCACAATAAGAGAAGCGGATAAAATATTGGTTTTTGAAGGAGGAAAATTGGTTGAGAACGGCAAGCACGATGATTTGCTAAAAATTGATGACGGTGTTTACAAAAAATTCTACGAATTACAGAATAAATCCAGTTAAATTTGGACTCTTAAGTTATCCACAGGGGGGTTGTGGAACATTGAAATATATGGTTTAATGACATTAATACTGAATTTTGTGAGTGGCTGTCAATCCTTGACTTTTGTCTAGTACTATGCTATAATGGCAGTATTAGAAGTAAAAGGCCGCAGATTTAAGAATTCAAAAAATATGAAAAAGTTATCAATGTTGGTAGGGATTATGACTGTTTTGGGCATTATGTCTATAGCGATCGCTCAAGCCAGACCTGTTTCCAGACAGCCAAGATTTATTGATCTCAGGCCTTCTCAAAAGCTTTGTCTGGCGGTTATGACTCCAGCTGTCAACGTGAGAACGGGAGAATGTAAAACATTTAGTAATTCATGTATTCCGGATGGATGGGTAAGAGCAGATTTTTCCAGTAGGTGCTCATATCCTGAATCTGATAGATAAAACAAAAACAAAAAAGCGACCTTGGGTCGCTTTTTTGTTGCTGGTTTTTATGGAAACAGTGATATAAAATGCTGTTATTTGGGGTATTGTAAAAAAACTACGAGTATGGTATAATTGATTCAGAAACTGGGAGATTGGCTTCCAGTAGGCCCTTTTTCGCTAACGCGAAAAAGAGGTTAACTGTTCTTTAACATACCTAACTACAAACGACGAAAGTCGAGCGAGACGAAATCCGCCTACGCTTGAGAAAGCTACGGCGAGACGAAGGGAGGCGGTCATGAACCGCAATCGCAAGAGCGTGTGGATCGTTACTGTCATGGCGGTCGCGATCGCCATGATCAACATTAACCTGGTGGAGGCAGTTACGCCTCTCACCAGACAGTGGATTCCTTCTGTGGGATCCGGCTCGGGTATCAACTCGGCGCAGTGGCGGACGACGGTGTGGATTCACAACCCGTCGTCGGTTTCCACCGCCAACGTGGAAGTTTCTTTCTTCGAGAGGGGATCTTCCATCGGCGTTCCTCTGGTGGTTGTTACTCTCCAGGTTCTTTCTGGGGAGGCGATGACCCACCAGAACTTTATGTCGGATGTCCTGAGAGTATCAAAGTACGGATCTCTCAGGTTCGTTTCCGACATCCCTGTGTCGGTGCGTTCGCGCATCTACAATGCCAACAGCCCCACTCCTTCGGGAGCTGGGACTGCTGGTCAAGCGTTTGACGGCATCAACGAGAACGATGCCGTCGGAGTTGGCCAAAGCGTGACGCTCCAGTCGGTCCCCACAACTTCCGATTTCCGTTTCAACTTCGGATTCATAGAAGTGGGCGGAACTGAGACGACTGTCCGGGCCCAGAGGATCAATTCCCTGGGACAGCCCGTCGGTGGTGACCGGGTCTACCTGGCTGGCGAGTATCAGGCCAACCAATTCCCGGTGAGCGATCTTTCCGTTACCACTACCGACATCGGCAGTAGTAACGATCAGATCAAGATGACCGTCACCCAAGGGGGACGGATCATCGCCTTTGGGTCTCTTGTGGACAACAAGACGGGGGACCCTACCACGGTGACACAGGAGTCACCGCTGGTCCGACCGGGAGTGTACAGCTATACCATCCGCGACTCCCAGAACGGCGCCGTGAAGGGGACTCTGATCCTCAACGTGGCTATTGTTGAGGGAGTTCCTACGATGGTGAAGATGAGAACCATATACTTGTGCGAGTGCGGACGGAATTGGTACTTCTACATCGACAACAGTGGCACGCCATTCTCTTTACCTATGACAAGCGGAGTGGGGGCTACTGAAGTAAGCGTCGGTCCCCCTTATGTTGAATTCTGGCTTGGGTGGGTACCGACAGTAAACCCAGATGGCACGGGGGGAGGATACGCCGATTATATGATCAAGAGCACCAATGCTCCTTGGTCTGAGTGTAATCTACTAACCACCACTCATGATCTTGTGGGAGGGTGGAGTGAACCTCTTCCGGCTGAGCAGTAGTGTAGTTAGGTAACAAGTTCTCAAAAGGGGTGTCTCGCAAGAGCACCCCTTGAGCTTTTTATATTGTTTTAATTCTCTAAATGTGATTTAATATATAATAGAAACCAAGAGATTGTCTCTTGGTATAGCACATTAACAAGTCGTGTGATCTGGGTGAGACATCCCCGGAAAGGAGGTGAGAAGAATGGGGAACGAAAAGCGCCAGAAGTGGGCGGAGGATCGCCAGAAGCGTTACGAGCCCAAGGGACCCAAGACCGACAAGGGAGGCGGTCGCGAAAGGAATGTTGGTCATCCCAAGGGGGAGGAACACAGTCGCGTCAGCAAGAAGTAGCACCATGGGGGCGAGCAAATGTTCGCCCCTGCTATTATTATATGGTATATTATTGGAAATACTTATATGAACGTTAAAGTAAAAAAATTAAAAAATGGATTTAAAATTATTTATTTGCCTTTTGACAACTTTTCTTCAACCGTCATTAGACTTCTTGTTCCGGCGGGTTCATTTTTGGACGGCAAACGACATGGATTGGCACACATGGTGGAGCATATGGCAACCAAATGGATTGAAAATAGGATACACGACATTACAAGCACTGTATGGGCCGCCGATCATCTTGTCACTCATTTTGAATCCGGAATAAATCGTCAATACGCATATTTTAGCTTTGATGTTCACCACAAAGACGCCAAACGCGTAGTTAATATATTAAGAGATATGCTTATTTTAGACAAAATTTCATTGGGTGATTTAACGGGAGAAAAAAATATTATACTTTCCGAAATTCGCGACTCAATTGATTCTTCCTCATACAACTTTGAAAAAGACGCAAGTATATCACTGGGAGACATATTAGGAGTGGCGCACCCCGTGCTTGGATATTCTTCTTCTGTAAGACGTTTTACTAACAAGATCATAAATAACTTTTTTGTTCATTATTATCAGAATACTAGCGCGATTCTTGTGGTTTCGGGTAAGGTGACATCTGACATACAAAAAGAAATAGAAACATCTTTTAATAATGCCCATCTAACACCATCCACATCTCACTTTGTTGGTCTCAGAACTCTTCTTAAGCGATCCCGATTTCATATTGTGAATAATTTTACGCGTCAATCTTATTGCACAATATTTTATCCTCTTCCTGTAAAAAATTTAAACGAGTTACTTGTGTGGAAATTTGTCGGTTTTGTGTTATATGATTACCTACGTTACGTTTTAAGAGAAAATGGATATATTTCATATTCTACCGATGTTGACGTGGAGGATCTTTGGCAGCGCCCAGTATTAGCGGTAAGATTTTCTGTTGAGGTTAATAAAATGACGCACGCTTTACAACTCTGGCAAGATGCTTTATCTAAATTCTCGGATGTATTTACACAACACGAATATATAATCGCTCTCAGGGCTTATATTCAGGAAATAGAGCTTGATAAAGATTACCCAATTACACAGGCAAAAAATTTTGGTCATTACGCAATGCTATTTGGCCTAAATTCGGTACAAAACATTAAGCGGGAGAACTATAAAAAATTGTTTTCTCAAAAAAGAGTTATAAAAAATATTCACACAATAATGCAAAATCCACACTTTCTTCATATTGTGGCATCAAAAAAACGACTAGACGAGAAGAAATTACGCAAAGATTTTATATAAATATAGAGACAATAAAAGTTTGGTTGTCGTTTACTATATGAAATTATTTTTAATTCGTCATGGAGAAACCGAAGAATCTAAAAAAGGCATATTGCTCGGACATCTTTCAGGGCGTTTAACTGTTAGAGGAAAAAGGGAAATGTTGAATGTTGCTAAGAAAATAGAAAAACTAAATCCGGATATAATATTTTCAAGTGATTTAAAAAGAGCTTAGGTGGTTTTTATTTAAGATAAAATATGTTTTACTTAAATTATGATAAGATTGCGTTTTTACGTAAATAAATCGCTAGATAAAAGAATGGTCAAAGAATTTATCAGTGTCCAAGCTGGAGGAGTAAATTTTGGTCAAAATATTATCAAATTACATCCCCGATTAAGATTTGATAGGTTAAACAAAAGATCACAGCCTAAAATCATTGATGATTATTTTGATGTTTACTATAAAATTCACAAAGAAAAAATAAAACGGAAAATTAACGAAATAAGAAGAGAATGGATTAAATGGGAGGAAAATTTCGTTTCCATTACAGAAAAATACTTTGGAGGTTTTAAATTTTCTAAAGGAAGATATATAGCATATCCGTCAATCATAAATTGCAACCCACGTTTTCTTGATTCAAAAACATTTCAATTTTTCTATAAAAAAGAAATTCCGGATGCCGTTCATACTATAGCCCACGAACTTCTTCACTTTATATTCTTTGATTTTGTAAATAAAAAACTTCCTAAAATAAAACATGAACTTTCTGACGATGAGTTATGGGACCTATCAGAAATATTTAATGTTGTTTTGTTGAGAATGCTATATAAAAACATTATAAATCATAGATATATTCATCCCTATCCTGATCATAAAAAATATTTACGTGATATAATACAAACTTTTCTAAAATCCACCAATATAAAAGAATTTATTATAAAGAGTGCCAGCGTCATCAGACAAAGAAAAACAGAAATTAGAAGAGGGAGCTAAAAGCTCCCTCTTAAGATCTGTTCTCTGCCACCCATTTCTCCTTCTGTTTCTCCCAAAGATCCTGAATGAGAAAAAGAGTGGCTGATTTCGCGTGCGCGCAGAAGCGCGTGTCCAGCGCTTCCAATGATCCAGTTAAGCGATATGCGTTGTAGGGACACCCACCTCCGCAGTTACCGAGTGCTAGACACCCGAGACATTCTTGGTTGCTCAACGGTGAGCGCCGTCTCCAGAGTTTCCAGAAAGGGTGCATCTCGGGTTGAAAGGTCTCCAGGGATTCTTCTACAAAGAACTCCTTTTGCCCGCAGAATGCTTGACACACTCCGATCTTTCCGTCTGGGCTTACGACCACCTGAAGACCACAACCTCCGCAGTCACTCAGAACTGGCGTCTTGTCTATAAAGTTGCGAACTCGCCTCATCATCCTATCTTCATAGACGCCTCTCTCACGAGCGATTTTAAAGCACTCAATAAGTTCTTGAGCAATGGTTTCTGCATAGTCATGGTTTCCATGACCATCTCCATCGTTTTCAATGAGAATATTGAATCCCATCCCCTTAGCACCAAGTTCATCGGTGAGCCAGGTTACTATCTCCCTCATGTGTGAGAGATTGTGACGATCGACAGTGACGCAAACTCCAGTGTGCACACCCATCTGCTGAGCGAGACGGTAGGAACGAATTACATCATCAAACGTTCCTTCGCCGGTAGAGTAAACCCGCATTTGATCGTGAATCTCTTTCGGCCCGTCTATGGAGATAGCAACTACTGCGCCGCTCTCCTTACACGAAGTCAAAATCTCTTCGTCAAGAAGAATACCGTTGGTATTCAGGGTAACTCCCATGCTTTGTGGAAGTACTTCCGCTTCCTTGTTCTCCTTGATGTACTGCAGAACTTCAAGGAGGACCTTACGATTCAGCGTTGGTTCACCTCCGTAGATGACTATCTGCTGGTCGGTATGTCCCTTGGCAATACTCCTCTTCACACACCTAGCAAAGAAATCGATAGCAGCATGCGCCGTCTCCGACTTCATTTGTGAAAAGCGGTAGTGAGGAGGCATATTGGCCAAGAAATAGCAGTACCGACAACGGATATTGCAAGCATCAGAAAGAAGTAGATAAAGGATGTTGATGGATGGATCGTCTAACGCTTTCTGATACTCCCGATAATGTTCACATCCGTCATCATTCTCTGCTAGGAGAAAACCCAATGACTGGAGCGATTCCAGGAGTTGCTCTGACTCAGCGTCAGATGACGTGAACCAACCATCTTCTTGACACTGTTTCACGGTCGATGCTTTGATAAACACTGTTTCCAAGTCAAGGCTGTGATACAATGCCACGTACTCCTCATCTACCGGAATGATGTACAGGAAAGGACTTTGTTGTAGTCTCACTTTAAACCTCCTTTCTTTTTAGAAAGTTGGGGGTGGCATAACTCAACCACCCCCATTCCTAATTTCTGTTTCACCTACTTGCTCGACTTGCACGGCGTGCAACGGCATGAGCTACAAGATGTGCAGTCGCACGGGCGGGAATTGACCGCTTCGTTGAGATCGATCCTCCCGACGATCTTCGAGCGTGTTTCCGCCGCAGGAACTACGAGAACATTGGCTTTACTCATTCTCATCACCTCCTCTCTGGGGAAAGAATCACCCGACCTCACAACTTGTTAATGTGCTATATCCAGAGCCAATCTCTGGATTTCTAAGATTATATTAAATCATATTTTGTCAAAAACAACAATAAGAATTTCTTGTATTACTAGTAGTTCCGTTTACCCCCACACTAATTCTATTAGTGTGGGGGTTTATCCACATCTCTGTATAAAAAATAGTAAAAAAGTGATACAATATACATTGATAAATGAATATTAGTAACAAATATCATTACAAAAATATGAGGAAGTTTATTTTCCTGTTCTTTTCTTTGGTCGTGGTTATTGGGGGGTCAATGTTTTTAAATGTTCAAAAGGCGCAAGCGGCTTGTTCTGAACAAGATGCGGCCGCAGGAAGTTACCCTCCCACAATCAATCTTCTCACAGCTTCTCCAAATACGGAGCAAACTCAATTAACCGTAAAAGTTAATGTATCGTCAGGGTTTGACTGTGTCCATCTTTTAAGTTCTCCATACTCACTTTCGTTTGATGGATCTGTAAGAAATAAAAGTGGAAGTGATTTTGCATATTCGTATAAAAGTTCCTCAACTTATTTTAATGTTATTAAAGATTATTTTATTGATATTTCCAATTATCCGAGTGGAACATATAATGTAGATTTGGAAGCTAGGAGTTTATATGGAGCTAGCGGCATTAATGAAAAAGTTGCCACATCCACAACCACTTTTACTTTACTTAGAACAGGAACAATAAATTATTCTTCTAACAAAGCTGTAAGCGCTACCATATATTCGACTGATGGGAGCATTTCTAAACAGGTTTCTAATACATCGGAAAGTGTAACCGTTACAGCTGATAAAACATATGGAATTAAATTCTATCCACAACCTACAACTAGCGATGGGTATATATTAGATAGATCTGGAAGTGATGTCAGCGCAAAGTATCTTTCTTCCGGAGGGGCTATAGGTTTCAGTTTAAAATACAATCCTTCTTTTTCGTGTTCCGTGATATCTCCCACCGACCCAAATCTTTTAGTTGAAAATGACCATCAATTTAACAGTTCTGCGAGCGGAGGGGAAGGTCCGGGAACTTACACTTATTCTTGGGATTTTGGAGACGGAACGGCTCTCAATATACTTCAGAATCCAACTCACAAATATTCTTATTCAACTGCCGGAGTTTCAAAAACAATAAACTTTACCGCAAAAAGCGGAACTCAAACATGTACTAAATCTATAACTGTTACGCCAACTGTCAGCACTCTTAACTTAGATGCAGCGTTATACCCTCAAACTTGTGATGTGGGATCTCCCGGAGCAATGGGACAAGATGCGACTCAAGTTCAAATAAAAATTACTAATCCAAACAGTCAGTTTATAAACAGTGGAAATACTTATGTAGGACAAAGTTTGGATATTTGGAGATTAGGAAATTACACTCCAACTCTTGGAACATATCCGTCAACAAAATATAAAGCGTGTAATCCATCAGTAATTCCTTCTTCAAATAGTTATTCTTCTCTTTCCGGAAACGAAACAAAAACGTTTGTTGCTTACTTTGAGCCGGTGCCTACTTCAACTGTTGATTTGAAAATAGAAAATCCAGTTGGCTCTAATACTTTTGTAAATGGACCGGTTAATAGAATTTTTGGAACTGATGTGAAACTTTCTTGGAGCGGAGTGGGATTAAATAGTTGTACTTTTGCAGAAACTCCCGCTGTTTCTGCCTCTCCAATTCCGGGAACTAAAGTATTTACTTTACCATCAAGTGGCGCTTCAAAAACTTATACAATAAATTGTAATGGAAACAATGGAAATCCCTCCGATTCCGTTTCAGTGACTTTATCGGCTATTGCCATATCTCCCCCGACAAATTTATCGGTCAGTTCTTTAGTGGCTTGTCCAAAACCACAAATGCGTCTTTCTTGGACAAAGCCATCGGGATCTTTGACTGGTTATAACGTATATAGAAACACAACTAATAATTTCTCATCAAGCGTAAAAATTAAATCTGTTATAGAAACAGATATTTACGGAGACATTCTTAATTATTATGAAGACAAAGACAAGGACTTATTAAATAGCGCTACGTATTACTATTGGGTTAGTGCGGTTTATCCTTCAGGAGAAAGTTCGGCAGGACCAGTTCAAATATCTACATCAAGTTGTGTGGGGAATGTAGAGATAAATGCGCAGATTGTTAATTCCAATTGTGCTTATCAAGGTGGCTTGTCTAATTTTGGTATTTCAAACAATGCGGTATCTGTAAATATTTCTGGTCAGTGGCTTAATTCTCCAAGAACCCCTGGATTATATTCTAATGCTCCTATAGGAAATTACGGAGGTGTTGGCGATACGGCTACCATATCTGATACCAATTATGAAAAAGCTAATTGTCCTTTAAACCCAACTCCCAATGACAATATTTATCCAGATCAGTGTACTTTGACTGAGGGAGAAACTTGTGTGTTTAATGTTTATTTTAAGAAAAAAGGAGCTCTTGTCGTCACTCCTAATCCTGCCACTGTTTCAATGGACAAGCCCGTTAATTTTACTGCCACTCATAATGTGGATGGGAATGTTACCAGTAATACCAATACGACATGGTTAGCCAATCCTTCAAATTTGATCGAATTTTCTGCTACTACCAAAGGAGCTCTCTACGGAAGGATTGATGGAAACACAACTATAACTGCTACTTACAACGGTCTTGCCGCCACAACTTCTCTTACTGTTCGTTCTCCCAGTATGGTTATGATTCCTACTACTCCTCTCACTTGTACCGTCGGACAAACTATATCATTCTCCAATCTTTTATACGATAAAGACGGTCCCGGAGGAAATGATTATTCTGATGCCGAAGCCAAAGGAAGCGCCAATACTACTTGGACATCAGACAATGCAGGTATAGCTTCCTCTCAAGGAAGTGGATCTTTCAAATGTAACGGTGTTGGAACAGTCAATGTTCATGGAACTTACAAATACAGAAACCCAACTCCTGATCCAACTAAATCAATTACTGCCGATGGAGTGATTGTGGTAACTGACGTTCCGTTAGCTATTGGTAATCTTAATATAAATGCCAATATAGTTAATGGACAATGTCAGTCGTATAATGGTGGAACATTGGCGTCTAATGGACTTAGTGGCGGTTCGGTTAATGTTTCTATAACTGGACCTGGAGGAGCAACGACATTTACCAGAAACCCCGGGTCTCATTCTTTATCTTTGGGAAGTTATGTAGTCAATTCGGCAAGCATATCAGATTCTAATTTCCAAACAATTTCTTGCCCGGCTAGTGATACCAACAACTATAATCCTGACCAGTTTTTCATAACAGAAGGAGGTACAACTACTGTAGATACTTATTTTACAAAAATTATTTCATCCCTTAGTTGTTCTATCAATCCTGGCAGTATAACGGTAGGTTCGAGCGAATCAGTTGGTTCAACAATTTCTGCTTTAGGTGGAGTATCTCCCTATACCTATAAATATGATTTTGGAGACGGGTCAGTTGAAAATACATTTAATTCATCTAACGTAAGAAATCATATCTATCCTGTAAATACTGGAACTTTAGACAAAACATATAATGCTTCTGCTACCGTAAAAGATAGCAATGGTAGTGGAACGACAGCCACATGTCCTCAAATAGTTATTGTTAGAGGCACGGCTAGCCCGATAGTTTCCATAAAAGCTTCTTATGAAAGTGGTGGGGGAATCATTTCTCATGTTTTTAAAAATAATAAAGTTTTTATTGATTGGAGGTCAAATAATACTGTCAGTTGTCGAGTAACCAGGGGAGGTGAGTATGGATTTTCGGTAAATGGAGTTTCCGGAACTGATGAAACGAATAATCTTACCGGAACTTCGGTGTTTGAAGTAACTTGTGTAAATAACGTCGGGATAGAGGGAAGCGCTCAAACAACCGTAGAAGTTTTTTCCAATACATTAGAAATAAACCCCGGATATAAACTTAACTGTTTGTCGGCAAACAGTTCCGATATTCCGGCAGATCTGTTTTCTCAATTAAGCGGAATCAAAGCCAACATATCTCGCCTTGAAGGAACGGGAATTTATCCTTTCGGTTCAACTTTAACCAGCTGGGATGTTTCTACACAAAGTAACCCCGTTCTCTATACTCCACAAAGCGTTTCTGGCGTTCCTGCCGGATACAAACTTTGCAACTTCTCTCCAACTTCGGCTGAATACACCAACACCAAAGAATCTCCTTCTCAAACAAAAGCATTTACCGCTTACTTTGCTCCGGTCTTGTCGTGTAATTTAACATCTACTCCACTTTCCGGTTCTTCTAGTAATGTTACTTTAAATACAACAGCTGTTGGAGGAAGCGGAAGTTATCAATATAAATTTGATTACACTAACGACGGAACTTATGACACAAATTTAAGTTCTTCGGCTTCGGTTACCACAACCTATCCATCCTCCGGACAGGTTTATACCGCAAAAGTATATGTTAGTGATGGAACGGATTCGACAACTTGTACCGCCGGTGTCTCTTCTCTTTCTCTTGATGTTTGGCCGACATATAATTCCAACGATCCGAAAAATTCAGATACGACAATTTCTGTTCTAAAAAATAATAATGTTTTTGTAAAATGGGAAGCACAAAATGCCAGTGGCGGGTGTGAATTTTATAAAAACAATGTCAAAATAATTCCAACTCCTTCTAGTCCTTATAATACCGGAGCTCTTACTTCTGCTGTTACGCCATATAAAATAAAATGCCTTGGAGCTTTAGGGTCATTTATTGAAAAAGAAGTTAACGCAACTATTTTCTCTAATGTCTTTAATGTAGACGGTGTCTATAAGAAAGATTGTTCTCCTCAAACTTCAGCCGTGTCGTTTGATGACCCAAGCGTTGATTTTAATTTTTACAACGGGAAAGACAGCATTCGTATCAGCGTCTCTCGCTTAGATGGAACGGGTAGTTACCCAATCGGTTCTACTCTTACTAATTGGGATATTACAACTCAATCAAATCCTGTTAATTACACTGCGCAAAGCGCTTCTGGAATACCAAGCGGGTACAAGCTTTGCGGTTTTGCCTCATCTCCGGTTAGCTATCAAAACAAAAAAGAATCTCCCTCACAATCGGGAACTATAGTAGCTCAATTTGCTCCGGTGTTCTCGTGTACTGTTTCCGGAAAACCTAATCCGACGGATACCAATACTAAAGTTGATTTGACCGCTGTTGGTGTCGGCGGTAGCGGAAACTACAAATATAAATTTGACTATACCAACGATGGAAGTTATGACACTTCTTTGTCTTCTTCAGATACAGCTTCTAACACATATTCTGTTGAAGGAACTTACACAGTCAAGGCCTATGTAGAAAGTGGAACCGAAAATACTACCTGCACGGTAATTATTAATAGTAATAATAAAATTCCTCAATTAACTACATGGGCAACATATAATCAAGTCGCTAATCCCCAAAATGCCAACAATACTGATTCAATAACCTCAGTTCTAAAAAGCAATAATGTCTGGTTGAATTGGAAATCATCTAACGCTAACAGATGCGCAGTAACTTCAGGAAATGTTTCAAATCCACCCACTACGATATCAGCTTCGATTGCCACGGGTCCTTTATCCGCTCAAACGACTTTTGGCGTGACTTGTTATAATGATACTTGGGGTACGAGTACCAGCAAAAACGTAATTGTCGGAGTTCATTCTGCCAAGTTTACATTAGATGGATACAAACTTAATTTATGCACCGATTCTAAAAATACCAAACAAGCATTGGGAACTTTAGCTTCCGACCTGAGAATTGCCGCTTCGCGATTGGGTGGAGTAGGGGTGTACAACATAGGAACTAATTTCACATCGGGCTCAGTTCCGTTTGTAATGACTCCTTTGTCAGGAAGCGGAACAACTCTTCCGACTGATTATGAGCTTTGTGACTTTGATCCGACATCGGTGACGTTTAACAATAAAGAACTTCCAGCTCAAGAAAATAAAGTTACGGTTTATATTGCCCCAATTCCTCCTGATGTCCCAACTCTTAATGTTGACTTAAAAGTTTCTACTAATTCTTCCAACTGGACGGATACGTTATCAGGAACTGCTCCGTTAAATAATGTTGATTTGAAAGCCGATGTTTCTGGAACCGCAACAGGAAACATTACATATGTTTTTGAATGTGGCAACGGAACTACTCAAACAATTTCAAATGTTTCAGATGTTTCCAGAACCGTAAATAATCTTTGTAATTATAATTCAGCTGGAACTTATACCGCTAAAGTTACCGCCACAAGACAGGGAATCAACGCTTCTGATACAGCCACCATTACCTTGGAAAATCCTCCGATAGCAAGTTTATGGATTGAACCCCCAACGGCTTTGGTATCAATGGATCAGGTTATATCTCTAAAATGTTATTACGATCCAGATGGAGGCGATACTTCTAATAAAATTGATGTGACTAAGAATGCCGGAACAGTATGGTCTCCGGAAGATCAATTAATCGTTTATGTTTCTCCAACAATCAAAGGAGATATAAGAGGTGTTAAACCGAACAACAGCGCCAAAGTTAATTGTTCTTACAACGGTCTTACAAATAATATTACCGTCTCTGTTCCCAATACTTCACTGGGACTTAATCCTTATGACATATCTTGTCTAAAAGGAGGAACCGCCAAGTTTAATCATCTTTGGCTTGATAAAGATGGTCCTGGAGCAAGTTATTGGGGGGATGCTGAAGCCATAGGAAGTACTAATGTTACCTGGGTGGTAAATACTCCTGGAGTTGCTTCTTCTCTTAGCGCCGGAAATTTCTCTTGTAATAATGTTGGAGTTACAACAATAACCGCTACATATAAAGACCCCGCAATTCCTTCAAAATTTTCTCAGACAGCTGAAGGAAGAATAACCGTTAGCGCTCAGCCGCCAACTTCGTTGGAATTTAATGCTGATATTATTGATGAAAACGGAGAAAGCAGTCCTTTGGGAACTCTGGCTAACGACGTAAGATTTAATCTTAGCCCGGCTATTGGTTCTAACCCAAGATCATTGGGGGCTATTAATTCAGTTTCTCCGACCACATATTCCGTTTCTTCGGTGGTTGCTCCAGCTGGGTATTCTTTAGATGAAATAGATTGGGAACTTCGACAGAATGATCAAATAATTGATAGCAACAATAATGATAATTCCGCTTCGGTTGGAGTTGGTCAGAAATTAATATTTGTTCTTCATTTTGTTCAAAACAATCCAGAAACGCCGATGGGAAACATAAGAGTTGATATGTCTGTTGTTAGGGACGGATCAACCACCGCGCCGACTCAGGATGAAATTAACTCTCTTTCTTACTCAATATCTGGACCCGAATCTGGAAATTATCAGAAAATTATAGGAGACCTAAGGCCTTATTCTCCCGGAACTTACACGTTCAAATTAAATAACTTTAGTAATAAATTAGAGCTTCAAGAAGTGAGATCCAGAACGGTGTCTTTGGATAAGGGATTTATTGATAGATTGGCAGGATTCTTTGTAAAAAAATTATTGGCCGCATCTGATCAAGCAAGCGGGGATGTGAGGGACGGGGAAACTCTGATTTTTGAAATTGTTTTCAACACAGAGACGGAAGTATTACCTCCAGGAACTCCATCATTGGATCTTAAAGCAAAAAGAACTTCTGATGTTCTGTTTACCAACGGTCCTATTGAAATTGTCTATCAAGCTGGACTTGGTATTAACGTAGCTGGCGTTGATCTCCAATGGAATTCTTCCAATGTTAATTCCTGTGTTGCCTCGGCTAATCCTATTGTCTTTGGATGGAGCGGAGTCGTTCCAGTATCTTCTCCATTGACGCAAGTTAGTATTAATCCCGGTTCTTATAGAATCTCTATTGCCTGTCAGCCCAATGTATCTGATTCTGTGGATGTCAATTTCATAAAATGCGTTGAAGGTGATGCTCGTCCTCAATGCGAAGCGGCGATTCCCGACACATGTTCTTTGTTTGCTAATCCTGGAGCCGTTTATCTTGGACGATCATCAACGTTAAATTGGGATTGTAGTAAACCGGCTGGGAAAACTTGCGACCTTTATCAAGGGGCGAGTATTCTTGAAAGAAATGTTAATCCGGCAACCGGCTCTAAAGTTGTTAACCCAAGACAAACAACAAGGTACAGTTTGGTTTGTAATGGTGAAACCAAAGCGTTTGACGATGTTAATGTGGGAATACTTCCAAATATTAAGGAAATAATTCCAAGGTAGCTAGGTAGAAAAGGGGACTTTTAAAGCCCCTTTTCTCCGTTTGCTCTGACTTGACATTAGAATTAAATATGTTATGATACGGGAGATGAATAAATGTAGAAGAAATTTACCAGTAACAACAAAAACCCTATTGAAAAGTATAGGGATGGGAATTTTTTTCACTATTACCAATAAAAAATTAAAAATATTAAACAAGGCGGCTCTTTTAAATTAACAAGAGCCGTTTTTATTTTTATGGAAGAACAAAAAATAAAAAGTCCAATTTCCATGGGAATGGAAGTAAATGTAAAGCTCTCGAGCGGAGAGGTAAGAAAGATAAAGATAGTCAGAGCTTCAGAAGCCAACCCTCAAGAAGGGCTTGTGTCCGACATTTGTCCTATAGGAAAAACCTTGCTTGGTTCTTTGCCCGGAGAGAAGAAAACTTACTCTGTAAACGGCAAAGAATTTGAGATAGAAATACTTGGTTAAACAGCTACTAATCTAAGGAATATTTAAATCCATTCCTACTCCAAAACCACAATGGCGGATGCATATCAATAGGATCAATCCCGCTTCCTTTCAATAACTCTCTCCATCTCAATGATATTTCATCTTTTGTTAAAGTATCAGCTTCTTTTTGGCTGATAATTCCAAGTTTTACTGAACACTGTGTAATGTGAGTATCAGGGGCGATTTCAATACAATCGCGATTTAATAATTTTACTCCCCCATAATTACTAACAATAAACGCCCAATAATTAAATATTTTAGGACCGGATAGATACGGAAATCCTTTTTTATGGTCTATATTTACTATTTGTTTTAGAGTAAGAAAATTATCATCAGTGGTTTCAAAAAGTTTTGTAAATGATCCCCAATTTTTGTAAACAGTATTTGCTATTGTTCTCCATGTACAAACTTGCTTGTTTGGTTGAAGTGCAACTTTATATTTAGTTAAAGCTGTGCGGACTTGCTTTTCGGAACTTTTTGCAACTTTAGCAACATCAAATACAAATCTAGTTTTTGGAGAATTAAAGGTCGTCAGAGCTGCTTGCCAAAGCTTATAACTATTTCGTTGATAGTTTAACGCCATTGGTAGTGAAAAGTATGCGATGCGAGATTCTTGATCCATTTTTTCAACCCCAGGGTTAGAATCTTCAGGCATTATTATCTGACCCAGTAAACCCGTTTCGTATGCTTTAAGTAGTTGATGACAAATTTTAATAAACGCTTTCTTGTTCATACTTCGAAATATTTATTGCTCTCGCATATACCGATATGTGTGTATTAAACCGTCGTATTAAGGAAAAAGCAAATCCGAATAAAGTAATTTATATCTATCATCCCTTGCTACAGCAATTACATTTATATATACAAAATTAGACAGAAAACGCCCCTCTAAGAGGCCCGTCGTCTTCTATAGATGCTGTTAGTAGATTAATATAAGGGGAAATATACAATGATTCTGAAATAAAATTTATCTCATCTTTGCAGGGATATGGATATATCCAAACACTTTCTTGGAACTGTAGAAACCCAATTTCTTTCAATTTGTCTCTAAAATATTCTCTTTGGGATTTATTCTTTTCTGGAATATCAAACATAACTATTCTCCATTTTTCATCCCAAATCTTTTGCTTTGGTATGGATATTAACTCCAAATCATATTCCAGTTTTTTCTTCTCTCCCTTTTCAGTAAGAACAATAGATGTCTTCCCATTTTTGTTATAAATTCTTATTAGTTTTCTTTTTTTAAGATAATAAATCGCCTGTGATAATTGAGTTGTTTTAAATGGAATTTTTAAATGGCTTTGTTTATTGGAAACATATCTAATAATCTCCCTGATTAATCGTTGAGCTCCAACCGGACTAGACATAGCAACACCGAAAAACAATACATAAACCAACCACTTTACAGGAGATTTTAAATTATCTAATTGTATGGGCTTCATCTAATTATTGTTAATTATATCTATCATCCCTTGCTGTAGCAAGGGATGATAGATATAAAATTAAAGAGTGGATTGTAAAATATAAATAAGGACAATTATAGTATTACAAATCTAAAAGTGGAGATCATTTTCTATTTTTTTGAATACTTCATTCAAGATGATCTTGTCCTTTTTGGAGATCTTTTTAAGAACAAATTTTTCCGCTTTCTGCCTAACTTTTTCATTTTGAGGCCTAATGCCTATTTTTATTCTCCAAAATTTTTGAGTTCCAATTGCGTCTATAATTGACTGAATTCCTTTGTGTCCGCCGGAGCTTTGGTCAAATGATATTTTATAATTTCCTATAGTCACATCAGAATCATCGTGAGCGATGGCAAGTTCTTTAGGTTTTAATTTAAAGTATTTTATCGCTTCCAAAACGGCTTTCCCTGATTCGTTCATGTACAACAATGATTTAATAAGAATTAAATCATTCGCTGATCGGATAAATTCAAAATGCTTTCCAGACGGTTTTTCAAACTTTTGACTATCAACAAAAAAATTAATCAGTTCTTTCCCTGTATTGTGGTACGTGTTCTGATATTCTTCGGAAGGATTACCAAGTCCTATAATCGCTCTTAGTTTTATATTTGCTTTTTCGTCCATTTACTATATAATAGCATAAAAATTGCCTATATTTACACTATGAAAAAGTTTTTATTTGCCGTTTGGGAAATTGCCGAAGTTTTCTTTATTGCTCTTATAGCCGTGGCGGCCATCAAATATTTTTTGATTCAGCCGTTTATCGTTAACGGAGCCAGTATGGAGCCGACCTTTGTTGACGGTGATTATCTTTTGGTGGACGAAATTTCTTATAAATTCAAAGAACCAGACAGAGGCGATGTTATTGTTTTTAAATCTCCGCAAGATAATTCAACTTACTATATAAAAAGAATTATAGGTCTTCCGGAAGAAAAGGTGGAGGTTGATGATGAAAAAATAAAAATATACAACGACCAATTTCCTAATGGATTCAATCTCGAAGAACCATATCTTATTGATAGATTTAGAAATAATTGGTCTGGCAGTGTGGTGTTTACTCTTAAGAACGATCAGTATTTTGTTTTGGGGGACAACAGGGTTAACTCTCTTGATTCAAGGTATTGGGGACCACTTGGAAAAGATGCTATCGTGGGATCGGTAAAATTAAGATTGTGGCCAGTTCCAGAAGCCAAATTATTTGGAGCTACTATATATAACTATTAAAGTTTTTATTAAATAATTTAGAGCAAAGCGAATAAATTAATTACTATAAAAAGTTTACCCCCTCACTCATTGCAGCAATGTCTTTGGGTGACAACATAAGATAGAGACGAAAGTCGCCTTACGGCTCTGTCTCGGGTACTAACTCATTATCTTTGTATCAA
>JBAZTS010000006.1:0-3851 GCA_041661795.1 Minisyncoccota bacterium
TCCAGGATAACTTTAAGTTTGAACGCTCCATCGTACTGTTTCCGTATACCTTTTGGCATAATTTTTGGGGTTAAAAACCTCTCTTAGCATACCCCATTTTTCTGTCCGATTTTGCGGGACCATTATACAGAATACTATCAATAGTTTCTTAAACCAGCAACTTCAAGATGATAACTTTCAGACAATCAAATCAATATCAGAATATTTGGTAATGAGTGCAGAAAAAGTAGTAGATAAACAAAACAAGACTAGGGAGGAATCTACAAAAATAGTTCAGGAAGAATTTCAAAACTTATTGCAAAGATTATTTGTTGAATATCAAATTAATCTCTCTTGGAATATAGGCAGTAGAAAATACGAATCAAGCATAAAGAAATATCAAGATGAGCTTGCTTTTAACCAGCTTAGTTCCGGTGAAAATGCGTTAATATCACTAATTTTCGCAGTGTACTATTCTAAAGATAGTTTCCAGGGCTTTTTGATTGACGAGCCAGAAGTTCACTTAAATTGGCAACTGGAAGAGAAATTATTTGAATTTTTTGATTGGTTTTCTAAAGAATATAATAAACAACTAATAATTGTGACTCACTCCAGAGCTTGTTTTGTTAAACCCTTTTCTGAGTCTACGCAATTTTTCATTTGGGAAAATAACAAGATTGTGATTAAACAAAAACCAGACGATAGTTTGCTGTCGGCATTATCAGGCGATATAGTCAAAATTATCGGTGGTATTACTGCTGAGGACAAAATTGTGTATGTTGAAGATACTAGACAAAAACAAATTTTAGAAAAATTATCCCAACTTAAATCAAAGGATGTCGAAGTTGTTGAGTTAGGAACTTGTGAAAAAGTAAAATTACAAGCTAAGGCATTTAAAAAGTTAAATATTACCAATGTTTTTTTCTTAATTGATGGAGATAACAAACCACTTACGTCAACTGATAAGGCAGCGTTGCATCCAAATTTAATACAATTGCAGAAATATTCAATTGAGAATTATTTTTTAGACCAAGATATATTAAGTGTTATCGACTTGAGTAATCCCAAAAAGCCGATATCAGGCGAACTACTTCTCGCAGTAAAAGAAGTGTCGGCACAAAATTTTGTTGCTGTAAAAACGCTACTGACAGGCGAAACCTCGCTTACTAAGGAAGTTTTAGATAGATTAGATGCTTCGGCATTTATTAAAAATTTATCAAGAAACCTTGGTTTTAATGATGATAAAGTATTCATGGAAAAATATATTGATGAAGCTCAAATCCAAGGGAAAATCGATACTTTATTTGAAGAAGTTATCAATAAGCTTTTTGCATAAACCTATGGCTCTACACAAAGATTTCCCACAAAATCCATACGCAATATTAGATCCAAGCATTCGTTGGTTTCCCGCTGATGAAGATTTGCGTGAAAAGGGCTATGATAAGCTATTGCCACCGCTGGTAGCTGATTTGCGGAAAAAGGTAAAAGAATGGCGCGATCTGAATTATGAGGGGGCGAGCGCGACATCAAAGGCGCTTTTGAATTGGTGGTTTAAGGAAGATCATATTTTGTACAACCAAGATGGCTCTTCTTATAATTTTCGCTATTATTTTGCGCAAAGAGAAGCACTGGAAACTGTGGTGTGGCTCTATGAAGTCGCTAAAGTTAAAGATAAGTACGATTTGATTCGCTATAACTCTACCGGCGTTTTAAGTCCGCAAATGTTTACCGAAGACTGGCTCCGTTTTGTGATTAAAATGGCAACAGGCGCGGGGAAAACCAAGGTGATGAGTCTGGTTATTGCTTGGGCGTATTTTCATAAAAAATATGAGGAAGAATCGCGCCTTTCCAAAAATTTTCTTTTAATAACACCAAATGTGATCGTTTTTGAAAGAATCAAAAATGATTTTGAAGGATTAAAAATATTTTTCACCGACCCAATTTTGCCGGATAACGGTCATATGGGCCAAAATTGGCAGGATGATTTCCAGGTTACTCTGCATTTGCAGGACGATTTACGAAATGTTTCCGATACTGGAAATATATTTTTAACTAATATTCATCGCGTATATGAGAGTGATGTCCATACTGCAAGTCCGGATGATGAAGATTCTTCTGCTTATTTCCTGGGTTTAAAGCCAGTTACCAAAACTAATGATTCCACCGTTGATTTGGGTATGATTGTGAGAGATATTGACGAACTGATCGTAATTAACGATGAAGCTCATCATATTCACGATGAAAAAATGGCCTGGGCTAAATCTATTCAGGATATTGATTATCGCTTAAAGCAAAAAGGTTCAGGATTAGCTTTGCAGTTGGATGTTACTGCTACGCCAAAGAAAAATGATGGGGCTATTTTTGTACAAACAATCTCTGATTATCCTTTAGTGGAAGCCATTCATCAGGGGGTAGTAAAAAATCCCGTTGTACCGGATGCAGCGAGTCGTGGAAAACTAAAAGAAAATCAAAGTCCTTTATTTAGCGAAAAATATCGAGATTATATAAATCTTGGCATTGAAGAATGGCGTAAAACTTACGAAACTCTAAAACCAATGGGAAAGAAATCAATTCTTTTCATTATGACTGATGATACAAAGAATTGTGATGAAGTTGCTCAATATATTGAAACAAACTTTGCAGACCTTAAGAATGCTGTTTTAACCATTCATACCAATAAAAGTGGTGAAATTTCTGAAAGTGTTACCGGTAAGAGTAAAGAAGACTTGAATTTGCTTAGAAAGCAGGCAAATAATATAGATAGCTGGGAAAGTCCATTCAAGGTGATTGTATCGGTATTAATGCTTAAAGAAGGTTGGGACGTGAGAAATGTCACCACGATTGTCGGTTTGCGCCCATACGCGGCAGATTCGAAGATTTTACCGGAGCAAACACTCGGACGTGGTCTAAGAAGGATGTTTTTTGGTAGAGATGATGTTAAGGAGTATGTAAGCGTAATAGGAACTGCTGCATTCCTGGATTTTGTTGAGTCAATCAATGGTGAAGGCGTGATTCTTGAACAAAAAGCTATGGGAGAAGGTCAAAAACCTGTTGCCCCAATGGTTATTGAAGTAGACAAAGACAATCCTGGAAAGGATATTACAAAGCTGGATATTGAAATTCCAGTAATGACTCCCCGAATTCAAAGAGAATATAAAAATCTTGCTGAACTGGATGTTTCCACCTTTGGAAATGAAAGACTTAAAGTAAAAACTTTCTCTGAAGAGGAAAAACGAGAGATTCGATTTGTGCATGTTGTCGATGAAACAACTCATCACACAACGATATTGTCCGGAGATATTGAGCCGAATTATCAAAGTGTTATCGGCTTTTTTGCTCAGGCGGTCATGAGGGAGCTAAGGTTGTTTGGTTGCTATGATATTCTTTTTGGCAAAATAAAAGAGTTCATGCAAAATTATCTATTTGATCAGCCAGTGGACTTATCAGATTTAAATATTTTGAGAAATTTGTCGGAATTGGAATATATAATGCTTATTAAAGATTCATTCAAAAAAGCTATTAACGCGCTTACTGTTAAGGATAAGGGCGATACTGAGATTAAGAACTACATTAAAATCAGTGAAGCGCGGCCATTTGTGGTTAATGATAAGTCTTATCTACTCCCCAAAAAATCGGTTTTTAATAAAATTGTTGGAGATAGTGACTTTGAACTTCAATTTTCAGGCTTTATTGAAGGTTGTGAAGATGTAATTTCTTTTTCCAAGAATTTTCAAAATAAAGAAGCATATAATGGTCCCGCAAAATCGGACAGAAAAATGGGGTATGCTAAGAGAGGTTTTTAACCCCAAAAATTATGCCAAAAGGTATACGGAAACAGTACGATGGAGCGTTCAAACTTAAAGTTATCCTGG
>JBAZTS010000007.1:0-3262 GCA_041661795.1 Minisyncoccota bacterium
TTGTCAACCAACAAAAAATCAAGCCATTGCAAGCGATTTCCTTAATTCCGGACTACTCTCATAATACTCCCAAAATCTCGCGAGGTACTCCTTCAACCGGTTCGATATTTTACCCGTCATGTCCACAACCAAAAATACCCTTATTTTACAAGGGTATTTTTCGTGATAGATGTGGGGATATCGAACTATAAAAATTTGACTTTTACACTTTAATGTTATATTCTATATTTAGAATAACTCAAATGTCATTTCGACAAGGAGGAATGATGTGCATTCAAAAAGTATTTGTTCTTTTTAAACCTGATTGTCTTAAACGCAATCTCGTGGAAGATTTTCTTTCAGGGTTAGAACAAGAAGGATTATTTTATAAAAACCTTCAACCAGCAACTATTACAAGAGAAATTGCAAAAGTTATCTATCGAGATTGTCTTGATAAACATTTCTACGCGGATCTTGAGGATTTCATTCTCTCAAACCAATGTATGACAATGATGGTTTTTGGGGATGATGCTATCAGTAAAGTTTTGAAACAGAAGAAAGCCTTCAGGAAAAAACATAAGCTTTCTTGGGTAAACCTCTCAGAAGAAGATCTGCTGCTTTGGGAAAACGGAACACATCCGAAACAGCACGAACTCAATCTTAAATTGAGAGCTGAAAATTTGCTCCATTCTACTGATACAGAAACTGAGGCAGACGAAATTATAAATTTGTTATATCCACTGGAAACATAATACTCCGCTTTAACGCGGAGTATTTTTCTTTTGAAAGTTCTTTGTTTGATATTGGTATATACCCCTTGCATCTTTAAACATTTCAGTTCCGACCCCTCCCCATTTCACGTATTCGTCAATCTCATCAAAAGAAACAAATTTTCTTTCATATTCTCTTCCTGTCGCAGGATCAGGTGCGGTTGGATTTAATTTTGTGATAATTGAGAGATAGCGATATTGATAAAATAATTCGCCTTGCTCTTTATTTGGATTATTTGGATATTTCACTTCCTGAACCCCGAGAGGGATAAGTTTATCAACTTCAACCTGTGCTTCTTCCGAAAGTTCTCTGTGTAGCGTTTCTTCCGCTGTTTCTCCTTCTTCTGGAGTACCTCCTGGAATCTGCCATCTTTTATCTTTAATTATTAAAATTTCCCCCTTATCATTTACGCAAACACCATACACCTGAGAGACGGGTGTATAATTTTTAATATCGGGAGTCGGGATCCAAGTATACGTAATTTCTTGTCCTTCCCAGTTTGATTTTTCAGTGAATTTTGCCATTTGTTAAAAATCCGTCATTTTTTCATAATATGGTTTTATATCCGTCATCTCAATTGTGTTAGATAAATTCAACCAAAACGGAATATCCGAAAACAAGGATAAGTTGCGCGTTAATAATCCGCAACACAACATCGCTGAACCCAAAATCTTCCACCAGTTATCATCTTCATTTAATAATAAAGCGTTATGAAAAGGTTTAATAATACCCTCAATTTTTGCCTTCAAAATATACCTACTTAAATCGTCTGGTACATAATTATGATTAATGATAATTAAATCACCGTCTCTTTTCACAGAAACACTAATTTCGGGCGATAATGGTTTCTTATCTGCATAAAAAAGATTAAAGGAAAAGTCGTTATATAATGACTTTGCTATATCCAAATAAGGAGAATGAAAACCCGAAAATTCGTAGTCGATATATAAATATTCATTCGGATTATTTTCACACATCACGTTTCCTGAATGAGCATCTCCAAGTCCGCAAACAATCAACTCTTTATTGAGTTTGGCTGGATTAAGAACTTCTGTGGCTTGTTGAATTAACTCTACTAAAGGTTTATATCTCTTCCCGTTAATGATTGGAATCAAATGAAGTATATCGGAAAATGGAACCTCGTCCTCGCCAATCTGCACTTTAAAATTCCCATAAAATTTTCCTAACCGTTCACCAACCAAACGGTCATAATATAATTCGTGTATTCTGGATGAAGATATCCTTTCTTCTGTTACTAAACCGCGAAGTATATCATGAGAAGAATTGATATAAGCATTCATTATGTCTTCCGATTTACGAAGTTCCAACTCCACAAAAAAGTCAAAAGAATCTTTATCTATCGGCATCAATCTTTTTCTCGCAAGAATATCGCCTTGATACCATGGGTAGGAAATTAAATTTACTTTCGGATCAGTAAATATCGGCTCTTGCAAGTTTGGGAAATAAGATGAAACCGAAACGAAACCAGAAATTTCTGCTTGAAAGCGTGCATCATTAAGCATTTCTTTAAAGAATGCTTTCTTGCCATTTTCAAAAAGAGCCACACCAAAATTTGAGTTTGACGAAAACGGACCAGATTTTATATATTCCCGATGTCTTATCATTGAATCGATTTTATTCTTCAGTTGTGTTTGTGCAAAACCCCTTCTAGTTACCGATGGAGTGGATTGAATAAAATATTTCTGAAGTTTGCCTTTTGGCGGAGTATTGTTTATTTTTTCAAAATTATCACCAATAATTGCCCTGAATTTTTTATTAAGTTTATGGGAAAAATCAGTTAAAAACCGATCTGAACGAACAAATATTTTGGACCAATCTTTCTCTAAAAAATCATCTTTATGTGAAAGATTACCAATTTTTAAAATTAATTTTTCTTGTAGCACAGAAAGACTCGAAGCAAGCGAATCATGTAGTATCTCACCAGAAAGAAACACGTCGGAAACAACACCGAGAGAATAATTATCCCCAATAGTAAAAATATCAGAGTCCCCGAGGACGACCAGTTCATCTGATGTTTTCTGGTTTACGATCCCCAGCAAAACAGAATCACCTAAAAAGTTTTTTTGGCGGTATAATCGTCGATCTTTTTTAGACAAGATATTTACAAAGTGGGGTCGTTCATCTCCAAAAGCTTCATTTAGTTTTTTAGAGAGGATTATTTTTGCGGATACTTTTTGTCCAAAAATATTTACTCCTGAATAACGAACGCCGCTGGCAAAATTTTCTTTGATTGGTAAAAGGTCTCTTTTGGAAAAGATTTTTTCGATTTTTTCTAACTTAAGTATTCCCGCAAATTCCTGGTTCTTTTCGGTTAACAAAGCAATCAAATCTTCGACGGATTCTAAAATAACCAACAGGTCGAGGTCTCTAATTTCTTGAAGAGAGTCGAATTGTTCTTTCTTATACGAATAAGAACCACCAGCAATAACGCCATTTTTTATTCCGAGACATTCTATCTCTTTTCCGATTGATGGTAAATAGTCGTGATTAA